>NZ_DF970177.1:41025-85775 GCF_000953855.2 Mizugakiibacter sediminis
CCCGTCGCCGCAGGCGCCGTAGCGGTCGTCCGCGCGCAGTTCGCCGTGCAGCAGCGCGCCGGCGTGCCGCAGCACGGCGGCGCGCACCTCCTCGCGCGACAGACGGCCGGCGGCGGCCGGTTCGCCGGGGTGGATCAGCAGCAGGGCGAAACGGCGCACCACGCCTTCGCGCGCCA
This sequence comes from Mizugakiibacter sediminis, assembly GCF_000953855.2. GTDB lineage: Bacteria > Pseudomonadota > Gammaproteobacteria > Xanthomonadales > Rhodanobacteraceae > Mizugakiibacter > Mizugakiibacter sediminis. The sequence goes on from NZ_DF970177.1 coordinate 41,202, forward strand.
GCAGGCACAAACGCCGCAGCGCGCCCTCCATCGCCTCGGCGCCCGCCGAGTCGCCGTGCCGCGGCGCGCGCAGCAGCCGTCCGCGCAGCGTGGCGCGCTCGACGGCCATCCACGCGAACAGCGCGCCGCAGAACGCGTCGATCGCCAGCAGGTAGAGCCCGATGTCCTGCGACATGTCGAGCAGGCGCATCGCCGCCAGCGCGTCGGCGAGGATGCTGACGGCCACCGGCGTCCAGGCCAGCAGGAACGCCGTCGCGTAACGGGCGCCGCGGCGGGCCGCCAGCGCCGCGGCGGCGAGCAGCGCCAGGGTGTCGAGGATCATCAGCGCATTGGCCGCATTGCCCAGCGGCAGCAGCCAGGGACGCACCGCCGGCAGTTGCGCGGCCAAGGCCATCGCCGCGAACAGCGGCGTCAGCGCCAGCAACAGGCGATCCAGACGCGGCGCGCGCGCGCGCAGCCGCAGCAGCAGGCGCGCGAACACCGTCAGCAGGATCGTCGCGGCCAGCGCGAACAGCCACGGGCCGGTCACCCGCAACGCCGCCAGCCAGCCGGTGCCGGGCAGCACGTACAGGCTGCCGTCGTTGGCGCAGTGGAAGGCCAGCCACAGCAGCAGGTAGACGCCGCCGGCCAGGTAGACGGCCTCGCGCCGCCAGGCCGCGCAGACGAGCATCGCCGCGGCGGCGATGCCGGTGAGCAGGCGCAGCGCCGCGGCGAGCAGTGCGGGAACGCGGTCGTCCGCGATCAGCGCGTCGTGGGTCATCAGCGCGGGCTGCAGCAACGCCACGCGCATGCCGCTAGCGCGCACGTAGATGCGGTCGCCGACCGTCAGGCGGTCGATCTCGAACACGTGCAGGCGGGTGGAGACGTCCGCGCGGTGGGGGCCGTAGTCGTCGCTGACCAGCGGCTCCACCCGGTTCGGCAGGTAGACCTCGACGCGCGCGGTGCCGCGCCGCGGCATGACCAGGTAGAGGGGCCGGGCGACGGGCAGCGGCCCCTGGACGGTCAATCGCAGCCAGCCCTCGCCGACCCGCACCGGCACGTCGGACACGGGCTGCCACGGCAGCGTGCCGGGATCGGCGCGGACCTCGGCCGGCGGCAGCGGAAGGGTGAGGCGCTCGATGTGCAGCGCTGCGGGCTGTGCCTGCGCGGCCAGCAACAGGATCGGCCAGGCGATCGGCAACAGCCAGGCGAGCCGCAGGTGCAGCATGCGCGTGCAACGGCGCGCGCCCGCGATCTTCGCGATGCGTTTCGCCAAATCCACACCCCTACTCCCCGAGTGTCGCGCACCATACGCGGGGCGATTCGGGGTGCGCAAGCGCGGGCGTCTGTATGAATGTATACAAATATAAAAACCGGCGCGCGTTCTCGCGGCGCATGCCGGCGACGCCGCGCGCCACGGCCCTTGCGCGGCGGCGGCGCGGCGGCGAATATGCGTAAACCATAATCGTTCTCATCGAGGAGGCGTCATGTCGCTCCGTTCCCTCGGGCTGGCGGCGGCCGCCGCCGGCGTCGTCGGCTGCGCGTTCGCCGCCACGCCGGCCAGGCGCGGCGATGCTACCGCCCTGGCGGCCGAGATCGCCGCGCTGAAGGCGCAGGTCGCCGCGCTGCAGGCGCAGGCGCGGCCGGAGCTGGGCCAGCAGATGCTGGAGCTGCAGATCCGCCACGACCGCCTGTGGTGGGCCGGCGAGGCCGGCAACTGGAATCTCGCCTATTTCATGGTCGGCGAACTGGGCGAGGCGCTGCGTGGCATCGAGCAGAGCAACGGCGACGCCGCCGAGCTGCAGCCGCAGAAGCTGTCCGAGGTGATGCCGTCGCTGATGAATCCGGCGGTCGCACGCGTGCAGGATGCGCTCGCCCGCCAGGACGAGGCGGCGTTCGCCAGGGCCTACGACGAACTCTCCGCCGCCTGCACCGCCTGCCACGAGCTGGCCGGCAATCCGATGCTGGTGATCCAGCGCCCGCGCACGCCGATGCTGGACAACCTGCGCTACGCGCCGCCGGCGAAGAAATAGACTTCCGCGGCATCGGCCGGCGGCGTGCTAGCCTCCGCCGCACCGGCGGCCCGTCCGTCGCGACGGAGGCGACGATGGCGTTCCTGGCTCCCCTGCGCGAACTCGATCGCACCCAGCGCCACACCGTGCTGGCCAGCTTCCTCGGCTGGACGCTGGATGCGTTCGACTATTTCCTGCTGGTGTTCGTGATGCCGGAAGTGGCGCGCGAATTCGGCGTCGAGGTCGCCGGCGTCACCTTCGCCTTGTTCCTGACCCTGACGATGCGCCCGGTCGGCGCCTTCCTGTTCGGCCGCCTCGCCGACCGCTACGGGCGGCGGCCGGTGCTGATGGCCGACATCGTGCTGTATTCCGCGCTGGGCCTCGCCTGCGCGTTCGCGCCGTCGCTGACCGCGCTGCTGGTGCTGCGCGCGCTGTTCGGCGTGGCGATGGGCGGCGAATGGGGCATCGGCGCCTCGTTGGCGATGGAGTCGATCCCGGCACGTGCGCGCGGCCTGGTCTCCGGCCTGCTGCAGAGCGGCTATCCCTGCGGCTACTTCCTCGGCGCGGCGGTGTACGCGCTGCTGTTCGACCACATCGGCTGGCGCGGCATGTTCATGGTCGGCGCGTTGCCGGCGCTGCTGGTGCTGTACATCAGGCGCTCGGTGCCGGAGTCGCCGGTATGGCAGGCGCGCAACGGTGCGGGCCAGCGCCGCGATGCGCTGTCGGCGATGCGCGGCCACTGGGGGCGCTTCCTCTACCTGATCGTGCTGATGGCGCTGTTCAACATGTTCAGCCACGGCTCGCAGGATCTCTATCCGACGTTCCTGAAGGTGCAGCACCGCTTCGACACCGCCACGGTCGGCGTGCTGACGATGGTGCTGAATCTCGGCGCGCTGGTCGGCGGGCTGGCGTTCGGCGCGTGGTCGGAACGGGTGGGGCGGCGGCGCGCCATCGTCACCGCCGCGCTGCTGGCGCTGCCGGTGATCCCGCTGTGGGCGTTCGGCGGCTCCGTGCTGCTGCTCGGCGCCGGCGCGTTCCTGATCCAGGCGATGGTGCAGGGCGCCTGGGGCGTGGTGCCCACCCATCTCAACGAACTGGCGCCGGACGACGTGCGCGGCACGCTGCCCGGCTTCGCCTACCAGCTCGGCAACCTGCTGGCGGCGTTCACGGCCACGGCGCAGGCCTGGCTGGCGAAAGGCAACGGCGGCGACTACGCCTTCGCGCTGGCGGCGTGGATCGCCGCCGTCGCCGTGCTGCTGGCGGCGGTGACCTGGCTGGGACCGGAAGCGCGTGGCGTGCGCTTCGGCGAGCCTGCCGCCGAGTCCGGCGCCTGAGCGGCGGCGCGGGTGACGCCCGCCGCGCCCGCCGCTACCATGACGGGCTTTGCTCCGGAGCACGCGACGATGAAGGCCGAGAAAGACAAGGTGGTCTGCTTCCACTACACGGTGACCGACGCCGGCGGCGGCGCCGTCGACAGCTCTCGCGAGCGCGGCGAACCGCTGGCCGTGCTGCTGGGCCACGGCCAACTGATCGCGGGCGTGGAGAAGGCCATCGAGGGGCGCGAGGCCGGCGAAAAGTTCCAGGTCACGGTGCCGCCGGAAGAGGCCTACGGCCCGCGCCAGGAGGGCATGATCCAGCGCGTGCCGAAGAAGTATTTCCGCGACGCCAGGCACCTCAAGCCCGGCATGACCACCGTGCTGGCGCTGAAGCAGGGCGGCCAGCGCGCGGTGACCGTGCACAAGGTCGGCATGAGCACGATCGACGTCGACCTCAATCACCCGCTGGCCGGCAAGACGCTCGCCTTCGATGTCGAGGTCACGCTCGTGCGCGAGGCGACGGCCGAGGAGCTCGCGCACGGTCATGCGCATGGAGCGGAAGGCCACGGCCACGCCTGAGCGTCCCGCCGCATTGCGCATCCGGCCGGCACGGGCCGGCGACTGCGCGGCGCTGACCGCGCTGGTGCGCGGCTCGTCCGCTTACGCGGGCCGATACCGCCGCATCGTCGAGGCCGTGACCATCACGCCGGAGCAACTGGCGCGCGACGCCTTGCGCGTCGGCGAGTGCGGCGGACGCCTGGCGGGTTTCTATAGCCTGGTTTGCCGCGATGCCGACGCGGAGCTGGACTATCTGTTCGTGGACGACGCGCTGCAGGGCGCCGGCATCGGCGCGGCGCTGTTCCGCCACATGCTGGGAGAAGCGGCGGCACGCGGCTTCCGCGCGGTGACGATCGTCGCGCACCCGCCGGCGCGCGGGTTCTACGAGCGGATGGGCGCGCGCGTCTGCGGGGAAAAAGCCCCGGCGGGGCGCGTCACCTGGACGCGCCCCGTGCTGGTCGTCGCAACGCCGTCGGCGGGCGTTTAGCGCTTGCGGCCGGCCCACCAGGCGTCGACGCTCCAGGCGCCGGCGCCATGCGCGGCCAGCACCAGGAAGCCGCCGGCGATCGTGATGTTCTTCCAGAAGTTGATCGCCTGGCCGGCGTCGGCGGCCATGTGCGGGTAGTGGAACAGGAACGCCGTCGCCAGCGCGAACAGCACCAGCAGCAGGGCGACGACGCGCGTCAGCGCGCCGACGAGGATGGCGAGGCCGCCGCCCAGTTCGGCCAGCACCGCCAGCGGATACAGCGCCGCCGGCACGCCGGCGGACTGCATGTAGGCCTGGGTGCCGGCCATGTCGTGCAGCTTGGCCCAGCCGAACAGCAGGAACATCAGCGCCAGGCCGATCCGGCCCAGCAGTACGGTGAGGTCTTTCATCGTCCGTCCCCCGATCGGCGCCCCCGGCGCCGCCGGACGCATTACAGCACGACGCCGCGGCAGCGTGCCCGTCGGGGCGAACGTCGCGTCAGACCAGCCGGACCTGCACGTCGACGTTGCCGCGGGTGGCGTGCGAGTAGGGGCAGATGTCGCGGTGCGCGGTGTCGATCAGTTCCTGGGCGACGGCGCGGTCGAGGCCGGGCAGGCTGACGTCGAGTCGTACGGCGATGCCGAAACCGGTCGGCTGACGCGGCCCGATGCCGACGTGGGCGGTCACCGAGGCGTCCTTCAGCGCGACCTTCTTCTCGCGCGCGACGAAGCGCACCGCGCCCTCGAAGCAGGCGGAGTAGCCTGCCGCGAACAACTGTTCGGGGTTGCTGCCGGCGCCGCCCGGGCCGCCGAGTTCCTTCGGCACCCTGAGGTCGAGGTCGATCAGACCGTCGCTGGATCGCACGTGGCCCTCGCGGCCGCCGTGTGCGGTGGCGGTGGCGGTGTAAAGCACGTTGACGCTGTTCATGGGCTTGCTCCTTGCAGTGGCTGCGCGGGGTGCGTGGCCGTCGAGACGGGTCGGCGCCGGCGCGGCTGCCAGCGGGGTTTCAGTCGAGCACGCGCTTGCCGTAGAGGAAATGCTGGCGCCAGTACGGGCCGTCGAGTTCGTCCAGACGCACGGTGCCGCCGGTGTCCGGCGCGTGCACGAAGCGGCCTTCGCCGACGTAGATGCCGACATGGGTGATGCGGCGGCCGCGCCCGCGGAAGAACACCAGGTCGCCGGGGGCGAGGTCGTCGCGCCGGATCCTCGGCGCGTCCAGGGCGCCGATCTCTTGCGCGGTGCGCGGCAGCGCCACGCCGGCCTCGGTGCGGTAGACGTAGTCGACCAGGCCGCTGCAATCGAAGCCGCCGCCGGGCGTGTTGCCGCCGTAACGGTAGGGCGTGCCGACCAGCCCGATCGCGCGGAACAGCACGCCGTTGGCGGCCGCCGCCGTGGGCGTGCCCGCCTCGGGACGGCGCGGCGCGCCGGAGCAGGCGGCGAGGATCAGCGCCGCAGCCGCCAGCGCGGCGAAGCGCGGCGCCTCCCGCGCCCGTCGCGCCAAGACGGCGCGGCAGAGGCGTGCGGCTCCGCATGGAAAGGGTTCCCGGCGCGGCATGCGCCGAGGGTAGCGGTTCGGTCGGCGCAGGTGAAGCCGCTGCGCGCGGGCCGTGGGCGGGCGCAGCGGCGCCGCGGGGCCGCCGCGATGTGACTGTGGCCGCTTGTGCGCATGGACCGGCTTGGCGATAGTCGGGCCACTCTCCCGGGGAAGAGACGCCATGTTGCGCAAGACCATCGTCGCCGCCTTCGTGCTGCTGTTGTGCGCATGCGCCGCGCAGCCGCCGCGGCAGGAAACGGCCGACGCATCCGTGCCCGCCGCTCCGCCGGCAGCGCCCGCGCCGGTGCCGCCGCCGGACTACGACCTGATCATCCGCCACGGCACCGTCTACGACGGCAGCGGCGCGCCCGGCGTGGTCGCCGACGTCGGCGTGCGCGGCGATCGCGTCGCGGTGGTCGGCAACCTCGATGCGGCGACGGCGAAGCGCGAGATCGACGCCGGCGGCCTGGCCGTCGCGCCCGGCTTCATCAACATGCTGTCGTGGGCGCCGGACGCGCTGATCGCCGACGGCCGCTCGCTCTCCGACCTCAAGCAGGGCGTGACGCTGGAGGTGTTCGGCGAAGGCTGGTCGTACGGTCCGCTGACGCCGGCGATGAAGCAGGAGATGACCGCGGAGCAGGGCGACATCCGCTATCCGATCACCTGGACCTCGCTGGGCGAATTCCTCGACACGCTGGCGGCGAAGGGCATCGCGCCCAACATCGCCTCCTTCGTCGGCGCCACCACCGTGCGCCAGCACGAGCTCGGCAACGCCGACCGCGCGCCGACGCCGGAGGAACTCGCGCGCATGCAGGACCTGGTGCGCCAGGCGATGCGCGAGGGCGCGCTCGGCGTCGGCTCCGCGCTGATCTACGCGCCCGGCGCCTACGCCAGGACCGACGAGCTGGTGGCGCTGGCGCAGGCGGCGGCGCCGTTCGGCGGCGCCTACGTCTCGCACATGCGCAGCGAGGGCGACCGCCTGCTGCAGGGCATCGACGAGCTGATCGCCATCGCGCGCACCGCCGGCGTGCACGCCGAGGCCTATCACCTCAAGGCGGCCGGCAAGGCGAACTGGCCGAAGATGCGCGAGGCGATCGCGCGCATCGAGGAGGCGCGCGCGCAAGGCCTGTCGGTCGGCGCCAACATGTACACGTACACGGCCGGCGCCACCGGGCTGTACGCCTGCATGCCGCCGGCCGTGCAGGAAGGCGGCCTGGATGCGTGGATCGCGCGCCTGCAGCAGCCGGCGGTGCGCCAGCGGCTGCTGCGCGACATGCGCCGTCCCGGCAAGGGTTGGGAGAACCTGTGCGTCGCCGCCGGCAGCGCGAAGAACATCCTGCTGATCGGCTTCAAGACCGAGAAGCTGAAGCCGCTGATCGGCAAGACGCTGGCCGAGGTGGCGGCGATGCGCCGCGAGAGCCCGGAGGAGGCGATCATCGACCTGATCGTCGAGGACCACAGCCGCATCGACGCCGCGTTCTTCCTGATGAGCGAGGCCAACGTCAGGCTCGGCCTCGAGCAGCCGTGGGTGACGCTGGGTTCCGACGAAGGCTCGTACGCGCCGGAAGGCGTGTTCCTGAAGTCGCAGCCGCATCCGCGCGCCTACGGCAACTTCGCGCGCTTCCTCGGCCGTTACGTGCGCGACGAGCATGTCGACACGCTGGCCGACGCGATCCGCCGCCTGAACGCGCTGCCCGCGGAGAACCTCAAGCTGCGCGACCGCGGCCGTCTGGCCGGCGGCTACTACGCGGACATCGTGGTGTTCGATCCGGCGACGATCGCCGATCACGCCACCTACGCCGCGCCGCGCCGGTACGCGACCGGCGTGCGCGACGTGTTCGTCAACGGCGTGCAGGTGCTGGCCGACGGCGAGCCGACCGGCGCGCTGCCGGGGCGGGTGGTGCGCGGTCCGGGCTGGACCGGATGGGCGTCAGCGGGAGCTGCTGCCGACCAGGGTCAGTGACGGCCGCTGGCGCGCGGGCGGCGCCGACGGCAGCGCCGGCGTGTCCGGCAGCGCTTGATGGTCGCGCGCGAGGCCGGACTCGAATTCGGTCATGCGCCGGTGCGCAGCGGCGACCACGGCGGCCGAGGGCGCGCCTTCGCGCAGCAGTTGCACCAGCAGGCGGCGGTGGTAGTCGTCGAAGTCGGGATCGCGGGAGGCCTCGTCCAGCGCGCAGATCAGCGTCGCCAGCCAGCCGGAGCCGGGGGCGCGCAGGGCGAAGACGGTTTCGGTGGCGATGGCGGACATGGCGGAGCCCTCCTGTCGCGAAAATTCATGCAGGAACGGTGCCATGGCAGGCGGGACGCGCCGCGGATGGCCGCTGCGCGGGCGATCTGTTCAAATCGACGGCTGCGGCCGGCGGAACTGGGTCAGGAAGTGACGTGAAGGGGAAGCGCATGCGCAGTACGGCGAGGGGATGGTGGGGCCTGGCGCTCGGCGTCATGCTGGCGACGGCGGCGTGGGCGGAGCCGCCGACCGCATCGCCGGCCACTCCGGCTGCGCCGGCGGGGGCGACGACGACGGCCGCGCCGCCGCAGCCGGTGCCGGCCGCGCCCGTGATGCCCGTCACGGCATTGGGCGCCTTCGTCGACGGCGCGGTGCGCAGCTGGATGGACGCCAAGGGCGTCGCCGGCGTCACCGTGGCGGTGGTCGACCGCGACGGCACCCTGTTCGCGCGCGGCTACGGCATCGCCGGCAAGGATCCGCGGCGGCCGGTCGATCCGGCGACGACGCTGTTCCGCATCGGTTCGATCTCCAAGACCTTCACCTACATCGCCGCCATGCAGCTCGTCGAGCAGGGCCGGCTCGACCTCGACGCCGACGCCAACCGCTACCTGCCGCCGGCGCTGCGGTTGCCCGACGAAGGCTACCCGCCGGTCAAGGTATGGCATCTGATGACGCACACCGCCGGCTTCGAGGACAGCGCCCTCGGCCACCTGTTCACGCGGCCGGGCGCGGCGGTGCCGACGCTGGACGACTACCTCGCGCGCTACCGCCCGCGGCGCGTGCGCGCGCCCGGCGTGCACGCCGACTATTCCAACTATGCGGTGGCGCTGCTCGGCGCGATCGTGCAGCAGGTGTCGGGGCAGCCGTTCGAAGCCTACGTCGAGCGGCACCTGCTGGCGCCGCTGCGCATGACGCACACGACGTTCCGCGAGCCGCTGCCGGCCTCCGACCCGCGCGCGGTCGGCGCGGCGCTGGAACACGCCTACAGCGCCGGCTTCCGTTCCGTCGACGGCGGCTTCGCGCCGCAGCCGTTCGAGCACATCGCGCAGATCGCGCCGGCCGGCGCGGGCGCCAGCACGGCCGAGGACATGGCGCGCTACATGCGCATGCTGCTGAACGGCGGCGCGCTGGACGGCCATGTCGTGCTGCAGCCGCAGACCTTCGCCACGCTGGCCACCGTCGATTTCGGCAACGCGCCCGGCGCCGCCGGCATCGCCCACGGTTTCTTCCGCCATCCCTACGGCCGCTACCTCAGCCTCGAGCACGCGGGCGCGACGCTGTGGTTCCACTCGAACATGGTGGTGCTGCCGGAGGCCGGCGTCGGCGTGTTCGTCTCCACCAACACCGACAGCGGCGGCGAACTGTCGGCGGAACTGCCGCGGCAGATCCTCGAACACTTTCTGGCCGAGGCGCGGCCGCTGCCGCTGCCGGCGCCGCCGGCCGACTTCGCGCGCAGCGGCCAGCGTTTCGCCGGCACCTATCTCGCCGAACGCCGCAACTATTCCACGCTGGAGAAGCTGTTCGACGCGCTCAGCGCGGCCGCCGCCGTCAGCGTGACCCGGGACGGCGAGCTGGCCGTGAGCGCCGGCGAGCGCACCACGCGCTGGGTGCAGGACGGGCCGCTGAGCTTCCGCGCCGTCGAGGGCAGCGACCGTCTGGTGTTCCTGCAGGATGCGCGCGGGCGCATCGCCGGTTTCGCCAGTCCTTACGGCCACACCGTGTTCGACCGCGTCGGCGTGGCCAACCGGCTGCCGCCGTTCGCGCTGCTGCTGGCCGTGCTCGCGCTGCTGTGCGCCGGCGTGCTGGTGGCGGCGTGGGCGCGCCGCGGCCGCCGCGTCAACGGCAGCGCGCGCGGACCGCTCGGCGCGGCGTTCCTGATGACGCTGACGGCGCTGCTGTGGCTGGCCTTCATCGCCACGGCCGTGGCCGCGCTGGTGCAGATGGGAATGGTCGGCGAACAGGCGATCTACGCCTACCCGACGCCGCTGCTGCGCACGGCGGTGGTGCTGGCCCATGCATGTTCCGTCGCCAGCGCGCTGGTGCTGTTGCAGGTGCCGGCGGTGTGGCGCGCGCGCGGCTGGGGCGCGGCGCGCAAGCTGCGCCACAGCCTGCTCGTGCTGGCCATGCTGCTGGCGGTCGCCGGGCTGGCGCACTGGAACGTGCTGTTCGCGCCGCTGGCGCTGGGTTGACCGCGCGGTCTGCGCGGCGGCGGCCGCGCGCCGTAGAATGCGCGCATGCCATCCACACGCAGCGACGCCCTCGTGCTCGGCGGCGGCGTCATCGGACTCGCCTGTGCCTACTACCTGCTGCAAGCGGGCGCGAAGGTGCGGGTGCTCGAGCAGGGCCGCCCCGGCGGCGGCAGTTCGCACGGCAACTGCGGCACCATCACCCCCAGCCACGCGCCGCCGCTGAACGCGCCGGGCACGCTCGGCAAGGCGCTGCGCTGGATGTTGCGGCGCGACGCGCCGCTGTACGTCAATCCGCGCCCGGACTTCGCGCGCTTGCAGTGGCTGCTCGGCTTCGCGCGGCGCCGCAACCCGCGCGATTTCTGGCGCGCCGCCGAAGCGCGCGCGGCGATCCTGGAGCGCTCCGGCGCGCTGCTGCAACGGTTGGTCGCCGACGACCGCCTGGACTGCGAATACGCGCGCGCGGGCACGTTGTACGTGTTCCGCGACGCGCGCGCCTTCGCGCAGGAGCAGGCGCACCTCGACGCGCTGGCGCGGCTCGGCATCGCCGTCGAGCGCAAGCGCGGCGACGAGGTGCAGGCGCTGGAGCCGGCGCTGAAGCCGGGCGTGGCCGGCGGCATCCTGCATCCCGACGACGCGCACCTGCGCCCGGACCGCTACGTCGCCGAGCTGGCGCGCCGCGTGCGCGAGCTGGGCGGCGCGATCGAGGAGGGCGCGCGCGTCGAAGGCTTCGCGTTCGGCGGCGAGCGCATCGCCGCGGTGCGGACCTCGCGCGGCGATTTCGCCGGCGAGCGCGTGGTGCTGGCGCTGGGCGCGTGGTCGCCGCTGACCGCGCGCAGCCTCGACCTGCGTCTGCCGATGCAGCCCGGCAAGGGCTACTCGATCACCTACACGCGTCCCGAGCGGGTGCCACGCATGCCGCTGGTGCTGCGCGAACGCAGCGTGTGCGTGACGGCGTGGAGCTCCGGCTACCGCCTCGGCAGCACGATGGAATTCTCCGGCTACGACGCCACGCTGAACCGCGTGCGCCTCGACGCGCTGCGCCGCGGCGCGGCCGAGTACCTGCACGAACCGGAAGGCGCGCAGGTGCTGGAAGAGTGGTGGGGCTGGCGGCCGATGAGCGTCGACGAGGTGCCGATCGTCGGTCCCAGCACGCGCTGGAAGAACCTGCTGCTGGCCACCGGCCACGGCATGCTGGGCGTCAGCATGGCGGCGGCGACGGGCGAACTCGTCGCCGCGCTGGCGGGCGGCAATGATCCCGCACTGGACCCGCTGCCGTACGCGCCGGCGCGGTTCGGGCTGTGACGCGCGGCGGTTGCGCTTTTCCCGAGTCCCGAGTCCCGAGTCCCGAGTCCCGAGTCCCGAGTCCCGAGTCCCGCTAAACTCCCGCGATGGACGTCTTCACCCTGCACCGCGGCACCGCGCCGCTGCTGATCAGCCTGCCGCACGACGGCAGCGCCCTGCCCGACGACATCGCCGCGCGCATGACGCCGGCCGCGCGGCGCGTGCCGGACACCGACTGGCACGTCGGCCGGCTGTACGCCTTCGCCGCGGAACTCGGCGCCTCGATCCTGCGCCCGCACTGGTCGCGCTACGTGGTCGACCTCAACCGTCCGGCCGACGGCGCGGCGCTGTACCCGGGACGCCGCGAAACCGGCCTGGTGCCGACCGTCACCTTCGCCGGCGAGCCGATCTACCGCGAGGGCGAGGAACCCGACGCCGCCGAAACCGCCGCGCGCGTGGACGCCTACTGGCGCCCCTACCACGCCGCGCTGGCCGCCGAGCTGCAGCGGCTGAAGGCGCGGCACGGCCGCGTCGTGCTGTGGGAGGGGCATTCGATCCGCAGCGTGGTGCCGATGTTCTTCGACGGCCGCCTGCCGGACTTCAACCTCGGCACCGCCGACGGCGCGAGCTGCGCGCCGGAACTGCAGACCGCGCTGGCGCATGCGCTCGGCGCGCAGCGGCACTACAGCTTCGTGATCAACGGCCGCTTCAAGGGCGGCTACATCACCCGCCACTACGGCGCGCCCGACGCCGGCGTGCACGCGGTGCAGCTGGAGCTGGCGCAGCTCAACTACATGGACGAGGACGGCTTCGCCTGGCGCGCCGACCTGGCCGCGCCGACCGCGACGCTGATCCGCCGCCTGCTGGAGACGGCGCTGCGGTTCGCCGACGGCCGCTGAGTCGGCACGCGCCGCGCGCGCCGGACGTTCAGCGTGCAGCAGGGGGCTCGGGCGCAATGTTCGGTCCGCCGCGCCACCCGCGCAGCCGGGTTCCGGCCGGGGACGCGGCCAACTTTCACATGAGGTGAACCTCCATGCGTACGTTCGCGATCTCGGCCGTGCTGGCCGCGGGCCTGGCCTTCTCCGGTTTCGTCTTCGCGCAGGACAGCGCTCAGGCGCAGCCGGCCGCGCCCGCCGCCGAGCAGGCCGCGGCGCCGGCTCCGGGCGCCGATGCCGCCAAGCCGATGACCAAGCACACGACCACGGCGCATACCAAGCACCACGCCAAGCATCATCACGCCGCGAAGAAGAGCACGACGAAGAGCGGGGCGCCGGCCAAGACCGAGCCGGCCAAGACCGAAGACGGCCAGCAGTAAGCGCGGCATTCCGTCCGCAGCGACCCCGGCCGGGCCACCGGCCGGGGTTTTTCGTTTCCGCTCAGCGCGCCCCCAGCCAAGCCACGCACTTCAGCTCGATCGCGATCGGCGTGGGCAGGGCGCTGATGCCGAGCGTCGTGCGGCAGGCGTCGACGCCGGCGAAATATTCGGCATACAGCCGGTTGTAGACGGCGAAGTCGCGCTGCATGTCGGTGAGGAACACGGTGACGTCGACCAGGTCCTGCCAGCGCGCGCCGCTCGCTTCCAGCACCGCGCGCACGTTGGCGAACACCTGCCGGCACTGCGCCTCGATGTCGTAGGCGACCAGCCTGCCGTCGGCGTCGTGCACGTTGCCGGGGATCGCGTTGCTGCCCGGCACGCGCGGGCCGACGCCGGACAGGAACAGCAGGTCGCCGACGCGGCGCGCGTGCGGATAGGCGCCGACCGGGGCGGGGGCGGCGTCGGTGCGGACGACCGGATTCATGACGAACCCCCGCCGTCGGCCCGCACCGTGATGCTGTGGCGCCCCAGCGCGCGGTCGTCCTGGTCCACCGCGGTCAGCCGATAGCGGCCGGGACGCAGGTAGAGCTCCGTGCTCGGCTCGGCCTGGCCCTGGCGCACGCGGTCGGCGGGCGTCACCGCGGCGTTGTCCAGCGGCGCCGGGTCGAGCACCACGCGGTCGGCCGGGATCGCGTCGTCGCCCTCGTCGGCGTAGCGCGCCTCGAGCAGGCAGGGATAGGTCTTGTCGCACAGATCGCCGCTGACGAAATACGGCACGCGCAGGCCGCCCAGCGACAGCCAGGTCGGACGGCCGCGGCGCAACTGGTCTTCCGGAAAGAACACGCTGACGTCGTAGCCCGGCTTCAGCGACCACGGCGTGCCGCCCTTGCATACGAACACCAGCGGCGCGGCGGGATGCAGCCGCGCGATCGCGGCGCGGTAGTAGGGATGGTCCTTGTCGGGCTTGTCGTGCGCGATCAGCATGGTCTGCTCGACCGTCAGCGGGTCGATGCCGGACAGCTTGCGGAAGTGTTGCGCCATCGACTGGCCGCCGAGATAGACGCCGCTTTCGACGATGTGCGCGTAGCCGGCGTTGACCACCAGGCGCGCGTCGGGATGGTCCTTGAACGCGCGCTGGTACAGGTTGCGCGCCTGCTCGGCTTCGCGCGCGTCGCCGCTGGCGTCGGACTCGGCTTCGTAGGCGATCACGCGATAGCCGAGCTTGAGCGCGGTGCGCACCATCTCCGCGTAGATCGGCTCCTCGGTGTAGAAGCCGCTGTTCTCGGTCGGATAGCCGCGCTTGGCGAGATCCTTGTCGGTCGAGTACAGCGTCTCGGCGGCAAAGGTGTCGAAGCCTTCCGCGCGCAGCCTGGCCAGCATCTGCACGGTGAGCGTGCGCGTCACCGGCGCGTTGTGCGCTTCGTTGAAGAACACCGCCTTGCGGTCCTTGGCCAGCGCGGCGACCGCGTCGATGGCCGGCTGCGCCGCGCAATCCGCATCCGCCAGCGGCGATGCGTTGTCGTCCTTCTCGGCCGGCTGCCGGATCGAGAAGGTGCTGCGCGCATCGTCGTAGGCGCCGAGATAGGTCTGGTACCACGACAGGTACTGGCCGAAGATAAGCCGGAACGCCTCGTCCTTGTCGGAGGCGTAGGCGTAGCGCATCAACTGGTACTGTCCCAGCAGGCCTTTGCGCTTCTCCGCCTCGCGCAGGATGCTCTCGGATTTCGCCGTGGCGGCGCGTTGCTTCGCCAGCCACGCGGACTGCGAGGCGGTTTGCGCGCCCGTCGCGCCCAGGCTCCACGCCGCCAGCGCCGCCACGGCGCCCAACCCCAGCTTGCGCAGCATCAGCGATCCTCCCGACTCCGCATTTCGTATCTGTACACGAAAAAACGGAAGGCGCGTAGTGCTGACGCGCACGCGCCGCTCAGCGCGCGGCGGCGGGCGACGCGGCCAGGCGGCTCAGCGCTTGCTCATAAATTGGCGCGAGCTGCTCGGACTGCGCCACATCCATGCCGAGATCGCGGATGCGGCCGTCCAGCAGGCTGTAGCACCAGCCGTGCACGGCGAGCTTCTGGCCGCGCTCCCAGGCGTCCTGCACGATCGTGGTCTGGCAGACGTGGGTCACCTGCTCGATCACGTTCAGTTCGCACAGGCGGGCGTGGCGCAGCGTGGCCGGATCGATCGCCTGGATCGCGTCGGTGTGCTTCTGCATCACGTCGGCGACGTGGCGCAGCCAGTTGTCGATCAGGCCGAGGCGGCGCTGCTCCAGCACCGCCTGCACGCCGCCGCAGCCGTAGTGGCCGACCACGATGATGTGCTCGACCTTGAGCACGTCGACGGCGAACTGGATGGTGCTGAGGCAGTTGAGGTCGGTGTGCACGACGACGTTGGCGACGTTGCGGTGCACGAATACCTCGCCGGGCGCCATGTCGATGATTTGGTTGGCCGGCACGCGCGAGTCCGAGCAGCCGATCCACAGGTACTTCGGCGCCTGCTGTTGCGACAGCCGCGCGAAGAACTGCGGATCCTGCGCGCGGATCGCTTCCGACCAGCGGCGGTTGTTGTCGAGCAAGTCACGGAGCGAGTGCATGGAGGTTCCTCAGTAGCGGATGCAGACGTTCTTCGTCTCGGTGAAGAAGCGCAGCGCCTCGGTGCCGCCTTCGCGGCCGACGCCGGATTGTTTGACGCCGCCGAACGGCGTGCGCAGGTCGCGCAGCAGCCAGCAGTTGATCCAGACGATGCCGGACTCGAGCCGCGCGGCGACGCGGTGCGCGCGCGCGAGGTCGGTGGTCCACACCGAGGCGGCGAGACCGTAGGGCGTGCCGTTGGCGATCGCCAGCGCCTCCTCCTCGCGGTCGAACGGGATCAGCGTCGCCACCGGGCCGAAGATCTCTTCCTGATTGACGCGGCAGTCGGCGGAAAGACCCTCGATCACGGTGGGCGCAATGAAGCGGCCGCCGGCGCAGCGGCCGCCGACCTGCACCGGTTCGCCGCCGCAAAGGATGCGGCCGCCCTCCGCGCGGGCGAGGTCGAGATAGCCGAGCACCTTGTCGTACTGCGCCTGCGAGACGATTGCGCCGAGGTCGGCGGCGGCGTCGGAAGGATCGCCGACGCGCAGCGCGCGCGCGCGGGCGACGAAGCGCTCGCGGAAGGCCTCGTAGATCGGGCGCTCGACCAGGATGCGCGAGCCGCACAGGCAGATCTGCCCCTGGTTGGCGAACGCCGAGCGCACCAGCGTGTCCAGGCTGGCTTCGCTGCCGTCCCAGTCGGCGAACACCAGCGTCGGGTTCTTGCCGCCCAGCTCCAGCGACAGCTTCTTGAATTTCGGCGCGGCGGCAGCGGCGATCGCCGCGCCGGTGCGCGTCGAGCCGGTGAACGAGATCGCCTTCACGCCGGCGTGCTCGACGATCGCCTGGCCCACCGCGGGGCCGGTGCCCTGCACGATGTTCAGCACGCCCGGCGGAAAACCTGCTTCCACGGCCAGCTCGGCGAGGCGGAAGGCGGTCAGCGGCGTGATCTCGCTCGGCTTCGCCACCACCGCGTTGCCGGCGGCCAGCGCCGGCGCGATCTTCCAGGTGAAGAGATACAGCGGCAGATTCCAGGGGCTGATGCAGCCGACCACGCCCAGCGGCTGGCGCAGCGTGTAGTTGATCGCGCCCGTTTCCATCGCGTGGGATTCGCCGGACCACTGCGTGATCGCGTCGGCGAAGAAGCGCAGGTTGGACACGGCGCGCGGGATGTCGAGGCTGCGCGCCAGCGCCAGCGGCTTGCCGCTGTCGCGCGACTCGTCGGCGGCCAGCGCGTCGAGGTGCGCTTCGACCAGCGCGGCGAGACGGTCGAGCAGCCGCGCGCGCTCGCCGGCGGGCGTCGCCGCCCAGCCGGGCGCGGCGCGCGCGGCGGCGGCGACGGCGGCGTCGACGTCGGTGCCGTCGCTGTCCGGACAGCGGGCGAACACGGCGCCGGTGGCGGGCTCGATCACGTCGAGATAGCGGCCGTTGCGCGGCGGCTGCAGGCGGCCGTCGATCAGGTTGGCGAGCGTCGGCGTCGCGGTCATGCCGACGAGCTTAGCGGCTTGCGGCGGGGAAAGGGAATGGCGTGGGCCCATTCAAGGGTGGACTCTTTCGCCCTGTGCCAGCACCGCGACCGGCCTTTCGATCCGCGTGGCGCGTGTTTCCGGCGTTTCCTCGATCTGCGCACCAACACGCCGCGTAGCGGTGGGTGCCGTCGAGCCGCTCGATGAATGCCGCGGCCTTGCGGTTTCGCGTCAGCACTGCGAGCAGATCGTACGGTGGCGTCCGCGTGTGCCGCTAACCAGTGCTCCCATTCGGTGGGGCTGCAGAAGTGCTTGATCGATGGATCGGCGGGCGGCGGTATGGTCAGCGCTCCCGTCTGGGGCGCTCTGGACCGCTTCAGAAGACGCAGTGGTGCAGTGCAGCGTGCCCTTTGGCGATAACGTGTGTAGAAACCGCCTGTCTTCAAGGAGTGAGCATTCATGCGTACAGGGACCGTGTTCGCCTTGCTCTTGTTTGCGACTTCCTCGGCGCATGCCGAGACAGTGGTCTACTACCACACCGACGCACTAGGCAGTCCGGTAGCAGTGACGGACGCCAACGGCAACGTCATCGAACGTACCCGTTACGCCCCCTACGGCGATACCCTCAACAGACCACTGCACGACGGACCTGGCTACATCGGCCACGAAACCGATGCTCCGACCGGTCTGGTCTACATGCAGCAGCGCTACTACGATCCGATACTGGGGAGGTTTTTGAGTGCGGATCCGGTGGCAGTGGATGCCGGCAAGGGCACAAGCTTCAATCGGTATTGGTATACACGTGATAACCCCTACAGGTTCAACGATCCCGATGGGAGATTGGAGACGCCATTTTGGGACCGTAACTTGTCTGAGCGTTTGACAAGCTATGTCGCGCAAGAAATGAAATCGATTGCTATTGACGCGATTGCTAAAAGCCTGCATGTTGCAGAGAAACGGGTCGCGAATTCTGTGGCTGAAAAGAGGGGCGCTCTACATCGTGAAGTAAAGGATAGAACGTCTGTTGCAGCAAAAGGCGTAGCTGCGTATGGTGGTGGGGGAGTAGTGCAGAAAGGTATTTATAACGCCAATGATAAAATCTCAATTGTTACGCCAGCATTTGGATTAGAGGCAAAAACTGACGTTTCCTTCAGGATTGCAACGATCGATTTTGTGGATCATCCCGTTGATTCGTCAGTTCACATGGAAACAGAGATTTCCGGCCATTTTATTGGCGGTGGTTCGATTAATATTGACTATAACCCTGGCGGCAGCGTTTCGGTTAGTGTTGGCGGAGGCGTTGGTCTTGGGGCATCTTTTGCGAACTATGCGGTAGCACTAGATGTGAATAAAACCGAACAGTGAGCTATCGCTATGCTTGCATTATTTGTTTTTGCCACAATAAGTACAAATTTCTGGTATTTATTTGAATTTAACTATTTTGTAAAACAGCTTAACAAACAGTTGGGTGATAGCATCAGATCGGAGATAAAGCCGAGTATTTTTTTTTCCGATTTCGCCGTTATAGGATTAAAATATGTTGTCGGGATAAATAAAATTCCGGCGGACGTGTCTCTGGTGTTGGCACGCACGCTGGTTCGCGCACGCATAGCTCTCCTTATGGCCCTAATCAGTTTTTTTATCACCTTGGCGCTGCTGCTGCTGTTGTGAGTCGTTCAAGTATGGTCTTCGCCGCATAAACATTCAGGCAAGAGAGCGCGTGCGTCCGCCGTCCACCGCGATGCTGACGCCGTCGACGTAGCCGGCCGCCGGCGTGCACAGGAAGGCGACGACGGCGGCGACCTCTTCCGGCTCGCCGAAGCGTCCGGCCGGCACCGAGGCGAGCATGCCGCGCGCGATGTCGTCCTCGCTCCTGCCGCTGGCCTTGGCGTTGGCGGCGATCAGGCCGGCGAGGCGCTGCGTGCGGGTGAAGCCGGGCAGCACGTTGTTGACGGTGATGCCGTCGGCGGCCAGCTCCGAGGCCAGCGTCTTCGCCCAGCTCGCCACCGCGGCGCGCACGGTGTTGGAGACGCCGAGGTTGGCGATCGGCTCCTTCACCGAGGTGGAGATCACGTTGACGATGCGGCCGTAGCGCGCGGCGCGCATGCCCGGCAGCAGCGCCTGCACCAGCGTCTGGCCGGCGAGCAGGTGTTGGCGGAACGCGGCGAGATAGGCGTCCGTGGTCGCAGCATGCGCCGGCCCGCCGGGCGGACCGCCGCTGTTGTTGACCAGGATCTGCACCGGGTGCTGCGCGGCCAGTGCGGCGACGCGCTCGCGCAACGCCTCGGTGTCGGCCATGTCCGCGGCCAGCGCGTCGTGGCGCTGCGCCGCGTGCGTGCGCGGCAGCTCGGCGACGACGGCCGCCAACGCATCCGCCGAGCGTGCCAGCAGGGTGACGTCCGCACCCAGTCGTGCCAGTTCCACGGCAGCCGCGCGGCCGATGCCCTGCGAGGCGCCGCAGACCAGGGCGTGGCGGCCGGTGAGATCGAGTTGCATGCCACCTCCTCGTCGGGGCGTCGCCGCGTCCGCTCAGAACGGCTTGCCCAGCGCCCCGCGCAGGTCCTTCAGCAGGCCCTGGCCGGTATCCGGCTTGCCGCAGATGGCATCGCTCAGGACGCGTTCGTATTTCGGGGTCAGCCGGCCGACGTAGAGCACGCCCGCCGGGCCGTGCGGGATCTGGAAACTGCCGGATGCGGACATCGGCGCCGACTTGCCCAGCGCGGCGCCGCCGCCGATCAGGATGTCGTTGCCGAGCCCGGCCGGCGACTGCTCCCAGTAGGTGGTGGCGGCGAGCTGCGAGGCCAGGCTGGCGACCACCAGGTAGCGCGCGGCCGGATCGTCCACGTCGAGCCGGCCGAACGCGCCGGTGGTGGCCTCGGTCAGGCCGATCGATTCGCACAGCGGCACGTCGACCGTGCGCAGCGGGCGCAGGTCGGCGTCGAGCAGCACCGCCGTGGGCGCGAACAGATAGCTGGAGCGCAGCCAGCGCCCGCTCAGCTCGGCCTTGAACAGCACGGCATAAGGTTTCTCGGAGGCGGGCAGGCGCAGCGCCAGCGCATAGCTGCGCTGGCCGCCGATCTCCACCACCGGCATCGGGTCGTCGAACCGGAAGCGGCGCGGCTCGGCCGGCAGGCGCGTGTCGAAATCGAGTTCGCTCCAGTCGCGGCAGCATGGGGTGCGCTGCGCGAGCCGCGCCGCGGCCTCGGCCAGCGTCGGCTCCTGCGCCGGCTGCGGCAGGGCGGGCACGATCGAGCAGCCGGCGCCGAGGCCGGCGGCGAGGACGATCGTGGCGGCGATGCCGGCGCGCATGCGGCCCTCAGAATTCGGCGTGGCCCGGCGCGCGCGGGTAGGGAATCGCGTCGCGGATGTTGGAAAGCCCGCAGACGTAGCAGACCAGGCGCTCGAAGCCGAGGCCGAAGCCGGCGTGCGGCACGGTGCCGTAGCGGCGCAGGTCGCGGTACCACTGGTAGTGCGCGGCATCCAGGCCGAACTGTCGCATGCGCGCGTCCAGCATGTCGAGGCGCTCCTCGCGCTGGCTGCCGCCGATGATCTCGCCGATGCCGGGCGCCAGCACGTCCATCGCGGCGACCGTGCGGCCGTCGTCGTTGAGGCGCATGTAGAACGCCTTGATGCGTTCCGGATAGTTCATCACCACCACCGGGCGGCCGACGTGCTGCTCGGTCAGGTAGCGCTCGTGCTCGGTCTGCAGGTCGACGCCCCACTCGACCGGGAACTCGAACTTCCTGCCGGACTTCTTCAGGATCTGCACCGCATCGCCGTAGTCGATGCGCTCGAACGGCGAGGCGATGAACTTCTCCAGGCGCTCGATCGCGTCCGGCAGCACGCGCTCGGCGAAGAACGCCATGTCGTCCGGGCGTTCCTCCAGCGCGGCGCGGAACAGGTACTTCAGGAAGTCCTCGGCCAGGCGCGCGTCGGCGTCGAGGTCGGCGAAGGCGATCTCCGGCTCGATCATCCAGAACTCGGCGAGATGGCGCGGCGTGTTGGAGTTTTCCGCGCGGAACGTCGGACCGAAGGTGTAGACGTTGCTCAGCGACAGGCAATAGGCCTCGACGTTGAGCTGGCCGGAGACGGTGAGAAAGGTCTCCTTGCCGAAGAAGTCCTTGCCGAAATCGATGCCGCCCTTCGCATCGCGCGGCAGGTTGAGCAGGTCCAGCGTGGAGACGCGGAACATCTGCCCGGCGCCTTCGGCGTCGGAGGTGGTGATGATCGGCGTGTTGATCCACAGGAAGCCGCGCTCGTGGAAGAAGCGGTGCACCGCCGCGGCCAGCGTGTGGCGCACGCGCGCCACCGCGCCGAACAGGTTGGTGCGCGGACGCAGGTGCGCGACTTCGCGCAGGAACTCCAGCGAATGCGCCTTCGGCTGGATCGGATAGGTCTCGGGGTCGTCGACGAAGCCAGCGACCTCGATGCGCGTCGCCTGGATCTCGAACGCCTGGCCCTTGCCCTGCGAGGGCGCCAGCGTGCCGGTGGCGATTACCGCGCAGCCGGAGGTGAGCCGCTGCACCTCTCCGGCGTAGTTCGGCAGCGTCGCCGGCGCCACCACCTGGATCGGATCGAAGCAGGAGCCGTCGCTGACGTTGACGAAGGACAGGCCGGCCTTGGAATCGCGCCGCGTGCGCACCCAGCCGCGCACCGTCACTTCCGTGCCGGGCGCCACCGCGCCCGACAGCGCCCGTTTCACGCTGGTCACCGCCATGGGTTGAAACTCCCGATTCGACGCCGCATCTGCGGTTTCGGCAAAGGCCGCGATGATAGCGAAGCCCCGTGCCGCGCGCAGTACAATCGCGGTGCCGACGCCTGCACGGAAAGACGCCACGACCATGACCATCCGCATCACCCCTGCCGCCCGCTCGCGCATGCAGGAGTTCCTGGCCCGCCAGCCGGGCGCGGCCGGCGTGCGTTTCGGCGCGCGCCCCTCGGGCTGTTCCGGCTATACCTACAGCGTCGACATCGCCGAGACGCTCGGCGCCGACGACCGCGTGTTCGAGGTGGACGGCGTGCGTCTGGTGGTGGATGCGAAGAGCCTGCCGCTGCTGGACGGCACCGAGATCGACTTCCGCCGCCAGGGTCTGAACGCCGCGTTCGCCTTCGACAACCCCAACGCCACCGGCGCCTGCGGCTGCGGCGAGAGCTTCACCGTCGGCGCGCAGGACTGAACGCTCAGGACTCCGCCAGCAGCGCGCGCACCGCGGCTTCGATGCGCTGCGCCTGCGCGTCGCCCGGGTGGGTCTCGCCGACGAAGCGCGCGCGGATGCGGCCGCGCCGGTCGACCAGGTAGAACGCCGGCCAGTACTGGTTGCCGAGCGCGCGCCAGTAGGCGTGGTCGTTGTCGATCATCACCGGTTCGCGCACGCCGTGGCGCGCCACCGCCGCTTCCAAACCCTGGCGCAGGTACTCGCGCTCCAGCTCCGGCGAGTGGATGCCGATCACGCGGAAGTCCCGGCCGGCGAGGCTGCGCTCCAGCTGGTGCAGCCAGGGGAACGAGCGGTAGCAGTTCCAGCACTCGAACGCCCACACGTCGACCAGCAGCACCCGGCCGCGCAGGTCCTCGACCCGCAGCGGCGGCGAGTTCAGCCAGCCGGAGGCGTCGGTGCGCGTGAACGCCGGCAGCGGCCGGCCGACGGGATCGGCGGATTCGCCGCGGGCGATCCGCCACAGCGGCAGCATCACCAGCGCGCTGATCAGGACGGCGCCGGCGGCGGACAGCAGACGGATCGGCATGGCGGCTCCGGTTCGGCGGGGCTGATCAAGGGACCGGCCGCGAACCGTCCCGCTTTCAAGCACTTGGACTTGCGTCCGCAGGACGTTTCCGCCTACCATAGCCGGCTCGCCGCGCTTTCCGCCCGGCGCACCTTGCCTCACCGCGACGGCGGGAGGCTGCGAGGCCCGCGAGGGCCGCATCCACAAGGAGCCATCATGCGTCACTACGAGATCGTCTTCCTGGTCCACCCGGACCAGAGCGAGCAGGTGCCGGCCATGATCGAGCGCTACAAGGCGCTGATCGAGGGCGACAACGGCAAGATCCACCGCCTCGAGGACTGGGGCCGCCGCCAGCTCGCCTATCCCATCCAGCACCTGGCCAAGGCCCACTACGTGCTGATGAACATCGAGTGCGGCCAGGCCGTGCTCAACGAGCTGGAATCCGGATTCCGCTTCAACGACGCCGTGCTGCGCCACCTCATCATCGCCCGCGACGAGGCCGTCACCGAGCTCTCGCCGATCATGAAGAGCAAGGAGAAGGAGGAGGGCAAGGGTTCCCGTCGTCGCGACGAGGAAGGGTTCGGCGGTGACGCCGACATCGGCGCCAGCGACGAAGCCGCCTGAGACCGGAGACGACCATGTCCAAGTTCTTCCGCCGCAAGAAGTTCTGCCGCTTCACCGCCGAGGGCGTGAAGGAGATCGACTACAAGGATCTCAACACGCTGCGCCAGTACATCACCGAGACCGGCAAGATCGTGCCGAGCCGCATCACCGGCACCAAGGCGCGCTACCAGCGCCAGCTGGCGACCGCGGTCAAGCGCGCGCGCTTCCTGGCCCTGCTGCCGTACAGCGACAACCATTTCTATTGATCGACGCGCGTTGCCGGCCCCGCGCGGCGGGGCCGTCATTCGGACAGCGTGAGCTGCGCCGGTTCGCCCGGCGCTGACGAATGAGGAATCCACGATGGAACTGATCCTGCTTGAGAAGGTGCGTGGCCTGGGCGCGCTCGGCGACAAGGTCAAGGTGAAGCCGGGCTACGGCCGCAACTACCTGGTGCCGCAGGGCAAGGCGGTGCCGGCGACGGCCGAGAACGTCGCCGAGTTCGAGAAGCGCCGCGCCGAGTACGAGGCGAAGTCGAACGAGCTGCTGGCAACCGCCGAGGCGCGCAAGGCCAGGCTCGAGAACGCCGCGGTCACGATCACCGCCAACGCCAGCCCCGAGGGCAAGCTGTACGGTTCGGTGGGTCCGCGCGACATCGCCGAGGCGTTCAGCGCGCAGGGCCTGGAACTAGAGAAGAGCGAAGTGATCCTGGGCGAGGGCCCGATCCGCAACGTCGGCGAGTACGAGGTGCAGATCGCCCTGCACGCCGACGTGCAGACCACGGTCAAGGTGACGATCGTCGCCGAGCAGTAAGCCGCGGCATCGCGCAAGCACCGGACGGGCGCCTTCGGGCGCCCGTCTTTTTTCCGCTAGTCGCAGCGCCTGCGACGGAGCCCGCGCACAGTTTTTCCACAGGGTTGCCCACTGCAACCGCCGGGTTTTGCACAGAGTTGTTGTATCGGCAGCCGCGGCCGCCGTGCGTATGATGCCTAGCCTTCGTCCGCCGCCCGCCGAGAACGCCCAGGTGTGCCATGGCCGTTTCGCCTGACCGCAATCCCGCACCGCGCGTCGACGCGCTGCGCGTGCCGCCGCATTCGATCGAGGCCGAGCAGGCCGTGCTGGGCGGCCTGATGCTGGCGCCGGAGGCGTGGGACCGCGTCGCCGACCGTCTCGGCGAGGACGACTTCTACCGCAAGGACCACCGGCTGATCTTCCGCGCGATCAGCGAGCTGTCCAACAAGGGCATGCCCTGCGACGCGGTGACGCTGGGCGAGTGGTTCGAGTCGCAGCGCCTGGCCGAGATGGTCGGCGGCGCCGCCTACCTGATCGAGCTGGCCAACGCCACGCCCAGCGCGGCCAACATCGTCGCCTATGCCGACATCGTGCGCGAGAAGTCGGTGCTGCGGCAGCTGATCGACGCCGGCACCGAGATCGCCGGCGACGGCTACCGTCCGGACGGGCGTTCCACGCAGGAGATCCTCGAGAGCGCCGAGCAGCGCGTGTTCCGCATCGCCGAGGCCGGCGCGCGCGGGCGCAAGGGCTTCGTGTCGATGCGCTCGGCGGTGAAGGAGGCCTTCCAGATCCTGCACCAGCGCTACGAGAACCGCGGCGCGATCTCCGGCCTGCCGACCGGCTTCACCGACCTCGACGAGATGACCGCCGGCCTGCAGCCTTCCGACCTGATCATCGTCGCCGCGCGCCCCGCCATGGGCAAGACCGCGTTCTCGCTGAACATCGCCGAGTACGCGGCGATGCGCACCAAGAAGGCGGTGGCGGTGTTCTCGATGGAGATGTCCGCCTCGCAGCTGGCGTTCCGCCTGATCTCCTCGATCGGCCGCATCAACCAGCAGCACCTGCGCACCGGCGATCTGGCCGAGGAGGAATGGCCGCGCGTCACCCAGGCGATCACCCTGCTCAGCGAGGCCAAGATCTTCATCGACGACACGCCGGCGCTGTCGCCGGGCGAGCTGCGCGCACGCGCGCGCCGGCTGAAGCGCGAGCACGATCTCGGCCTGATCGTGATCGACTACCTGCAGCTGATGCAGGTGCCCGGCAACAAGGAGAATCGCGCCACCGAAATTTCAGAAATCTCGCGTGGACTGAAGGCCCTGGCCAAGGAACTGGACATCCCCGTGATCGCGCTCTCGCAACTCAACCGCTCGCTGGAACAGCGCACCGACAAGCGCCCGGTGATGGCCGACCTGCGCGAGTCCGGCGCCATCGAGCAGGACGCCGACCTGATCCTGTTCATCTACCGCGACGAGTACTACAACCCGGAATCGCCGGACAAGGGCCTCGCCGAAGTGATCATCGGCAAGCAGCGCAGCGGCCCCACCGGCACGGTCAAGCTGACCTTCCTCGGCCAGTACACCAAGTTCGAGAACCACGCCTCGGAGGCGTATGCGGGGATGATGGAGTGAGATTCGGGAGACGGGAGACGGGAGGGGGGAGACGGCCAGTGCTCGTGGCGCCGAGCAGGGATCTCGTCGTCTCCCGTTCCCCGTCTCCCGTCTCCCCGCAACCATGAGCCGCACCGCCCTCGCCACCATCCACCTCGGCGCACTGCGCCACAACCTCGCGCGCATCCGCGAACGCGCTTCCGGCGCGCGCGTGATGGCGGTGGTCAAGGCCGACGGCTACGGCCACGGCCTCGAGCGCGTCGCGCGGGCATTGGACGAAGCCGACGCGTTCGGCGTCGCTTCGATCGCCGACGGCCTGCGCCTGCGCGCGGCCGGGCACCGCCAGCGCATCGTCGTGCTGAGCGGGCCGGATGCGCCGGCCGATCTCGCCGAGCTGCGCCGACTCGGCCTCGAGGCGGTGATCCACCACGACAGCCAGATCGAGTGGCTGGTCGCCGACCGCGACGGCCGCCCGCTGCGCGTCTGGCTGAAGCTCGACACCGGCATGCACCGGCTCGGCTTCGCGCCGGAGCGCGCGGTCGAGGTGCACGCGCGCCTGCGCGCGTTGCCGGCGGTGCATCCCGAGATCGCGCTGATGACGCACTTCGCCGCCTCCGACGAGTTCGACAACGCGCTGACCGCGCAGCAGATCGCGCGCTTCGCCGACGCCACGCGCGGCCTCGCCGGCGAGCGCGCGCTGGCCAATTCGGCCGGCGTGCTGGGCTGGCCGCAGGCGCACGGCGACTGGGTGCGCGTCGGCGGGCTGCTGTACGGGCTGTCGGTGGTGGAGGGCAAGTGCGGCGCCGACTTCGGCTTCCGCCCGGCGATGACGCTGTCGACGCGGCTGATCGCGGTGAACCGCATCCGCAAGGGCGAGCGCGTCGGCTACGCCGCCACCTGGGAAGCGCCCGAGGACATGCCGCTCGGCGTCGCCGCGATCGGCTACGGCGACGGCTACCCGCGCAGCGCCGCCGCCGGCACGCCGGTGCTGGTCGGCGAACACCGCGCCGCGATCGTCGGCCGCGTGTCGATGGACCTCGTCACCATCGACCTGCGCGAGGTGCCCGCGGCGCGCGTCGGCGATGCGGTGACGCTGTGGGGCCCGGCGCTGCCGGTCGAAACCGTCGCCGCCCACGCCGGCACGATCAGCTACGAGCTCACCTGCGGCGTCACCCGCCGCGTGCTGTTCGCCGAGGACGAAGGTTGACATGGCCAAGGCGAAGACCGCCTACGTCTGCAGCGAATGCGGCGCCGAGCACGGCAAGTGGCAGGGCCAGTGCGCGGAGTGCGGCGTGTGGAATTCGCTGTCCGAATTCGTCGTCGAGCCGGCCAAGGCGGCGGGCAACGGCGCGCGCCGCGGCGGCTACGCGGGCGCCGCCGCGGGGGCTTCGCGCATCACGCCGCTGACCGAGGTGGCGGCGGGCGAAACCTCGCGCAGCCGGGTCGGCATCGGCGAGCTGGACCGCGTGCTGGGCGGCGGCCTGGTCGACGGTTCGGTGGTGCTGATCGGCGGCGATCCGGGCATCGGCAAGTCGACCCTGCTGCTGCAGATGCTGGGCGCGCTGGGCGACCGCATGAGCGGCGTGTACGTGACCGGCGAGGAATCGCTGGCGCAGGTGGCGTCGCGCGCGCAACGGCTCGGCCTGCCGCTGGCGCCGCTGCAGGCGCTGGCCGAGACCTGCGTCGAACGCATCCTCGAGCGCGCCGCCGAGGCGCGTCCGCGCGTGCTGGTGATCGATTCGATCCAGACCATCTGGACGGAACTCCTGACCGCGGCGCCCGGCTCGGTCAGCCAGGTGCGCGAATCGGCGGCGAAGCTGGTGCGCTTCGCCAAGGAAAGCGGCACCGGCGTGTTCCTGGTCGGCCACGTCACCAAGGAAGGCGGCATCGCCGGCCCGCGCGTGCTCGAGCACATGGTCGACGCCGTGCTGTACTTCGAGGGCGAGTCGGGCAGCCGCTTCCGCGTGCTGCGCGCGTTCAAGAACCGCTTCGGCGCGGTCAACGAGCTCGGTGTGTTCGCGATGGGCGACAAGGGCCTGCGCGAAGTGCCCAATCCGTCGGCGATCTTCCTGTCGGCGCACAGCGGGCCGACGCCGGGCAGCGCGGTGATGGTCACCCGCGAGGGTACGCGGCCGTTGCTGGTCGAGGTGCAGGCGCTGGTCGACCAGTCCTCGCTGGGCAATCCGCGCCGCGTCGCGCTCGGCCTCGAGCAGAACCGCCTGGCGATGCTGCTGGCGGTGCTGCACCGGCACGGCGGCGTCGCCGCCTACGACCAGGACGTGTTCATCAACGTGGTTGGCGGCATCCGCGTGCAGGAGACGGCGGCCGACCTGCCGGTGCTGCTGGCGGTGCTGTCCAGCCTGCGCGACCGGCCGCTGCCGGAGAAGACCGTAGCCTTCGGCGAGGTCGGCCTGTCCGGCGAGATCCGGCCCGTGCCGAACGGCGAGGAGCGCCTGAAGGAGGCGGCGACGCACGGCTTCGCGCGCGCGATCGTGCCGAAGGCGAACGCGCCGAAAAAGGGGCGCTACGGCGAACTGGAAGTGGTGGCGGTGGAGCGCCTCGCCGAGGCGCTGGACGCGGTGCGCTGAATCAGGCGCCCAGCGCCGCCAATTCGCGGTGCAGCCGCTCGTGGCCGCCGAGGTTCAGCTCGAGCAGCCGCTTCAGCCGCGCGAAGCTGTCGAGGTCGATGCGGTCCCAGGCGAAGGCGAGGCGATCGCCCTCGATGCGCGCGGCTTCCACGCCCATGCTGATCACCAACGTGCCGTTGACGCGCAGGTCCATGCGGAAGCGCGCGCCGGGCGCGCCGGCAAAGGCCGCGGGCCGCGCCACCAGCACGCCCTTCAGCGAGAGGTCGATCAGGTCGGTCTCCCACAGCGCGCTGCCGGAATAGAGGCGCACGCTGCCTGCCAGCGGCACGCGCTGGAAGCGCCGGCGGTCCTGCCCGGAGTCCGTGTCCACCCTGGTCCCTCCCGTGTCCCTGGCGCGCGGATTCTGCGCACTTGCCGCCGCGCGATTCAAGCGTCAATTCACTTTTTGCAGCACCAGTTCCAATACGAACTTGCTGCCGAAGAAGGCGAGCAGCAGCACCGCCATGCCGGTCAGCGTGAAGCGCACCGCGCGGCGGCCGCGCCAGCCCCAGCGCCAGCGGCCCCACAGCAGCAGGCCGAACACCAGCCAGGCGGCGATCGACAGCACGGTGGTGTGCACCAGGTGCTGCGCACGGATGTCCTCGATGAACAGCAGGCCGCTCAGCAGCGTCGCCGTCAGCAGCGCGAAACCGGCGGCGATCAGGCGGAACATCAGCGCCTCGGTCTGCGTCAGCGGCGGCAGGGCCAGCACCAGGCGACCGGGGCGGTGCCGGCGCAGCGCGCGCTCCTGCAGCCACAGCAGGATGGCCAGCACGGCGGCGATCGAGAGCACGCCGTAGCCGAGCAGGGCAACGGCCACGTGCAGCCTGATCTGCCAGCCGAGCGCGCGCGGCGCCGTCGGCGGCGCGAAAAACACGTCCAGCGCCAGCAGCGCCGCGGCCAGCGGGAACACGATCACGCCGAGCCCGGCGACCGGGCGCGCCAGGTTGACCAGCAAGGTCAGCGCCGCCACCAGTGCCGCCACCAGCGACAGCGCGGCGAAGAAATGCAGGTCCAGTGCGCCGCGATGGAAGCCGAGCAGCACGCCGAAATGCAGCAGCACGGCCAGCGCGCCCAGCAGCAGCGCCGAGGCGCGCGGCGTGCGCGGGCAGCCGGTCAACGGCGCGGCCAACAGCGCGGCGGCGCCGAGGTAGCCGGCGAGGGCGAGCAACGAGATCAGGGTGATCGGCATGGTGCGCGCGAGTTTGGCACAGCGCGTCGCGCGCGCAAACGCCGCCGGGGGCGGCTGCTATACTGGCACGCTTTCCGCAACCCCCGATCCAGCGCCATGTTCGAGTCGCTCAGCCAGCGCCTTTCCGACACCGTGCAGCGCCTGCGCGGTCGCGGCCGCCTGACCGAGGCCAACATCCGCGAGTCGTTGCGCGAGGTGCGCATCGCGCTGCTGGAGGCGGACGTCGCCCTGCCGGTGGTGCAGGCGCTGATCCAGCGCGTGCAGGCGCGCGCCGTCGGCCAGGAAGTGCTGAAGAGCCTCACCCCCGGCCAGGCGCTGGTGAAGGTGGTGCGCGACGAGCTGACCGCGCTGATGGGCACGGTCAACACCGAGTTGAACCTCGCCCAGCAGCCGCCGGCGATCGTGCTCGTGGCCGGTCTGCAGGGCGCGGGCAAGACCACCACCGTCGCCAAGCTGGCGCGCTTCCTCGTCGAGCGCAAGAAGAAAAAGGTGATGGTGGTGAGCTGCGACGTCTACCGCCCGGCCGCCATCGACCAGCTGCAGACGCTGGCGGCGCAGGTCGGCGTGGGCTTCTTCCCGTCCTCCGGCGCGCAGGACCCGGTGGCGATCGCCAGGGCGGCGCTCGACGCCGCGCGCCGCGAGGTGGCCGACGTGCTGATCGTCGACACCGCTGGCCGCCTGCACGTCGACGCCGAGATGATGGACGAGGTCAAGGCGCTGCACGCGACGCTGAATCCCGTCGAGACCCTGTTCGTGGTCGACGCGATGACCGGCCAGGACGCGGCCACCACCGCCAAGGCGTTCGCCGAGGCGCTGCCGCTGACCGGCGTGATCCTCACCAAGACCGACGGCGACGCCCGCGGCGGCGCCGCGCTCTCGGTGCGCTACGTCACCGGCCGGCCGATCAAGTTCCTCGGCGCCGGCGAGAAGACCGATGCGCTGGAGCCGTTCCATCCCGACCGCATCGCGCAGCGCATCCTCGGCATGGGCGACGTGCTCAGCCTGGTCGAGGAGGTCGAGCGCAAGGTCGACCAGGCGAAGGCCGCCAGGCTCGCCGAGAAGGTGGTCAAGGGCAAGCGCTTCGACATGAACGACATGCGCGACCAGCTCGAGCAGATGGTCAACATGGGCGGGCTGGGCGCGCTGATGGACAAGCTGCCCGGCGTCGGCAGCCTGCCGGACAGCGTCAAGTCGAAGGTCAACGACCGCGAGATCAAGCGCATGATCGCCCTGATCCAGTCGATGACCAAGAAGGAACGCCGCCACCCGGACCTGCTGAACGGCTCGCGGCGCGCGCGCGTGGCGCGCGGCGCCGGCCAGCAGCCGGCCGACGTCAACCGCCTGCTGAAGCAGTACCAGCAGATGGAGAAGATGATGTCCAAACTGGCCTCGGGCGGCATGAAGGGGCTGATGCGGCAGATGCAGGGCGCGCTGAAGCGCGGCGGCATGCCGCCGATGCGCTGAAGCAGGGAGCAGGGAGCAGGGAAGTGCGGAGGGCGCGCGCGGCGCGGTCCGGCGCCTCGCGCCCGGGCCGCGATCCGGGGCCCGGGCTTCCTTTCCCGCCGATTTCCGTTAAAATGCCGCGTTTCCCGCACCGGCCTGAAAGCGGCTGCCGGCCTCGCGGCAACTCTGGAGTTCGTACGTATGGTGAAGATTCGTCTTGCGCGCGCCGGCGCCAAGGGTCGCCCGTTCTTCCACGTCGTGGTGGCGGACGAGCGCAAAAAGCGTGACGGCCGCAGCATCGAGCGCGTGGGCTACTACAACCCGGTGGCGTCCGGCGCCGAGAAGCGCCTGGAGCTGGACGTGGCCAAGGTGCAGGCCTGGGTGGCCAAGGGTGCGCAGCTGACCGACAAGGTGCGCGCGCTGGTCAAGGAAGCCTCCAAGGCCGCCTGAGGTCGGCATGCCCGGCGAGCGCCGCGTCCGCATGGGGCGCATCGTCGGGGTGTCGGGAGTGCGCGGCTGGGTCAAGCTCGAATCCTGGGCCGAGCCGCGCCTCGCGATTTTCGATTACCAGCCCTGGCTGCTCGAGACCGGCCCGGGCGAGTTCCGCGAACTGCGCGGCGCGCGCGGGCGCGAGCAGGGCAAGGGCCTGGTGGCCGAACTGCCCGGCGTCGCCGACCGCGACCAGGCGGCGGCCCTGATCGGCACGCCGGTCTGGGTGCCGCGGGCGGCGCTGCCGGCGCTGCCGGCGGGCGAGTATTACTGGACCGATCTCGAGGATCTCGAGGTGGTCACGGTGGAGGGCGCGGCGCTGGGCCGGGTCAGCCACCTGTTCGAGACCGGCGCCCATCCCGTGCTGGTGGTGCGGGACGGCGACCGCGAACGGCTGATCCCGTTCGTGCCGGGGCAGTACGTGCGGTCGGTCGATGTCGATGACGGCCGCATGGTGGTGGACTGGGATCCGGAATTCTGAAGGCGGCGGGCGACCGCCGGCACGGACGAGGGGCGATGCGCATCGACGTCGTCACGCTGTTCCCCGAGTTCGTGCGCCAGTGCGCCGGCATCGGCGTGGTGGGCCGGGCGCAGGAACGCGGGCTGCTGCAGGTCGAAACCTGGAACCCGCGCGACTTCGCCACCGACAACTACCGCTCCGTGGACGACCGCCCCTATGGCGGCGGCCCCGGGATGGTGATGATGATCGACCCGTTGCGCGCGGCCCTGGCCGCGGTGCGGGCGGCGGCGCCGGAGCCGGCGCACGTGATTTACCTGAGCCCGCAGGGAGCGCGGCTCACCCAGCGCAGGGTGGCGAAGCTGGCGCGGATGCCGCGCTTCACGCTGCTCTGCGGCAGGTACGAGGGCGTGGACGAGCGCCTGCTGGCGCACGCGGTCGACGAGGAGCTGTCCATCGGCGACTACGTGCTGTCCGGCGGCGAGCTGGCCGCGGCGGTGCTGATCGACGCGGTCGGCCGGCTGCAGGAAGGCGCGCTGAACGACGCGCAGTCCGCGCGGCAGGATTCGTTCTCGGACGGCCTGCTCGATTGCCCGCACTACACGCGGCCCGAGCAGGACGCGCTGGGAGAGGTACCGCCGGTGCTGCTGTCCGGCGACCACGCGGCGATCCGCCGCTGGCGCCTGAAGCAGTCGCTGGGCCGCACCTGGTTGCGCCGGCCCGACCTGCTGGCGCGGTTGACGCTGGACGCGGAAGCGCGCCAGCTGCTTGAGGAATTCCGCCGCGAGCATCGTGCGGCGACATGCTGAGGCCCGCACGGACCCGGCCGGATTGATACTTATCGGTGGTGTGCCATGAACAAGATCATTGAGCAGTTCGAAGCCGCGCAGATGACCCGCAAGCTGCCGGAGTTCAGCCCGGGCGACACGGTGGTCGTCAACGTCAAGGTGAAGGAAGGCAACCGCGAGCGCGTGCAGGCCTTCGAGGGCGTGGTCATCGCCAAGCGCAGCCGCGGCCTGAATTCCGCCTTCACCGTGCGCAAGATCTCGCACGGCACCGGCGTCGAGCGCGTGTTCCAGACCCACAGCCCGGCGATCGAGTCGGTGTCGGTCAAGCGTCGCGGCAAGGTGCGCGGCGCCAAGCTGTACTACCTGCGCGGTCTCGAGGGCAAGGCGGCGCGCATCAAGGAAGACATCGGCGCCACCGCCCCGGCCAAGTAAGCCGGCGGTTCGCCAGAAACGACGAAGCCGCGCGGGGCGACCCGCGCAGCTTCCTTTTTCGTGCCGGCAGCGGCCGCCGGCTCAGCCGGCCAGTTCGTACGCCATCACCTTCTCCGGCTCCTGCAGGAAGTTGCCCTGCACGAAGGCCACGCCGCAGGTGAACAGGATCGACATGCTGGCGGCGTCTTCCACCCATTCCGCCACCGTCAGCTTGCCCGCCGCGTGCGCCTGCGTGCACAGCTCGCGCACGCGCTGCTGGTTCTCCGGATGCTTCGGCAGCTCGGCCATGTAGCTGCGGTCGATCTTCAGGTAGCCGGCGTCGACGTGCTTCAGCAGCTGGAACGAGTTCAGGCCGGAGCCGAACTGCTCCAGCGCGAAGCCGCAGCCGAACTGCTTGATCGCGTTGACGAACTCGCGCGCCGGCTTCAGGTTGGTCACCACCTTGCTTTCCGGCATCTCCAGCACCAACGCGCGGCCGGGCACGCCGGCCGCGGCGAGCTGCTGGCCGATCCACGGCGCCAGCTGCTCGTCCTCCAGCGACTGCGGCGTGATCTTCAGGAAGAACGTGGCCAGCGCGCCTTCGCGCTGGCGCTCGGCCAGCACGCGGATGGCGTTGGCGATCACCCAGCGGTCGATCGCCGGCAGCAGACCGTGGCGTTCGGCGACGGGCAGGAAGTAGCCCGGCAGCACTTCGCCCTTCGGGCCCTTCAGGCGCAGCAGGATCTCGTAGTGCTCGCCCTCGGCGCCCTGCAGGCTGATCACCGGCTGGTAGTAGAGCACGAAGCCGTTGTTGGCCAGCGCATCCTGCACCAGCGCCAGCCAGCCGCGCTCCTTCTCCGCCTCGGCCTTGTCCTTGGCGGCGGGATCGTGCACGTCGACGCGGTTGCCGCCGGCGTTCTGCGCGTTGCGCAAGGCGCTGGTGGCCTGCGCCAGCACGGTCGGCGAGTTGGCGTTCTTCTCGCCGATCAGGCTGCCACCGATGCTGAGCGTCAGGCTGACCGACTGCGCACCGGCCTCGAAGATCTGCGCCTCGACCGCCTTGCGGATCGCCTCGGCCACGGTCTGCGCCGGCTCGCCGTTGCCCCTCAGCAGCACGCCGAAGGTGTGGTCGGAGATGCGCCCGGCCACGTCGTGCGCGCCGAGCTGGGCGAGGATCTTCGCGCCGAGCGCGCGCAGCAGGCCGTCGGCGTTGCCGAGGCCGACCGCGTCGACCACGTTGTGGTAGTTGTCGGGCTCGATCAGCAGCAGCGCCTGGCTGCCCTGGCCGTTCGCCGCCGCGGCCACCGCCTCGTCGAGCACGCCGAGCATGTGGCTGCGGTTGTAGAGATCGGTGACCGGATCGCGCGAGCGCAGCGCGTCGAGCTGCTCGGCCAGCGCGGGGTCGACCTCCTGGCGGCGGAACACGATCTGGATGCAGGGCTCGCCCTCGAACGTGGCCTGGGCGAACTCCATCACCGCGTCGAAGGTGGAACCGTCGGTCCGCTGCGCCTTCAGCTCCAGCCGCGGCGGCGGCTTCTCGCCGCGCGCCAGGCGCTTCAGCAGCGCCTTGAAGTCCTCGGCGTTGGCCGGCGCCACCAGGTCGAGCAGGGTCAGGCCCTGCACCTCCTCGAAGTCCTCGAAGCCGAACATCTCGAGGTAGGCCTTGTTGGCGCGCACGTGCACGCCCTCGTGCACGTAGGCGATCGGATCGCGCGAGGAGTCCAGCAGGGCGTCGCAGCGACGCTCGGACTCGCGCAGCGCGGCCTCCAGGCGGCGCACGCTGCGGCGCATCGCCAGCGCCTCCGCCTCGCGGCGCACGACCGCCTGCATCTGGTCGGCGCGGCTGCGCAGCGCCAGCGCGCGCGCGCCGGCGAGGAAGGCGTCGCAGATGATCTTGTCGTCGGCGTGCGGCACCATCGCGATCAGCACGATGTCCTTGCCGGTCGCCTCGATCATGCGCGCGACCTCGGGCAGCTTGAGGTCGCGGGCGGAAGGATTGGCCAGCACCAGGTCGGGGCCGAGGCTTTCCAGCGCGCTCTCGAATTCCGCTTCGTTGCCGGCGCGCGCCGGGCGCACCGCGATGCCGCCGTTGCGCAGCGCGCTGGTGACCTGTTCGGCGTCTTCGACGGCGTCTTCGACGAAAAGGATCTTGGTGACGTTGTCCTGCTTCATGCGTGGGACTCGGGGCGCGGTGCGGCCGCAGGAGGACCGCCGTTCCGGTGCGAGCGTAAACCGCGGCCTAGGGGTTTTACCCGAACCCACCGCGCATTTCCACAACGGCCGCTGGCCGGCGCGGGGGCGCTCACAGTGGGCGCTTGCCGGCGTCGCCGGCCACCTCGCGCACCAGCCGCGGCACCAGATAGCCGGGCAGGCGGGCGCGCAGGGCCTCGACCAGGGCGCGGGCGCGGTCGTCGCCGACCTCGAAGTGGGCGGCGCCCTCGACGCGGTCGAGCTGGTGCAGGTAGTAGGGCAGCACGCCGGCTTCGAACAGCCGTTCCGACAGCGCCGCCAGCACGGCCGCGTCGTCGTTGACGCCGCGCAGCAGCACGGACTGGTTGAGCAGGGTGGCGCCGGCCTCGCGCAGGCGTCCGCACGCGGCGGCCACGCCGGCGTCGAGCTCGGCGGGATGGTTGGCGTGCAGCACCACCACCTTCCGCAGGCCGAGGCCGGACAGCCAGGCGCAGAACTCGTCGTCGACGCGCTCCGGCAGCACCACCGGCAGGCGCGAGTGGATGCGCAGACGGCGCACGTGCGGCGCATCGGCCAGGCCGTCGGTCAGCTCGGCCAGCTTGGGCGTCGACAGCGACAGCGGATCGCCGCCGGAGAGGATCACCTCCGACAGCGAGGCGTCGGCGCGCAGGTGCGCCAGCGCCTCGCGCCAGCGCGCCGCCGCGGCGATCTCCTCGGCATACGGGAAGTGCCGGCGGAAACAGTAGCGGCAGTTCACCGCGCAGGAGCCGCTGGCGATCAGCAGGGCGCGGCCGGCGTATTTCTGCAGCACGCCGTGCGCGGCGCGCGCGCCGAGATCGCCGACCGCGTCGCGCACGAAGCCCGGCGCCGGTTCCAGCTCCGCCAACTGCGGCAGCACCTGCAGCAGCAGGGGGTCGTGCGGATCGCCGGGACGCATGCGCGCGACGAAACCGCGCGGCACGCGCAGGGCGAAGCCGGCGTCGTCCGGCGGCAGCCGCGCGGCCAGCGCCTCGAGGCCGAGCAGGGCCAGCAGCTCGCGCGCGTCGGTCACCGCCTCGCGCCAGAGCTGGCGCCAGTCGGCCGGCGAAAGCTGCGCGGGGGCAGGGCTTGCGGTTATCATCTGCGGTCTCGGATGGGGCGGCGCGCCCCGGTGAACAGCCCATTCTAGCCGCTTCCCGGGGCGGCTTTTTCGTATCGGAGCACCCCCATGGCGACCTACGGACTGAACGACGTCAAGAACGGCCTGAAAATCATCGTCGACGGCGATCCCTACACCATCGTCGAGGCGGAGTTCATCAAGCCCGGCAAGGGCCAGGCGTTCACGCGCATCAAGATCCGCAACCTGAAGAACGGCCGCGTGACCGAGCGCACCCTGAAGGCCACCGACACGGTGGAGGGTGCCGACGTCGTCGATACCGACATGCAGTACCTCTACAACGACGGCGAGTTCTGGCACTTCATGCAGCCGGACAGCTTCGAGCAGCACACCGCCGACAAGAACGCCGTCGGCGACGCCGCGCAATGGCTGAAGGGCGAGGAGATGTGCATCGTCACGCTGTGGAACGGCGTGCCGCTGTCGGTGACGCCGCCGAACTTCGTCGAGCTGAAGATCGTCGAGACCGACCCCGGCGTGCGCGGCGACACCTCCGGCGGCGGCGGCAAGCCGGCCAAGCTGGAGACCGGCGCGGTGGTGCGCGTGCCGCTGTTCGTCGGCCAGGACGAAGTGATCAAGGTCGACACGCGCACCGGCGAGTATGTCGGCCGAGTGAAGTGAGACCGGCGTGAGCGTGCCGCGCGAGGTCGACCTGCTGATCGAGGCCCGTTGGGTCGTGCCCGTGGAGCCGCACGGCGTGGTGCTGGAGGATCACGCCGTCGCCGTCGATGGCGGCTCGATCGTCGCCGTGCTGCCGACCGCCGAGGCGCGGGCTGCCTGCGCGCCGCGCGAGCGCGTCGCGCTGGGCGAGCATGCGCTGATCCCCGGCCTGGTCAACGCGCACACGCACAACCCGATGACGCTGTTGCGCGGCCTGGCCGACGACCTGCCGCTGATGGTCTGGCTGCGGCAGCACATTTGGCCGGTGGAGGGGCGCGTGCTCGGCCCCGAGTTCGTGCGCGACGGCGTCGAGCTGGCGATCGCCGAGATGCTGCGCGGCGGCACCACCTGCTGCAACGAGAACTACTTCTTCCCGGATGTCGCCGCCGCCACCTACCGCCGCGCCGGCTTCCGCGCCACGGTCGGCCTGCCGCTGATCGAGTTCCCCAGTGCCTGGGCGAAGAGCCGCGACGAGTATTTCGAGCGCGCGCTGGCCGTGCACGACGACTTCCGCGGCGACGCGCTGATCGGCACCGCGTTCGCGCCGCATGCGCCGTACACCGTGTCGGACCAGGCCTTCGAGCGCGTGCGCATGCTCGCCGACCAGCTCGACGTGCCGGTGCACCTGCACCTGCACGAGACCGCGCACGAGGTCGAGGAAGCGAAGCGCGAGACCGGCCTGCGGCCGCTGCAGCGCATGCAGCAGCTCGGCATCGTCAACGACCGCCTGATCGCCGTGCACATGACCCAGCTCACCGACGCCGAGATCGCGCTGTGCGCGGAGGAGGGCGTGTCGGTGGTGCACTGTCCGGAATCGAACCTCAAGCTGGCCTCCGGCTTCTGCCCGGCCGAGAAGCTGCGCCGCGCCGGCGTCAACCTGGCGCTGGGCACCGACGGCTGCGCCAGCAACAACGACCTCGACATGTTCGGCGAGATGCGCACCGCGGCCCTGCTGGCGAAGGGCGTCGCCGGCGACGCCAGCGCGTTCGACGCGGCCGCCACGCTGCACGCCGCCACGCTGGGCGGCGCGCGCACGCTGGGTCTGGCCGACCGCATCGGCTCGATCGCGCCGGGCAAGCGCGCCGACCTCGCGGCGGTGCGCCTGGACCCGCTGGAGACGCAGCCGCTGTACCACGTGGTGTCGCAACTGGTCTACGCCACCGGACGCCAGCAGGTC
Organism: Mizugakiibacter sediminis; assembly: GCF_000953855.2. Taxonomy (GTDB): domain Bacteria; phylum Pseudomonadota; class Gammaproteobacteria; order Xanthomonadales; family Rhodanobacteraceae; genus Mizugakiibacter; species Mizugakiibacter sediminis. Next base: position 79,419 of record NZ_DF970177.1, read on the forward strand.
AGCGACGTCTGGATCGACGGCCGCCGCCAGCTCGCCGACCGCGCCCTGACCGGCCTCGACGCCGACGCGCTGCGCGCCAAGGCGCGCGCGTGGCGCGAGCGCGTGGCGGCGATCGGCGGATGACCCGACTCACGACGGCGGGCCGCCGCCCGCCCACGATGCGCATCATGCAAGCGACCAACGTCAGCCCCGACGAGATCGCCCGCTTCGAGAAGCTGGCGGCGCGGTGGTGGGGCGAGCCGGGTCGTGACGCGGGATGCGATGAATCGCATCCCGCGCCGGCGAGCGCCCGGCCATGGATGGCCGGGCAGGCACCACGTGCCAGGGAAGGTTCGGTGCGACAGGAGGGCTTTGCGTCATGACCGGCGTCGCGTCCAACGTGAATGCCGACGAGATCGCCCGCTTCGAGAAGCTGGCGGCGCGGTGGTGGGACCCCCAAGGCGAATCCCGTCCCCTGCACGACCTCAATCCGGTGCGCGCCGCCTTCGTCGTCGAGCGCGTCGTCCTGCACGGCGCGCGCGTGGCCGACGTCGGCTGCGGCGGCGGCCTGCTCAGCGAGGCGCTGGCGCGCGCGGGCGCCGCGGTGGTCGGCATCGACCTCGGCGCGGCGCTGATCGACGTCGCGCGCCTGCACCTGCACGAATCCGGCCTGCAGGTCGACTACCGGGTGTGCGGCTCGGCCGAACTGGCCGCGGCCGAGCCGGAAGGTTTCGACGCGGTCTGCTGCATGGAGCTGATCGAGCATGTGCCCGATCCGGCGGCGCTGGTCGCCGACCTCGCCGCGCTGCTGAAGCCGGGCGCGCGCCTGTTCATGTCCACGCTCAACCGTACGCCGGCCAGCTTCGCCGCGGCGATCCTCGGCGCCGAATACCTGCTGCGCCTGCTGCCGCGCGGCACGCACCACTACGCGCAGTTCCTGCGCCCGTCGGAGCTGGCCGCGCTGCTGCGTCGCGCCGGGCTCGAGCTCGAAGAGGTGCGGGGCATCGCCTACAACCCGTTGACGCGCAAGGCGCGATTGACCGCGAACACCGCGGTCAACTACCTCGTCTGCGCGCGCAAACCCGCATGAAGCCGCTGCCCCCCCGCATCGACGGCGTGCTGTTCGACCTCGATGGCACCCTGCTGGACAGCGCCCCCGACCTCGCCGCGGCGCTGGACGCGCTGTGCGGCGAGCACGGCGTGCCGCCGCCGCCGTATCCCAGCGTGCGCGAGGTGGTGTCGCGCGGCGCGCGCGCGGTGCTGCGCCGCGGCTTTCCCGGCGCCGGCGAGGACGCGATCGCCGCGCTGGTGCCGCGCTACCTCGATCTCTACGCCGAAGTGCTGGGCGCGCGCACGCGGCCGTTCGACGGCATCGACGCGCTGCTGGCCACGCTGGAAGGCCGCGGCGTGGCCTGGGGCGTGGTCACCAACAAGCCGGGCTTCCTCACCGCGCCGCTGCTGCAGAAGCTGGGACTCGCGCAGCGCGCCTCGGTGGTGGTGGCCGGCGACACGCTGGCGGTGAAGAAGCCGGATCCGGCGCCGGTGTTGCACGCCTGCGCGCAGATCGGCGTCGAGCCGCGGCGCTGCCTGTTCGTCGGCGACGACCTGCGCGACGTCGAGGCCGGGCGCGCCGCCGGCGCCTACACCGTGGCCGCCGCCTGGGGCTACCTCGACGGCGGCGATCCGCATACCTGGGAGGCCGACGCGGTGGCGCGGCGGCCCACCGAGCTGATCGGCTGGGTGGGCCGCGCGTGAGCGACGCCGGTTTCGAGAGCTTCGTCGACAAGTGGCTGGTCGCCGAGCCGGCGCAGGCGATCGCGCTCGGCTATCTCGACGCGGCGGAGCGCGACGCCTGCTGCGCGCTGGCCTGCCTCGAACACGAGCTGATCGCCGCCGCCTACGGCATCCGCGAGCCGCAGGTCGCGGCGGTGAAGCTGAACTGGTGGGGCGAGGAGCTGGCGCGCGCCCGCCAGGGCGAGGCGCTGCATCCGCTGACGCAGGCGCTGTTCGCCGACGCGCGCGCGGCGGCGCTGCCGGCGCCGCTGTACGCGGCGCCGGTGGCCGCTGCGCTGACGCAACTGGGGCAGGGCAGCGTCGCCGATTTCGAGACGCAGCTCGCCGCCGCCGAGCGCTTCCACGGCGCGCTGGCCGCGTTGGAGACCGCGTTCTGGTTCGGCGTCGAGGCCTCGCCCGCGCGCGCGGCGCGGCTGGCGGCGCTGGGCCATCTCGGCGCGGCGCTGGCCTGGCTGGATGCGGAAAGCACGCACGAACTGCCGCTGCCGATGGCGCTGCTGGCGCGGCATCAGTTGACGCGCGAGGGCCTGCGGCAGCCGTCCGCGGCGCGCCGCGCCGCGCTGCGCGACCAGTTGCAGACGTTGACGCAGGCGCTGGAGGCGGCGCAGCGGCTGCCCGGTCCGCTGTCGCTGTTCCGCGGCCTGCGCGCGCGCCGCGACCGCGCGCTGCTGGCCGGCGCGCTGCGCGCCGCCGATCCGCTGGCCGCGCTGCGCGCGCCGCAGCGGCCGCGGCTGGGCGATGCCTTCTATCTCTGGCGCGCGGCGCGCGAGCGGCGGGCGGGACGTTGAGACGGAAACGCGCCGTTCACGCCGAGCAGCCATTGTGCCGGGCCGGCGCCGGCCCCAGTTGACGTAAAGTTGTCTTCCGGGCGGGCCACGGGCCCGCCGTTTCATGCGGGAAACCACCATGTCCACCGACCTGAACACCCAGCGCGCGATGCCCGACGTGGCCGTCGAGGCCAGGCCCGGCGTGGCCGGACGGCTGGAGTGGGTCGGCATGGACGAGGTGCAGATGCCGGTGCGGCTGGCCACGGCCGACGGCGGCGTCGTGCAGTCGGCGGCGCGGGTCGCGGCCTACGTCAATCTGGCCCGGCCGGAGGCGCGCGGCATCCACATGTCGCGCCTGTACCTGCACCTCGACCGGACGCTCGACGCCGAGCCGCTGACCCCCGCGCTGCTGCGCCGCATGCTGCGCGGCTTCCTCGACTCGCACGCCGATCTTTCCGATCGCGCGATGGTGCGTATCGCTTTCGAGCATCTGGTGCGGCGGCCGGCGCTGGTCAGCGACCACCGCGGCTGGAAGGCTTATCCGGTGACCATCACGGCGACGCTGCAGCGCGGCCGGTTCGAGGTCGAGCTCGCCACCGCCGTGCTGTATTCGTCCACCTGCCCGGCTTCCGCGGCGCTGGCGCGCCAGCTGATCCAGGACGGCTTCGCGCAGGCGTTCCCCGCCGCGCAGGCGCTCGACCGCGAGGCGGTGCTGGCCTGGCTCGGCAGCGAGCACGGCATCCGCGCCACGCCGCACAGCCAGCGCAGCGCGGCCGAGGTGCGCGTGCGCCTCAACCCCGGCTTCGACTTCCCGCTGATCGACCTGATCGACCGCATCGAGGACGCGTTGCAGACGCCGGTGCAGGCCGCGGTCAAGCGCGTCGACGAGCAGCGGTTCGCCTTGCTCAACGGCGGCAACCTGATGTTCTGCGAGGACGCCGCGCGGCGCCTGCAGCAGGCGCTGGACGCCGACGAGCGCATCGCCGACTTCTGGGTGCGCGCCTCGCACTACGAGAGCCTGCATCCGCACGACGCGGTGGCGATCGCGACCAAGGGCGTGGAGGGCGGCTACGGCCCGGCCGACCACGCGCTGGCGCCGCTGGGGGCGCGCTGAGCTTCGCTGCGCCGGAGGCGTTCAGCGCGCGAAGGCGAGCCGCTGGCCGCGCACCTCGTCGCTGACGCGCCGGCCGTCCCAGGCCAGGCGGCCGTTGACGAAGGTGGCGGCGATCGAGCTGCGGAAGGTGAAACCCTCGAACGGCGACCAGCCGCACTTCGACAGCACCTCGGCGGCGCTGACCGGGTGCGGGCGCCGCGGGTCGACCAGGGTCAGATCGGCCGCGTAGCCTTCGCGCAGGTAGCCGCGTTCGGCCACCTGGAACAGCGTGGCCGGCGCGTGCGTCACCGCCTCGACCACGCGCTCCAGCGTCAGCACGCCGTCGAACACGCGCTCCAGCGCGCACTGCAGGGCGTACTGCACCAGCGGCAGGCCGGACGGCGCGCGCACGTAGGGCTCGGCCTTCTCGCTGGCCAGATGCGGCGCGTGGTCGGTGGCGAGCACGTCGATGCGGCCTTCGGCCAGCGCGCGCGTGATCGCTTCGCGGTCGGCCGCGGTCTTGATCGCCGGGTTGCACTTGATGCGGTGGCCGAGGCGCGCGTAGTCGGCGTCGCAGAAGTGCAGGAAATGCACGCAGGTCTCGGCGGTGATGCGCTTGCCGGCGACCGGGCCCGGCTCGAACAGCACCAGCTCGTCGGCGGTGGAGATGTGCAGGACGTGCAGGCGCGTGCCGTGGCGGCGCGCCAGCTCGATCGCCAGCCGCGTCGACTTGAGGCAGGCCTCGCGCGAGCGGATCAGCGGGTGCTGCTCCGGCGGGATGGCGTCGCCCCAGCGCGCGCGCGCCGCCGCCTCGTTGGCGGCGATCATCGGCGTGTCCTCGCAGTGGGTGATGATCGGCGTCGGCGCCTCGCGGAAGATGCCGTCCAGGGTGTCGGGATCGTCCACCAGCATGTTGCCGGTGGAGGCGCCCATGAACACCTTGATGCCGGGCGCGGCCTTCGGGTCCAGCGCGCGGATGTCGTCGAGGTTGTCGTTGGTCGCGCCGAGATAGAACGCGTAGTTGGCCGCGGAGACCTCGGCAGCGCGCGCGTACTTCGCCTCCAGCGCCTCGCGATTGGTCGCCGGCGGCCTGGTGTTCGGCATCTCCATGTAGCTGGTGATGCCGCCGGCGACGCAGGCGCGCGACTCGTGGGCGATGTCGGCCTTGTGCGTCAAACCCGGTTCGCGGAAGTGCACCTGGTCGTCGATCATGCCCGGCAGCAGCCACAGGCCGGCGGCGTCGTAGACGCGTTCGCCCGGGCGCGCGGCGAGCGAGGGCGCGATCGTCTCGATGCGGCCGCCGCGCACGCGCAGGTCGGCATGGAAGCGGCGGCCTTCGTTGACCAGTTCGGCGTTGGTGATCAGCCAGGCGTCATGCATGCGGTTCGTCTCCATGCGCGCGGCAGCGCGCCAAGGTGAAGCGTTCGGGCACCGGGTCGAAGCCGCCGCTGCACAGCGGCTGGCAACGCAGGATGCGCCATGCCGCCAGGACCGATCCGCGCAGCGGGCCGAAGCGTGCGACGGCGGCGCGCGCGTAGCTCGAGCAGGTCGGATGGAACCGGCAGTTCGCCCCCAGTAGCGGGCTGAGCAGGCGTTTGTAACAGGCGATCAGGAACAGTATCAGTCGCGTCACGGGCGCGCCGTAAGCCCTCGCCAGCCCTGATGCGACGCGGGTTTGCAAGGCGGTTGCTGGTGCCAGGGTTCTAGGCTATAACACCCGGCCGCCGAGCCACAATGGTGTAGGGAAATGGCGAAGTCCACGCGCAGCACCGCATCGAGCAAGGCCAAAGCGGCCAAGGCCCGCGTCGCGTCCAAGCCCGCGAAGAAGGCGAAGCACGCCGCGCGCCCGGCCAAGGCCGCGAAGAAGCCGGCCAAGCCGGCGGCGAAGAAGCCGGTCAAGGCGGCCAAGGCCAGGCCGATGCCGAAGAAGGCCGCGGCGAAGAAGACCGTCGCGAAGAAACCGGTGCCGAAGAAGGCGCAGGCCGCCGCGGGCACATCGGCGAAAGCCGCCAGGCCGGCATCGCGTCCCGCGGCGAAGCGTGCGCCGGCGAAGCCTGCCGCGCCCGCCAAACCCGTACGCAAGGAAGCGGCAGCTCCACGTGCCGGGGGTGCCGTCGCCGCGGCGCAGCCGGCGAAGTCCGCACCTCCCCAGATCAAGAAACCCGTGAAGTCAGAAACAGCCATTGCCAAACCCCGGGTGGCGATCGTCGCCCCCAACAACGAGCCCGGCATCACCCGCGAGGACGGCCGCTACGCGCTGCCCGCGACGGTGCACATCGAGCTGCCGAAAGGTTACCGCCCCTCGCCGGACGAGGAGTACATGAACCCCATGCAGCTCGCGTACTTCCGCAACAAGCTGCGCGAGTGGCGCGACCAGCTGGTGGAGGAATCGCGGCAGACGATGGAGAACCTGCGCGAGGAAGTGCGCGACGTCGGCGACGACGCCGAGCGCGCCACCCGCGAGACGGAAAATTCGCTGGAGCTGCGCACGCGCGACCGCTACCGCAAGCTGATCGCCAAGATCGACAAGGCGCTGCGCCGCATCGAGGAAGGCCGTTACGGCTACTGCGAGGAAACCGACGAGGAAATCGGCGTGGAGCGTCTGGAGGCGCGGCCGATCGCCACGCTCAGTCTCGACGCGCAGGAGCGCCGCGAGCATCTGCGCAAGCAGATGGGCGACTGAGACGCCCCGTTGCCGCACCCGATGCGTGTCCGAGGCCCCGC
>NZ_DF970177.1:85867-140273 GCF_000953855.2 Mizugakiibacter sediminis
CGGCGCCGCCCGCGCAGGAGCCTACGTGCAGGCGACCACCGAGACGAGCTTGACGAGCTTGCTACATCCGGCGCGTCATGCCGCCGCCAGCGCCCGCTCGGCGTGCGCGCGCACGGTCTTCAGCATGGCGGCGAGTCCGTTCGATCGCGTCGGCGAGAGGTGCTGGGCGAGGCCGATCGCCTGCACGAACGTGGGTTCGGTGGCGAGGATCTCCTCGGCGGAACGGCCGGAATAGACGCGCAGCAGCAGCGCGATCAGCCCGGAGACGATCGCCGAATCGCTGGCGGCGCGGAATTCCAGGCGCCGCGCGTCGCCCTCGGCCACCAGCCACACCTGCGACTGGCAGCCGTGCACCCTGTGCTCCTCCGTCATCAGTTCCGGCGGCAGCGGCGGCAGTCTGCGGCCGAGGTCGATCAGGTACTGGTAGCGCTCGGTCCAGTCACCGAAGTAGGCGAACTCGTCGACGATGGCCCGCTCGGCTTCGCGCGCGGTGGCTTCGGTGTTCATGCGTTCGCCATTCTCCAGCGGGTGCCCTGCGGGCCGTCCTCGATGGCGACGCCCATCGCGGCCAGCTCGTCGCGGATCGCGTCGGCGCGCGCCCAGTCGCGGGCGGCGCGGGCGGCGCGGCGCTGCTCCAGCAGCGACTCCACCGTCGCGGCATCGACGCCGGCTCCCGGCGCGGCCTGCTTGAACCAGGCTTCGGGATCCTGCTGCAGCAGGCCCAGCAGGGCGCCGCCGCCGAGCAGCGCGCCCTTGGCGCGGCGTCGCGCATCCGGCGTCGCCGCCTGGCGCGCGTCCTCGGCGAGCTTCGCCAGCACGGCGAAGGCCTCGGGCGTGTTGAGGTCGTCGCACAACGCGGCTTCCAGCGCTTCGGGCACGCCGCGATCGCTGGCGGCGACGGCGACGTCGGCCAGATCGCGCAGCACGCCGTACCAGCCGTCCAGCGTGCGCCGCGCCTGCGTGAGCGCAGCCTCCGACCAGTCCAGCGGCTGCCGGTAGTGCGCCTTCAGCAGCAGGAAGCGCAGCACCTCGGGCGGATGCCGCTGCAGCAGCTCGTGCAGCAGCATCACGTTGCCCAGCGACTTGGACATCTTGCGGCCTTCGAAGGTCAGCATGCCGTTGTGCAGCCAGTAGCGCGCGAACGGCTTGCCGCCGTGCGCGCAGGTGCTCTGCGCGACCTCGTTCTCGTGGTGCGGGAACATCAGGTCGTTGCCGCCGGCGTGGATGTCGATGGTCTCGCCGAGGTGCGCCTCGGCCATCGCCGAGCACTCGATGTGCCAGCCCGGGCGGCCGCGGCCCCACGGGCTGCCCCAGCCGGGCAGGTCGGGCGTGGACGGCTTCCACAGCACGAAATCGCCGGGATTCTTCTTGTAGGGCGCCACTTCCACGCGCGCGCCGGCCAGCATCTCGTCGGTCGAGCGCCGCGACAGACGGCCGTATTCGGGATAGCTGGCGACGTCGAACAAGACGTGGCCGTCGGCGGCGTAGGCATGGCCGTCGGCGATCAGGCGCTCGCACATGGCGATGATCTGCGGGATGTGCGCGGTGGCGTGCGGCTCGAGGTCCGGCGGGTCGACGCCGAGCCTGGCCATGTCCTCGCGGTAGGCGGCGGCGTAACGTTCGGCGATGGCGCCGATGGGCACGCCGGCTTCCTTCGCCGCGGCGTTGATCTTGTCGTCGACGTCGGTGATGTTGCGCGCGTAGACGACGCGGGGGTAATGCCGGCGCAGCAACCGCGCCAGCAGGCCGAACACCACCGGCGGCCGCGCGTTGCCGATGTGCACGTAGTTGTAGACGGTCGGCCCGCAGACGTACATGGTCACGCGCTCGGGCACGAGCGGGACGAACGGCTCGATCTGGCGGCTGAGGGTGTTGTAGAGCCTGATCTGCATGCCTGGGCCTGCGCGAGGGGAGGGGCCTACCCGTTCCAGATGAGGGTGGACAGGCGATTTTAACAGCCGCAGGGCATCCTTAGCCTCGATTCAGCGTGAGTTTGCTGCAATATGGCCGACAGAAGGCACCGAAGTGCCCCGCGCGCCCCGATGGAGGCTGTCATGCGCAAACTGCTTTTGCCGGCCCTGCTGATGCTGGTCGCGGCCGCTGCCGCGCAGGCGCAGCCGCCCGGCTATTACCGCCAGGACGACAACGCCCACTACGCCTGGGCGGACGTGCTGCGCGTCGATCCCGTGTACGAAAGCGTGCGTGTCGAGCAGCCGCGGCAGGAGTGCTACGACCAGCCGGTGGTGCGCCAGGACAGCGGCGGCAGCACGGCCGGCACCGTGCTCGGCGCGATCGTCGGCGGCGCGCTCGGCCACACCGTCGGCAAGGGCGACGGCCGCAAGGCCGCGACCATCGGCGGCGCGGTGATCGGCGGTGCGATCGGCAACCGCGCCAGCCGCGGCGGCACCTACACCGACAACCAGACCGTCTGCCGCGACGTCAGCACGGTGCGCGAGGACCGCCGCATCGTCGGCTACGACGTCGAGTACCGCTTCCGCGGCGAGACCTACGTGTCGCGGCTGGATTACGACCCGGGCGAGCGCCTGCGCGTGCGGGTCAGCGTCACGCCGGCGGACTGACCGCCCCGGCCGGCCCGCTTCCCCGGCGGCGGCCCCTGCGGCCGCCGTCGCATTCCCGGGCCGCGGATCGCCGGGCGCGCTTGCGACGCCGGAAACTTCCATGCATGATGACCGCCCGATTCCTCCGCAGGTTTCCATGAGCCACCGTCCCGCCGCCGTCCGTGTCCTGACCAGCGCCCGCATGGCCGCCGGCATGACCTCGCGCGCGCGCCGACCGCTGCCGCCAGCATCGGCCGGGTAGGCTTTCGCTCGTTCTTCATCGAATCCGACGAAAACCCGGCCTCGTGCCGGGTTTTTGTTTGATTTTTCTCGGCGCGTCTTCATGCGCGCAAAGAACGAGCCAGCCATCCATGGCCGACTTTTCGCCAAGAGCATCTTCCATGAACCTTCGCCATTTCCTCACCACCCAGGACTGGAGCCGCGCCGAGCTGGACGCGCTGCTCGCGCAGGCCGCCGCCTTCAAGCGCGCGCGCATCGGCCGCCAGCTCGAGGGCAAGGCCATTGCCTTGCTGTTCTTCAACAGTTCGATGCGCACGCGCACCAGCTTCGAACTAGGCGCGCACCAACTCGGCGGCAAGGCGATCGTGCTGGCGCCGGGCAAGGACGCCTGGCCGATCGAGTTCGGCGACGGCACGGTGATGGACGGCGAGGCCGAGGAGCACATCGCCGAGGTGGCGCGCGTGCTGAGCCGCTACGTCGACCTGATCGGCGTGCGCGCCTTCCCCAAGTTCCGGGACTGGGCGGTCGACCGCGAGGATGCGGTGATCCGCGCGTTCGCGCGCTACGCCACGGTGCCGGTGATCAACATGGAGACGATCACCCATCCCTGCCAGGAGCTGGCGCACGTGATGGCGCTCTCGGAGCACTTCGGCACGACCGATCTGCGCGGCAAGAAATACGTGCTCACCTGGACCTACCACCCCAAGCCGTTGAACACCGCGGTGGCCAACTCCGCGCTGCTGATCGCCACCCGCTACGGCATGGACGTGACCCTGCTGTGCCCCACGCCCGAGTACGTCCTCGACCAGCGCTACATGGAGGCCTCGCGGCGCAACGCCGCGGAGAACGGCGGCTCGCTGCGCGTCTGCCACGACATCGAGGAGGCCTACCGCGGCGCGCACGTGGTCTACGCCAAGAGCTGGGGCGCGCTGCCGTATTTCGGCCGCTGGGAGCAGGAGAAGCCGATCCGCGACGCCTACCGTCACTTCATCGTCGACGAAGCCAAGATGGCGCTGACCGACCACGCGGTGTTCAGCCACTGCCTGCCGCTGCGGCGCAACGTCAAGGCCACCGACGCGGTGATGGATTCGCCCGCCTGCATCGCCATCGACGAGGCGGAGAACCGGCTGCACGTGCAGAAGGCGGTGATGGCGGCTTTGGCGGAGCAGGGAGCGGGGGGGTAGGGAGCAGGCTGCGGGCTGAAGTCTTGGGCCACGACATGCGTGACGATTCGAACCGACGAGACATGAGATGACTATCGAAACCCTTGTTCCCGGCTCCCGGCTCCCGGCTCCCGGCGAGGACATCGTCCTCGCCTTCTCCGGCGGTCTCGACACCAGCTTCTGCGTCCCCTGGCTGCGCGAGCGCGGTTATGCCGTGCATACCGTGTTCGCCGACACCGGCGGCGTGGATGCCGAGGAGCGCGCCTACATCGAGGCACGCGCCAAGGAGCTGGGCGCCGCCAGCCATGTCACCGTCGACGGCGGACCGGCGCTCTGGAACGGCTTCGTCAAGCCGTTCGTGTGGGCGGGGGAAGGTTATCAGGGGCAGTATCCGCTGCTGGTGTCCGATCGGTATCTCATCGTCGAGGCGGCGCTGGCGCGCGCCGATGCGCTCGGCACGCGCGCGATCGCGCACGGCTGCACCGGCATGGGCAACGATCAGGTGCGCTTCGACCTGGCGGTGAAGGCGCTGGGCGACTACGCCATCGTCGCGCCGATCCGCGAGATCCAGAAGGAGCACGCGCAGACGCGCGCCTACGAGCAGGCCTACCTGGAAGCGCGCGGCTACGGCGTGCGCGCCAAGCAGAAGCGTTACACCATCAACGAGAACCTGCTCGGCGTGACCCTGTCCGGCGGCGAGATCGACCGCTGGCAGGCGCCGGGCGAAGGCGCGCGCGGCTGGTGCGCGCCGCGCGCCGAGTGGCCGAGCGAACCCTTGCGCGTGACGCTCGCCTTCGAACGCGGCGAGGCGGTGGCGCTGGACGGCGCGCGCCTGCCGGGCCACGCGCTGCTGGCGCGCTTGAACGCGCTGTTCGCGCGCTACGGCGTCGGCCGCGGGCTGTACACCGGCGACACCACCATCGGCCTCAAGGGCCGCATCGTGTTCGAGGCCCCGGGCTTGACCGCGTTGCTGGCGGCGCATCGCGCGCTGGAAGAGGCGGTGCTGTCCAAGCAGCAGAACCGCTTCAAGCCGGAGGCGGCGCGCAAGTGGGTGGAGCTGGTCTACGAAGGTTTCTTCCACGATCCGCTGAAGGCCGACCTGGAGGCGTTCCTCGCCTCGACCCAGCGCTGCGTCAACGGCGAGGTGGTGCTGGAAACGGCGGGCGGGCGCGTCGACGCGGTCGAGGTGCGTTCGCCGCACATCCTCAACGCCAAGGGCGCTACCTACGCGCAGTCCGCCGACTGGGGCGTGGCCGAGGCCGAAGGGTTCATTCGCCTCTACGGCATGAGCTCGACGCTGTGGGCGGAGGTGAACAGGGCAGGGGGCGGGGTAGAGGGAGCGGGGAGCGGGGAAAGGTGAAGCGTTGGCTTCGCCCGGCTCCCCGCCCCCTCGAAGAAACCATGAACGCACTGCTGCGAGACACGCTCACGCATCTGCGCGCGCTGGTCGCCCACGACACGCGCAATCCGCCGCGCGCGATCGGCGCCGGCGGCATTTTCGACTACCTGCGCGCGCGGCTGCCGGGCTTCGCGCTGACCCTGACCGACCACGGCGCCGGTGCGGTCAGCCTGCTGGCCGTGCGCGGCCGGCCGCGGCTGCTGTTCAACGTGCACCTCGACACCGTGCCGGATTCGCCGCACTGGAGCGCCAGTCCGTTCGAGCTGCGCGTCGACGGCGAACGCGCGATCGGCCTCGGCGCCTGCGACATCAAGGGCGCGGCCGCCGCGCTGCTGGCCGCCGCGGCGCACACCGACGGCGCTTGCGCGTTCCTGTTCTCCAGCGACGAGGAAGGCAACGACGCGCGCTGCATTCCGGCGTTCCTGCGCGAGCGCCGTGCGTTCGACGGCATCGTGATCGCCGAACCCACGCGCGCCGAAGCGGTGCTGGCGCATCGCGGCATCGCCTCGGTGCGCGTGCGCTTCGAGGGCCGCGCGGGCCACGCCTCCGCCGAACAGCATTCCGCCGACAGCGCGTTGCATCAGGCGGTGCGCTGGGGGGCGCGCGCGCTGGACGTGGTCGACGCCGAGGCGCACCAGCGCTTCGGCGGGCTGACCGGGCTGCGCTTCAACATCGGCCGCATCGAGGGCGGCATCAAGGCCAACGTGATCGCGCCCGAAGCCGAGCTGCGCTTCGGCTTCCGCCCGCTGCCATCGATGGATGCCGACGCGCTGCTGGCGCGCTTCCGCGCCTGCGCGGAGCCGCCGCCCGCCGCGTTCGAGGAAACCTTCCGCGGCCCGCCGCTGCCGGCCGGCGACATCGCCGGCGCCGAGGCGCGAAGGCTCGCCGCCCGCGACCTCGCCGACGCGCTGGGGCTTCCGATCGGCAACGCCGTCGATTTCTGGACCGAGGCCGCGCTGTTCTCGCAGGCCGGCTACACCGCGCTGGTGTACGGCCCCGGCGACATCGCGCAGGCGCACGGCGCCGACGAATGGGTCGCGCTGGGTCAACTGCAGACCTACGCCGACCACGTGCATCGCATCATCGACAAGGGGCTCGCCTGACGTGGACGCGCACAAGCAAACGCGCCAGACCATCGTGCGCCTGCTCTCCAGCATGGGCAGCGCCAAGGAAATCCAGCAGTATCTCAAGCGCTTCTCGCAGCTCGACGCCAAGCGCTTCGCCGTGGTCAAGGTCGGCGGCGCCGTGCTGCGCGACGACCTGGACGCGCTGACCTCCTCGCTGGCGTTCCTGCAGCAGGTCGGCCTGACGCCGATCGTGCTGCACGGCGCCGGGCCGCAGCTCGACGAGGAACTGGCCGCCGCCGGCATCGTCAAGCAGACCGTCGACGGCCTGCGCGTCACCTCGCCGCAGGCGCTGGCGATCGTGCGCCGCGTGTTCCAGGCGCAGAACCTGAAGCTGGTGGAGGCGCTGCAGGCGGTGGACGCGCGCGCCACCTCGATCCTGTCCGGCGTGTTCGAGGCCGACTACATCGATCGCGATCGCCTCGGCCTGGTCGGCGAGGTGGTGCGCGTCAACCTGGCGCCGATCGAGGCCAGCATCCGCGTGAGTTCCATTCCGGTGATCGCCTCGCTGGGCGAGACGGCGGGCGGGCAGATCCTCAACGTCAACGCCGACTTCGCCGCCAACGAACTGGTGCAGGTGCTGCAGCCGTACAAGATCGTGTTCCTCACCGGCGCCGGCGGCCTGCTGGACGGCGACGGCAAGGTGATCGATTCGATCAACCTCAGCAGCGAGTACGAGTCGCTGATGGCACAGCCGTGGATCGAGGGCGGCATGCGCCTCAAGCTGGAACAGATCAAGCGGCTGCTGGACGGGTTGCCGCCGGCGTCGTCGGTGTCGATCACGCGGCCGGCGGAGCTGGCCAAGGAATTGTTCACCCATCGCGGCTCGGGCACGCTGGTGCGGCGCGGCGAGAAAGTGCTGCGTTTCGACGGCTGGACCGGGGTCGACCGCGAACGCCTGCGCGCGCTGATCGAGTCGAGCTTCGGCCGGCGCCTGGTGCCGGACTACTTCGCGCGCACGCGGCCCTGCCGCGTCTACGTCAGCGAGAACTACCGCGCGGCGATGGTGCTCACCGACGAGGGCGGCGACGTCTACCTCGACAAGTTCGCCGTGCTGGACGAGGCGCAGGGCGAGGGCCTGGGACGCGCGGTCTGGCAGGTGATGCGCGCGGAGAACCCGCGGCTGTTCTGGCGTTCGCGCCACGGCAACGTGATCAACCATTTCTACTACGCCGAGTCGGACGGCTGCTACAAGCAGCCGCGCTGGAAGGTGTTCTGGTACGGCATGCGCGGCTTCGACGAGATCGCGCGCTGCGTCGAGCACTGCGCGGCGCGGCCGGCAACGCTGATGGACTGATTTCGATCTCCTCCCCCGCAGGCGGGCGAGGGGGGCGAAACCCAAGGGGAACCCGACATGGCAGACGACAGGAAAACCATCGGTATCGTCGGCGCGCGCGGCCACACCGGCGCGGAGCTGATCCGCCTGATCGCGGCGCATCCGCACCTCGAACCGGCTTTCGTGTCCTCGCGCGAGCTGGCCGGCCGGCGCGTGGCCGATCACGTCGACGGCTACGCGGGCGGGCTGCGCTACGAGAACCTCGATGCGGCGGCGGTGGCCGCGAAGGGCGCCGACGCGGTGGTGCTGGCGCTGCCGAACGGCGCCGCCGCGCCCTACGTCGAGGCGCTGGAGGCGCAGGCGCCGGAGACCGTGATCGTCGACCTGTCGGCCGACCACCGTTTCGACGGCGCCTGGTACTACGGCCTGCCCGAGCTGACCCGCGGCAGGTACCGCGGCGAGAGGCGCATCAGCAACCCGGGCTGCTACGCCACGGCCATCCAGCTGGCGGTCGCGCCGCTCAAGGAGGTGCTGGCCGCGCCGCCGGCCTGTTTCGGCGTGTCCGGCTACTCCGGCGCCGGCACCACGCCGTCGGACAGGAACGATCCGGAGAAGCTCCGCGACAACCTGATGCCGTACCAACTGGTCGGCCACATGCACGAGCGCGAGGCCACGCGCCAGCTCGGGCTGCCGGTCGAGTTCATGCCGCACGTCGCGCCGCACTTCCGCGGCATCACCCTCACCGCCAATCTGTGGCTGCAACGTCCGATGACGGCGGAGGCGATCAAGGCGCGCTACCGCGAACGCTACGCCGGCGAGCCGCTGGTGCGCGTCGTCGACGACGCGCCTTGGGTCAGCCGCATCGCCGGGCGCCACCATGCCGAGATCGGCGGCTTCGCCGTCGCCCAGGACGGCAAGCGCGTGGTGGTGGTGGCGACGCTGGACAACCTGCTGAAGGGCGCGGCCACGCAGGCGATGCAGAATCTCAACCTCGCGCTCGGCCTGCCGGAAACGGAAGGCATCCCCGCAGCGGCGGAGGAGGCGACGCCATGAGCGACGTGCTGTGGAAGAAGGCCGACACGCGGGTGGACGCGCGCATCATGCGCTTCCTCGCCGGCGACGACGTGCTGCTCGACGCCGAGTTCTTCCTGCACGACATCGCCGCCAGCAAGGCGCACGTCGAAGGCCTCGCCCATATCGGCGTGGTTTCCGACGACGAGGCCGCCGCGCTGAAGCGCGAACTGGATGCGCTGGCGGAGGATTTCCGCGGCGGCCGCTTCGTGCTGGACGCGCGCTACGAGGACGGCCATTCGGCGATCGAAGCGCGCCTGACCGAGCGCCTCGGCGATGCCGGCCGCCGCGTGCACACCGGGCGCAGCCGCAACGACCAGATCCTGGTGGCGACGCGGCTGTGGCTGAAGGAGCGGCTGGCGGCGCTGGAGACGCACTGCCGCGCCAGCGCGCGCGCGTGCCTCGAACGCGCCGCGGGCGAAGCGCTGCCGCTGCCCGGCTACACGCACCTGCAGCGCGCGGTGGTGTCGTCCACCGCGATGTGGTTCGCCGGCTACGCCGAAGCGTTCATCGACGACGCCGTGCGCGCGCGCCAGACCCGCGGCTGGATCGACGCCAATCCGCTCGGCACCGCCGCCGGCTACGGCGTCAATCTGCCGCTGGACCGCGCGCACACCACGCGCGCGCTCGGCTTCGCGCGCATGCAGGTGTCGCCGGTGTACGCGCAGCTCTCGCGCGGCAAGTTCGAGATCGCCGCGCTGGACGCACTGGGCGCGGCGCTGCTCGACCTGCGCCGGCTGGCCTGGGACCTGTCGCTGTTCACCACCGCCGAGTTCGGCTTCGTCGCGCTGCCGCCGGAATACACCACCGGCAGCTCGATCATGCCGAACAAGCGCAACCCCGACGTGATCGAGCTGATGCGCGCGAGCTACGCCAGCGTGGCCGCGGCGCGCGTCGAGATCGAATCGCTGCTGTCGCTGCCGAGCGGCTACCAACGCGACCTGCAGCCCAGCAAGGGCTCGCTGTTCCACGGCTTCCGCCACGGCCTCGGCGCGCTGGAGCTGCTGCCGGACCTGCTGGCGCGGCTGCGCTGGAACGAGGGCGCGATGCGCGCCGCGATCGAGCCGGCGATGTACGCCACCGATGCGGCGATCGAACAGGCCGCGGCCGGCGTGCCGTTCCGCGAGGCCTACCGGCGCGCGGCCGAGAGCGCGCAGCAGGCGGGGCAGGGGCGCAGCCCGGAGGCGAGCCTGGCCGCGCGCGTGTCGCCGGGCGGCGCGGCGGCGCTCGGCCTGGAGGTGCTGCGCGCGCGCCTCGATGCCCTCGACGACGCGCGGTCCGCATGAGGGATTCGCCGCGCCGCGGCGCCTCGGGACGGCGTTCGCCGTGGACGGCGCAAGCCGCGTGGCGGTTACCGCCCTACCCGAAACGGAGGGCCGCGCTCGCGGGAAGCGCGGGCGCTTCGCTCAGAAGCTCATGAAATAGCCGCCGTTCACCGGGATGTTGGCGCCGGTGATGAAGCCGGCGTCGTCGGCGGTGAGGAATTCCACGGTGCGGGCGATGTCGGCCGGCTCGCCCAGGCGGCCGACGGGGATCTGCGCGACGATCTGGTTGCGGATCTCCTCCGGCACCGCCATCACCATCGCGGTGCGGCAGTAGCCCGGGGAGACGCTGTTGACGGTCACGCCCTTCTTCGCCACCTCGCGCGCCAGCGCCATGCTGAAGCCGTGCATGCCGGCCTTGGCCGCGGCGTAGTTGGTCTGGCCGAACTGGCCGGTCTGGCCGTTGACCGAACTGATGTTGACGATGCGGCCGAAGCCGCGCGCGCTCATGCCGTCGACCACCTGGCGGCACATGTTGAACACGCCGTCGAGGTTCACCTGCATCAGCGTGCGCCACTGTTCCGGCGTCATCTTGCGCAGCGAGGTGTCGCGGGTGATGCCGGCGGCGTTGACCAGGATGTCGACGGCGCCGTGCTTCGCCTCGACGCGGCGTATCAGGTCGGCGCAGCTGTCGAAATCGGACACGTCCACCGGTTCGAAGGCGACGCGGCCGTCGATGTCGGCCATCTCGGCGCGGAAGGCGTCGATGCGCTCGGCGCGGGCGCCGAGGTCGGCGGCGATCACCCGGCGGCCGGCGCGGGCGAGGTAGCGGCAGATCTCGCTGCCCAGGCCGCCGATGCCGCCGGTGACGACGGCGATGCGGGTAGTCATGCGGAGCTCCTGCGTGGATGCGGCACGGCAATACGTGCTGCGGCGCAACAAACGGCGCGCATGGTAGGAGCGGGTCGGAACCCTGTCAAACGGGTTCAGCGGGATTTCTTGGCGTCCCTGGCGGCGTGCGCCTGGCCGGTGGCGGCCTCGATGAAGCCGCGCTGCAGCGACTTCCAGGCGTCCAGGTTGCGCTCGGTCAGCTCGTTCAGCATCGACCAGGGCGTCTGCCCCATCAGGCTGTTCAACTGCGTGCGGAACTGCTGCTGCTGGTCGAGGAACACCTGCAGGCTCTTTTCCAGGTACGGGCCCATGAAGCCCTGCAGCGAATCGCCATAGAAACGGATGATCTGCGACAGCAGCCGGGTGGAGAACATCGGCTGCCCGCGCTCCTCGTGCTCGGCGATGATCTGCAGCAGCACCGAGCGCGTCAGGTCCTCGCCGGTCTTGGCGTCGCGCACCTCGAAATCCTCGCCGTCCAGCACGAGCTGCCGCACCTCTTCCAGCGTGATGTAGCTGGAGATCTCGGTGTCGTACAGCCGCCGGTTGGGATACTTCTTGATGACGCGCGGTTGTGCCATGCGGCAAAACTAGCACGGGGTGCCGCGACGCACCAGTTCGAAACCCACACCGGCCAGTTCACGAAAACGCTGTCGAAGCCGAAGGGTACGGTGCCGACCCCGCCCGCGCCGCTCGATGTGGCGCGAACGGATCGGCGCGTTCATACAGCCGAATCGCCGCAGGTGTCACGCCTCGGCTTGGCAACTCCGAGCGTGTTGGTGAGAGAAGTTCCAGAGGACCCAATGGCCACCGCCGTCTCCGTCGGGTACCCAGATGTATACCCATTCGTCCTTCACGCTCGTTGCGGCGTTGCAGGTACTCACGGTGTAAGTATCGCCAGGCTGGCCCGAGGTGACCGGCGGACTGCCGGGCGGAGGCGCCGGCAAATCCAGCGTGGAAACGGACGATCTGTCGCCGACCGTGCGCTCATACGTGACGTGCAGGTCGCCAAGCGAAGAGGGGTCGATCCTCATCTCCTTGAGGCGTCCGGAATCGGCGTTGCGCTCCGGTGCGGTCATCCAAGCCACGATCGATGCGAAAGTCTCCGATCCTTTGACCACATAAGCGTGGGTGATGACGATGCTCTTCGCATGCACGTCGGGCGGCGAACCAGCGAGTGCCAAGCCGGTGCCACCGAAGCCGACGATCAGCGCGCACAGTTTCGAAACGAGACCTCCTGGCATGCTGCAGCCTCCTGGCAGTGCCGCACTCATCGGCGGCCGAGTCGATGGTAGTCATGCCGGAGGTTGGGGGAATAGGAAAAATTCCTACGCTGCGCCCGAGCGCTAACGACAGGCTACCACCCCATGTAATGCCCGCCGTTGATCGCCAGGTTCGCCCCGGTGATCCAGCCCGCCTCCTCGCCGACGAAGAAGGCCACCGCGTGCGCGATCTCGTCGGGCTCGCCCAGCCGACCCATCGGGATCTGCGCGACGATCTTGGCGCGCACCTCCTCGGGCACGGCCATCACCATGTCGGTGGCGACGTAGCCGGGCGAGACGGTGTTGACGGTGATGCCGAGCCGCGCGTTCTCTTGCGCCAGCGAGATGGTGAAGCCGTGCATGCCGGCCTTGGCGGCGGCGTAGTTGGCCTGGCCGTACTGGCCTTTCTGGCCGTTGATCGAGCTGATCTGCACGATGCGGCCCCAGCGCCGTTCGCGCATGCCCTCGATCACCGGACGGGTGACGTTGAAGCAGGCGTTGAGATTGGTGTTCACCACCTCGGTCCACTGCAGGTAGGTCATCCTGTGGAAGGTGGTGTCGCGGGTGATGCCGGCGTTGTTGATCAGGATCTCGACCGGACCGAGCCTGCGCTCGATCTCGCGCACCATCGCCTCCGAGGCCTGCGGATCGGCGACGTCGCCCGGCACGAGCGTCGCCTCGATGCCCTCGGCATGCATGCGTTCCAGCCAGGCGCGCGCGCGTTCCTCGTCGCGGTAGTTGGTGGCGACGCGGTGGCCGAGCCTCGCCAGCTTCTTCACGATCGCGGTGCCGATGCCGCCGCAGCCGCCGGTGACCAGTGCGACGCGCTGTTTCATGTCCCGCCCTCCGTGCCGAACCTGCCCGCATTCTAGGCATAGTTGCGGGGCCAGCGGGCGGCCGCGGCGCGACCCGAGGCGCGCATTCGATTGCGCGGCGGCACTCAGGCCAGCGGCGCGGGCAGGGCGGCGCCGGCCGGCGCCGGCAGCGCCTGGGCGTGCGGCAGGCGCGCCAGGTCGAAGTCGCGCACGGCCGCGGCCAGCATCGCCGCGACGCTGCCGGCCGCGGCGGCCTCGGCCAGGCCGAGGAAGGCGAGCGCGGCGCGCAGCGCCGGCCGAGGATCGGCGGGGTCCACCGCCAGCGCTCCCTCCGACTTGGACAGCTTGCGGCCGTCCGCGTCCAGCGCCAGCGGCAGGTGCAGATAGGCCGGCGTCGGCAGGCCGAGCAGGCGCTGCAGGTGGATCTGCCGCGGCGTGGAGTCCAGCAGGTCGGCGCCGCGCACCACCTCGGTGATGCCCTGCGCGGCGTCGTCCACCACCACGGCCAATTGATATGCGTACAGGCCCTCGACGCGCTTGACCACGAAGTCGCCGGCGACTTCGGCCAGCAGCTGGCGCTGCGGCCCCTGCAGGCGGTCCTCGAAGGCGATCGCGGTCTCGCCGACGCGCAGCCGCCAGGCCGGCGCGCGCGTCGGATCCGGCGGCGCCGTGCACGGTCCGCGGTGCAGGCCGCCGCGCGCGGCCACCTCGGCACGCGAACACCAGCAGGGGTAGACGTGACCGGCCGCGCGCAGGCGCTCGAACGCGGCGGCGTAGGCGTCGAGACGCGTGCTCTGGTACATCGGCGGCTCGTCCGGCGTCATGCCGAACGCGGCCAGCGCATCCAGGATCGCCCGCGCGGCGCCGGGAACTTCGCGCGGCGGGTCGATGTCCTCGATGCGCACCAGCCAGGCGCCGCCCGCGCTGCGCGCGCGCAGCCAGCTGCCCGCCGCTGCGACCAGCGAGCCGAAGTGCAGCGGGCCGGTGGGCGAGGGGGCGAAGCGGCCGCGGTAGCGCATGGCTTCATCTTGCACGGAGCGCCCGCGGCTTGAAAACCGGCCGCCGGCGCACGCGCCCGGCCGGGCCGCAGCCGATACGGCGGCGCGCCCGCCGTCAATGCTTGAAAAGACGCCCGTCAGCCCCGAAAAATCGCCTGGCGGCGTGCGCCGCTCCTCCTCCATGACTGCCCGAGAGACAGCCATGCTTCGCATCGTCCTGTTCGTCGTCACCAACCTCGCCGTCCTGCTGCTGCTGGGCGTCGTCTGCAAGATCTTCGGCATCGATGCCTGGGCCTACCGCAACGGCATGAGCCTGCAGGGCCTGCTGGTGATGGCCGCCATCTTCGGCATGGGCGGCGCCTTCATCTCCCTGGCCATCTCCAAGTGGATGGCGAAGATGACCACCGGCGCGCGGGTGATCGTCGAACCGCAGAACGCCGCCGAGCGCTGGCTGGTCGAGACCGTGCGCCGTCACGCCCAGAACGCCGGCATCGGCATGCCGGAAGTGGCCGTCTACGATGCGCCCGAGATGAACGCTTTCGCCACCGGCATGAGCAAGAACCATGCGCTGGTGGCGGTCAGCAGCGGCCTGCTGCAGAGCATGGACCGCCAGGAGGTCGAGGCCGTGCTCGGCCACGAGGTCAGCCACATCGCCAACGGCGACATGGTCACGCTGACGCTGATCCAGGGCGTGCTGAACACCTTCGTGATCTTCCTCGCCCGCGTGGTCGGCCGCGTGATCGACAGCGCGCTCAGCGGCAACCGCGAGGACCGCGGCCCCGGCTTCGGCTATTTCATGATCGTGATGGTGCTGGAGCTGGTGTTCGGCCTGATCGCCTCGATGATCGTGATGTGGTTCTCGCGCTGGCGCGAGTTCCGCGCCGACGCCGGCGGCGCCAGGCTGGCCGGCCGCGGCGCGATGATCGCGGCGCTGGAACGCCTCGCCGGCAACCGCGGCGAGAGCATGCTGCCGAAGTCGATCCAGGCGTTCGGCATTTCCGGCGATCTCACCCGCGGCTTCGCGCGCCTGTTCATGAGCCACCCGCCGCTGGAAGAGCGCATCGCCGCGCTGCGCAGCGCCGCCTGATCGCCCCCGTCGAACCCCCGCGCCGCGGCCGCGGCGCGGGGCCCGGAGAACATCCGCATGAACGCGACCGCCGCCGAAACCCGCAAGTTCGAAGCCGAAGTCGACCAGGTGCTGCACCTGGTCACGCACTCGCTGTACTCGCACAAGGAAATCTTCCTGCGCGAGCTGATCTCCAACGCCTCCGACGCCTGCGACAAGCTGCGCTTCGAGGCGCTGTCGCGCCCGGAACTGGTGCAGGACGACGCCGAGCTGCGCATCGAGATCCGCTGGGATCCCGAGGCGCGCACGCTGACCGTGCGCGACAACGGCATCGGCATGAGCCGCGACGAGGTGATCGGCAACATCGGCACGATCGCGCGCTCGGGCACGCGCCGTTTCCTCGAATCGCTGACCGGCGACGCGCGCCGCGACACGCAGCTGATCGGCCAGTTCGGCGTCGGCTTCTATTCCGCCTTCATCGTCGCCGACAAGGTGACGCTGACCACCCGCCGCGCCGATGCCGCGCCGGGCGAGGGCGTGCGCTGGGAGTCCACCGGCAGCGGCGAGTACACCGTCGAGGCGATCGAGCAACCCTGGCGCGGCACCGCGGTGACGCTGCACCTGAAGGCGGACGAGGGCGAATTCCTCGACGGCTGGAAACTGCGCGAGCTGGTACGCAAGTACTCCGACCACGTCGCTTTCCCGATCCGCCTGCCGAAGCAGAAGGACGGCAAGCCCGGCGACGAGCTGGAGACCGTCAACCACGCCTCCGCGCTGTGGACGCGGCCGAAAGCCGAACTGAAGGACGAGGACTACCAGGCCTTCTACAAATCGCTCGGCTACGGCTTCGACGACGCGCTGGCGTGGACGCACAACCGCGTCGAGGGCAGCCAGGGCTACACCCTGCTGCTGTACCTGCCGGAGCGGCCGCCGTTCGACGCGCTGTTCGCCGGCCGCGACGAACGCAAGGGGCTGAAGCTCTACATCCGCCGCGTGTTCATCATGGACGCCAGCGAGCAGTTGCTGCCGGCGTACCTGCGTTTCGTGCGCGGCGTGGTCGATTCCGACGACCTGCCGCTGAACGTCAGCCGCGAGCTGTTGCAGCACAACCGCCTGGTCGCGCAGATCCGCGCCGCCTGCGTCAAGCGCGTGCTCGACCTGATCGAGAAGCTGGCCAAGGACGAGCCGGAGAAGTTCAAGACTTTCCATACCGCCTTCGGCAACGTGCTGAAGGAAGGCGTCGCCGAGGACCCGGCCAACCGCGAGCGCATCGCCAGGCTGCTGCGCTTCGCTTCCACGCGCAGCGAGAGCGCCGAACGCACGGTGTCGCTGGACGACTACATCGCCCGCATGGCCGCCGGCCAGGAGGCGATCTACTACCTCACCGCCGACACCTACGCCGCGGCCAAGGGCAGCCCGCAGCTCGAGGCGCTGCGCGCCAAGGGCATCGAGGTGCTGCTGATGTACGACCGCATCGACGAGTGGATGGTCGGCTACCTCGACAGCTACGCCGGCAAGAAGCTGCGCAACGCCGCCAAGGGCGAACTGGGCAGCGACGTGCTGGGCGCCGACGCCGAGGCGCGCAAGCAGGCCGAGAAGGACGCCGAGGGGCTGCTGAAGAAGCTGAAGGACGCGCTCGGCGAGCGCGTGCGCGAGGTGCGCGTCAGCCAGCGCCTGACCGAATCGCCCGCCTGTCTCGCCTTCGACGAGTACGACATGGCGCCCCACATGCAGCGGCTGCTGCGCGAGGTCGGCCAGGCCGTGCCGGCGTCGGCGCCGATCCTGGAGGTGAACCCGCGGCACGCGTTGCTGCGGCGGCTGGACGCCGAAGCCGACGCCGCGCGCACGCAGGATCTGGCGCTGCTGCTGCTGGAGCAGGCGCAGGTGGCCGCGGGCGCGCAGCTCGAGGATCCGTCGGCGTTCGTGCAGCGCATCAACCGGGTGCTGCTGGGTGGCGCCACGGCCTGACACGACGCCCGCCGAACCGGCCGGCGCGGTGCGCGCCGACGTCTGGCTGTGGGCGGCGCGCTTCTTCAAGACGCGCTCGCTGGCCAAGCGGGCGATCGCCGGCGGCAAGGTTGGCGTCAACGGCGGACCATGCAAGCCGGCGAGGATGCTGCATGCCGGCGATCGCCTGGAAGTGAGCCGTGGCGAGGAGCGCTTCGAGATCGAAGTGCTGCTGCTCGCCGAACAGCGTGGCCCGGCCAGCGTCGCGCAGACCCTCTATCGCGAATCCGCCGAGAGCCGCGCCGCCCGCGAGGCGGCCCGCCAGCAGCGCCGTCTGGCGGGCGCAGTGCCCGCGCCGTCGTCGCGTCCCGACAAGCATGCGCGGCGCGAGCTGATGCGGCTGAAGGAACGAAACTGAGCGAACCCGTCGTCGCGCTGAAGACGGCCCGCCCCCTTGCGGTTGCGCAGGAAATGCATCGCGGTCCGATGCCGCAGCGGCCTCGCCACATCCGTATCCCTTGACGATCATCAAACCCGGCAGAGCCTTGCCCGCTAGGCTCGCATCGTGACGCCGGGGTGGGCCTTGGCGCTCGCATCGGCAACGGCAAGGGGTACACCATGTACACTCGGGCTCGTCATGGATCGCTCACGGCGCGTGCGCCGTGGCAGTGGTTCGCACTCGCCATCCTGCCTTTCGCGTGGGCGCATACGGCACGCGCGGTGCCGGAATTCGCCCGGCAGACCGGGCAGGCCTGCAACGCCTGCCATGTCGGCGGATTCGGGCCGCAGCTCACCGCGTTCGGCCGCAGCTTCAAGCTGGGCGGGTACACCTTGTCCACGAAGAGCGGCTTCAACGCGCCGCTGTCGGCGATGCTGGTGGAAACCTACACGCACACCAGCAAGGACCTGTCCGGCCCGGCCGGTCCGCACGCCGGCAGCAACGACAACGGGTCGCTGCAGCAGCTCTCGCTGTTCGCCGCGGGGCGCCTCGGCGAACACATCGGCATGCTGGGGCAGGTGACCTACTCCGACATCGACCGCAAGGTCGCCATGGACAATGTCGACGTGCGTTACGCCCGCAACTTCAGCCGCGGCGGCCACGGCGGGGTGTTCGGCATCACGCTCAACAACAACCCGACCGTCTCCGACCTCTGGAATACCCTGCCGGCGTGGAAATTCCCCTACATGGCGCCGGAGCTGGCCCCGGGGCCGTCCGCCAGTCCGCTGATCTACGGCGGCCTGGGCCAGCAGGTGATCGGGGCGGGCGCCTACGTCTCGCTCGACAATCGCTACTACGGGGAAGTCGGGGCGTACCGCACGCTCTCGCGTTCGCTGCTGGATACGTTCAATGTCGACTACGGCGGCAGGCTGGCGGGCGCGGCGCCCTACTGGCGCCTGACCTGGAGCCGCGACTGGAACGGCCAGACGCTGATGTTCGGCCTGGTCGGGCTGACCGCGCGGCTGCAGCCGGACGGCGCGGGAACGCCGGCCGACCGCTTCCGCGACGTCGGCGTCGACGGCGCCTACGAGCGCTACTTCGATGGCGGCAATGCGTTCACGGTGAACGCCAGCTACGTGCACGAGAAGCAGACGCTCGACGCGACCTTCGCCGGCGCGGGCGCGGAGCGCACCTCGCACACCCTCGACGCGGCCTCGCTGGATGCGTCGTACTACTTCCACGACACCTACGGCGCCACGCTGGGCTGGTTCAACACCACCGGTACGCGCGACGCGATCCTGTTCAGCCCGGATCCGGACGGCGGCAGCGCGACCGGCAACCCCGCTTCCCGCGGCGAGATCGTGCAGGTCGACTGGACGCCGTTCGGCAAGCGCGATTCGTGGGCCGAACCGTGGGCGAACCTGCGCATCGGCGTGCAGTACACGATCTACGACAAGTTCAACGGCGCCAGCCGCAACTACGACGGCTTCGGCCGCAACGCCAGCGACAACGACACGCTGTTCGTATTCCTGTGGACGGCGTTCTGAGCACGGCGAGGGAATGACGCACGGGGGCGGGAGACCGGCCTGCCCGTGCGCGTGCGGATGCGCGGCGCGTCAGCGGAGGTCGAAGCGGTCGGCGTTCATCACCTTGGCCCACGCCGCGACGAAGTCGCGCACGAATTTCTCCTTGCCGTCGGCGCCGGCATACACCTCGGCCGGCGCGCGCAGCGCGGCCCGGCCTGCGCCGCGCAGGGCAGCCGCTGCGGCCCCGCGTGCGATCAGCCGTCCAGCATGGCGCGCAAGCGGAACAGTGCGTCCAGCGCGTCGCGTGGCGACAGCTCGTTCGGGTCGAGCGCGCGCAGCGCGTCTTCCACCGCCGACGGCAGCGGCGGCGCGAACAGGCCGAGCTGCGGCGCGGGATCGGCAGCCGGCGTCGATGCGCGCGACGGCGGCAACGTATGCACGCCCTGTTCCAGCGCCGCCAGCGTGCGCCGCGCATCGGCGATCACCGCCTTTGGCAGGCCGGCCAGCGCGGCCACCTGCAGACCGAAGCTGCGGTTGGCCGGCCCCTCCTTGACCGCATGCATGAACACCAGTTGCTCGCCGTATTCGATGGCGTCGAGGTGCACGTTGGCGATGCCGGCGTACTGCGCGGCCAGCCCGGTCAGCTCGAAGTAGTGGGTGGCGAACAGGGTGAAGGCGCGGTTGACCGTGGCGAGGTGCACCGCGCAGGCCTGCGCCAGCGCCAGGCCGTCGTAGGTGGAGGTGCCGCGGCCGACCTCGTCCATCAGCACCAGGCTCTGCGGCGTGGCGTTGTGCAGGATGTTGGCGGTCTCGCTCATCTCCACCATGAAGGTGGACTG
This sequence comes from Mizugakiibacter sediminis, assembly GCF_000953855.2. Taxonomy (GTDB): domain Bacteria; phylum Pseudomonadota; class Gammaproteobacteria; order Xanthomonadales; family Rhodanobacteraceae; genus Mizugakiibacter; species Mizugakiibacter sediminis. The sequence goes on from NZ_DF970177.1 coordinate 105,741, forward strand.
CCCGCGCGAGAGGTCGTCGCCGGCGCCGATGCGGGTGAAGATGCGATCGATCGGGCCGATCGCCGCGCGCGCCGCCGGCACGTAGCTGCCGATGTGCGCCAGCAGCACGATCAGCGCCGCCTGGCGCATGTAGGTGGACTTGCCGCCCATGTTCGGGCCGGTGATGACCAGCATGCGGCGGCCGTCGTCGAGACGGAGGTCGTTCGGCTCGAACGGCTCCTCGCGCACCTGCTCCACCACCGGATGGCGGCCGCGCTCGATCAGGATGCCGGGCGCGTCGGTCAGCTCCGGGCATGCCCAGCCGAGCGATTCGGCGCGCTCGGCGAGATTGGCGAGCGCGTCCAGTTCGGCGATCGCGGCGGCCGCCTGCTTCAACGCGGCGAGGCGCCCGGTCAGCGCGTCCAGCAGCGCTTCGTACAGCGCGCGCTCGCGCATCAGCGCGCGCTCCCTCGCCGACAGCACCTTGTCCTCGAACGCCTTCAGCTCCTCGGTGATGTAGCGCTCGGCGCCCTTGATGGTCTGCCGGCGCGTGTAGTGCGCCGGCGCCTTGTCGGCCTGACCCTTGCTGATCTCGATGTAGTAGCCGTGCACGCGGTTGTAGCCGACCTTCAGCGTCGGGATGCCGGTGGCGGCCTTCTCGCGCGCCTCCAGCTCGATCAGGAACTGGTCGGCGTGGGTGGACAGGCGGCGCAGCTCGTCCAGTTCGGCGTCGTGGCCTTCGGCGATCACGCCGCCGTCGCGCAGCAACGCCGGCGGCTGCGCCACCAGGGCGCGGCTCAGCAGGGCGACGGTGTCGGCGTGCTCGCCGATGCGCTCTGCCAGCTCGGCCAACAGGGGGCTGAACTCTTTTCGAGAAGTGCGGCCATGGATGGCCGCTTCTTGACCTTCGCGCTCAGGGAAGAGCGCACGAGCCACCTCCGGCGCGGCGGCGAGGCCGTCGCGCAGCGTCGACAGGTCGCGCGGGCGCGCCGAACGCAGGGCGACGCGGGCGAGGATGCGCTCGAGGTCGCCGACCGCGCGCAGGCGCTCGCGCAGGTCTTCGTGGCGGCGGTTCTCGGCCAGCGCACCCACCGCCTGGTGGCGGCGGCGCAGCGCGTCGCGCGCGCGCAGCGGGCGGTGCAACCAGCGCCGCAGCAGCCGCGCGCCCATCGGCGTGACGGTGCGGTCGAGCACGCCGAGCAGGGTGTACTCGCTGCGGCCGGCCGGATGCGTGTCGAGTTCGAGATTGCGTCGCGTCGCCGCGTCCATGGCGATGGTCTCGGCGGCGCTCTCCACCGCCAGTCCGGTCAGGTGCGGCAGTGCGCTCTTCTGCGTCTCCTCGACATAGCCGAGCAGGCAGCCGGCGGCGCCGATCGCCAGCGGCATGCCTGCGCAGCCGTAACCGGAGAGGTCGCGCGTGCCGAAGAAGCGGCACAGCGCGCGCTGCGCGCTGTCGGCGTCGAAGTGCCAGGGCGGCCGCTTGCGCAGGCCGGGCAGGGTGGCGACCAGCTTCGGCCAGGCGACGTCCTCGCCGACCAGCGTCTCCGCGGGCGCGAGCCGCGCCAGCTCGGCGGCCAGCGCTTCGGCGTCGGCGACCTCGGCCAGCAGGAAGCGGCCGGCCGACAGGTCCACCCAGGCGAGGCCATAGCCGCTCTTGCCGGCGGCGATCGCCAAGAGCAGGTTGTCGCGCCGTTCCTCCAGCAGGGCCTCGTCGGTCACCGTGCCCGGCGTGACCACGCGCACCACCTTGCGCTCGACCATGCCCTTGCTGGTGGCCGGATCGCCGATCTGCTCGCAGATCGCCACCGACTCGCCCAGCCGCACCAGCCGCGCGAGATAATTCTCCACCGCATGCACCGGCACGCCCGCCATCGGGATCGGTGCGCCGGCGGACTGGCCGCGCTGGGTCAGGGTGATGTCGAGCAGGCGCGCGGCCTTGCGCGCGTCTTCGTAGAACAGCTCGTAGAAATCGCCCATGCGGAAGAACAGCAGCGTGTCCGGATACTCCGCCTTGGCGGCGAGGTACTGGCGCATCATCGGCGTATGCTGGGCGAAGTCGTCGCGTTGCATGCTCGGCGCGGGTCGGGCGAGGGCGTGGAGTCGCGAATCGTGAACGTGGAGTCTCCCATGGACAAGCCGCAGATGCCCAGCGACGGCGAGCTGCACGCGCTGGCGCGGGTGGTGGCCGAGGCGCTGACCGAGCGCGGCCAGACGATAGTCGCCGCGGAGTCGTGCACCGGCGGTTGGATCGCCAAGACCCTGACCGACCTGCCGGGCAGCTCGCACTGGTTCGAGTGCGGTGTGGTCGCGTACAGCTACGAGGCCAAGGAGGCGCTGCTCGGGGTCAACCCGCACACGCTGGAACGCACCGGCGCGGTCAGCCAGGAAACCGCGGTGGAAATGGTGTCCGGCGCGCTGGCGCGGTTCGGCGCGACGGTGGCGGTGGCGGTGACCGGCATCGCCGGCCCGTCCGGCGGCACGCCCGACAAGCCGGTCGGCACGGTGTGGATCGCCTGGAAGCGCCGCGGCGGCTACGCGCGCGCCGAGCTGTTCCATTTCGGCGGCGACCGCGAGGCGGTGCGCCGGCAGACCGTGGCGCAGGCCCTCATCGGCGTGCGGAAAATCCTGACGGACTGACGCGGCGTCGCGTACGGGTGGCGCCGGCGCCGCTGTGGGATAATCGTCGCACGCGCCGCGGCGTCGCAACCGCTGAGACCGCCGCCGCGCACAGTCACCGCTAACTCCGCCCCATCGAGGAACCGGCAATGGATGACAACAAGCGTCGTGCGCTCGCCTCCGCGCTGAGCCAGATCGAGAAGCAGTTCGGCAAGGGCGCGGTGATGCGCATGGGCGACCGCAGCGCCGACGCCGTGGAGACCATCTCGACCGGCTCGCTGGCGCTGGACATCGCGCTCGGCATCGGCGGCCTGCCGCGCGGCCGCGTGGTCGAGATCTACGGCCCGGAATCCTCCGGCAAGACCACGCTGACCCTGCAGGCGATCGCCAACTGCCAGAAGAACGGCGGCACGGCCGCCTTCGTCGACGCCGAGCACGCGCTCGATCCCACCTATGCCGTCAAGCTCGGCGTGAACATCGACGACCTGCTGGTCTCGCAGCCCGACACCGGCGAGCAGGCGCTGGAGATCGCCGACATGCTGGTGCGTTCCAACGCCGTCGACATGGTGGTGGTCGACTCGGTGGCGGCGCTGACCCCGCGCGCCGAAATCGAGGGCGAGATGGGCGACCAGCTGCCCGGCCTGCAGGCGCGGCTGATGAGCCAGGCGCTGCGCAAGCTGACCGCCAACATCAAGAAGTCGAACTGCCTGGTGATCTTCATCAACCAATTGCGCATGAAGATCGGCATGATGATGCCCGGCCAGAACCCGGAAACCACCACCGGCGGCAACGCGCTGAAGTTCTACGCCTCGGTGCGCCTCGACATCCGCCGCATCGGCTCGGTGAAGAAGGGCGAGGAGATCATCGGCAACCAGACCAAGATCAAGGTGGTCAAGAACAAGCTGGCGCCGCCGTTCAAGCAGGTCACCACCGAAATCCTCTACGGCGAGGGCATCAGCCGCGAGGGCGAGCTGCTCGACATGGGCTCCGACCTCAAGCTGGTGGAGAAGTCCGGCGCCTGGTACAGCTATAAGGGCGAGCGCATCGGCCAGGGCAAGGACAACGCCCGCCAGTACCTGAAGGAGCACCCGGAGATCGCCGCCGAGATCGAAGCCCAGCTGCGCGCGCAGCTGATCGCGGAAGGCGGCCGCGGCGCGGCCGGGGCGCTGGAAGCGGCCGAAGCCGAGGAAGCCTGACGGGCGACGGGCGCGCGGTTTGCCCGCGCGCCCGGGTCCGCCGTGCCCGCGAGGGCCGGCGCCGATCTTCCGCCATGCGACGCCGCCGCGACGCCCACGACACGGACGATGCCCCGCAGCGCAGCGCCTACGACCGCGCGCTGGGCTGGCTGGCGCGCCGCGAGCAGTCGCGGCGCGAGTTGCGGGCGCGGCTCGACCGCAGCGGCTACGACGAAGACGAGACCGAGGCCGCGCTCGACCGGCTCGGCCGCGCGCAGTACCAGAGCGACGAGCGTTTCGCCGAGATGCTGGTGCGCACGCGCGTCGCGCAAGGCTACGGCCCGCGGCGCATCCGCGCCGAGTTGCGCACCCACGCCATCCCCGAGCCGACGATCCGCGCGCTGCTGGCGCAGGCCGAGGTCGACTGGGCGGCGCTGGCGCAACAACTGCTGCGGCGGCGCTACGGCCGCCCGGCGGGCGACCGCGCCGAACGCGACCGCCGCGCGCAGTTCCTCTTGCGCCGCGGCTTCGATGCCGCCACAGTAAGAACCGTCACCCACGTCGACGTGGACGATGCCGGCGCGGCCGAGGACTGAATCCGGCCGGCGCCGCGCGCACGATCCGTCACCGCTCCGGCGGAATCCCGCTGCCGATGCTTACGCGGCCCTCCCGTCGGGCGGCGGGCGCGCAGGCCGGATTTGCCGCCGGCCCGCGGCGGGAGCGGCGCTCGTCCCTACGTGGAATCGAATCGAGCTTGCTGCCGCAACCCCATGAAAACCGCCGAAATCCGATCGCGCTTCCTCGAGTTCTTCCGCGCCCGCGGCCACACCATCGTGCCGTCCAGCACGCTGGTGCCGGCCAACGACCCGACCCTGCTGTTCACCAATTCGGGGATGGTGCAGTTCAAGAACGTGTTCCTCGGCAGCGAGAAGCCGGGCTACGTGCGCGCCGCCGACGTGCAGCGCTGCCTGCGCGCCGGCGGCAAGCACAACGACCTCGACTCGGTGGGCTACACCGCGCGCCACCACACCTTCTTCGAGATGCTGGGCAACTGGTCGTTCGGCGACTACTTCAAGCGCGAGGCGATCGCCTGGGCGTGGGAGCTGCTGACCGCCGAGTTCAAGCTGCCGGCCGAGCGCCTGTGGGTCACCGTCTACCACACCGACGACGAGGCCTATGCGATCTGGCGCGACGAGATCGGCGTGCCCGCCGGGCGCATCGTGCGCATCGGCGACAACAAAGGCGCGCCGTACGCTTCCGACAATTTCTGGCAGATGGCCGACACCGGCCCGTGCGGTCCGTGCACCGAGATCTTCTACGACCACGGCCCCGGCGTCGCCGGCGGCCCGCCCGGTGCCGCGGACGCCGACGGCGACCGCTACATCGAGATCTGGAACCTGGTGTTCATGCAGTTCGACCGCGCCGCCGACGGCACGCTGACGCCGCTGCCCGCGCCCTGCGTCGACACCGGCATGGGCCTCGAACGCCTGGCGGCGGTGCTGCAGGGCGTGCACTCCAACTACGAGATCGACCTGTTCCGGCACCTGATCCAGGCCGCGGCCAAGCTCACCGGCACGACGGATCACGAGAACAAGTCGTTGCGCGTGATCGCCGACCACATCCGCGCCTGCGCGTTCCTGATCGTCGACGGCGTGCTGCCCTCCAACGAGGGCCGCGGCTACGTGCTGCGCCGGATCGTCCGTCGCGCCCTGCGCCACGGTTGGATGCTGGGCGTGCGCGGCGACTTCTTCTGGAAGATGGTCGCGCCGCTGGTCGAGCAGATGGGCGAGGCCTATCCGGAGCTCGCGCAGAAGCAGGCGCTGGTCGAGCAGGCGCTGCGTGCGGAGGAACAGCGCTTCGGCGAAACGCTGGAGCATGGCATGCGCGTGTTCGACGAGGTGGCGGCGAAGGCGGGCAAGACCATTCCCGGCGCCGAAGCCTTCCGCCTGTACGACACCTACGGTTTTCCCGTCGACCTCACCGCCGACATCGCCCGCGAGCGCGGCCTGGCCGTCGACATGGCCGGCTTCGAGGCGGCGATGGAGGAACAGCGCGAACGCGCCCGCGCCGCCAGCCAGTTCGAGGCGAAGGCGCAGATCCCGGCGGAGCTGGCCAGCGCGCTGGCGCCGACCGCGTTCCTCGGCTACGAGACGCTGCTGGCGGACGCCTGCGAGGTGCTGGCGATCGTGCGCGGCGGCCGCAAGGTCGATGCGCTGGCCGACGGCGAGGAAGGCATCGTGATCCTCGACCGCACGCCGTTCTACGCCGAGTCCGGCGGCCAGGTCGGCGACACCGGCGCGCTGGCGGCGGGCGAGGGCCGTTTCGAGGTCGCCGACACGCAGAAACTGGGCGGCGTCTTCCACGGCCATGTCGGCCGCTGGCGCGGCAGCGCGCCGCTGCGCGCCGGCGCGCGCGTGCGCGCCGCGGTCGACGCCGAGCGCCGCCGCGCCATCGTGCTGAACCATTCCGCCACCCACCTGCTGCACGCCGCGCTGCGCAAGGTGCTCGGCGAGCACGTGCAGCAGAAGGGCTCGCTGGTGGCGCCCGAGCGCCTGCGCTTCGACTTCTCGCATTTCCAGCCGATCGGAACGGAAGATCTGCGCCGCATCGAGGATCTGGTCAACGCGGAGATCCGCCGCAACGTCGAGGCGGAAGTGCGCCACATGGGCTACAAGGACGCGCTCGCCTTCGGCGCGATGGCGCTGTTCGGCGAGAAGTACGGCGACGAGGTGCGCGTGCTGCGCATGGGCGATTTCTCCACCGAGCTGTGCGGCGGCACGCACGTCGGCCGCACCGGCGACATCGGCCTGTTCAAGATCGTCGGCGAGGGCGGCGTCGCCGCCGGCGTGCGCCGCATCGAGGCGCTGACCGGCGCCGGTGCGCTGGCCTACGTCGCCGACGAGGAGCGCCGTCTCGCCGAAGCCGCGGGCCTGTTGTCGGCCGGCAGCGGCGACGTCGTCGACAAGCTGCGCCAGCTGCTGGAACGGCAGAAGCGCCTCGAGCGCGAGCTGGAATCGCTGAAGGCCAAGGCGGCTGGTTCGGCGGTGCAGGATCTGGTCGGTCAGGCGCGCGAAGTCGGCGGCATCCGCGTGGTCGCCGCGCGCGTCGACGGTCTGGATGCCAAGGCGCTGCGCGAAGGCGTGGATACGCTGAAGCAGAAACTCGGCGATTGCGTGGTGCTGCTGGCCGCGGCCGCGGACGGCAAGGCGGCGCTGGTCGGCGGCGTGCACGGCGCGGCGCTGGGCCGCGTGAAGGCCGGCGACGTCGTCGCGCAGGTCGCCCGGCAGATCGGCGGCAAGGGCGGCGGCCGCCCGGACATGGCGCAGGGCGGCGGCAACGATACGCCTGCGCTCGACGCCGCGCTGCGCGCGTTGCCGGAGTGGGTCGCCGCGCGCCTCGGCTGAGTCGAACGCGCGCCTCGGCTGAGTCGAACGCGCGAGGGTTCTCGCGGTCCAACCATCGAGGGTGCGAATCCTGCCTCGTTAATTGCGTGCGCAAGGGCCCTCGGCTAGTATCCCCCGGCCGTGTCGGCCTGGGGAGTCGTCGTCACGGTCGACGGATGCGCGGGTGAGGCCGCGTCGCCGTCGGAGCGCCCAAGCGGCGCGTCAGCGGCGAGCGGTTCGCCGGACCGTTCCTGCAAGTGCGGCTGGGGTGAGTCGCGCGGGCAGGGCAGACGGCCTGACGACATGAGCGATTAGGAGCATCGACATGCTGATTTTGACTCGCCGGGTGGGGGAAACCCTGATGATCGGTGATCAGGTGACGGTCACCGTGCTCGGCGTGAAAGGCAACCAGGTGCGCATCGGCATAAACGCGCCCAAAGACGTGGCCGTGCACCGCGAAGAGATCTACCAGCGCATCAAGCGCGAACAGGAGCATCCGGACGCGCCGGCGTCGGATTCCGAGTCGGACTGAGGCTTTACGCTCCACGCAGCAGCCGTTATCCTTCGCGGCCTGCGATGGTTCCGCCGTGCGCGTTCGTTATCCGGAGAGATGCCCGAGAGGCCGAAGGGGCTCCCCTGCTAAGGGAGTATAGGGTCAAAAGCTCTATCGAGGGTTCGAATCCCTCTCTCTCCGCCAGTTGCTGCCAGGGAGCCACGGCGTTCGCGCCGCGGCTCCTTCGCATTCGGGCAGCCGTTCGAAATAGCCGTCTGGACGTCTATTTGAAATTGCCGCGCGGGGTTGGTCCGAGGGCGGCGCGTTGGCGCCGGATCGCCGCGCGTGACGGCGCGAGCGCGGCGCCGCGGACCGGTTCCGCCGGGACGACGACGGGGGCTTGACGCCCGCACGGCATGCCGGAATAATCTCGCGTCTCGCCGAACGGCGCGCGGGCGATTGCAGCGCGGCGGACGTCGGCGAAAAGTTTAGTGCGCGCCCGTAGCTCAGTTGGATAGAGTACCAGGCTACGAACTTGGTGGTCGGGAGTTCGAATCTCTCCGGGCGCGCCATTTTTCGACGGAACGGGGTGCTGGTCACCCCGTTTTGTTTGGCTCCGTCGGCCGCGGCTCGAGGTTGCAGGCGCGCGCTCGAAGCGCCCGCGTCTGCAGCCGGACCGATTGACTGCAACCGGGCCCGTTCGTACTATTCCGAAGCTTCGGGACACTGCTCTGCCGAGAGGTCTGGAAAGCGACGGGGTATAGCTCAGCCTGGTAGAGCGCCAGCTTTGGGAGCTGGACGTCGGGGGTTCGAATCCCTCTACCCCGACCACCGGCTGTACTTGCCAGAGACTGCGCCTGTAGCTCAACCGGATAGAGCATCGGCCTTCTAAGCCGACGGTTGCAGGTTCGAGTCCTGTCGGGCGCGCCAAACGTGGTCGAGAGCTTTATGGTGGGCGTAGCTCAGCTGGTTAGAGTACCGGATTGTGATTCCGGTTGTCGTGGGTTCGAGTCCCATCGCCCACCCCAAATTCAGTACCATGTACTGAATGCATGAAAACTCAGTGGGCCGTTAGCTCAATTGGTAGAGCAGCGGACTCTTAATCCGTAGGTTCTAGGTTCGAGTCCTAGACGGCCCACCATCCTCTCCTCGGCTCGCGTGGTTCCCCAGGTGTTCGTGTCCGGCAGCATGGTGATGTCCGGGCGCAGCGAAAGTGGCGGAACTGGTAGACGCGCTGGATTTAGGTTCCAGTGGGGCAACCCGTGAGAGTTCGAGTCTCTCCTTTCGCACCAACCCGCGCGGCGGCGGCGTGAGCCGGCGGCGGCCTTTCGCAGTTTCGGGAGTCGGCATGCAAGTTTCAGTCGAGAACGTCGGCAAGCTGGAGCGCAAGCTCACGGTCAGGTTCCCCGCCGAGCAGCTGGAATCGCAGGTGCGCGAGCGCATCGTGCAGATGGGGCGCAGCGCACGCCTGAAGGGCTTCCGCCCGGGCAAGGTGCCTGCCAAGGTGATCGAGCAGCGCTTCGGCGCGCAGATCCGCGGCGAGGCGCTGTCGGACCTGATCGGCAGCACGTTCCGCGAGGCCGTGGCGAAGGAGAACCTGCGTCCGGTGGCGCCGCCGTCGATCGACACGACCGGCACGCCCGAAGGCGGCGAGATCGCCTACACGGCGACCTTCGAGGTGCTGCCCGACTTGGGCGGCGTCGACGTCTCCGCGCTGGAGATCGAGCGCGTGGTGGCCGAGGTCACCGAGGCCGACGTCGACGCGATGATCGAGACGCTGCGCCAGCAGCGCCGCAGCTTCGAGGCGGTCGAGCGCCCCTCGCAGGCGGGCGACCTGGTGCTGTTCGAGTACGCGGCGCAGACCGCCGACCGGCGCTGGCCGGAGCAGGGCCTGGAGCGCGCCGGCTCCGTGCTCGGCGGCGGCACGCTGTTCAAGGAGTTCGATGCCGCCCTGACCGGCCAGGCGGTGGGCGCCGAGCTCGAGGTCGACGTCGCCTTCCCGGCCGAGTTCCGCAACGCGGACCTGGCGGGCAAACTGGCCCGCGTCACGCTGAAGATCACCAAGGTGCAGGCGCCGAAGGTGCCCGAACTGAATGCCGACTTCATCCGCCTGTTCGGCATCAAGGACGGCACGGTGGAGTCCTTCCGCAAGGAAGTGCGTGCCAACCTGGAGCGCGAGCTCGGCAACGCCCTGCTGGGGCGCCTGAAGAACGAAGTGGCCGGCAAGCTGGCGGCCACCCGCCCGGACCTCGAGGTGCCGCGCGTGATGGTGCAGGCAGAAGCCGAGGCGATCGTCCGCGCCACCCTGCCGCAGGGCGCGCCGTTGCCGCCGGAGGCGCTGGCCGCCGCCGAGCCGCTGGCGCGCCGCCGCGTGATCGCCTCGCTGCTGATCGGCGAGATCGCCCGTCAGAACCAGCTGCGCGTGGACGGCCGGCGTGTCACCGAGCTGCTGAACGCGATCGCCTCGACCTACGAGGAGCCGCACAAGGTCATTGAACTCTACAATGCGGATCCCCAATTGATGAACGGACTGCAGAACCGCGTCCTCGAGGACCAGGTGGCGGAGTGGGTGGCGGAGCACGCCAGGACCACCGAGAAGCGCCTGAGCTTCGACGAGGTGATGCGTCCGAACCAGGCCGCCTGAGGCGGCCGCGCCCCTGGAGATCCGCATGAGCCGGTCCATCGAGCCGATCCAGAACCTCAACCTGGTGCCCGTCGTCGTCGAGCAGACCTCGCGCGGCGAGCGCGCCTACGACATCTACTCGCGTCTGCTGAAGGAGCGGGTGGTGTTCCTGGTCGGCCCGATCGACGACTACATGGCCAACGTGGTGGTGGCGCAGCTGCTGTTCCTCGAGTCCGAGAATCCGGACAAGGACATCAGCCTGTACATCAACAGCCCGGGCGGATCGGTGACCGCCGGCCTGGCGATCTACGACACCATGCAGTTCCTCAAGCCGGACGTCAGCACGATGTGCATCGGCCAGGCGGCCAGCATGGGCGCGTTCCTGCTCGCCGCCGGCGCCAAGGGCAAGCGTTTCGCCCTGCCGAACTCGCGCATGATGATCCACCAGCCCTCCGGCGGCGCGCAGGGCCAGGCCTCGGACATCGCCATCCAGGCGAAGGAGATCCTGTACATCCGCGAGCGCCTCAACGAGGCCATGGCCAAGCACACCGGCCAGCCCGTCGAGAAGATCGCCCGCGACGTCGAGCGCGACTTCTTCATGAGCGCGCCGGATGCGCAGGCGTACGGTCTGATCGACGCGGTGCTGGAGAAACGCCCCGTCGAGTCGGTTCGATCCTCCTGATCGCACGCGCTTTTTCACACTTGGCGGCTTTCCGGGCTTGTCAGGCAGGCCCGGGAGGCTATGCTATCCTCGCACCGCACCTAGATTTTCGGGGCCGAGCATGAGCGACGACCGGCAAGGCCGATCCAACGACAGCGGCAAGATCCTCTACTGCTCCTTCTGCGGCAAGAGCCAGCACGAGGTGCGCAAGCTGATCGCGGGCCCGTCCGTGTTCATCTGCGACGAGTGCGTCGAGCTCTGCAACGACATCATCCGCGAGGAGCTGGAGGAGAAGGCCGCGTCCGGCCGCAGCCACCTGCCCAAGCCGCGCGAGATCATGGAGACGCTCGACCAGTACGTGGTCGGCCAGACCCGCGCCAAGAAGGCGCTGGCGGTGGCGGTCTACAACCACTACAAGCGGCTCGAATCGCGGCAGAAGAGCGAGGACGTCGAGCTCGCCAAGTCGAACATCCTGCTGATCGGCCCGACCGGCTCCGGCAAGACGCTGCTGGCCGAGACGCTGGCGCGCCTGCTGAACGTGCCGTTCACCATCGCCGACGCCACCACGCTCACCGAGGCGGGCTACGTCGGCGAGGACGTCGAGAACATCATCCAGAAGCTGCTGCAGAAGTGCGACTACGACGTCGAGAAGGCGCAGACCGGCATCGTCTACATCGACGAGATCGACAAGATCTCGCGCAAGAGCGAAAACCCGTCGATCACCCGCGACGTCTCCGGCGAGGGCGTGCAGCAGGCGTTGCTGAAGCTGATCGAGGGCACGATCGCCTCGGTGCCGCCGCAGGGCGGGCGCAAGCATCCGCAGCAGGAGTTCCTGCAGGTCGACACGCGCAACATCCTGTTCCTGTGTGGCGGCGCGTTCGCCGGCCTCGAGAAGATCATCCAGCAGCGCTCGGAGACCACGGGCATCGGCTTCAGCGCCGAGATCCGCAGCAAGGAGCGCAAGCAGAACGTCGGCAAGCTGCTGTCCGAGGTCGAGCCGGAGGATCTGGTCAAGTTCGGCCTGATCCCGGAGTTTGTCGGCCGCCTGCCGGTGGTGGCGACGCTGGACGAGCTCGACGAGGAAGCGCTGGTCAAGATCCTCACCGAGCCGAAGAACGCGATCACCAAGCAATTCAAGAAGCTGTTCGACATGGAGGGCGTGGAGCTGGAATTCCGCCCCGAGGCGCTGACCGCGATCGCCCGCAAGGCGTTGAAGCGCAAGACCGGCGCGCGCGGCCTGCGCACCATCCTCGAGCAGGTGCTGCTCGACACCATGTACGAGCTGCCGTCGCTGGAGCACGTCAGCAAGGTCGTGGTCGACGATGCCGTCATCAACGGCCAGGCCGAGCCCTACCTGATTTACCGCGGCAACCTGCAGCAGCAGCGCGCCGCCGGCGAAGGCGCGAGCGGCGCGGCCTGACCGCGCCCTTGATCGCGGCTGCGGCCGCCTCCACTTGACGATCCGACGGCACGGGCGCAGGCTCGTGCCGCAAGCTTTTTTCTCGGGTTTCCGGAGCCACGATGCAAGAACATACGCCGATTCCCGCCGCGGCCGGGCCGCAGATCGCCGACATGCCGGTGCTGCCGCTGCGCGACGTCGTCGTCTATCCGCACATGGTCATCCCGCTGTTCGTCGGCCGCGAGAAGTCGATGAAGGCGCTGGAGACCGCGATGGAGGGCGAGCGGCAGATCCTGCTGGTGGCGCAGAAGAGCCCCGACATCGACGATCCCAAGATCGACGACCTGCACGAGATCGGCACCCTGGCCGGCGTGCTGCAGCTGCTCAAGCTGCCTGACGGCACGATCAAGGTGCTGGTCGAGGGCCAGAGCCGCGTGCGCATCACCGGCTACGCCGAGCGCGACGGCATGCTCACCGCCCGCGCCGAGGTGATCGAGTCGACCTACACGCGCGAGCAGCGCGAACTGGAGGTCGTCTCGCGCACGCTGGTGTCGCTGTTCGAGCAGCTGGTCAAGACCAGCCGCAAGCTGCCGCCGGAAATCCTCTCCACGCTGTCCGGCATCGACGACCCGTCGCGCCTGGCCGACACCATCGCGGCGCACCTGACCGTGCGCCTGGCGGACAAGCAGCGCGTGCTGGAGACGGTCGACGTCGCCGAGCGCCTGGAGATGCTGATCGGCCTGGTCGACGGCGAGATCGATCTGCAGCAGATCGAGAAGCGCATTCGCGGCCGCATCAAGACGCAGATGGAGAAGAGCCAGCGCGAGTACTACCTCAACGAGCAGATGAAGGCCATCCAGAAGGAGCTGGGCGAGCTCGAGGAAGGGCCGAGCGAAGTCGAGGAGCTGTCGCGCAAGATCGAATCCTCGGGCATGCCCAAGGAGACGCTGGCGAAGGCCCGGCAGGAACTGAACAAGCTGAAGCAGATGTCGCCGATGTCGGCCGAGGCGACGGTGGTGCGCAACTACCTCGACTGGCTGGTCGGCGTGCCGTGGAAGAAGCGCACCAAGGTGCGCAAGGACCTGCGCCTGGCGCAGGAGGTGCTGGATGCCGACCACTTCGGCCTGGAGAAGGTCAAGGAGCGCATCCTCGAGTACCTCGCCGTGCAGCAGCGCGTCGACAAGATGAAGGGGCCGATCCTGTGCCTGGTCGGCCCGCCCGGCGTCGGCAAGACCTCGCTCGGCCAGTCGATCGCCAAGGCGACCAACCGCAAGTTCGTGCGCATGTCGCTGGGCGGCGTGCGCGACGAGGCGGAGATCCGCGGCCACCGGCGCACCTACATCGGCTCGATGCCGGGCCGCATCATCCAGAACATGTCGAAGGTCGGCACGCGGAATCCGCTGTTCGTGCTCGACGAGATCGACAAGATGGCGATGGATTTCCGCGGCGACCCCTCGGCGGCGCTGCTGGAAGTGCTCGACCCCGAGCAGAACCATGCCTTCAACGACCATTACCTCGAGGTCGACTTCGACCTGTCCGAGGTGATGTGGATCGCCACGGCCAACTCGCTGAACATCCCGGCGCCGCTGCTCGATCGCATGGAGGTGATCCGCATCCCGGGGTACACCGAGGACGAGAAGGTCGCCATCGCGCAGCGCTACCTGCTGACCAAGCAGCTCAAGTCGAACGGCCTGAAGCCGGACGAACTGGTGGTCTCCGAGAGCGCCATTCGCGACATCATCCGCTACTACACGCGCGAGTCGGGCGTGCGCAATCTCGAGCGCGAGATCGCCAAGATCTGCCGCAAGGTCGTCAAGGACCTGTCGCTGGCCGCGACCGGCAAGGCGGCCAGGGGCAAGGCGGCTGCCGAGGCGGGCGCCAAGGCGCAGCCGCCGGCCAAGGCCAGGCGCGTGCAGGTCAGCGCGCGCAACCTCGACCACTACCTCGGCGTGCGCAAGTTCACCTTCGGTCGCGCCGAGCAGCAGAACGAGATCGGTCTGGTGACCGGCCTCGCCTGGACGCAGGTCGGCGGCGATCTGCTCAGCATCGAGGCGACGGTGGTGCCGGGCAAGGGCAAGCTGATCCATACCGGCCAGCTCGGCGACGTCATGCAGGAATCCATCCAGGCCGCGCTGTCGGTGGTGCGCGCGCGCGCCGACCGGCTCGGCATCGACCCGGAGTTCCACCAGAAGCACGACCTGCACGTGCACGTGCCCGAGGGCGCCACGCCCAAGGACGGCCCCAGCGCCGGCATCGCGATGTGCACCGCGCTGGTGTCCGCGCTGACCAAGGTGCCGGTGCGCTCCGAGGTGGCGATGACCGGCGAGATCACGCTGCGCGGCCGCGTGCTGCCGATCGGCGGCCTGAAGGAGAAGCTGCTGGCGGCGCACCGCGGCGGCATCACCACCGTGATCATCCCGGAAGAGAACCGCAAGGATCTCGCCGAGATCCCGAAGAACGTCACCGAGTCGCTGCAGATCCATCCGGTGAAGTGGATCGACGAGGTGCTCGATCTGGCGCTGGAACGGCCGCTCGCGCCCGCGCCGCAACGCGCGGAAGGCGAAGGCCAGCCGATCGAGACCGCGCGCGAAGAGGCCGTCGGCGAAGGCACGCCGTCGCGTCCGCACTGATCGTTCGCGGACGCCCGCTGCGCCGGACCGCGGCGGGCGATCGTCAGTCCCGCAATCGCTTGCCGCCGGTTTCGAATTTTTGCGCGCGTTTTTGCGCGCGCAAACGTACAACGCGCGCACTCGCGAATCGCTGGAAAGCGCGCCACGCCTTGTGTTGCGCGGTATTGGGGGCGCTGGTATAAAGGCTGCGCCGTGATCAGGCCGAAGCATCGACTTCGAACGATTGCGGGGATCCGAAGCGGTATATCGAGGGGGGCCCGACTGCAGCAACCGGGTGCCGCTTCTCCCGAACGCACGCACTGCGGGCCGCACCATTCCTGAGAGGGAGTCACAGAATGAACAAAGCCGATTTCGTGGCTGCTGTCGCCGACAGCACCGGCATGACCAAGGCCGACGCCGGGCGCGCCGTCGAGGCGATGCTCGAGACGATCAAGAAGTGCCTGAAGAAGGGCGACGACGTGTCGCTGGTGGGCTTCGGCACCTTCACCGTGCGCAAGCGCGCCGCGCGCAGCGGCCGCAACCCGCGCACCGGCCAGACGATCAAGATCAAGGCCTCGAAGGTTCCGGCCTTCAAGGCTGGCAAGGCGCTCAAGGACGCAATAAACTGAAGCGCTTTGCCGGGTGCTTAGCTCAGCGGTAGAGCGTCGCCCTTACAAGGCGAGGGTCGGGGGTTCGATCCCCTCAGCACCCACCACGCCGCGGAGTGGTAGTTCAGACGGTTAGAATACCGGCCTGTCACGCCGGGGGTCGCGGGTTCGAGTCCCGTCCACTCCGCCACTTACCGACAAGGGCGCCCGTGCGGCGCCCTTGTCTTTTACGGAATGCCGCCGTCGGCGGCCAGCAGCAAGCGGGCACAGCGATGCTGACCAAACTGCGTGAGATGTTTTCGGGCTGGGTGTCGAAGGTCGTCTTCGGCCTGCTGGTCTTCGTGTTCTCCTTCTTCGGCATCGAATCGTATTTCGTCGCCCGCACCGACACCTTCGTGGCCAAGGTGAACGGCCACGAGGTCAGCCAGCAGGACTTCCGCACGGCGATGGACAACTTCCGCCAGCGCGCGCTGCAGCAGAGCGGCGGCAAGCTGGACGGCAGCTACTTCGAGAAGCCCGAAGTGAAGCGCCAGGTGCTGGATGCGCTGATCGACCGCCAGCTGGTGTTGCAGGCCGGCGACAAGCTGGGGGCGGCGGTGTCCGACGCGCAGGTGCGCGACGCCATCGCGGCGATTCCCGCGTTCCAGATCGACGGCAAGTTCGATGACGGCACCTATCGCGCCGTGCTCGCCTCGCAGGGCATGTCGCCGCTGACGTTCCAGGAACGCGTGCGCTCGGATCTGCAGGCCGAAGTCCTGCCGCAGGCGATCGGCGCCAGCGCCCTCGCCACCGACGCCGACGTCGACGCCTACCTGCGCCTGCGCGGTCAGACCCGCGACATCCGCTACGCCTTGTTGCCCGCGCCCGCGGTGGGCGACGGCGCGGTGAGCGACGACGAGATCGCCGCCTACTACAAGGCGCATCCGTCCGACTTCATGAATCCGGAGACGGTGGCGCTGCAGTACCTCGAGTTGAACGCCGCCGACCTCAAGGTCGACGCGACGGTCGACGACGAATCGCTGCGGAAGCGCTACGAGGAAGAGAAGCAGCGCTTCGTGCTGCCCGAGCAGCGGCTGGTTTCGCACATCCTGGTGAAGGTGCCGGCGAACGCGACGCCGGCGCAGCAGAAGGCGGCGCTGGAAAAGGCGCAGAAACTGGACGCCGAGGCGAAGGCGCCCGGCGCCGACTTCGCCAAGCTCGCCGAGCAGTATTCCGACGACCTCGGCTCCAAGCGCCAGGGCGGCGACCTCGGCTGGATCAGCAAGGGCGAAACCGACCCCGCGTTCGAGTCGGCGCTGTTCGCGCTGCAGAAGGGGCAGATTTCCGCCCCCGTGCTGTCCAGCGAGGGCTACCACGTGATCTGGCTGCGCGACGTGCGCTCGGGCCAGGCCAAGCCGTTCGAGGAGGTGAAGGACGATCTGGCCAAGCAGATGCTGGACTCCGAGCGCGAGCGCAAGTTCAGCGAGGTGGCCGGCAAGCTGACCGACCTGATCTACCAGGACCCGAGCTCGCTGGAACCCGCGGCCAAGGCGCTCGGCCTGACCATCCAGACCACGCCGCCGTTCACCCGCAGCGGCGGCGCAGGCATCGCGGCCAATCCGAAGGTGGTGGAGGCGGCGTTCTCCAACGGCGTGCTGGTCGAGGGCAACACCTCCGATCCGGTCGAACTGGGGCCGAACCACATCGTGGTGGTGCACGTCGCCAAGCACACGCCGGCGACACCGAAGCCGCTGGCCGAGGTGCGCGACGTCATCCGTCAGCGCGTGCTGACCGAACGCGCCGAAGCCGCGGCGAAGCAGCGCGCCGACGCGCTGTACGCGAAGCTGCGGCAGGACGGCGACCTGGCCGCCGTCGCCGCCGAGGCGGGCGTGCAGGTGCAGACTGCGGCCGGCGTCGGCCGCGACGCGCAGCAGCCGGATGCGGCGCTGGTCGAAGCCGTGTTCCGCATGCCGTATCCGGCCGGCGGCAAGCCCGGCACCGCGCTGGTGCCGCTGGCGCACGGCGCCTTCGCGCTGGTCGCGCTGGATGCGGTGCACGCCGGCGATCCGGCCAAGGTCGCGCCGGCGGAGCGGGCGATGCTGCGCCAGCAACTGGCCCGGCTCTACGGCACGGAGGCGGCGCGCGAATTCATTGCCGCGCTGCGCAGCGGCGCCAAGATCGATGTCGCGGAAGACCGCATGCAGTGACGGTGCGGAAATCCCGTGCAACGAAAAGGGGCCGCGATCGCGGCCCCTTTTCGTTCGCGCCGGCGGCGGGCGTTACAGCGCCATGCCGAGGATGTTGTAGCCGGCGTCCACGTAGGTGACTTCGCCGGTGATGCCGGAGGCGAGGTCGGAACAGAGGAAGGCGGCCACGTTGCCGACTTCTTCGATGGTGACGCTGCGGCGCAGCGGCGCGGTGTTCTCCGCGTACTCCAGCATCTTGCGGAAGCCGGAGATGCCGGCCGCGGCGAGGGTCTTGATCGGACCCGCCGAGATCGCGTTGACGCGCGTGCCGTGCGGGCCCAGGCTGGCGGCGAGATAGCGCACGTTGGCCTCGAGGCTGGCCTTGGCCAGGCCCATCACGTTGTAGTTGGCGACCACGCGCGGCCCGCCCAGGTAGGTCAGCGTGACGATGGCGCCGGCGCGGCCCTGCATCATCGGCCGCGCTCCCTTGGCCAGCGCCGCCAGGCTGTAGCTGGAGATGTCGTGGGCGATGGTGAACGCCTCGCGGGTCAGGCCGTCCAGGAAGTCGCCCTGGATCGCCTCGCGCGGCGCGAACGCCACCGAGTGCACCAGGATGTCGAAGCCGTCCCAGTGCCGGCCCAGCGCCTCGTACATGGCGTCGATCTGCGCATCCTCGGCGACGTCGCAGGGGAGCACGATGTTGGAGCCGAACTCCGCGGCCGCTTCCTCGACGCGGCTCTTCAGCTTGTCGTTCTGGTAGGTGAAGGCGAGCTGCGCGCCTTCGCGGTGCATCGCGTTGGCGATGCCCCAGGCGATCGAGCGCTGACTGGCGATGCCCACGATCAGGGCGCGCTTGCCGTGCAGAAATCCCATGCGTCCTCCCGAATGCGGTGTGGCTGCGGCAGGGACCGCAGCCGGCGAAGTGTAGCGGCCCGTGCCGACGTGCGCGCGGGTATGGTGGCTCAGTCCGGCGCGCTCAGGCGCAGCACCCGGCCCGGGCGCAGCGTGTCGCCCGCCAGCCCGTTCCAGGCGCGCAGGTCGTCGACGCTGACGCGATAGCGGCGGGCGATGCTCCACAGGCTCTCGCCCGGCTGCGCGGTGTGCGTGGGCGTCGGCGCGTCGGCCGCGGCGAGCTGCGCGCCGGCCTGCGCCAGCAGCGCGTGCGGCAGCAGCAGCGTGCGTCCGGTGGACAGCGGCGCATCGGCGTCGACGGCATTCGCCGCCGCCAGCGCGGCCGCCGGCACGTCGCCGCGCGCGGCCAGCGTCTGCAGCGTGGCCGGCGCGCGCAGCCGCGCCTCGCGCCAGTCCGACCAGCGCGCTGCATCCATCAGCGCGTAGGCGCCGCGGAACCGCTCGGCATGGTCGTGCGGCAGCAGCAGGTGATGCGGCGCGCCGCGCGCGGGCATGCGCGTGCGGCGATAGCCGGCGTTGAGCGCGCGCAACGCCTCGAGCGGCATGCCGGCGAGCCGCGCCGCCACGCGCAGGTCGATCGGCGCATCCAGCGGCACCGGGACGATCCGCCCGCCGTCGTCGAGGCGCGGCAGTTCCACGCCGAAGCGCGCGGGCTCGCGCACGATGCAGGCCATCGCCAGCAGGCGGGTCAGATGCTCGCGCGTGATGCGGCCGACGGGCAGAGCGGGGATCGCCGGTGACGCGCCCGGCGCGCCGTGCCGGTCGAGCAGTCGTTTGACGCGGTATTCGCCGACGTTGAACGCCATGTCGGCCAGGCGCCAGTCGTGGAACTCGTCGTCGTAGCGGCGCAGCAGGCGCAGTGCGGCCTGCGTGGACGCGTGCACGTCGAGACGGCCGTCGTAGTCGCGGCCGAGGTCGAGGCCGAGCGTGCGAGCGGTCTGCGGCATGATCTGCCAGATGCCGGCCGGGCCGCCGCGGGCGCCGGGTACGGCGCGGTACTCGCTTTCCACCCACGGCAGCAGCACGAATTCGCCGGGCACGTCCGCCGCTTCCGCCTGCGCCTGCACGTAGCGCAACAGCGGCAGCGCGGCGCCGAGCTGCGCCTCGAAGCGGTCCGGGGCGGCGGCGTAGCGGCGCGCCCACGCGGCGATATCCGGGTCGGCGTCGCAGCCGTCCATGACGAAGCTGCGGCGCAGGCGTTCCCAGGCGTCGGAGGCGGCTGGCGCGGGTGGAGCGGGAGCCTGCGGCGCGCGCGCGACCTCTTGCGGCGGCGACGCCGGTGTCGCAGGCGGCTGCGGCGCCGGCGCGCGCACCGGCGCCTGCGCGCACGCCGCGAGCAGCGCCGCCGGTGCCGCCGCGGCGAGCAGGCGGCGCATCATGCGCGGAACGCGTCCTTGGCCGTGCGCAGCGCCGCGAAGCGCTCGACACGCGTATGCGCGTGCGCCGCGGCCGCCGTCCACGCCGCCACCGCCGGCGCATCCACGCGCAGGAACGGATTGGCGGCGCGTTCCGCGCCGAGCGTGCTCGGCAGGGTGGGCCGCGCCTGCGCGCGCAGGCCGCGCGCTTCGGCCGCCCGCGCCTGCAGCGCGGTGTTGTCCGGTTCCACCTGCAGGGCGAAGGCGGCGTTGGCGAGCGTGTACTCGTGGCCGCAGCAGACGCGCGTCGCGTCGGGCAGCGCCGCGAGGCGCTCCAGCGAAGCCAGCATCTCCGCCGGCGTGCCCTCGAACAGGCGGCCGCAGCCGAGGCTGAACAGCGTGTCGCCGCAGAACAGCAGGCCTTCGCCGGCGTAGGCGACATGGCTGCGCGTGTGGCCGGGCACGGCGATCACCTCGAAGGCCGCGACGGGCGCGGTCAGCGTCAGCCGGTCGCCGTCGCCGACGCGGCGGTCGGCGTGCGGGATGCGCGCGTCGTGCGGCGCGATCACCGTCGCTGCGTGGCGCGCCGCCAGCGCGGCCGCGCCGCCGATGTGGTCGTCGTGGTGGTGGGTGAGCAGGACCGCCGTCAGCCGCAACCCCTTGCGCGCCAGCGCCGCCTCCACCGGCGCGGCCTCGCCGGGATCGACGACCAGCGCATGCCCGGCCGCGTCGGCGAGCAGCCAGATGTAGTTGTCGCTCAGCGCGGGCAGGGCGGACAGTCGCAGCACGGGGCGATCCGGGGCGTGTCGTCACGGGACTATAACAACGCGTTGACGCCGCTCAGGTTAGCGGTCTGTTAACCTCACGGCCGCTTTCGCGCACAATCGTGACGACGATCACCGCCGCCCGCATGTCCGAAACCGTCGCCGCCCTGTACGAGACCCCGCAGTTGCGCGCCCTGTGCGCGGACGCGACGGCGGCGCTCGCGCCGGAGCTGGCGGGGCTGGCCGGAACGCATGCGCTGCTGCTCGACGCCGGCGGCGCGCCGGCGCTGCCGCCGACGCCGCTGCTGGCGGTGTGGACGCGGCTCGAGGTGCATGCCGGCGCGCTGAGCGGCGATCTGCTCGGCAACGCCGATGCGCTGCCGTTCGCCGACGACAGCTTCCGCGCGGTGGTGCTGCGCCTCGCCGCCGAGGCGATCGGCGGACCGGAAGCGCTGGCCGACGAGCTCGCGCGCGTGCTGGCGCCGCAGGGCATCGCGCTGATCGCGGCGCTGCATCCGCTCAGCCTGTGGCAGCCGTGGCTGGCGCTGCGCGCGCACCGGGGCGGCGCCGCGCTGACCCTGGCCGGACCCGGGCGCTGGCGCAGCGCGCTGGCCGCGCGCGGCGTCGACGTCTACGCGGTGCGCCGCTACGGCGCGGCGTGGCCGCGCGCGCAGTCCGCGCGCACGCAGCCGCGCTGGCTGCACGCCGCGGCCGGCGGCGGCTACATGCTGGTCGCGCGCAAGCGCCGCCCGGCGATGATCCCGCTGCGCCTGCGGCCGCGGCCGGCGGCGGTCGCCGCGCGCCACGGCACGCTCGCGCCCGGCGCGCACCGGGCCTGCGCATGAGCGACGAACCGCGCGTCGTCCACGCTTTCACCGACGGCGCCTGCCTGGGCAATCCCGGCCCGGGCGGCTGGGCCGCGCTGCTGCGCTGGAACGGCCACGAGCGGCTGCTGCGGGGCGCGGAAGCCGCGACCACCAACAACCGCATGGAGCTGGCGGCGGCGATCGCCGCGCTGGAGGCGCTGAAGCGCCCCTGCCGGGTGCGCCTCGCCACCGATTCGCAGTACGTCAAGCAGGGCATCGAGGAATGGCTGCCGCGCTGGCGCGCGAACGGCTGGCGCACCGCCGACCGCAAGCCGGTCAAGAACCAGGATCTGTGGCAGCGCCTCGCCGAAGCGGCCGCGCGGCACCGGGTGACCTGGGAATGGGTGCGCGGCCACGCCGGCCACGCCGAGAACGAACGCGTCGATCAGGCCGCGCGCGAGGCGGCCGAACGCATGCGCGCGGAAACGGTCTAGCGGGACGTCCGCGCGCGCAGGACAGGAGCACACATGCGGCAGATCGTGCTGGATACCGAAACCACCGGCCTCGAGGTCAGCCAGGGCCACCGCATCATCGAGATCGGCTGCATCGAGCTGATCGGGCGCCGGCCCAGCGGCCGCACCTTCCACCACTACTGCAACCCCGGCCGCGCGATCGACGCCGGCGCGGTGGCGGTGCACGGCATCACCGCCGAATTCCTCGCCGACAAGCCGACGTTCGCCGAACTGGTCGAGGAGTGGCTGGCGTTCGTCGAGGGTGCCGAGCTGCTGATCCACAACGCCGCCTTCGACGTCGCCTTCCTCGACGCCGAGCTGGCGCTGGCCGGCGCCCGCTACGGACGCGTCGCCGACCACGCCGAGGTGGTCGACACGCTGGCGCTGGCGCGCGCGCGCTATCCCGGCCAGAAGAACTCGCTGGACGCGTTGTGCAAGCGCCTCGGCGTGGACAACTCGCACCGCGAGTTCCATGGCGCGCTGCTGGACGCGCAGTTGCTGGCGGAGGTCTACCTGGCGATGACCGCCGGCCAGGCGGCGCTGGCGCTGGCGTTGGACGAAACGCCGGCTGCCGCGGCGACCGTGCTCGCGGCGGCGGCGCCGCTGAAACGGCCGCGCGTGCTGCGCGCCGACGCCGCGGAGTGCGCAGCGCACGAGGCGCGGCTGGATGCGCTGGACAAGGCCGCCAAGGGCGGCAGCGTGTGGCGGCGGCTGGCCGGCGGCTGAGCCGCCGCGGCGCGTGCCTCAGCGCACGCGCACCAGCACGGCGGTGATGTTGTCGCTGCCGCCGCCGTCCAGCGCGGCCAGGATCAGGTGCTCGACGCATTCCTGCGCGGTCAGGTCGGTGCGCGCGAGGATGCGCGCGATCGCCGCGTCGTCGACTTCCTCGGTCAGCCCGTCGCTGCACAGCAGGAACTGCATGCCGGGCTCGACCGCGCCGCGCACGGTTTCCACGCGCAACTGCTGCGGATCGGTGACACCGAGCGCCTGCGTCACCAGATTGCGCTGCGGATGCGCGCGCGCCTCCTCGCTGGTGATCGCCCCCTGGTCGAGCAGCTGCTGCACGAAGGAGTGGTCCTGCGAGAGCTGGCGCAGCGCGTCCTGCCACAGGTAGACGCGGCTGTCGCCGACCCAGGTGACTTCATAGGCGCCGTCGCGGATGCGCAGCGCGGCGATGGTGGTGCCCATCGGCAGCGCCTCGGCGCGGCGCTTGGAGTGGCGGATGACCGCCTCGTCGGCGCTGCGGATCGCGTCCGCCAGCGCGCGTCCCGCCGCCGCTTCGCGCAGCACGTGGTCGCGCGCAAGCGCGCTGGCCACTTCGCCGTGGTCGTGACCGCCCATGCCGTCGGCCACCAGCCACAGCCCGAGCGTGTCGTCGGCGTAGTAGGTGTCCTCGTTGTGCTCGCGGCGCAGGCCGACGTGGGTGCCGTGTCCGAATTCGATCATGGCCGGGCGTCGTGGCGGTTGCGCGGAGCATGCCGCAAGGCCCCGCGGTTGTCACGGCCGGACGCGCACCGTATCATTCGCGGCCCTCGCCCGGCGTTCCGCGCCGGTCGGGGCCGCGGAGAGGTGGCAGAGTGGTCGAATGCGCCGGACTCGAAATCCGGTGTACGGCTCGTCCGTACCGTGGGTTCGAATCCCACCCTCTCCGCCAGATTGCTTGTTTCTGCGGCTTCGTGAAAAGTCCGGCGCCGCTCCGCGATTCTGGTTGCGCTCCGCAATTCCTGCTTCGTCGGCTCGACTTTCGCGCCGCGCGCAATTGTGCTCGGTCATGACGACGGACGCATGCCCGAGCTGGCGCTGCGCCTGGCGAATGTCGCCGCTCGCGTCGGCCTTGTCCGTCGCCGCCTTCGCGCGCAGGTCGCGGAACCGGATGCCGGCGAGTCCGGCGGCGTCCGGCGTCGCCGGGAATCGCTTCTGCAACGCGCCCAGACCGATCGCCTGGCCGCGCTCGGTCACGGCCAGGCGCGTGCTGCATATGGGCATCGCGCGCTTGCGCGCCATGATCCGCTCGATCACCGCCGCCAGCTCGCCGGTCACGGCGATGCGCAGCTTCGCCCCCCGTCTTTTCCTGGCGCACCTCGAGCGCACCGTCGCGGACGTGCGTGGCGTCCATTCGGAGCGTGTCCGCGGGCCGCTGCCCGGTGAGGTAGGCCAGATCCATGGCATCGCGCAGTGCGACGTCGGCATGCGCCCACGGCGCCGCGTAGGCGGCGTCGTCCACGTACACGTCGCTGCGCCCGCAGCTGGCCTTCCGCTCGCAGCAGATCAAGAGCGCGAGCGAGAACCGCGGGACGTTCGATCCGGAGAATCCGGACATTCGGTTCAGTCAGAGTCCGATCAAGTCGGTCGAGGCCAATATCAGGCGCGGCCGCGAGGCGATGACGCGGGCGTTAATCGAGAAGGCGGATCAGCACCGGGCGATGTTCCGCACCGGTATGGGCTGGGTGGATTTCGTGTGGGGTGACAGCGCGAAGGGTCTACAACACATCATCGAGCGCAGATCGGCAGAGGGCGAAGATGCGAGACGAATGCTCGTGCGCGAAATGGTGGACACCATCGCAAGCGGTTCGGAGATTCGCCGTTCAGAAGTAGGCAAGAGTGTGCGCGTAGTGCTGCGCGATGGTGCCCATGAAGCGGTGCTGGTGCGCCACGCCGGAAGTAATTCGTGGCTTCTGACCGGATTCAGAGAATTGCCCGGTGGCGAGAGGCGGGGTGCGACGCCATCCTCGCCTACGCACGCCGAGCCTATACGTTCTCGTCTCGACGAGGGAGCGGGCGCGGAAGCTCCCGAGGCACGGTCCGGGCTCCAATTGCCCGGGGATGTGCAGGGAGCGACGCTTCAGAGCGTACCTCGTGGCGAGCGCGGAGGCAACGAAAGAGCGGCAGGCCCCGGCGCCGTAGATGGGGGCCGCGATGCCGAGACATCGTTGGGCGCCCATGGTTCGCCGAGGCCTGCCACGGCTACGTTACCGCGTGCAAGGCTGCAGATCGATGTGCAACCGCACGCCGTTGCGCCCGAGCACCTGAACCGCGTCCGCAACGTCGCCAACGACGTGGCGTCCGGCCTGCGCAACGCACCGAAGATCGAGGTGCTGGCGTCGCCGGACGAGCTGCCGCCCGGCCTGCGCGAGCGCGTGCGCTCGGACCCGGCCGAGGCCGGCATGCCGGACGGCATGTTCGTGCCCGGCCGAAACACGGTGTACCTGTTCGCCGGCGCGATTCCGGATGCGCGCCGCGCCGCCTGGGTGGTGATGCACGAGGTGGCCGGCCACTACGGCCTGCGCGGTCTGCTGGGCAACGAACTGGCGCCGTCGCTGCGCCGGGCGAGCCGCAACGAC
This sequence comes from Mizugakiibacter sediminis, assembly GCF_000953855.2. Classification (GTDB taxonomy): domain Bacteria; phylum Pseudomonadota; class Gammaproteobacteria; order Xanthomonadales; family Rhodanobacteraceae; genus Mizugakiibacter; species Mizugakiibacter sediminis. Next base: position 131,142 of record NZ_DF970177.1, read on the forward strand.
ACCGTGGCGCAGCTCGCCGAGGCGATCGAGCGCGATCGCGGCGAGCCGGACATGGATCCGCTGCGCGCGACCGAGGAAGCCCTGGCCGCGCTCCGCAATTCCAAACCATCCCAGTAACGGCGCGAGTTGCAGTGGTGGATAACCCTTGCGATTGCGGATCATTTTTGCGACCATTTCACTGATCTGTCGCGAGGTTTGTCGGGATCGAAATCCGGTGTACGGCTCGTACGTACCGTGGGTTCGAGTCCCACCCTCTCCGCCAGTTTCCGCAGGCGCTCCGGTTGCGCTCCCTCCCTTCGTCGGCATGACCCGCTGCGCGCGGCGTCGCGCGGCGAGCTTGCACGTCTCGGCCTGAACCGGCGGCCGCGCCCGTCGCGGCGAGGCGGATTCAGGAGTTCTCCATGCACTTTTCCGATCTCGGCCTGGACGCCGGGTTGCTGCGCACGCTGGCCGAGGAAGGCTACGCCGCGCCGACGCCGATCCAGGCGCAGGCGATTCCGCTGGTGCTGGCCGGCCGCGACCTGCTGGCCGCGGCACAGACCGGCACCGGCAAGACCGCCGCCTTCGCGCTGCCGCTGCTGCAGCGCCTCGCCGCGTCGCCGGCCGCCGCGCGCAGGCCGCGCGCGCTGGTGCTGGTGCCGACGCGTGAGCTGGCCGCGCAGGTGGCGGAGGCGATGCGCGTCTACGGCCGCCACCTGGCGCTGCGCGTCGGCGAGGTCTACGGCGGCGTCGGCATGCAGCCGCAGGTGGAGCGCTTCCGCCGCGGCCTCGACGTCGTGGTGGCGACGCCGGGGCGCCTGCTCGACCACCTCGCGCAGCGCACCGTCGATCTGTCGGCGATCGGCATCCTCGTGCTCGACGAAGCCGACCGCATGCTCGACATGGGCTTCATCCGCGACATCCGCAAGCTGCTCGACGCGCTGCCCGCGCGGCGGCAGAACCTGCTTTTCTCGGCGACCTTCAGCGACGAGATCCGCGCGCTGGCGCAAGGCCTGCTGCGCGATCCGGCCAGCATCGAGGTGGCGCCGCGCAACACCGCGGCCGAACGCGTCGCGCAGCGCGCCCATCCGGTCGACAAGATGCGCAAGGCGGCGCTGCTCGCGCACCTGATCGCCGGCGGCGACTGGCGCCAGGTGCTGGTGTTCACCCGCACCAAGCACGGCGCCAACCGCCTCGCCGCGCAGCTCGAGCGCGCCGGCATCAGCGCGGCGGCGATCCACGGCAACAAGTCGCAGGGCGCGCGCACGCGCGCGCTGGCCGACCTGAAGGCGGGGCGCGTGCGCGCGCTGGTCGCCACCGACATCGCCGCGCGCGGCATCGACATCGACCAGCTGCCGCACGTGGTCAACTACGAACTGCCGAACGTGCCGGAGGACTACGTGCACCGCATCGGCCGCACCGGCCGCGCCGGCGCCGGCGGCGAGGCGATCTCGCTGGTCAGCGCCGACGAGCGCGACTACCTGCGCGCGATCCAGAAGCTGCTGCGCGCGGAGATTCCGTCGATGCCGGTCGCCGGCTTCGAACCCGGTTCGGCGCCGTCGCCCGCCGAGCGCGCGGCGCACGAGGACGATGCGGCGGCACGGCGCCGCGGTCGCCGTGCGGCGCCCGCGGCGCCGTCGAAGGCAGCGCCGCGCGGCCGTGGTTCCGTGCCGGCGGCACGCAACGGCGGCGCTGCGCGGACGGGCAGCGAAAGCGGCGCCCCGGTGCCCGCCTCGCGCCGGCGGCGTCGCCGCGGCGGCCGTCCGGCACGGCCGTCGTGAGCGCATCCCGTGCGCACGGTTGCTAAACTGGCGCGGCCTTCCAGCCCGAGCCCGACATGAGCCTGATTTCCGTCCCCGTCTCCTACGGCGAGCTGATCGACAAGATCACCATCCTCGAGATCAAGGCCGAGCGCATCGCCGACGCGGCCAAGCTGGCCAACGTGCGCACCGAGCTCGACCTGCTGAACGCGACCTGGAGCGCCGATGCCGCCTCGCGCACCGACATCGCCGCCGAACGCGCGCAGCTCAAGGCGGTCAACGAGGCGCTGTGGGACATCGAGGACCGCATCCGCCTGAAGGAGAAGGCGCAGGCCTTCGACGGCGAGTTCGTCGAGCTGGCGCGCGCGGTGTATTTCCGCAACGACGAGCGCGCCGCGGTCAAGCGCGCGATCAACCTCAAGCTCGGTTCGAAGCTGGTCGAGGAGAAGTCCTACCAGGACTACCGCGCGAAGCCCTGAGCGCGCGCCAGCGCCTCCAGCCGCTCGATGGCATCGTCGACCGTCACCAGGTCCATCACGCCGGGGTATTCGATCTTGGTGCCCCAGGGAATCTCCGCCGCCGGCTTGCCGAGGAAGCGGCGCGCGGCGGCGTCGTAGCGGTCGACGCACCAGCGGCGGTCGGAGTAGGGGCCGGAGCGCTGCGGATTGCTGGCCGCGTGCAGGCCGAGCACCTTGGCGCCGACGGCGTTGGCCATGTGCATCGGGCCCGCGTCCGGCGTCAGCACCACGGCGGCGCGGCGGTACAGCGCCAGCGCGCGCTTCAGCGTGTCCTTGCCGATCAGATCCAGCGGCTCCGTGCGCATCCGCGCGCGGATGGCGTCGCCCATCGCGCGTTCGGCCGCGCTGGGCCCGCCGGTCAGCACCACGCGCATGCCGAGCGCCTGCGCGGCGTGGTCGGCGGCGGCGGCGTAGCGCTCGGCGCGCCAGTTGCGCAACACGTGGCTGGAACAGGGGCTGAGCAGCAGCGCCGGCGCGCCGTCGGGCAGTTGCGCCGCGGCCCAGGCTTCGGCCTCGTCGGGAATGGGGATGTCCCAGCGCACGGCGGTCTGGCGCAGGCCGAGCGGTTCGAGGAAGCTCGCCATCGCGTCCAGCACGTGTTCGCCGCTGCGCGCGGCGATGCGCTCGTTGACGAACAGGCCGTGCAGATCCTTGGATCGCGCGCGGTCGTAGCCGATGCGGCGCCGCGCACGCACGGCGAGGCTCAACAGGTTGGCGCGCAGCGCCACCTGCAGGTGCAGCAGCGCATCGAAGCGGCGGCCGGCCAGCGCCTGCCGCACCGCGCGCCAGCCGTCGAGGCCGCGGCTCTTGTCGAACACCACGAATTCGATCCCGGCGATGTCGCCGACCAGGCGGTGTTCCAGCTTGCCGATGATCCAGGTCAGGCGGGTCTGCGGCCAGACCTGCTGCAATGTGCGCAGCAGCGGCACCACGTGCGTCACGTCGCCGAGCGCGGACGTGCGCAGCAGACACAGCGAATCGGGCGGTCGTGACCCTTGGCTCATGCGGGCTTGCTAGACTTGGGCGGAGAAGGCGGTCTTCGGCATGCGGCGTATCGCCGCACACGGATCGGATCCACGGATGATCGATGCACGCATCCATGCGAGCGCCGGCGGCGCGATTCTGTTCGACGCAGCCCTTGCCGCACAAGCGGACGAGGCCTGGTTCGACCCCGCCGCCTGGGAGGCGCGCGGCCTGCTGGAAGGGCACGGCGGCGGCCGCGGCCGGGTGACGTTCGTGCGCGCGCCGTTCGGCGCCTGCGCGCTGCGGCACTATCATCGCGGCGGCATGGTCGCGCGCGTGCTCGGCGACCGCTACCTGTGGACCGGCATGGAAAGCACCCGCAGCTTCGCCGAATTCCGCCTGCTCGCCGCGCTGCGCGGGCGCGGCCTGCCGGTGCCGGCGCCGGTCGCCGCGCGCTACCGGCGCCGCGGCGTGCACTACACCGCCGACCTGCTGACCCGCCGCATCGAGGCTTCGCAGACGCTTGCGCAGCATTTGCGCGAAGGCCGCGCCGATGCGCGTCTGCTGCAGCGCGTCGGCGCGCTGATCGCGCGCTTCCACGCCGCCGGCATCTATCACGCCGACCTCAACGCCCACAACGTGCTGATCGCGGCGGACGGCCTGTACCTGATCGACTTCGACCGCGGCGAGCTGCGCGCGCCGGCGCGCGGCTGGCAGCGGGCGAACCTGGCGCGCCTGCGGCGCTCGTTGATGAAGGTGCTGAACGGCGCCGGCCCGGCCGGCGGGGAAGGGCCGGGCGGATTCGAGGACGCGCTGTGGACGCTGCTGATGCGCGGCTACGAGACCGCCATGGAGGCCGCATGAACTGGGCGCTGCACGTGCTCGGCGTCGGCGGCGCGCAGGCCGTCGAGCTGGGCTCTTCCGGCGCGGTGGTCGAGCACGCCGGCAGGCCGCTGCTGCTGATCGACTGCGGGCCGGACACGTTCACCCGCTATCTCGACACCTACGGCGAACCGCCGGCGGCGGTGTACGTCACCCACGTGCACATGGACCACGTGGGCGGGCTGGAGCGGCTGTTCTACCGCGCCTACTTCGACCCCGAGCGGCGCGGCCGCATCCGTCTGTACGCGCACGCCGCGCTGTTGCCGCTGCTGCAGGGGCGCATCGCCGACTATCCCAACGTGATCGCCGAGGGCGGCGCCAACTTCTGGGACGCGTTCCACCTGATCCCGGTGTCGCGCGGCTTCTGGCACGCCGGCTACTGGTTCGACGTGTTTCCGACGCGCCACCACGCGCCGAACACCTCGTTCGGCATCGCCCTGGCCAACAGTTTCGTCTGGACCGGCGACACGCGGCCGATCCCCGAGCTGCTGCTGCACCACGCCGGCGGCGACGCGCTGATCGCGCACGATTGCGCGCTCATCGGTAATCCCTCGCATACCGGGCTCGACGACATCGAGCGCGAATACCCGCAGGCGCTGCGCGCGCGTCTGCTGCTCTACCACTACGGCAGCGCCGACGATGCCCGCGCGATGGCCGCCCGCGGTTACCGCATCGCCGAGCCGGGCGTACGCTATCCGCTGGCCCCGCCGGCGGCGGGCGCGGAGGTGCAGGCATGACCCGACCGGTTCCCGCAGGCGCCGTGGTCGCTCCGCCCGTCGACGCGCTCGGCCGGCCGCTGCGCGACCTGCGCATCTCGGTGGTCGACCGCTGCAACTTCCGCTGCCCGTACTGCATGCCGGAAGATCGCTATCCGGAGCACCACCCGTTCCTCGACAAGCACGACCGCCTGAGCTTCGAGGAGATCGAGCGGCTGGCGCGTGCGTTCGCGGCGCTGGGGGTGCGCAAGCTGCGCCTGACCGGCGGCGAGCCGCTGCTGCGCCGCGAGCTGCCATTGCTGGTGGGCATGCTGGCGCGCATCCCCGGCATCGAGGACATCGCGCTGACCACCAACGGCGTGCTGCTGCCGAAGCTCGCCGAGCCGCTGCGCGCCGCCGGCCTGCATCGCCTCACCATCAGCGTCGACACGCTGGACCCGGACACCTACCGCCGGCTCTCCGGCGGACGCGGCGAAGTCGGCCAGGTGCTGGCGGCGATCGCGGCCGCCGAACGCGCCGGCTTCGGCCCGCTGAAGCTGAACTGCGTGGTGATGCGCGGCGTCAACGACGGCCAGGTGCTGGACCTGGCCCGACACTTCCGCGGCAGCGGCCACGTGCTGCGCTTCATCGAGTACATGGACGTCGGCACCTTGAACGGCTGGCAGGCCGACAAGGTGGTGCCGTCCGCCGAGCTGATCGCGCGCATCCACGCGCGCTGGCCGCTGGAACCGCTGGCGCGCGGCTATCGCGGCGAGGTGGCGGAGCGTTGGCGCTTCGTCGACGGCGGCGGCGAGATCGGCTTCATCAGTTCGGTCAGCGCGCCGTTTTGCGGCGACTGCACGCGCGCGCGGCTGTCCGCCGACGGCAAGCTCTACACCTGCCTGTTCGCTCGCGACGGCGCCGACCTGCGCGGCCCGCTGCGCGCCGGCATCGACGACGCCGCGCTGCTCGAGCGCATCGCCGCGCTCTGGCGCGGCCGCAGCGACCGCTACAGCGAGCGCCGCGCCGAGCTGCGCGCCAAGGGCGATCCGAAGCACATCGAGATGTTCCAGATAGGCGGGTGAGCCGGCGCGCTTGCGCGATGCCATGAATGGCATCGCGCGCGCCGGCGAACGCCCGAGGCAGGAGCCGAGGGCGGGGTTGCGAGGCGAGCGCAGGGTGCGCGAGTCCGCAACGGCCGGCGAGCGCAGCGAGCGGCGCGTTGCCGCGATATGCACGAGAACTTGCTACGGTGACCGCGATGAAAACCTCCCCCAAGCGACTGACCCACGTCACGCGCGAAGGACGGCCGTGCATGGTCGACGTCGGCGCCAAGCGCGTCACCGCGCGGCGCGCGGTGGCGGAGGCGCGCGTGCGCTTTCCCGCCGACGTCGCCGCGACGCTGCGCCGCGAGGGCATGCGCGGCAAGAAGGGGCCGGTGATCGACACCGCGATCGTCGCCGGCGTGATGGCCGCCAAGCGCACGCACGAGCTGATCCCGTTCTGCCATCCGCTGGCGATCGAGCGCTGCGACATCGGCGCCGACTTCGACGGCGCCGACGAGCTGGTGATCCGCTGCGAGGTGGCGGTCGCGCACAAGACCGGCGTCGAGATGGAGGCCCTGACCGGCGCCGCCGTCGCCGCGCTGACCGTCTACGACATGTGCAAGGCGCTGTCGCACGAGATCGCGATCGCCGACGTGCGCCTGCTGGAGAAGTCCGGCGGCAAGCGCACCGTGCGCAAGGGCAGGGCGACGCGATGAACTACCGGCTGCTGTATTTCGCCTCGCTGCGCGACGCCGCCGGCGTCGCCGAGGAACGCGTGCAATCGGCGGCGCGCGACCCGCGCGCGCTGTACGCCGAACAGGCAGCGCGGCACGGCTTCGCGTTCGCGCCGGCGCGGTTGCGCGTCGCCGTCAACGGCGCGTTCACCGGCTGGGACCACGCGCTGGCCGACGGCGACGAGGTGGCCTTCCTGCCGCCGGTGTCGGGAGGCTGAACATGTTCCGCCTGAGCGAAATCGCCATCGACACCGCCGCGCTGCGCGCACAGCTCGCGCGCGCCGACGCCGGCGCCTGCGTCACCTTCGAAGGCTGGGTGCGCGACCGCAACGGCGGCAAGGCGGTGCGCGGGCTCGCCTACCAGAGCTACGCCGAGCTGGCCGAGCGCGAAGGCCGCAGGATCGTGGAGGAGGCGCGCGAGCGCTTCGCCATCGCCGCGGCGCTGTGCGTGCACCGCGTCGGCGAGCTTGCCGTCGGCGAGCTGGCGGTGTGGGTCGGCGTCAGCGCCGGACACCGCGATGCCGCGTTCGCCGCCTGCCGCTACATCATCGACGAGGTGAAGCGCCGCGTGCCGATCTGGAAGAACGAGCGCTACGCCGACGGCGCCTCCGGCTGGCTGCACCCCGACGACACGCCGGTGGCATAAGCGGTCGCCCCTCCTCGCCGCCATCCCGCCGCAAGCCGGGGCGACGGGGTAGTGTGGGCGTATCGTGAGCGGACGCTTTGTCAGCCCCCTTGAGTCAAGGGGGCGCATTCGACGCGCATGGCGCGTCGAATGCGGGGATGTGGAGGTGCAAATCCTTTCCGAGTAGGGCGACAAGCGACCGGACGGCGTAGCTCATCGGACGAGGAAAGGCGGCGGCCCCGCCAGCCGCACCCCGGCACCCGAATCGCCTGCTACCGTTGCTCCCTTCCGGGCCTGGCGGGGTTTGCAAGCTATCGTCGCGGGGGGACCGGCGGGGCCACCATGGGAAATGGCGGAGAGGGCGGGATTCGAACCCGCGATACGGGGTTAAGCCGTATACACACTTTCCAGGCGTGCTCCTTCAACCACTCGGACACCTCTCCGCGCCTGGGAAACTCGACAAACGACCCGTCCATGGGGCTCCGGCCGCTCGGCATCCTGCCTCGCCCGCACTGCACGCGGCCGATGCCCTTCAAGGCATCGGCCAGGCGCGTGAAGTGCGACCACGTGGACGCATCTTCACGCCCGGCAACGCTTCGAGACGGCGCATGGAGTCGCCGCATCGGAGCACGACAGCATACCGGCAGCATGGCGCAGGCACAAGCGAAGAAGCCGCCGCGCTTGGTCTGCCGCCGCCGGCTTGGCACAATCCGGTTTCGACCCAAGGTAGCCCGCATGTCCTATCAGGTTCTCGCCCGCAAGTGGCGCCCGCGGCGGTTCGTCGAGCTGGTCGGGCAGGAGCACGTCGTGCGCGCGCTGACCAACGCGCTCGAATCCGGACGCATGCACCACGCCTACCTGTTCACCGGCACGCGCGGCGTCGGCAAGACCACCATCGCGCGCATCTTCGCCAAATCGCTGAATTGCGAGCGCGGCGAGTCCGCCAATCCCTGCGGCGAATGCGCGGTGTGCACGGCGGTCGACGCCGGCCGTTTCGTCGACCTGCTCGAGATCGACGCCGCCAGCAACACCGGCGTCGACGACGTGCGCGAGGTGATCGAGAACGCGCAGTACGCCCCCACCCGCGGCCGCTACAAGGTGTACCTCGTCGACGAGGTGCACATGCTCTCCAAGAACGCATTCAACGCGCTGCTGAAGACGCTGGAGGAGCCGCCGCCGCACGTGAAGTTCCTGCTCGCCACCACCGACCCGCAGAAGCTGCCGGTGACGGTGCTGTCGCGCTGCCTGAAGTTCAACCTGAAGCGTCTGCTGCCGGCGCAGATCGTCGCGCAGATGCGCCACATCCTCGAGGCCGAGGGCATCGCCTTCGAGGCCGACGCCATCGCCGAGCTGGCGCGCGCCGCCGACGGCTCGCTGCGCGACGGCCTGTCGCTGCTCGACCAGGCGATCGCCTACGGCGGCGGCGCGGTGCGCGCGGCCGACGTGCGCGCGATGCTGGGCAGCATCGCCCAGGGCGAGGTCGGTGCGCTGCTGCAGGCACTGGCCGCCGGCGACGGCAAGGCGCTGCTGGACGAGGCCGCGCGCATCGCCGGCTTCTCGCCGGATTTCGGTGCCGTGCTGGATCAGCTCGCCGGCGCGCTGCACCGCATCCAGCTGCGCCAGCTGGTGCCGGGCTTCCGCGCCGAGGGCGAGGACGAGGATCCGCTCGCCGACGCGCTGGCCGCGCGCCTCGCGCCGGAGGACGTGCAGCTCTTCTACCAGATGGCCGTGACCGGCCGGCGCGACCTCAACCTCGCCCCCGACGCGCGTACCGGCTTCGAGATGACGCTGCTGCGCATGCTGGCGTTCCGTCCGGCCGAGGGCGGCGCGGCGGCGCCGGCCGTGACGTCGGGGCGCAGCGCCGCGGCACCCGCCGCCGCTGCCGGCGGTACACGCGCGGCGCCCGCGGCGGCGATGTCGCCTCCTTCCG
>NZ_DF970178.1 GCF_000953855.2 Mizugakiibacter sediminis
GGGGGGCCCCCCCTGCCGCATAATCGCCGTTTTCCGCCCCGCGCGACCGCTCCGATGACCGACTTCCTGCACCGCCTGCCCGAGTTCGCCGCCCACCACCCGCTGCTGATCGCGGCTTTCGTCGGCCTGCTGCTGGCGCTGGTCTTCACCGAGGCCGCGCGCCTGTTCCGCGGCTACAAGGAGCTGACGCCGGCCGCGCTGACCCAGCTGATCAACCGCGAGAACGCGCTGGTGATCGACCTCTCGCCGCTGGCGGATTTCGAGAAGGGCCACATCCCCGGCGCGCGCCACGTGCTGATGAGCCAGTTCGATCCCGAGCACAAGGATCTCGCCAAGGCCAGGGACCTGCCGGTCGTGCTGACCTGCCGCTCCGGCACGACCGCCGGCAACGCGGCGCGGCGCCTGGTCAAGGCCGGCTTCACCCGCGTGCACACGCTGGGCGGCGGCAACGCCGCCTGGGCCCAAGCCGACCTGCCGATGGCGAAGGGTCGCAGTTAGCGCGTTTACGCGATGCCGGGGGCATCGCGTGCGCTAACTGCGGGCGAGCCATGGATGGCGAGCGGGCGGAGCCCCAGGGAAGGTTGCTCGCATCACACCCGCATGCGCTTGGCCGATGCCTTGATGGCAAGCGGACATGCTCTGCAAAAGCTGCCCGCATTCCAAACGCCGGCGCCGACGTCCCCGTCGACACGCCGCGCGTCCCCCTCATCTGCCCTCGGCACCTTCTCCCCGCCGGGGAGAAGGAACGGCGCGCGGGCGCCTTCCTCGCGGCGGGACAGACGCGGGCGCGATTACAGCTCCTCGACCCGCGTCACCTTCGCGCGGCGCATCAGCCAGGCCACGCCGCGCAGGTCGGCGAGGCCGACCCACAGGCGGTCGAGCATGCCGTACTTGGAGGTGCCGCGCGTGCGTGGGCGGTGGTTGACCGGCACGCTCTCGCTGCGGAAGCCGGCGCGCTTGACCAGCGCCGGCAGGTAGCGGTGCATGTGGTCGAAGTAGGGCAGGGCGAGAAAGGTCTCGCGCTCGAACAGCTTCAGCCCGCAGCCGGTGTCCGGCGTGGCGTCGCGCAGCATGCGCGAGCGCACCGCGTTGGCGATCTTCGAGGAAATGCGCTTGTTGAAACTGTCGCGGCGCGTGGTGCGCCAGCCGGCGAACAGCTTCACCTCCGGCGCGGCGCGCTCGCGCGCCGCCAGCAGCTTGGGGATGTCGGCCGGGTCGTTCTGGCCGTCGCCGTCCAGGGTGGCGATCCAGGCGCCGCGCGCGGCACGCACGCCGGTCCACACGGCGGTGCTCTGGCCGCTCTGGACGAGGTGGCGCAGCACGCGCAGCTCGGGGTACTTCGCCTTCTCGGCCTTGAGCACGGCGAGGCTGTCGTCCTTGCTGCAGTCGTCGACGTAGACGATCTCGAAGTCGATGCGGCCACGCAGCGCGGCGGCGATCTCGGCGAGCAGCGGCGGGATGTTGTCGCGCTCGTTGAATACGGGCACGACGACGGAAAGCTCGGGCATGGCGCGGATTCCGGGGACGCGAACGCGGCATTATCGCCGATCCGCCGCCGGCCCGCGCGGAATGGCTCGGAGCGTTCCTAAAAGCTGCCCAGCGCGGTCGCGGCCGGCCCCTCGAGCGCGTCGCGCCAGGCGTGCTCGACCGCCGGGAACGGCTGCGCGTCGCTGGCCAGCATCAGCAGGGTGCCGCCGGCCAGCGGCAGTTCGCGGCCCTGCCAGCTTCCCTGGCGGAACTCGCGCATGTGCGGCGTGCGCCGGTTGGCGACGTAGAACACGACCACCGGTTCCGCATCCATGCGCATCACCATGTGCACGGTGCGGTACGCGCCGACGCGGCAGTCGTTGACGTAGGTGATGCCCGTCGGCACCGCGCGCAGGTTGACCCCGCGCACGGCGAAATCGGCGCGCACGCGCTCGGCCGGCGCCGCCGTGGTGGCGACGAAGGCCTGCGGCTCCTCGGCGAGGTGCGCCACCGCCAGCGCCGGCAGCGGGTCGTGGCGCATCCAGGCGAAGCCGACGAAGCCGGCGGCCAGCGCCACCAGCAGCGAGGCGGCCAGGGCGAAGCCGAGCACGCGGCGCTGGCGCGCGCGGCGCTCGCCGGTGGCCTGCGCCAGCAGCACGCGGTCGACCAGGCCCTCGGGCACGGCCACGGCCAGCGCGTCCTCGAGGCGGCGCTCGAAGCGCTGCGCGCGCTGCCACGCCTCGGCGCAGGCCGGGCAGGCGTCGCGGTGGGCGAGGAACGCCGGCTCGCGCGTCTGCGGCTCGGCGCCCAGGCGGCGGCGGAACTCAAGGCATTCCACGCGCCACCCCCCGCCGGTCGGCGTCCAGCAGCTCGCGCAGCTTCTGCCGCGCGCGGAACAACTGGGTCATCACCGCGCCCGGCGTGCCGCCCAGCTCGGCGGCGATCTCCTCGCAGGACAGCCCGCCCAGCACCTGCAGCAGCAGCGGTTCGCGGTACTTGGTCGGCAACTTCAGCATGGCGGCACGCAGCTCGGTATCGCTCGCCGCCTGTTCGGGGCTGGCCCAGGCGGCGTCGTCCGGCAGGTTCTCGTCGATCTCGGTCAGGTCGAAACTCTTGCGTTCGTACAGGCGCGCGTGTTCGCGGCGCAGGATGGTCAGCAACCAGGCCTTGGCCGCCATGCCGTCGCGCAGGCTGTCCAGCGCGCGCCAGGCGCGCAGCAGGGTTTCCTGCACGAGGTCCTGCGCCAGGGCCTCGTCGCCGCACAGCCAGTAGCCGAACCGGAACAGGTCGCCCGCATGCGCGCGCGCCAGCGCCTCGAACTGTCGCTGTCTGGGACTCACGCTGGAGGTGACCGGCTGCAGGGGCATCGGCTTTCAGGGAGTGGCCGCCGAGCCCACGATAACCCGGAACGGCGTCACGTTCATGCGCCCGCCGGCGCCGGGCGACCGCTCAGCGCAGCCGTTCGAGGATGCCTTCCAGTTCGTCCAGGCTGTGGTAGCGGATGGTCAGCTTGCCGCGGCCGTTGCGGCCGTGGGCGATCGTCACGCGCGCGGCGAGGCGCTCGGACAATTCGCGTTCCAGCGCGTCGATGTTGGGGTCGCGCGCCGCGGCCGCGGCCTTGGCCTTGCCCTTCGGCGCGGTCTGCGCGCGGCGCGCGGCTTCCTCCAGCTCGCGCACCGACCATTCCTTGTCGGCGGCTTCCTGCGCCAGCGCCACCGCCCTGGCCTCGGGCAGCGTGGCGAGCGCGCGCGCGTGGCCCATCTCCAGCTTGAAGTCGTCCAGCAGCTGGCGGATGGGCGCGGGCAGCTCGAGCAGGCGCAGCAAGTTCGACACCGCCGCGCGCGAGCGGCCGACCGCGTCGGCGGCCTGCTGGTGGGTCAGCTCGAATTCGTCGATCAGGCGTTGCAGGGCCTGCGCTTCCTCCAGCGGCGAGAGGTCCTCGCGCTGGATGTTCTCGATCAGCGCCATCGCCAGCACGGCCTGTTCCGGCACGTCCTTGACCACCGCCGGCACCTCGGCGAGGCCGGCCTTCTGCGCGGCGCGCCAGCGGCGCTCGCCGGCGATCAGCTCGTAGCGGTCGCGGCCGAGCGCGCGCACCACCACCGGCTGGATCAGGCCCTGCGCGCGGATCGACGCGGCCAGCTCCTCGATGCGGGCGTCGTCGAAATGCCGGCGCGGCTGGTACTTGCCGGGCTGGATCGCGGCCACCGGCAGGCTGCGCAGCTCGCCCGATTCCGCGGCGGCGCTCGCCGCCTCCTCCAGGGAGCCGCCCAGCAGGGCGTCGAGGTCGCGCGCGCCCAGTCCGCGCCGTTTCGCTGCCATCATCGTTCCCTCAGTTGACGCTGCTGCTCGGCGGCGCGCCGGCCATGCGCTCGCGGCGGATCATCTCGCCGGCGAGGCCGAGGTAGGCGATCGCGCCGCGCGATTCGCGGTCGTACAGGTTGATCGGCTTGCCGTGGCTCGGCGCTTCGGCCAGGCGCACGTTGCGCGGGATGATCGAGCGCAGCACCTTGTCGCCGAAGTGCTTGGTGAGCTGCGCGGAGACGTCGTTGCCGAGGTTGTTGCGCACGTCGTACATGGTGCGCAGCAGGCCCTCCAGCTCCAGCGCCGGGTTGAGCCGCTGGCGCACCGCCTTGATGGTGTCGAGCAGCGCGGTCAGCCCCTCCAGCGCGAAGTACTCGCACTGCACCGGGATCAGCACGCTGTGCGCCGCGGTCAGCGCGTTCAGCGTCAAGAGGTGCAGCGACGGCGGGCAGTCGATCAGGACGACGTGGTAGCGCTCGCCGAGCTTGGCCAGCTGGTCCTTCAGCCGCGACTCGCGCGCGATCGCATCCATCAGCTTGAGTTCGGCCGCGGTCAGGTCGCGGTTGGCGGGCAGCAGGTCGAAGCCGGCTTCGGTGGCGAGGATCGCGCGCTCGATCGGCACTTCTTCCAGCAGCACCTCGCAGCCGGTCGCCTGCACCTCGCGCTTGTCCACGCCGGAGGCCATGGTGGCGTTGCCCTGCGGGTCGAGGTCGACCAGCAGGACCTTGCGCCGCGCCTCGGCCAGCGCCGCGGCGAGATTGACGGCGGTGGTGGTCTTGCCGACCCCGCCCTTCTGGTTGGCGATGGCGATGATGCGCGTCATGGGCTTACCGGCCAGCGTGGCGAAACGTGTCCTCGGTGACCGCGGCGGCGGAGCCCGCCGACCGCGGCGCGGAAGCGAAGGGTAGCATCCGCGGTCAGTCTTCGGCCCGGCGCAGCACCACCAGGTGCCGCTCCGCGTCCAGGCCCGGCACGGCGAGGCGATGCACCGCCTCGACGCGGAAGCCGGCCGGCAGCGCCGCCAGCTCGTCGTCCGGGTAGCGCCCCTTCAGCGCCAGCCACGCCCCGCCCGGCGCCAGCAGATGGCCGCCCCAGGCCAGCATCTCCGCCAGGCTGGCGAAGGCGCGCGCGGTGATGCAGTCGTAGCGGCCCGCGACGTCCTCGACGCGGCCCTCGATCACGCGCGCGTTGCCGAGCGCGAGCTCGCGCACCGCCGCGCGCAGGAAGCGCGCCTTCTTGCCGTTGGCGTCGACCAGCGTCACCTGCCGCCGCGGCGCGGCGATCGCCAGCGGGATGCCGGGCAGGCCGGCGCCGCTGCCGAGATCGGCCAGCGTGGCGCCCTCGACGTACGGCGCCACCGCCAGCGAGTCCAGCAGGTGCCGCGTCACCATCGCCTCGGGTTCGCGCACCGCGGTGAGGTTGTAGGCGGCGTTCCAGCGTTCCAGCAGGGCGAGGTAGGCGAGCAGGCGCGCGACCGCGTCGGCCGGCAGCGTCAGCCCCAGCCGGGCGATGCCGTCTTCCAGCCTGCGCTTGAGCGCCTCGCGCTCGGCCATGCCGCGTCATCCCCTTCGCGCGGCGGCGGCCGCGGCGGACCGCCAAGTATCCGGGCGCCGCCGCGCGGAATCCAGTGCGGCGGAAACGCGAAGGCCCGCGCGCGGCGGGCCTTCTGCGAGGCGGCGGGAGGCGGCGATTCAGGCGGCGAGGTCGACGTCGACGCGCGTCACCAGCACGCCGCGCTCGCGCAGCGCCGCGTTCAGCGCCTGCTTGAGGCGGGCGTTGCGCGCGCGGCCGTCCTCGGCGGCGGGATTCTCCGCCTCGCGCAGCGCGTTCAACGTGCGCGCGCGGATCAGCTCGTCGGCGCGTTCGATCACGGCGTCGGCGCGGTCCGGCTCGAGCACCTGCCAGTAGACCTTGCCGCGCAGCGCGGTCGGCGCGCCGCCGTCGTTCAGCGCGACGCGCTCGTCGAGCTGCAGCGCGTGGCCGGAGAGACTGATCTTGTGCGCCACGCGCTCGACCAGCGGCAGCACCACGTGCGTGCCCGAGGTCAGCGTGCGCGCCGGCCGGCCGAGCCGGCGCAGCGTGTAGACGTGGCCTTCGGGAATGCGCTTGATCGAGGCGGCGACCAGCAGCAGGGCGACGCCCAGCAGGCTCAGTACGGCAATCGGGGGCAGCATAGTTGTTCTCGATCAGCAGCTTGTAATCGAATGCTCGACGCCAGGCGATCAAAAAAGCCGAAGACCTTGCGTCCCCTGTATAAATCAATCCGCCTTAATCCGAATTTAACGGAACCGTCCGGCGCTATCAAGCCGCAAGCCGCGCCGGCGATCCGCGATCCCGCTCACATTCCCGAAGCATCGTTCGTGCCGCTGCGCGGCGCGTGACGGCGTTCTCGCGATCGCGGGCGGCGCAAGGGCGTTTGCGTGGCGGCGGCGCCTCGCCTGCGACCATGGCTACAGACCCGCCGGCGCGCGCGGCCGTTACAATGGCGGTTTCGAACCGCCAGGATCCGAACGATGGGCTTCCCCGCCATCCGCATGCGGCGCATGCGCCGCGACGCCTTCTCGCGTGCGCTGATGCGCGAGACCGTGCTGACGCCCGCCGACCTGATCCTGCCGGTGTTCGTGCGCGAGGGGCGGGGCGTGCGCGAGCCGGTGGCATCGATGCCCGGCGTCGAACGCCTGGCGATCGACGAACTGCTGAAGGTGGGCGAGGAGGCGCTGCGCCTCGGCGTGCCGGCGCTGGCGCTGTTTCCGGCGCCGGACGCGGCCGCGAAGAGCGAGGACGCGCGCGAGGCGTGGAATCCCGACGGCCTGGTGCAGCGCGCGGTGCGCGCGCTCAAGCAGCGCCTGCCCGAACTCGGCGTGATCACCGACGTCGCGCTCGACCCGTACACCACGCACGGCCAGGACGGCTTGATCGACGCCTCCGGCTACGTGCTCAACGACGAGACCACCGCCGCGCTGGTGAGGCAGGCGCTGGCGCAGGCCGAGGCCGGCGCCGATTTCGTCGCGCCGTCGGACATGATGGACGGCCGCATCGGCGCGATCCGCCAAGCGCTGGAGGCCGCGGGGCTGATCCACACGCGCATCCTCGCCTACTCGGCGAAGTACGCCTCCAGCTTCTACGGGCCGTTCCGCGACGCGGTCGGCTCCGCCGCCAGCCTCGGCAAGGGCGGCAAGCACACCTACCAGATGGACGTCGCCAACGGCGACGAGGCGCTGCGCGAAGTGGCGCTGGATCTGGAAGAGGGCGCCGACGCGGTGATGGTGAAGCCGGGCCTGCCCTACCTCGACATCGTGCGCCGCGTGAAGGAGCGCTTCGGCGCGCCGACCTTCGTCTACCAGGTGAGCGGCGAGTACGCGATGCTGAAGGCGGCCGGGCGGAACGGCTGGATCGACGAGCGCGCCTGCGCGCTGGAGGCGCTGGTCGGCATCAAGCGCGCCGGCGCCGACGCCATCCTCACCTACTTCGCGCTGGACGCCGCGCGCTGGCTGCGCGGCGGCTGAGCGCGCTCACGCGTACTGCGCGATGCCGTCGCCGAAGGACCAGTTCTCCTTCGGCGCTTCCACCAGATTGACGAACACGTCCTGCGGGCGCAGGCCCGGACTTGCCGCCAGCCGCTCGGCCAGACGCGCGTAGAACGCCTGCTTCTGCGCGGTGCTGCGCGTGCTGTTGCAGGTGATCTGCACGATCACCAGCGCGTCGCTGCGCTCGATGCCGAGGTAGTGGCGATCGCAGTGGAATTCCTGCGGCTCGTGCTGGCTGATCAGGATGAAGCGATCGTTCTCCGGCACGTCGAAGGCCTCGGTCATCGCGAGGTACACGCTCTGCTGCAGCGCTTGGAGGTACTGCGGCGACTTGCCCCGGCGCAGGGCGATGCGGACGAGCGGCATGTGGGTTTCCTTTACGGGACTTAAGAGAAGCCGATCGCGGCGCAAGGCGCGTCAGGCGGCGGGTACGCCCGGCCGCGACACGTGACCGACCGCGTAGCGCTGCGTGCCGTCGTCGGCGGGCGCCATGGGTGGCGTACGCCACAGGCGCAGCCGCACGCGCGTCCAGCGGGTCGGGTCGAACGCCGCGATCGCGGCCAGCGCACCGCCGTGCGCAACGGCGCGGCGTGCCGCCTCGCGTTCCTCCTCCGCCAGCGCGTCGAGCGCCGCGTAAGGGGCGATGGCCGCCGTGTCTTGCGTGGCGCAGGCCGCCGCGCCGATCGTCGGCGACAGCTCCGCCGCCCACGGCGACCACGTGCGCAGCGACGGCCAGCCGAAGGCGCCGATCAGCGCGGCGAAACCGGCGCCTTCGAGGAAGGCGTTCATCGCCGCCGCGTCGCGCCACAGGTAGAACGGCGCGTAGCGGTGTTCGCGGCTGCGCAAGTCGCGCGCGTGGCGGTCGGCGTAGAGATAGGCCTTGAACACCAGGCCGGGGAAGTCGTCCAGCGCCGGCCCCTTGTCGGCGATGCGCCGGCGAATGATCGCCATGTCGTAGTCCGCCGGCAGGGTGAAGGCGTATTGCATGGCGAGCATCGCAGCGTTCCTCCGGCGGCAGGGCTTGACGCGGCCTACGGTAGCGCGCCAAGTTCGCTCGGAAAATCGGGAAATTTCGAATCATTCATTCGATAAATCGGGATGATCGGCATGCGGCGCATTCACTTCGACCTCGACGTCCTGCGCAGCTTCGCGCTGGGCATCGAACTGGGCAGCTTCGCCAAGGCAGCCGAACGGCTCGGCCGCTCGACCTCGGCGGTCAGCGCGCAGCTGAGGAAGCTGGAAGACCAGGCGGGCGCGCCGCTGCTGCGCAAGGCCGGCCGCGGCTTGGCATTGACCGACGCCGGCGAGACCCTGCTGGGCTACGCGCGGCGCCTGCTGGATCTGAACGACGAGGCGGCGGCCGCCGTGCGCGGCGTCGAACTGGAAGGCTGGGTGCGGCTGGGGCTGCAGGAAGATTTCGGCGAAGGCCTGCTGCCGGAAGTGCTGGGGCGCTTCGCACGCGCGCATCCGCGCGTGCGGGTGGAGGTGCGCATCGCGCGCAACGCCGAACTGCTGGAGCGCGTCGCCGCGGGCCGGCTGGACCTCGCGCTGGCGTGGGACGCCGGTGCCGTCGGCGCGCACGCCGAGCGCGTCGGCGAGGTGCCGATGCGCTGGATCGGCGCGGCCGGCGCGCCGCCGGCCGGAGGCCGCGACGGCGAGCCGTTGCCGCTGGTGGTGCTGGAAGCGCCCTGCCTGTTGCGCAGCGCGGCGATCGCCGCACTGGACCGCGCCGGTCTGCCCTGGCGCATCGCCTTCACCAGCGCCAGCCTGGCCGGTACCTGGGCGGCGGTCGCGGCCGGCCTCGGCGTCAGCGTGCGCACGCCGCTCGGCCTGCCCGGCAGCGTGCGCGCGCTCGCTGCCGGCGAAGCGGGCCTGCCCGCGCTGCCGATGCTGGGCCTCGGCCTGCATCGCGCCGAGGCGCAGCCGCCGGCGGCGGTGTCGCGTCTCGCCGCGTTGATCCTGCAGAGCCTCGAGGGCCTGCTCCATTCGGCGTGACGCGCGCGTTCACGCTTCGCGCGCAACGGCGACCGGCGACGCGGCTGCGCGTGGAATAATCCCCTCACCCCTGACGGAGCGCGGCGCTTGGACACGCACGGTTTCCTGCAGTACGCGGTGATCTTCCTGCTGGCCACGGTGCTGGCGGTGCCGCTGGCCAGGCGCTTCCAGCTCGGCGCCGTGTTCGGCTACCTCGCCGCCGGCGTGGTGATCGGTCCGTCGGTGCTGAAGCTGGTGCACAACCCGGAGAACGTCGCGCGCGTCTCCGAACTGGGCGTGGTGCTGCTGCTGTTCGTGATCGGCCTGGAGCTGTCGCCGCAGCGCCTGTGGGTGATGCGCCGCGCGGTGTTCGGCGTCGGCCTGGCGCAGGTGCTGCTGACCACGCTGGTGATCGGCGCGGCGGCGCACTTCGGTTTCGGCATGCCGCTGCATGCGGCGGCGGTGATCGGCGCCGGCCTGGCGCTGTCGTCGACCGCCTTCGGCCTGCAGATCCTCGCCGAGCGCAAGGAGCTCAATCACGCGCACGGCCGGCTCGCTTTCGCCATCCTGCTGTTCCAGGACCTGGCGGCGATTCCGCTGATCGCGCTGATCCCGCTGCTCGGCCAGCCGGTCGACCATGCCAGCGCCTTCGATCTCGCCGGCGCGCTGCGCGTGGTCGGCGTGATCGCCGCGGTGGTGGTCGGCGGGCGCTACTTGCTGCGGCCGCTGTTCCGCGTGGTGGCGCGCACGCGCATCCTCGAGGTGTCCACCGCCACCGCGCTGCTGGTGGTGATCGGCACCGCCTGGCTGATGGCGCTGGCCGGCGTGTCGATGGCGCTGGGCGCGTTCCTCGCCGGCCTGCTGCTGGCCGACTCCGAATACCGCCACGACCTCGAGGCGCAGCTCGAACCGTTCAAGGGCCTGCTGCTCGGCCTGTTCTTCATCAGCGTCGGCATGTCGGTGGACCTGTCGCTGCTGCTGAAGCTGCCGCTGCAGGTCGCCGTGCTGGTGCTGCTGCTGCTGGCGCTGAAGGCGCCGCTGCTGGCCGGCCTCGGCCGCCTCGCCGGCGCGCTGGACGGTGCCGGCGCGCTGCGTCTCGCCGTGCTGCTGGCCGGCGGCGGCGAATTCGCCTTCGTGGTGTTCAAGCTGGCGCACGACAGCCGTCTGCTCGGCACGGCGCACCACGACGTGCTGGTGCTGGTGATCACGCTGTCGATGGCGCTGACGCCGCTGCTGGTGATCGCCGCGGCGCGCGGACTCGGCAAGGCGCCGCGCGAGCCGCAGCGCGCCTTCGACCGCATCGAGGCGGACACGCCGCGGGTGATCATCGCCGGCTTCGGCCGCGTCGGCCAGATCGTCGCGCGCGTGCTGCGTGCGCACCGCATTCCGTTCACCGCGCTGGAGAATTCGATCGAGCAGGTCGAGCTGACGCGCCGCTTCGGCAGCACGGTGTTCTTCGGCGATCCGGCGCGGCCGGAACTGCTGCGCGCGGCGC
>NZ_DF970179.1 GCF_000953855.2 Mizugakiibacter sediminis
GCGCGGCCAGGCAGCAGTCCTGGTCCGGGCGCACCAGCGCGGCAGGCGCATCCGACCCCGTGGCATAGACGACGATCAGCGCGGGCGCGCCGTACAGGATGTCGAAGTGCGGATCGTGCAGCATCTCGGCCCGGTGCGCGTCGGCGGGACTGACCTCCAGCGAAGCGACCAGATGCGCCTTCGCGCGCCGCGCGATGTCGCCGACGCAGGCGCGGCCGAGCGCGACGACGAAGGTCCATGGCTGCAGGTTCATCGCGCTGGGCGCCTGCACGGCGGCCTCGACCAGACGTTCGACCACGGAGCGGTCGACCGCTTCGTCCGTGAACGCGCGCACCGCCCGCCGCGCGCGAATGGCCTGCATGACGTCCATCGCTCCGCCCCGCAACCGATGGCGCCAGCCTAGGCGCCGCGCGCGGGCGTACGCTGATGCAGGTCAACAGATGGCGCCGCGTCCGGACGGCCGCTAAGCTTGGCGCGACCCCTCTGCCCATGCTCACGATCGCCTCGCCGCGCAACCCATGCACGCCATCGACTTCGACCTCGACCGCGACCACGTCGAGCTGAACCAGCTGCTCAAGCTGGTCGGCCTGTGCGACAGCGGCGGCGCCGGCAAGGCGATCGTCGCCGGCGGCGCGGTGAGCGTGGACGGCGCGGTCGAGCTGCGCAAGACCCGCAAGATCCGCGCGGGGCAGATCGTCGAAGTGGACGGCGTGACGATCCGCGTGCGCGCGGCGCCGTGACCGCACACGCGATCGCCGCAGAACCGGAACAGCCGCGATGACGCTCCCCGCCTCCGACGAGCCCGGCGACGTAGCCGGCGCCTACGACCACTGGTCGCAGGTCTACGACGCCGACGAGAACCCGACCCGCGATCTCGACGCGGCGATGCTGCGCCGCCTGGACTTCGACCTGCGCGATCGCGACGTGCTGGAGATCGGTTGCGGCACCGGCAAGAACACCGTCTGGCTGGCCGAGCGCGCGCGCAGCGTGGTCGCCATGGACTTCTCCGCCGGCATGCTGGCGCAGGCGCGGCGGCGCATCGCCGCGCCGCACGTCCGCTTCGTGCATCACGATGTGCGCGAGCCGTGGCCGGTGGCCGACGGCAGCGCGGACTTCGCGATCGGCAACCTGGTGCTGGAGCACGTGGAGGCGCTGGACGGCGTGTTCGCCGAAACCGCCCGCGCGCTGCGCGACGGCGGCGAATGCTACTTCTGCGAGCTGCACCCGTATCGCCAGTTGCTGGGCAAGCAGGCGCGCTTCGTCCATCCCGAGACCGGCGAGACGGTGCGCGTCGCCGCGTTCCCGCACGATGTCTCGGACTACGTGAACGCGGCGATCCGCGCCGGCCTGCGCATCGTCGCCGCGCACGAATGGCGCGACGAAGCGCCCGCCGCCACGCCCGCGATCCCGCGCCTGTTCGCCCTGCGCTGCCGACGCCAGCCGCGCTGATCCGCCTTAGCGGAACGCGTGCAGCGCGCGCCGCAGCGCCTCGCGCAGGCGCTGCACCGGCGCTTCCAGCCGGCCGCCGGTCACGCGGTGCACCAGCCAGGCGCGCACCTCGGCCTTGAACTCGGGCACCTCGATCACGCGCAGATCCTTGCGATACGGGCTGTTCTTCAGCATCACGCCGGCGGTCAGACCGATGCCGACGCCGCGCGCGACCAGCGAATGCCGCAGCAGCGGATCGAGCGCTTCCACGGCGACGTCGAACGGCAGCCCCGCCTTCTCCAGCGCGCGGCGCAGCACGTGCCGGAAACCGCAACCGTCCTGGCTCAGCACCCAGGCGTGCTCGGAGAGTTCGCGCAGAGTCACGCGCTTCGGCAGCGTCAGCGTGCGCGGCACGACGACGCGCACGGGGATGGCGCACAGCGCCTCGCTCTCGAGGCTCGCTGGCGGCTCGTTGCCGCCGGGCAGGTAGACCAGCGCCGCGTCGATACGGTTGGCGTCGAGATCGGCCAGCAGCTCGCCCGCCCATTTGGTCGAGACCCTGGTGCGCAGGCGCGGGAACGCCTTGCGCAGCTCGCACAGCGGCTCGACCAGCGCGATGTCGGCGAGGAACGGCGTGATGCCGAAGCGGAACTCGCCGCGCACTTCCTGCTCCGTCGAGACGCCGCTGCGCAGATCCTCCAGCGCGGCGAGAACGCGGCGGCCGAGCTGATAGGCCTCGCGGCCGGCCGGCGTCGGCCTGAGCGGTTTCGACTGGCGGTCCAGCAATTCGACGCCGAGCGCGCTCTCCAGGTTCTGGATGCGGCGGGTCACGCCGGGCTGAGTCAGGTGCAGCCTTGCCGAGGCGGCGAGGATCGAGCCGCTGTCGACGACGGCGACGAAGGCTTCGAGATCACGCGTGTTCATGACGGTCTCGCATAACGAAGATGCGCATATTTGATTGGACTGATATTGCATGTAAAGCATACATTGAAATGCCGTATTGCTTCAAATGCATAACAGCCATGAGTGCCATCGACCCCACCCGTCCCTTCGACCGCGCCCAATCCGCCGCGCAGCGCGACCTCGTCCCGCTGATGACCTTCGCCTGCGGCGTCATCGGCATGAACCTGTCCGCGCCGCAGCCGCTGGTCGGCGTGATCGCGCCGGCGTTGGGCCTCGATCTCGGTGCCTCCGGCCTGGTGACCATGGCCACCTTCCTCGGCTACGGCCTCGGCATGCTGTTCCTGGTGCCGCTGACCGACCTGGTGGAGAACCGCCGGCTGGTGCTGCGCATGCTGGCGGCGAACGCGGCGTCGCTGCTGGTGTCGGCGCTGGCGCCGAGCGCGATCGTCTATCTGCTGGCCGCCGTCGCCGTCGGCGCGACCACCGCCACGATCCAGATGCTGGTGCCGATGGTCGCCGCGCTGGCGCCCGAGTCGCGGCGCGGCCGCGTGGTCGGCAACGTGATGAGCGGCGTGATGGTCGGCATCATGCTGGCGCGGCCGCTGGCCAGCCTGGGCGAACGTACGTTCGGCTGGCGCGGCGTGTTCGCGCTGTCCGCGCTGATGATCGCCGCGCTGCTGCCGGTGCTGCGGCGCGCGTTGCCGACGTTGCGGCCCGCCGCCGGCCTGCGCTACGGCGCGCTGGTGCGTTCGCTGTGGCCGCTGGTCCGCGAGGAGCGCGTGCTGCGCCGGCGCACGCTGAGCGCGATCCTGTCGTTCGGCGCGTTCAACGCGTTCTGGACGGTCGTCGCGCTGCGGCTCGCGCAACCGCCGTTCGATTTCGACCAGCGCGGCATCGCCGCCTTTGCGCTCGCCGGCGTCGGCGGCATCGTCAGCGCGCCGGTCGCCGGCCGCCTCGGCGACGGCGGGCATACCCGCACGGCCAGCGTGGCGATGCACCTGCTTATCATCGCCGCGATGCTGCTCGCCGGCGTGGCCGGCGGCGGCTTCGGCTTCGCCGTTCCGCACGCGCCGGCGCTGGGCATCGTCCTGCTGATCGCGGCCTCGCTGCTGCTCGACCTCGGCGTGGTCGGCGACCAGACGCTCGGCCGCCGCGCGGTGAACGTGATCCGCCCCGAAGCGCGCGGTCGCCTGAACGGCCTGTACACCGGCGGCTTCTTCGTCGGCGGCGCCTGCGCCTCCGCGGCGGCCGGCGCGGCCTGGTCGCTGGGCGGCTGGGACCTCACCTGCGCGTTCGGCGCGGCGCTCGGCCTCGCCGCGCTGGCGGTGTCGCTAGGCGATCTGCGCCGCCGCGACGGCGCCTGAGCTGGACGTCGCGCATGCCTCCAACCGTCGCCCTCTCGCCGCACCGAACGCGCGCGCGGAAATGCCGCCGCGCGCCCCGCCGCGGCAGCGATGCGTAGCCGCCACGCCCGAGTGCATCGGCGCCCGCGCGACGTCCCGGAAATTGCGGGCATGCGCATCCGGCCGGACGCGCGGCGCAATGCGCCCTAGACTTGCCCGGGCCCAGCCGCTGCCGCCGTGGTGCCGGCCCACCGCGCCGGAGGAGACCGCGCTCATGTCGACCGTCGTCGAAACCGCCACCTTCGCGCGCGCGGATGCGCCTGCGGCCGCGCGCCGGCCGCGGCTCGATGCCGTGGATCTGCTGCGCGGCCTGGTGATTGCGCTGATGGTGCTCGACCACACGCGCGATTTCTTCCACGCCCAGGCGTTCACGCTCAATCCCACCGACCCGGCACGCACCACCCTGGTCCTGTACCTGACGCGCTGGGCGGCCAACCTGTGCGCGCCGACGTTCGTGTTCCTCGCCGGCGTGTCCATCGAACTGCAGCGCGCCAACGGCAAGACGCCGGCGGAACTCTCGCGCTTCCTGCTGACGCGCGGCCTGTGGCTGATCGCGCTCGAACTGACGGTGGTGGGCTTCGGCTTCAACTTCGCCTGGCCGTTCGCGTTCCTGCAGGTGATCTGGGCGATCGGTCTCGGCATGGTGGCGATGGCCGCGTTGACGCGCCTGCCCCGCGCCGCCGTGCTGGCGCTGGGCGCGCTGATCGTCGCCGGCCACGATGCGCTCGATTCGGTGCGCGCCGGCGATCTCGGCGCCTTCGCGCCGCTGTGGACGCTGGCGATGGCGCTCGGCCCGGCGCCGTTCGGCACGGGTTTCGTTGCCTATCCCTTCGTGCCATGGTTCGGCATCCTCTGCCTCGGCTATGGCCTCGGTCCGGTCTTCCTGCGCCCCGCCGGGCAGCGGCGGCGGTTGACGGCGCTGCTCGGCGTCGGCTGCCTCGCGCTGTTCGTCGTGCTGCGTTTCGTCAACGGCTACGGCGATCCGTCGCCATGGCACGCGCAGGCCGAGGGCTGGCGCACCGCTCTGGCGTTCTTCGACGTCGGCAAATACCCGCCGTCGCTGCTGTACGTGCTGGTCATGCTGGGCACCTCGCTGCTGCTCGCGCTCGGACTGGAGCGCCTGCGCGGCCCGCTGGCGGACGCGCTGCTCGCCTACGGGCGCACGCCGCTGTTCACCTACCTGCTGCACATCTACCTGGTGCACGGCCTGGCGATGGCGATCGGCATGGCGACGGGCGTACCCGCCTCGGCGTTCCGCAACTTCATCGCCGACCCCAGCCGCCTGGTGGCGCTGCACTGGGGCTTCGGCCTGCCCGTCGTCTACGCGATCTGGCTGGCGGTGCTGGCGGCGCTGTATCCGGCGTCGCGCTGGTACGCGCGGCTCAAGCGTCAGCGCCACGCCAGGTGGATGAGCTATCTCTGAAGCAGACCGGCGCGACGGCGTGCGTAAGCCCGCGGACGGATCGGCGGTCCGTCGTCCACGTCGTCCGCCGCCGCACCGGAGTCCGCCGTCCCATGCCCGACCTGCGTTTCGCCTGCACCCAGTGCGGCCGCTGCTGCCACCACCACAACCTGCCGCTGACCCTGCACGAGGCGATCGGCTGGCTGGAGGACGGCGGCGACGTGCAGGTGTTCTGCGAGGCGGCGCCGTGGCCGATGGAGCCGCCGCCCGACGACCTGCGCGCGGCGCACCGGCGACGGCGCTCGTTCGCGGCGCGCAGCGGCGCCTGCCCGCTGCGCGTCACCGTGCTGTTGGTCGGCGTGATCGCCGGCGCCTGCCGTCACCTGCGCGCGGACATGCGCTGCGGCATCTACGCGCGGCGGCCGATGGTCTGCCGCATCTATCCGGCCGAACTCAATCCGTTCCTCGCCCTCGATCCGTCCGGCAAGGCCTGCCCGTCCGAAGCCTGGACGCAAGGCGCGCCGCTGATCGCCGGCGGCCGCCTGGTCGACGCCGACACCCTGGCCCTCGTCGAGCGCCGCCGCCAGGCCGACCACGACGACGCCCCGCTCAAGCAGGCGCTGTGCCGGCTGCTCGGCATCGAAGTCACCGCGCTCGCCGAAGAGGGCTTCGTCGTGTACGCGCCCGCGCGCGGACCGCTGCTCGCCGCGCTGCGTGTCGCCCGCGACGCCTCGCCCGAGCAGCTCGCCGAACCCACGCAGTGGCGGCTGCTCACCGCCTCGATCGACAGCCTGGCCGCGCTGCACGCGCTGGGCGCGCGCTTCGTCGACGCGCCGCGCGCCGACGATCCGTTCCGCCTGGTCGCCGTCACCGGCAAGGCGGCCGCCGCGCCGGCCTGATCGGCGCGCGACCGCGCCTGCTACGCTGTCGGCTCCCGACCGCGGAGCGAACCCGATGTCCGTGCAGACCATCCTCGGCGCCGGCGGCGTGATCGGCCGCGGTCTGGCCCGCGAGCTGCCGGCGTACGGCGCGCGCGTGCGTCTGGCCAGCCGGCACCCGGCGGCCGTCAATCCCGACGACGAATGCGCGCCCACCGATCTGCTCGACCTCGCGCAGGTCGCGCGCGCGGTCGCCGGCAGCCGCGTCGCCTATCTGGTCGCCGGTCTCGCCTACGACGCGCGCGTGTGGGAAGCGCAGTGGCCGCGCGTGCTGGGCAACGCCATCGCCGCCTGCGCGCGCCACGCCTGCCGGCTGGTGTTCTTCGACAACGTCTACTGCTACGGCCGGGTCGACGGGCCGATGACCGAAGCGACGCCGATGCGGCCGGTCAGCCGCAAGGGCGAGGTGCGCGCGCGCCTCGCCGAGCGCCTGCTGGACGCCGCGGCCTGCGGCGAGGTCGACGCGCTGATCGCCCGTTCGGCCGATTTCTACGGCCCGGACGCCACCCACACCTTCGTGCACCCGATGGTGTTCGCCAAGCTGCTGCGCGGCGAGCGCGCCGCCTGGCTGTGCAACGACGCGGTGCCGCATTCGATGACCTACACGCCCGACGCCGCGCGCGCCACCGCCCTGCTCGGCAACGGCGCCAACGTCTCCGGCCAGGTCTGGCACCTGCCGACCGCCGCCGATCCGCCGGACGGCCGCGCCTTCGTCGCCGCGGTCGCCGCCGCCTGCGGCGTCGCGCCACGCCACTACGTGCTGAAGCCGTGGCTGCTGCGCGTGGTCGGACTGTTCAATCCGCTGGTGCGCGAGTCGCTGGAAATGCTGTACCAGAACACGCACCCGTATCTCTTCGACAGCAGCAAGTTCGCCGGCCGCTACTTCGCGCCGACGCCCTACGCCGAGGGCATCCGCGCCACGGTGGCGGCGCTGCGCAAGTCGGCAGTACCGCATGGGCCGTGAGGCCTGCAGAAGTCGTTGCGGCAATGCCCGTCAAAGCGCCCCGCCCGCCCCTTACGAACGGCACTCCCACGACATAGGCTCCTGCGATAGCAAAGGGCGGTTCCCATACCCGGAGCTCCCATGCGCCATCCCATTTGCGGGTTCGCTCTCGCCGCCCTGCTTGCCGCAACCTCGGCATCGGCTGCCGCGTCGACGCCGTCCGAAGCTGCGCGCACCTTGCTCGACGCCTACGCACGCGGCGACAAGGCAACCGTGATGTCGATGGTCGACCCACACGACATCCACGTTTACGGCACCGATATATCGGAGGTCGCCGCCGATCCCGCCGCATTCGAGCGCATGTTCGAGGCCGATCAGAAGCTATGGGGCGGCAAGGCGAAGTTTGGCGAGATGAGTCATGTCTCGACGATACGCACGCGCAATCTGGCCACGCTGTTCTTCGACATCTCGTTCAGTGTCGGCTCGCAACCGCCTCTGCAGGTACGCTTCGCCACCGTGTGGCGCCGAGAACACGGCATGTGGAAGCTGGTGCAGAGCACGAACGCAGTTCCAACCGTCGGCCAGAGCGCCAGCGAGATCCTGGCCAAACCACACCACTGACGGGGCTGCGCCGGCGCACGTACCGCTGGCGCGGCGACGTACGTGTGTCTAGGCTGGTTTCGGGTACATCAAGGGCGTTGGGAGCTGCGATGGCGGAAACTCCGATCCGCTGCACCATGGCTTCCGTGGTCGCACTGCGCGGCGCCGCGGACGAGGCGCGCGTGCTGCTGCTGCGCCGCGCCAGCCCGTACCTGCGCGGCGTGTGGGGCTACGTCGCCGGCCACCTGGAACCGGGCGAGCGCGCCTGGCAGTGCGCGCTGCGCGAGCTGGCGGAAGAAACGGGGTTGACGCCGACCGCGCTCTACTCCGCCAACCGCTGCGAGCAGTTCTACGACCCGCGCGAGGAATGCATCGCGGTGGTGCCGTCGTTCGTCGCCTTCGTCGCCGCCGACGCGGCCGTGCGCCTGAACCACGAGCACGACGCGTTCCGCTGGCTGGGCTTCGAGGAAGCGATGCCGCTGCTGCCGTTCGGCGGCCAGCGCGAGCTGTTCGCCCATGTGCGCCGCGAGTTCGTCGAGCGCACGCCGCAGCCGCGGCTGCGCATCGCGATCGACGGGCGGGACGCTGCCGACGCGTAGGGGCGGACGGCACCGCCGCGCCGCCGGCGACCGCATCGGCAACTCCGCAAGATCCGAGACGCACGATTCGCCCGGCCGCAGGCATATTCGCCGGTGCTGCGCGGGCGGCCCGCCGCGGCGTTCAGCGGAGCATCCGAGGCGCGCGCCCTGCGGACGCCGCCGGGCTCCGGCCGATTTCCGTCGGCGCGGCGTGTCGATCCGGCGCCTCGCCGTTCGTCGTCGGGAGGAAGAGCCGGCCGCCGAAACGGGACCGGCCCTCGACCTTCCAGCCCTGCAAGGAGACCCGAACATGCGTACCCGCCCCACGACCTCCCGCCTTTCGGCGCTTCGAGCGGCCCGCGGGGCCGTGCGCGTGCCGGCATCGCTCGCCGCCGCGCTGCTGGCGGCGGCCGCCGGCACGGCCATGGCCGCCCCGGCGACCTACACCGTCGATCCGATGCACACCTACCCCAGCTTCGAGGCCGACCACATGGGCATCTCCTACTGGCGCGGCAAGTTCAACCGCACCACCGGCACAGTGACGCTGGACAAGGCCGCGGGCACCGGCACGGTGGACCTGAGCATCGATCTCGACAGCATCGACTACGGCCTGGCCGAGCTGAACGACTGGGCGAAGAGCCCGCAATTCTTCGATACCGCGAAGTACCCGAAGGCCACCTACACGGGTAAGCTCGCCGGCTTCGTGGACGGCGCGCCGACGCGGGTCGAGGGCATGCTGACGCTGCACGGCGTCAGCCGTCCGGTCGAGCTCGCCATCGACCGCTTCAAGTGCATCCCGCATCCGCTGTTCAAGCGCGAGCTGTGCGGCGCCGACGCGCAGGCGACGTTCCGCCGCGACGCGTTCGGCCTGGACGCCGGCAAGGACTACGGCTTCGACATGAGCGTCAAACTGAGCATCCAGGTCGAAGCGCTGAAGGACAGTTGACGCATGGCGGGGCCGCGCCCCGCCACGCTCCGATTCCCCTGCAAGGAGCCTCCCCGTGACGCACCACGAACTTGCAAGTCCCGCAGCGCCGCACCGCGACCATCGCTGGGCCGCGCTGATCGTGCTCTGCCTCGGCGTGCTGATGATCGTGCTCGACACGACCATCGTGAACGTCGCGCTGCCCTCGATCCGCGCCTCGCTCGGCTTCAGCGAGGCTTCGCTGGCCTGGGTGGTCAACGCCTACATGCTCACCTTCGGCGGCTTCCTGCTGCTGGGCGGCCGCCTCGGCGACCTGTACGGCCATCGCCGCCTGTTCCTCGCCGGCATCGCGCTGTTCACGCTGGCCTCGCTGGCCTGCGGCATGGCGGAGACGCAGCGCTTCCTGATCGCCGCGCGCGGCGTGCAGGGCCTCGGCGGCGCCGTCGTCTCGGCGGTGGCGCTGTCGCTGATCATGGATCTGTTCACCGAGCCCGCCGACCGCGCCAAGGCGATGGGCGTGTACGGCTTCGTCTGCTCCGCCGGCGGCAGCATCGGCGTGCTGCTGGGCGGCCTGCTCACCAGCACGCTGAGCTGGCACTGGATCTTCCTGGTGAACCTGCCGATCGGCATCGGCGTGATCGCCGCCTCGCTGCGGCTGCTGCCGGCGGCGCGCGGCGCGTCCGCCACGCGGCACCTCGACGTCGCCGGCGCGGTCACCGTCACCGCCTCGCTGATGATCGCCACCTACGCCATCGTCAACGGCAACGAGGCCGGCTGGATGTCGACGCGCACGCTCGGCCTGCTCGCGCTGGCGCTGGCGTTGCTGGCGATCTTCCTGCAGATCGAGTCGCACGCGCGCGCGCCGCTGATGCCGCTCGGCATGTTCCGCCTGCGCAACGTCGCCACCGCCAACGTGGTCGGCGTGCTGTGGGCGGGCGCGATGTTCGCCTGGTTCTTCCTGTCCGCGCTCTATCTGCAACTGGTGCTGGGCTACGGACCGATGCAGGTCGGCCTGGCCTTCCTGCCCGCCAACCTGGTGATGGCCGCGTTCTCGCTGGGGCTGTCGGCCAAGCTGGTGATGCGCTTCGGCATCCGCCTCCCGTTCGTCGCCGGCATGCTGCTGGCGGCGACCGGGCTGGCGCTGTTCGCGCAGGCGCCGGTGGATGGCAGCTTCGTCGTGCACGTGCTGCCGGGCATGACCCTGCTCGGCCTCGGCGCCGGCATCGCCTTCAATCCGCTGCTGCTGGCGGCGATGAGCGACGTCGCGCCCACCGAGTCCGGGCTGGCCTCGGGCGTGGTCAACACCGCATTCATGATGGGCGGCGCGCTGGGCCTCGCCGTGCTGGCCAGCCTGGCCGCCGCGCGCAGCGACGCGCTGCTCGCCTTCGGCGCCGACCGCCTCGCCGCGATCACCGGCGGCTACCACGTCGCGTTCCTGATCGGCGCCTGCTTCGCCGTGATCGCGGCGGTGGCCGGCGGCGTGCTGTTCCGCGTGGCGGCGCCGTCCTCGGGCGAAGCCGAGGCGGCGATGCCGTGATGGCGGCGCGGCCGCGCGCCGCGCCCATGTCCCTCCAACCCTGACGGGAGGATGTATGAGCTACGTCGACGGTTTCGTGGTTCCGGTGCCGAAGAAAAACCTCGCGGCCTACCGCCGCCTGGCGCGGCGCGCCGGCAGGATCTGGCTCGAGCACGGCGCGCAGCACTACGTCGAGTGTGTCGCCGACGACGTCAAGCCCGGCAAGGTCACCTCGTTTCCGCAGGCGGTGAAGCTGAAGCCGGGCGAAGTGGTGGTGTTCTCGTGGATCGTCTACAAGTCGCGCGCCGCGCGCGACCGCGCCAACAGGAAGGTGATGGCCGACCCGCGCCTCGCCGACATGATGGACCCGAAGAAGCTGCCGTTCGACGGCATGCGCATGTTCTGGGGCGGCTTCAAGCCGTTCCTCGAACTGTAGCGGCGAGAGCCGGGCCTGGCTCCTCCGGCCATGGGATGGGCCCGCAAATCACACGGCGTGTCGATTCGCGCCCCGTCCCTTCGTCGAAGGCATGAGGGGCCACCCGCGGCCCCGCCACCGGAGAATCGACATGCTCGACAAGAACAGGATCTGTCTTTGGTACGACGGCGCCGCGCTGGAGGCGGCGACGTTCTACGCGGCGACGTTTCCGGACAGCCGCGTGGGCGCCGTGCATCGCGCGCCGGGCGACTACCCCTCGGGCAAGCAGGGCGACGTGCTGACGGTGGAGTTCACCGTGATGGGCATTCCGTGCCTGGGGCTCAACGGCGGCCCCGCGTTCCGCCACAGCGAGGCGTTCTCGTTCCAGGTGGCGACCGACGACCAGGCCGAAACCGACCGCCTGTGGAACGCCATCATCGCCAACGGCGGCCAGCCCAGCGCCTGCGGCTGGTGCAAGGACAAGTGGGGCCTGTCGTGGCAGATCACCCCGCGCGCGCTCACGGCGGCGATCACCGACCCCGACCCCGCCGCCGCCAAGCGCGCGTTCGAGGCCATGATGGAGATGACCAAGATCGACATCGCCGCGATCGAGGCGGCGCGGCGGGGGTGATGGTGGCGGCGGACCGACCGGGGCTGGGCTGCAAAGCCCGGCTTCGTCGGTCAACGAGAGCGCTGGGCTTGCCGGCCCAGCCTACTTAATTGCCTCCGTCCCCAAAATCGGGCGGAACCGACGACCGGGGCGCTTTTGGTATCGTCGTGTCCTCTCAATTGGCGGGCGATACCAGTGACAGGCTTTCGCGTTTACATAGATGAATCCGGGGACGAAGGCTTCCACTTTCTACAGGGCGAAAGGGGGAGTTCGCGCTGGCTAGTCTTATCTGCTGCCGTATTTCGCAGGGAAAACGACCACATGGCGGTTTCCATGATGCGCGATGTGCGCGAGTTGCTGGGTAAGCCTGCGAACAAAGCATTGCACTTCCGCTCAATGAAACACGAGCAGCGCGTTCCCTACGTACGAGCGATAGGCCGCACACCAATGCGGACCGTCTCTGTCCTCATAAACAAGCAGAGAATCGCTGAGCCCGAAACCTTTGCCGCGGAGGCCCATCGGCTCTACCGCTATGCCTGCCGTCTGTTGCTAGAGCGGGTGTCTTGGCTGTGCCGTGATTCCGCCAAACTGCCGCCCGAACGTTTGAAAACCGAGCTTATTTTTTCAAACAGGAGTGCGATGTCTTACGAGGCACTCAGGGGTTACCTTGCGCGGCTGAAAGCGGGGGACTGTCGAGTGGACTGGAGATTTATCGACTCTGCTGCGGTGAGCGCGATAAATCACGAAAAGTTAGCTGGGTTGCAAATCGCGGACGCAGTAGCTTCCGGGCTTTATTGCGCAGTGAACCTGAACCCGTATGGGGATGCCGAGCCTCGATACCTGGAATTTCTCTCGCCTACTTTTTATCGCTATAAGCGACAGGTCCTCGGCTACGGGTTGAAGTTCTGGCCGGATGATCTGGCAACGCAAAGAAAAACGCTCGAGCACCTCGCGGCATTCGAGCGTCATGTGTGACAGGCCCCAGGTTCGAGGATCCCACCCATTCGGGCTGCCGCCTTCCGGCGACCTCTACAATCCCTGCGCTTGCCTGCCGGCTAAGCTTACCCTGTGGGTAGGACTTTGTGTAGAGCATGCTCTTGGGTGCCGGCCATACCCAATGCCTTACACAACGGATGGCGTTGTCGTGACCGGGGCCGGCATGGCGGATCAGACGGATCCGGGGGCATTCCACGCTACGCGGGCGACACGCTGGTCGGCCGCGTCCGAATCCCCACGGACAATCACCACGCCAGTGTGCCAGCTGTAGCGCCGCAGGTTGGATTGCGCGTGGCGAAACACCACGCGCAACGCAGCCACGGCGGGTTTCGCTGCGCTCAACCCACCCTACGCGGCCTTCAGGTCAGTGCGAACGTCACCGCGAACTGCACGGCGCGGTAGATGTAGAGGTTGAACAGCACGATCGAGGCGATCAGCGAGGCGGCGGCGACGAAGGCCTTGGGCCAGCCGACGGCGTAGGCGCGGCGCAGGGCGAGCACGGCGTAGATCGCGAGCAGCGCGCGCATGAGCCAGTCGTAGGTCGCATCGGGCGGCTGCCAGGCCGGCGGCAGCCAGTGGATTAGGTGGATGGCCTGCGCGATCAGTTCCAGCGCGATGATCCAGAACGCGAAGTAGTGCAGCGCGACGACGGCGTGCTCGGCGTAGTAATGGCGCTGCCGCCGGAACAGCAGCATCAGCGCCAGCGCCGCCAGCGGCACGTGCAGGATCACCAGCGCCTTGCTGACGTCGTCGGCCCTGGCTTCGTAGGCCGCGCGATAGTCGCGCACCGTGTAGCCGACCGCGCCGTTCGACGCCGCGCGCGCCGCCGCGTCGCGCCTGACGACGCGCTGCTCGATCCGGCGCGAGGCGTAGGCCGAATACCACTGCCCGCTCGCCGCGCGCTGTGCGGCGGTCAACGTCTCGCCCGGCTCCAGCGCCTGCGCGCGCAGCTCGGGCGACACCTGCTGGATGAACCGCAGCGTCAGGTCGCCGCCGCGGATCGGCGCGAGGAAATAGAGCACGCTGACCGCGAAGAACAGCGACAGCGGCGGCAGCCAGCGCGCGCGCCGGCCGGCGATGTACTCGCGCGAGAGCAGGCCCGGCGCGAACAGCAGCGCGCGCACCGTGCGCCAGACGCGGCCGTCGAGGTCGGTGACGCTCTCGACGAACTGGTGCAGCAGATGGCCGAGGCGGCGGTCGGATTCGACGAAGCGCTTCTGGCCGCAGGCGTGGCAGTAGCGGCCGACGAGCACGGCGCCGCAGTTCGCGCAGGTGTCGGCGGCGTCGCTGTCGCGGGTCATGTGGTTGGCCCTGGGTGCCTGAACGATGTGAGGCGCATCGCGGCCGCTTCCCGTCGCGCGAATCGGCGGGTTTCGCTGCGATCCACCCACCCTACCGGCTCACGCTGCGTCCAGCACCTTCTTGACGGTCCTGGGTGCAGCGACCGCGACCTTCAGCAGCGCCTTGGCGGCTCCGCTCGGTTCGCGCCTGCCCTGCTCCCAATCCTGCAGCGTGCGCACGGAGACGCCGAGCATGGCGGCGAAATCCGCCTGCGAGAGGCCGAGTTTCAGGCGTGCTTCGGTAGCCTTGCTCACTTCGACGCGGAAGATGCGACCGGTCCTGCCGGCCTTGATGTCCTTGATGGCCTGCAGCACTTCCTCGCCGATGTTGCGCTTGCTGTCGCGCGCCATCAGCCGGGCTTCAGTCATTCGCTTCTTCATGGACACATGCCTCCTTCCAGGCTTTGAGCAGGTGCGCCGGAATGTTGTCCGTAGCGCCCTTGCCGTAGATGGCAAGCAGCCAGATGCGCCCGTCCCTCAGTTTCACGTAGTAGATGACGCGGGCGCCGCCACGCTTGCCGCGTCCGGGAAGCCGCCAGCGCAACTTGCGGCATCCGCCTGAGCCGGGGATCAGGTCGCCGGCCTCGGGCCACCGCGCCAACGCCACCTGCATCGCCGCGTAGCTCTCGTCGTCGAGGTAGTCGTACACCAGCCTTTCGAACAGCGGCGATTCGATGAACTCGAACATGGACAGACTCCCTTCCGTCCCCGACGCACTGTACGGCATTGCCGGATATACGGCAATGCCGTAGGCACGCGCACGTGCCGCGGCGGCTCACACCATCGGCAGCTTCAGGCCCTGCGCCTTCGCGCACTGGATGGCGAGGTCGTAGCCGGCGTCGGCGTGGCGCATCACGCCGGTGCCGGGGTCGTTCCACAGCACGCGGGCGAGGCGCTGGTCGGCGGCGTCCGAGCCGTCGCAGACGATCACCACGCCACTGTGCTGGCTGTAGCCCATGCCGACGCCGCCGCCGTGATGGAAGCTGACCCAGGTGGCGCCGCTGGCGGTGTTGAGCAGCGCGTTCAGCAGCGGCCAGTCGGAGACGGCGTCCGAGCCGTCGCGCATCGCCTCGGTTTCGCGGTTGGGGCTGGCGACGGAGCCGGAATCGAGGTGATCGCGGCCGATCACGATCGGCGCCTTCAGTTCGCCCTTCCGCACCATCTCGTTGAAGGCGAGGCCGAGCTTGTGGCGCTGGCCGAGGCCGACCCAGCAGATGCGTGCCGGCAGGCCCTGGAAGCTGATGCGCTGCTCGGCCATGTCCAGCCAGCGGTGCAGGTGCGGATCGTCGGGGATCAGCTCCTTCACCTTGGCGTCGGTCTTGTAGATGTCCTCGGGGTCGCCCGACAGCGCCACCCAGCGGAACGGGCCGACGCCGCGGCAGAACAGCGGGCGCACGTAGGCCGGCACGAAGCCGGGGAAATCGAAGGCATTCGTGCAGCCTTCGTCCTTGGCCATCTGGCGGATGTTGTTGCCGTAGTCGAAGGTGGGCACGCCCATCTTCTGGAAGGCCAGCATCGCCTCGACGTGCACGCGCATCGACTGCTTCGCCGCGTCGCGCACGCCGTTCGGGTCGCTCTTGCGGCGCTCGAACCACTGCTCGACGGTCCAGCCGATCGGCAGATAGCCGTTGACCGGATCGTGCGCGCTGGTCTGGTCGGTGACGGCGTCCGGCCTGACGCCGCGGCGCACCAGCTCGGGCAGCACTTCCGCCGCGTTGCCGAGCAGGGCGATGGAGACGGCCTTGCCTTCCCGGGTGTACGTGGCGATGCGCGCCAGCGCGTCGTCGAGGTCCCTGGCCTGCTCGTCGACGTACCGGGTGCGCAGGCGCATGTCGATGCGGCTCTGCTGGCACTCGACGATCAGCGAGCAGGCGCCGGCCAGGCTCGCCGCCAGCGGCTGCGCGCCGCCCATGCCGCCGAGGCCGGCGGTGAGGATCCACTTGCCGGCGAGGTTGCCGCCGTAGTGCTGGCGGCCCATCTCGACGAAGGTTTCGTAGGTGCCCTGCACGATGCCCTGCGAGCCGATGTAGATCCACGAGCCGGCCGTCATCTGGCCGTACATCATCAGGCCCTTGCGATCCAGCTCGTTGAAGTGCTCCCAATTCGCCCATGCCGGCACCAGGTTGGAGTTGGCGAGCAGCACGCGCGGCGCGTCCTTGTGCGTGCGGAACACGCCGACCGGCTTGCCGGACTGGATCAGCAGGGTCTCGTCGTCATTCAGCTCGCGCAGCGAGCGCAGGATCGCGTCGAAGCACTCCCAGTTGCGCGCGGCGCGGCCGATGCCGCCGTACACCACCAGCTCGCTCGGCTTCTCGGCGACGTCCGGATCCAGGTTGTTCTGGATCATGCGGAACGCGGCCTCGGCCAGCCAGTTCTTGCAGGTGAGCGTGCCGCCGCGCGGCGCGCGGACGATGCGGGAGGTGTCGATGCGGGTGGGGGCGTTCATGGCGGGCCTCACGATGGCGAGGCCGCCATTATAGGCACCGCGGCGCGCGGCCCGGCCGCGGCCCCGCTCAGGCGCGCGGACAGGTGTCCGGCGCGCTGGCCATCACGCGGTCGACCTCGGCCTTGTCGGCGGCGGGACGCACGCCGCTGCCGGCGTCGAACATCACGCGCCAGACGCCGTCGTCGCCCTTCACCCAGAACGAGGTGAAGGTGCCGAGCAGGTAGCGGTGCTTCGCCTGCGGCGAGGGGTCCTCCACCCAGTACGGGCCGCGCGACACGGCGAGGCGCGGATCGCCGCCGATGGCGACCTCGCGCGGATGCCAATGCAGCCGGGTGCCGCTGCCGGCGACGATCTCCGCCCAGCCTTTGACCACCGCCTCGCGCCCGCGCAGCGGCGCGCCGCCGAGGAACACCGCGCCGGGATGCACGTGCTCGGCGAACGCCATGGCGTCGTGGTGCTCCACCGACTGCGCGAAGCTCAGCTCGCGCGCCCACACCGCGCATTCCTCCGCGCTCATCGGCGCCGGCCCCGGCGCGGGGGGCGGCGCGGCGAGGACGGCCGTGGACAGCAGCAGCAGGAGGATTACCCTCGAAACAGGCACACGCATGGCATCGACCTCGGCGCGGGGCGGACCGGGACCGCCGCCCGTGCGGTCACGCTAGCGGGCGGGTGGCCATACCCGCAAGCCGCACGTGCGCGCCGCTCGGCGGACCGTGCGGCGAGCGCGCCGAGCCGGTGCGCGCGTCGCGGAAGCGCGAGGAAGTGCGCGCTGCGCGTCCCCTCGCCCTGCCTCCGCCTGCCGGGGGAGAGGGGAAGATCAGGAGAGCGGCGCCGCCACGGGTCGCGGCGCGCGTCGGCGGCATCGGCGGGCTTACCGCGGACCGCCATCGCCGGTGCTGGTTGCGGGTGCGGGCGCGCCGTTTTCGAGCAGGATCAGGTCCTGCGCGCGCCGGCGCTGGCGGTCCTCGTAGGCGCGCTGCTCGGCCTGGTCGGCGGCGTCGACCTGGCGCGCGGTGGCGGGATCGCTGGTCCGATCGCGAATCGACTGTTTGGACGCGTGATCGAAACTGCGCTGCAACGCGTCCTTCTGCATGGCGTCGCGCAGCAGCGCCGCCTTCTGCGCGCGCTGCACGGCCGGCGAAGGCTGCGTCGCGGCGGCCGGCGGCAGCGGACCGCGCGGCGCGGTCTGCGCCAGCCCGGCGAGGGACGCGAGGACGAGCGGCACGCCGAAGGCTGGGGCACGCAAGGACATGGACGCCTCCGATGGGCAACAAACGCCACGCATCCGGACACGGCCGGCGCGCACGCCTGCAACATGGGGCCGCTAGCCTGTGCCGGCAAGCGGCGCGTCGCCGCGGCGTGACCTCCGGTACAGCCGCGCGCAAGAAAGCCGCGTCATACTCCCTCGGTTCACCGGACCACTTTTGCTCTGCATGACGAGAATCCTCGCCTGGCTGCTGGCGTTCGCGCTGCCCGCCCTCGTCGGCTGTTCCGAGGCGCCGCCGCGCGACGACGCCGCGGCGCGCGCGCCGCTGATCCTGATCTCGATCGACGGCTTTCGCGCCGACTACCTGCAGCGCGGGCTGACGCCGACGCTGGCCGCGCTCGCCGCCGACGGCGTGCACGCCGAAGCGATGCAGCCCTCGTTCCCGTCGATCACCTTCCCGAACCACTACACGCTGGTCACCGGCCTCTACCCCGACCACCACGGCATCGTGCACAACACGATGCAGGACCCCGCGCTGGGGCGCTTCGCGCTGGGCAACCGCGCCGCCGTCGGCGACGGGCGCTGGTGGGCGGAGGGCGAACCGATCTGGGTCACGGCGGAGAAACAGGGCCTGCACACCGCCACCATGTTCTGGCCCGGCTCGGAAGCGGCGATCCACGGCGTGCGTCCAGACCATTGGCATCCCTACGACGGCGACGTCGCGCCGCGGACGCGCGTCGACCAGGTGCTGGCCTGGCTGGACCTGCCGGCGACGCAACGCCCGGCCTTCATCACGCTCTACTTCGACGCGGTCGACGGCGCCGGCCACTGGCACGGTCCCGACTCGCCCGAGCTGAACGCCGCACTGCGCGACACCGACGCCGCGCTGGCGCGGCTGGTCGACGGCCTGCGCCGGCGCGGCCTGTACGATCGCGTCAACCTGGTGATCGTCTCCGATCACGGCATGACGGCGACGCCGCCGGCGCAGACGATCTACCTCGACGACCTGATCGACCTCAGCGACGTCGACGTGGTCACCTACGACGTGCCGGCGGAGCTGAACCCGAAACCCGAGCACGCCGCCGCGGTCGCGCGCGCGCTGCTGGCGCCGCATCCGCACCTGCGCTGCTACGCCCGGGACGCACTCCCGGCGCGCCTGCACTACGGCGGCAACCCGCGCGTGGCGGCGATCGTCTGCATCCCCGACGACGGCTGGCTGGTCTCCACGCACGCCAGGCAAGCCAAGCGCAAGCGCGCGCTGCTGGGCGAGCACGGCTACGACAACGACGATCCGGCCATGCGCGCGCTGTTCGTCGCGCACGGCCCGGACTTCCGCCGCGGCGTGGTGCTGCCGGAGTTCCCCAACGTCGACGTCTATCCGCTGCTGGCGCATCTGCTCGGCATCCGCCCGCAACCCAACGACGGCGATCTGACGCCGCTGCGCGGGGCGCTGGCGATGCCGGCCACCGCGATGCACCGCTGAACGGACGGCGGCGGGCCGCGCCCGCCGCCCGGCGCCCTCAGGCGTTGGTCAGCGCCATCATCCGCTCCGGGTAGCGCGCGCCCGCCGCGCTGCCCGCCGGGAACACCGCCTCGATCGCGGCCAGTTCGTCGCCGCTGAACTCCACCGCCAGCGCGCCGAGGTTGTCGTCCAGGTTGCGCACGCGGCGCGTGCCCGGGATCGGCACGATGTGCTCGCCCTGCCACAGCACCCACGCCAGCGCGAGTTGCGCCGGCGTGCAGCCCTTCGCCGCCGCCAGCTCGCGCACCTTGTCGACCAGCGCCAGGTTCCTGGCGAAGTTCTCGCCCTGGAAGCGCGGGTTGGTGCGGCGGTAGTCGTCGGCGTCGAAGTCGTCCGGGCTGCGGATCGCGCCGGTGAGGAAGCCGCGCCCCAGCGGGCTGTAGGGCACGAAGCCGACGCCGAGCCGCGCGCAGGCTTCCAGCACGCCCTGCTCCGGATCGCGCGTCCACAGCGAATACTCGCTCTGCAGCGCGGTGATCGGGTGCACGGCGTGCGCGCGCTCCAGCGTCTGCGGCGAGACCTCCGACAGGCCGAGGTGGCGCACCTTGCCGGCGCGCACCAGCTCGGCCATCGCGCCCACCGTGTCCTCGACCGGCACCTCGGGATCGACGCGGTGCAGGTAGTAGAGGTCGATGTAGTCGACGCCGAGACGCTTCAGGCTGGCGTCGCAGGCCTGGCGCACGTACTCGGGGCGGCCGTTGACCTTGCGCGCGGCGGGATTGGCCGGGTCGCGCACGAAGCCGAACTTGGTGGCCAGGAACGCCGTGCCGCGGCGGTCGCGGATGGCGCGGCCGACCAGCGCCTCGTTGGCGCCGGCGCCGTACATGTCGGCGGTGTCGAGAAAGTTCACGCCATGGTCGAGCGCGTAATGGATCGTCGCGATCGACTCGGCATCGTCGTGCGCGCCGTAGAACTCGCTCATGCCCATGCAGCCGAGGCCGAGGGCGGAAACGGTCGGGCCTTCCGGCCCCAGGGTGCGGTGTTGCATGCGAGGTTCCTCGTGCAGGGGGAGGATGGTCCGCCGCGGCGACGTCGGCGACGGCGACGCCGCGACGGCGTTTTCGATATGGGCCTTCGGTACGACGTCCACAACGACCCGCTTGTGACATCAGCGCGCGGCCCGCGCCTCGCGCGGCTCGACGCGGTCGACCCACACCGGCGGCGCGTAGCCGGCCGGCTTGCTGCCCACGGCGGCGCCGCCGTGCAGGCGCGCCTGCTGCATGTCGACGAACATGTAGTACGGGAACGGCGTCTCGGGCGCGCTGGCCTCGTCGAGGCGCC
Organism: Mizugakiibacter sediminis; assembly: GCF_000953855.2. GTDB lineage: Bacteria > Pseudomonadota > Gammaproteobacteria > Xanthomonadales > Rhodanobacteraceae > Mizugakiibacter > Mizugakiibacter sediminis. The sequence continues at coordinate 20,454 of NZ_DF970179.1, forward strand.
GGCGCGATGCCGGCGGGATGGTGAAGTCGAGCGCGGCGAGGTTGTCGTCGAGCTGCGCGATCGTGGTGGCGCCGACGATCACCGAGGCGAGGCCCGGCTGCGTCGCCACCCAGTTCAGCGCCACCTGCGCCATCGGCTTGCCGAGTTCCTTGGCCACCGCCTCCAGCGCGGCGACGATGCGCCAGTTGCGCTGGGTGAAGCGGTCGAAGCCGGGGCGGCCGGACACCTTGGCCAGGCGGCCGTCGCCGCTGCCGCCGCCCTCGCTCGGCCGGTACTTGCCGGACAGCAGGCCCATGCCCAGCGGGCTCCAGGCGGTGATGCCCATGCCGAGTTCGATCGCCAGCGGCACGTACTCGTGCTCGATGTGGCGCTCGACCAGCGAGTACTCGAGCTGCAGGTTGACCAGCGGCGACAGCGCGTGCGCCTCGGCGTAAGTCTGCGCGCGCGCGGCGTACCACGCCGGCACGTCCGACAGGCCGGCGTAGCGGATCTTGCCGGCGCGCACCAGGTCGTCCAGCGTGCGCACCACTTCCTCCGCCGGCGTGATTCGGTCCCAGGTGTGCAGCAGGTAGAGGTCGATGTAGTCGGTGCGCAGGCGGCGCAGCGAGCCTTCCACCGCGCGCAGGATGTTCTTGCGGCCGTTGCCGCCGGCGTTGGGATTGCCGGGCTCGGCGTTGTAGCCGAACTTGGTGGCCAGCACCACGCGGTCGCGCACGCCGGCGTCGGCGATGAACTTGCCGAGCAGGCGCTCGCTGGTGCCTTCCGTGTACATGTCGGCGGTGTCGATGAAGTTGCCGCCGGCGGCGAGGTAGCGGTCGAACATCGCGTGCGCGGTGCCCTCCGCCGCACCCCAGCCCCAGTCGTCGCCGAAGGTCATCGTGCCGAGCGCGAGGCGGCTGACGCGCAGGCCGGAACGGCCGAGGGTGAAATACTGGTCCAGTGCCATGACGGATCTCCTCTGCGAGCGGACGGCGCGCAGTCTGCGCCTTGCGATTGCAGGGAAAAATCCGCAGCATCTTGATGCGCTGTTAAGCGGAGCTAATCAATGCGCGACGACCACGCCGGCCTGCTGCGGGCCTTCCACACCATCGTCCGCCACGGCAGCTTCACCCGCGCCGCCGCCGAGCTGGAGGTGACCGCCTCCGCGCTCAGCCAGACCATGCGCCAGCTCGAACAGCGCGTCGGCGTGCGCCTGCTGCAGCGGACCACGCGCCGCGTCGGCCTGACCGAGGCCGGACAACTGTTCCTCGCGCGCACCGCGCCGGCGCTGGCGGCGATCGACGACGCCGTGGAGGCGCTGCGCCAGTTCGGCGACCGCCCCACCGGCACGCTGCGCATCACCGTGCCGCTGGTGGCGGTCGCCTCGATGCTGGAGCCGATGCTCGCCGACTTCCTGCGCGCCTATCCGCAGATCCGCCTGGACGTGCGCGTCGACAGCGCGCTGAACGATCTCGTCGCCGAGGGGCTCGACGCCGGCATCCGCCTCGGCGAGAAGGTGCAGCGCGACATGGTGGCGGTGCCGCTGGGCGGACCGCAGCGTTCGGTGCTGGTGGGATCGCCGGACTACTTCGCGCGGCACGGCCGCCCGCAGCATCCGCGCGAGCTGCAGGCGCACAACTGCCTGCGCTTCCGTTTCTCGCGCACCGGCGCGATCTACCGCTGGGAGTTCGCCCATCCCGACGGCCCCAACCGCGGCCGCTGGTTCGAGATCGACGTCGACGGCAACCTGGTCACCAACGAGATCGCGCTGGCTTCGCGCGCCGCGCTGGACGGGCTCGGCCTGCTGCACACGATGGAGGTGTACGCGCGCGAGCACATCGCCGCCGGGCGGCTGCAGACCGTGCTCGACGACTGGCTGCCGCCCTACGATGGTTTCTATCTCTACTACCCGAGCCGCTTCCAGGTGCCGCCCAAGCTGCGCGTGTTCATCGCCTTCCTGCGCGCGCGGCTGGAGGCGCAGGCGGCCGCCGCACGCGCGCAGGCGCCGGCCGGCGCTCAGGCGGCGCGCAGGCGCAGCACCGCGTCGCGATAGCGCGCGGCGATCGCCGCGGCGTCGCAGTGGCGGAAGTCGCGCACCACCCAGCGGCCGCCGCACATCACGTGGCGCACCAGCGGCACGTTGCCGGCGAACACGAAGCTGTCCATCGCGCTGGCGGCGTCGCGCGCGGCCAGCAACGGCGCGTCGTGGTCCAGCACCAGCAGGTCGGCGCGCGCACCGGCGACGAGCGCGCCGAGCGCCGCGCCGGACGCGGCGGCGCCGCCGTCCAGCGCCGCCGTCCACAGCGTCTCGCCGACGCTGGCGCCGGTCCTGCGCGCGGCGACATTGCGGTGACGCGTCTGCAGGCGCTGGCCGTATTCCAGCCAGCGCAGCTCCTCGACCGGCGACACCGAGATGTGCGAGTCGGAGCCGATGCCGAGCCGGCCGCCGGCGTCGAGATATTCGCCGAGACGGAACAGGCCGTCGCCGAGGTTGGCCTCGGTGGTCGGGCACAGCCCGGCGACCGCGCCGGAGGCGGCCAGGCGGCGCGTCTCCTGCTCGGTCATGTGCGTGGCGTGCACGAGACACCAGCGCGCATCCACCTGCGCGTGATAGAGCAGCCACTCCACCGGCCGCGCGTTGCGCACCGCCAGCGAGTCCTGCACTTCGCCGAGCTGCTCGGCGATGTGGATGTGGATCGGCCCCTCGCGGGCGACCTCCGCCGCCAGCACCTCGTGCAGCGCGGCCTCGGGCACCGCGCGCAGCGAATGCAGGGCGATGCCGACGCGCAGCATCGGGCCTTCCAGCTTGCGCAGGCGTTCGACCAGCGCGAGGAACGCGTCGACCGTATGGCCGAAGCGGCGCTGCCGCTCCGACAGCGCGCGGCCGTCGAAGCCGCCGGTCATGTACAGCGCCGGCAGCAGGGTGAGGCCGATGCCGGCCTCGCGCGCGGCCTCGATGAGCGCCAGCGCCATCGCCTCGGGCGGCGCGTAGGCGCTGCCGTCGGGGCGGTGGTGCAGGTAGTGGAACTCGCACACCTGCGTGTAGCCGGCCTCGAGCATCTCCGCGTAGAGCTGCGCGGCGATCGCGCGCAGCTCGTCGGGGCCGACGCGGCCGGCGAAGGCGTACATGGTCTCGCGCCAACTCCAGAAGCTGTCGTCGTCGCGGCCGCGGCGCTCGGCCAGCCCGGCCATCGCGCGCTGGAAGGCGTGCGAATGCAGGTTGGGCATGCCCGGCAGCACGAAGCGGCCGAGCGCGGTGCCGTCGGCGTGCGCGCGTCCGGTTTCGACGCGGGCGAAGCGGCCGTCGGCGATTTCGAGGCGCGCGTCGGCGGACCAGCCGGCCGGCAGCCAGGCGTTCTCGGCGCGGTAGACGGTGTCGGACATGCGGGGCTCCGGTGGCGATGCCGCGCAGGCTAGCGACGCGCGCCGCGCATTGCCAGCGCGGCACGCTGCGGCGTCGCGCGCCGGCAGGACTCCGCCCGCGTCTGCGATAATCCGGCGATGCCCTCCCCCGACGCGTCTCCGCCGCGCAACCCCTTGCAGGCCCTGCTGGGCCACGAGTTCTTCGCCCCGCACCACTGGAAGCGCCGGCTGACGCTGTGGAGCGGCGCGGTGGTGGTCGGCCTCGCCGCGATCCTGTTCACCCAGGCCAGCAACGCAGCCTTTGCCTTGTTCCGCTGGATGACCGCGCGCGCCGCCTGGTTGCCGCTGCTGCTGACGCCGCTGGCATTCGCGGCGCTGGCCTGGCTGACCGAGGGCCGCCTGCGCGCGACGCGCGGCAGCGGCATTCCGCAGGTGATCGCCACGCTGCACGTCGAAGAGGAAGGTTTCCGCCAGCGCATGCTGGCGTTGCCGATCGCGCTGGGAAAGATGCTGCTGACGCTGATCGGCCTCGCCGCCGGCGCCTCGATCGGCCGCGAGGGACCGACCGTGCACGTCGGCGCCGGACTGTTCTACACGTTCGGCCGCTGGATGGGTTTCCGCGATCCGAAGGCGGCGTCGCGCTTCATCCTCGCCGGCGGCGCCGCCGGCATCGCCGCGGCCTTCAACACGCCGCTGGCCGGCGTGGTGTTCGCCATCGAGGAGCTGGCCGGCGCCTTCGAGCACCGCTTCAGCGGCATCCTGCTGACCGCGGTGATCGTCGCCGGCATCGTCTCGCTGGGCATCATGGGCAACTACGCCTACTTCGGCAGCGTCAGCGCCAGCCTGCCGCTCGGTCAGAGCTGGTGGGCGGTGCTGCTGTGCGGCGCCGTCTGCGGACTGGCCGGCGGCGTGTTCGCGCGGGTGATCCTGCTCGGCGAGCGCGGCCCGCTCGGCGCGGTCGCGCGGCTGCGCGCGCGGGCGCCCGTCCTGTTCGCCGCGGGCTGCGGCCTGGCGCTGGTGCTGGTCGGCCATCTCGCGCACGGCAGCGTCTACGGCACCGGCTACGACGGCGCGCGCGCGATCATCCAGGGCGCGGCCGACGCGCCTGGCGCCGGCTTCGGCGTCTGCAAGCTGCTGGCCAACGTCGTCTCCTACTGGGCCGGCATCCCCGGCGGCATCTTCTCGCCGGCGCTGGCGGTCGGCGCCGGCCTCGGCCACAACCTCGCCGCGCTGGCGCCGCACGCGGCGCCGGCCGCGGTGGCGCTGCTCGGCATGAGCGCCTATCTCGCCGGCGTGACGCAGGCGCCGCTGACCTCGGCGGTGATCGCCATGGAGCTGACCGCCAACCAGGCGATGATCATCCCGGTCATGGCCGCCTGCCTGCTGGCGCGCGCGGCTTCGGCGCTGGCCTGCCCCAAGCCGGTCTACAAGGCGTTCGCCGAGCGGCTGGTCGACGAATTCGAGCGCGGCCGACAGGCCGCCGCCGAGACGGCCCGCGCGCGCGCCGCCGAAACCCCGAGCCCGGAGTCGCCCCGATGAACCGCCCCTGGGACCATCTGCTGCTCGACGCCCATCTCGCCACGCTCGCCGACACCGGCGCACCCTACGGCGCGCTGGCGCAGGCGGCGATCGGCTGGAAGGACGACCGCATCACCTTCATCGGCCGCATGGACGCGCTGCCCGACGCGCCGCACGCGCTGGCCGCGCAGGTCGACTCGGTGGACGGCGCGTGGGTGACGCCGGGCCTGATCGACTGCCATACGCACCTCGTGTTCGGCGGCCAGCGCGCCGGCGAATTCGAGATGCGCCTGGAAGGCGCCAGCTACGAGCAGATCGCGCGCGCCGGCGGCGGCATCGTCTCCAGCGTGCGCGCCACGCGCGCCGCCGGCGAGGACGCGCTGCTGGCGCAGGCGTTGCCGCGCGCGCGCGCCCTGCTCGCCGACGGCGTGACCACGCTGGAGATCAAGTCCGGCTACGGCCTCGAACCCGACACCGAACGGCGCATGCTGCGCACGGCGCGGCGCATCGGCGCGGAACTGGGCATCGACGTGCGCACCAGCTACCTCGGCCTGCACGCGCTGCCGCCGGAATTCGCCGACGACCGCGCGGCCTACGTCGCCCTGGCCTGCGACACCGTGCTGCCGGCGCTGGCCGAGGAAGGGCTGGTCGACGCAGTCGACGCGTTCTGCGAGGGCATCGGCTTCACGCCCGAGGAGACGCGCCGGCTGTTCGCGCGCGCCCGCGCGCTCGGCCTGCCGGTGAAGCTGCACGCCGACCAGCTCTCCGATCTCGGCGGCGCCGCCCTGGCCGCCGAGTTCGACGCGCTGTCCGCCGATCATCTCGAGTGGACCAGCGAGGCCTCGGTGCGCGCGATGGCGCGCGCCGGCACCGTCGCCGTGCTGCTGCCCGGCGCGTTCTACGCGCTGCGCGAGACGCGCCTGCCGCCGATCGCCGCGCTGCGCGCGCACGGCGTGCCGATCGCGGTGGCCACCGACCTCAACCCCGGCACCTCGCCGCTGCTGTCGCTGCGCCTCGCCATGAACATGGCCTGCACCCTGTTCCGGCTGACGCCCGAGGAGGCGTTGCGCGGCGCCACGGTCAACGCCGCACGGGCGCTCGGCCTCGCCGACCGCGGCACGCTGACGGTGGGCGCGCGCGCCGACCTCGTCGTCTGGGACGTCGGCCAGCCCGCCGAGCTGTGCTACTGGATCGGCGGCAGTCCGGCGCGACGCGTGTTCGCCGGCGGCGTGGAACGCGGCGCGGCGCGGATGCCTTGAGCGGCGCTGCGGCGGCCCGCCGGCGGAATGTGACCCGACGCACATTCGCGCCGGGGCGGTATGGACATCCATACGTCCGCGGCGCGGCGCGAATGTGCGCTGATTCACAGGTCTTGCCGGGCAAGGCGGCGCGCCGGCGCGCAGCGCAGCGAAAAAACCGCCGTTTTTGTGCACTCGCGCAGGCAGATCGTCACGTTGTGCAACGCCGATGCGCGCTGGCGGTCAACGCACAAATCGCGGCCTGCGATGGCGAGAGCATGTTCCCGCGACACAGGGGACATCACCATGCGTTACATCATCGCCGCCGCCATCCTGCTGCTCTCGATCCAGGCCGCCTCCGCCGCGAATCAGGACACGGCCGAACTGACCATCTCGGTGAACGTGGTCGAGTCCTGCCACATCCAGTCGGCCGGCAACACCCTGTCCTTCGGCAACGTCGCGCAGGATGCCGGCACGGCGAGCGCCCAGACCTCGATCACGCTGCGCTGCTCGCGCGACCGTCCCTACGCGCTGGGCTTCGACTACGGCCGCCATGCGCAAGGCATGCAGCGGCAGATGGACAACGGCAGCGCGCAGATCGCCTACCAGCTGTACGCCGGCAATGCCGGCGCGCGCCCGGTCGGTCCGCTGAATTCCGGCGCGGAAGTGCGCGGCGTGGGCAACGGCAAGGATGAGCAGATCCCGGTCTACGGCTCCCTCAAGCTCGACAGCCACCAGCCGGCCGGCCAGTACAGCGACGTGGTGTACATGACGATCGCCTGGTAAGCGGTTCGCGCGCCCCCTCTCCCGCTTCCGCCGCGCCAACGAAAAAGCCCCCGCAGCATGCGGGGGCTTTGTCTCGACCTCGACGGACCCGTTGCGCTCAGGCCGCCGGCTTCTTCTTCGCCGCCGGCTTCTTCGCAGCCGCAGGCTTGGCGGCCACGGTCTTGGTCGCCGCGACGGTCTTCGCCTTGTGCGGACGCGCGTTGCCGTAGCTGCCGGCGTAGATCTTGCCGCGGGTGGTCTTGCGGTCGCCCTTGCCCATGGGAACTCCTTAAGTCTCGGGTATTTGCGCGGATCGCGCAGCATAGCAGCGCAGCCCGCGGCCGCCTAGCCCGGGGCGCCCGCGCGGGCACTTGCCGGTCATCCATACGCGTATGTACGGTGTGGCCGCTTCCTGGGGCCGTCATGCCGCGGCTGCGCATGCAGGAGCGTGCGGATGCGGCCATGACGCGGCCGACGGGTTCAGGCCCTGTCAGTGACGACGGCCGCTTTCATGACAGGCGTGGTCGCGATCCACGCACTCCTGCGCCTCGATCTGCACGGTGGCGTGGGCGATGCCGTAGCGTTCGCGCAGCACGCGCTTGATCGTCAGCAGGGCGTTGTGGGCGTCGGCGCCCTCGCACACGCGCGCGTGCAGCGTCGCCATGCGCGAGCCGGAGGCGATCTGCCAGACGTGCAGGTGATGGATGTCGGCGACGCCGGGATCGGCGGCATGCAGGGCCGCGGCCAGCGCCTGCGGCTCGACGCCTTCCGGCACGCCTTCCAGCAGGATGTGCGCGGAGCGCCGCAGCAGGCTCCACGCGCTGCGCAGGATCAGCAGCGAGACCAGCAGCGACAGCAGCGGGTCCGCCCACGGCCAGCCGGCATAGCGCACCAGCAACGCGGCGGCGATCGCCGCCACCGACCCGAGCAGGTCGCCGAACACGTGCAGGCGGGCGCCGGCGGCGTTGACGTCGTCGGCGTCGTGGCCGTGCAGGCTGCGCAGCACCAGCGCGTTGACCAGCAGGCCGAGCAGCGCCACCGTCAGCATCACGCCGGACAGGATCGGCTGCGGCTGGCGCAGGCGCATCGCCGCCTCGAAGACGATCCAGGCCACCAGCGCGAGCTGGACCAGCGCGTTGACGAAGCCCGCCAGCACCTCCAGGCGCGCGTAGCCGAAGCTGCGCCGCGCGTCGGCCGGACGCCGCGCGAAACGCGCGCCGAGGAAGGCCAGCAGCAGCGCCGCCGCGTCGACCAGCATGTGGCCGGCATCGGCGAGCAGCGCCAGCGAACCGGACCACCAGCCGCCGGCCGCCTCGCCGGCCAGCATCGCCACGGTCAGCGCGAACGCGGCCAGCAGCTTGCGCTCGCCGCGCGGCGTCGGCGCGCGACCGTGCGCGTGGTCGTGCCCATGCGCGTGGGCGTGGGAGTGACGGGCGTTCATGCGTCGCGCATGCTAGACAACCGCCGCGCCGTTACACAATTGCAGCGGCGGGCGGCGTTCAGGTCTGCGGCACGCAGCCGCATCGCGCATCGTGCGCGTGCAACTGCGTCAGGCGCAGGTTGGCGACGTGCGCCAGCGCGACCAGCACGCCGCCGCCGGCGATCAGCGCCGCGTGCCACGCCGGCGCGCGGCCGAGATCCACGGCCAGGCCGGCCAGCAGCAGCGCCGCCCCCGGCAGCAGCAGCACGAAGGCGCGTCCGCTGCGATGGCGGCGGTAGCCGTTCCACATGGTCAGCGCCGCCAGCGTGCAGGCGAAGACGACGAAACCGCGCTCGAAGCCGTGGCCGGCGAGGAAGCCGAGGCCGAACGCCGGCAGCAGCGCCAGCACGAACGGCAGCGCCGCGCAGTGCAAGGCGCACAGTAGCGAGGCGGTCACGCCGACGCGGTCGGCGTGACGCCACCACGGCAAGGCGGGACGGGATGCTTCCGGCGCGCTGTTCATGGCCCAGGCGTTGGCAGTGACTTCCGGCACGGCACGTGCCGCATATGTTACATTATAACATTGCAAAGACAAGCCTTGGCCCCGGAGTCCCGCATGCGCCGAACCCTGCTCGCGCTGGCCCTGACCGCCGCGCTCGCCTCCGCCGCCCATGCCCGGCAGACCGATCCGGCCGCGCCGGCCGGCCAAGGCGCCGAGCCGGCGCCGCCGCCGGGCAAGGCGACGCAACTGGACGCCGTGCAGGTGAGCGGCACGCTGGACCTGGCGCGCAACGGCCTGTCGCCCGACACCGGCAGCAGCGAATACGTGTTCGACCGCAAGTCGATCCAGCAACTGCCGCTGGGCGACGCCACGCCGCTGAACGATCTGCTGCTGCAGGCGCCGGGCGTGGTGCAGGATTCGTTCGGCGAGCTGCACGTGCGCGGCGATCACGGCAACCTGCAGTACCGCATCAACGGCATCATCATTCCGGAGAGCATCAGCGGTTTCGGCCAGACGCTGGACACGCGCACCATCGACTCCGTGCGCCTGCTCACCGGCGCGCTGCCCGCGCAGTACGGCTACCGCACCGCCGGCGTCGTCGACATCACCACCAAATCCGGCGCGCAGCAGGGCAACGGCGGCAGCGTCGGCGTGCTCGGCGGCTCGTTCGGCGCGCTCAATCCCGGCGCGGAGTGGTACGGCAGCGACGGCCGCCTGACCTGGTATCTCACCGCCAACTACCTGCAGAGCGACATCGGCATCGAGAATCCGACGCCCTCGCGCAACGCCATCCACGACCGCACGCACCAGACCAAGGCGTTCGGCTACCTGTCGTACCTGCTGAACGACACCACCCGCCTCGGCTTCATGTTCGGCATCACCGACAACCGCTTCGAGATCCCGAACAATCCCGACCAGCGGCCGGTCTTCGTGTACGGCGACATCAACGACTTCGACTCGGCGACGCTCGACGAGCGCCAGCGCGAGAAGACGCGCTTCGGCATCGCCTCGCTGCAGGGCAGACTGGGCGGCACCGATTACCAGGTCGCGCTCGGCCAGCGCTACACCAGCGTGGACTTCACGCCGGACGTGATCGGCGACCTGATGTTCAACGGCGTCGCCTCCGACGTCGGCCGCAGCAACCGCGCCAACACGCTGCAGGCGGACCTGTCCACGCCGCTCGGCGAAAACCACACGCTGCGCTACGGCATCTACGCCAGCCAGGAGCGCGCGGTGTCGGTCAACGACGCGCTGGTGTTCCCGGCCGACGCCGACGGCAACCAGACCAGCACCATCCCGATCCGCATCGTCGACGACAACCGCAAGATCGGCCACCTGTACGGCGCCTACGTGCAGGACGAGTGGCAGCTCAGCGACAGGCTCACCGCCAACTTCGGCGTGCGCGCCGACAAGGTCAGCGCCTTCATCGAGGAAGGCCAGGTGAGCCCGCGCTTCGGCCTGGTCTACCAGGCGACCGACAGCACCACGCTGCACGCCGGCTTCGCCCGCTACTTCACGCCGCCGCCGACCGAGCTGATCGCGCCGGCCGACATCGCGCTGTTCCAGGGCACCACCAACCAGCTTCCCGGCAACGTCAACACCGACGTCAAGTCCGAGCGCTCCAGCTACTACGACGTCGGCGTGCAGCAGCAGGTCGGCGCGCACCTGACGCTCGGCCTCGACGCCTACTACCGCGAGGTGAAGCACCTGCAGGACGAGGGCCAGTTCGGCGCCGCGCTGGTGTTCTCGCCGTTCAACTACGCGCGCGGCAGGGCGCGCGGCGCGGAGTTCACGGTCAGCTACGCCGGCGGCCCGTGGACCGCCTACTTCAACCTGACCAGCAGCCGCGCGATGGGCAAGCGGATCGAGTCGGGCCAGTACAACTTCGACGCGGACGAACTGGCCTACATCGCGGCCCACTGGGTGCATCTCGACCACGACCAGAAACTCGCCTCCTCCGGCGGCTTCACCTACGCCATCGACGAGAGCACCCGCATCGGCGCCGACTACGTCTACGGCAGCGGCCTGCGCAAGGACTTCGCCAACACCGCCTCGCTGCCGTCGTATTTCCAGCTCGACCTCAGCCTGACGCACGGCTTCGACCTGCCGCGGATCGGCCGGCTGGACGCGCGCCTGTCGCTGATCAATGCCTTCGACCGCGTCTACCAGTTGCGCGACGGCAGCGGCATCGGCGTCGGCGCGCCGCAGTTCGGGCCGCGCCGCGGCGTGTACCTCGGCCTGCAGAAGGCGTTCTGACCCGCCCCTGCGCCCGCGCTGCCGGGCCCCCACCGCCCCGGCGCCGGACCGCCGGCGCCGAGAACGGCGCCGCGGCAGCATGGCCCTGCGACAGGGCCGAGGCACGGCCGCTACGCGCTGCGACACTGCCGGCAGACGCCGTGCACTTCCAGCGTCTGCGCCTTGGCGCGGAAGCCCAGCGCCTTGGCCTGCGTCTCGATCAGGTCGGCCACCTCGCCCTCGTCGCACAGTTCCACCGCGCTGGAGCACACGTCGCAGATCAGGAACGGCACTTGGTGCGCCTCCGCGGGATGGTGGCAGGAGACGTAGGCGTTGATCGACTCGAGCTTGTGGATGAAGCCCTGCTCCAGCAGGAAGTCCAGCGCGCGGTAGACGGTGGGCGGCGCCGCGGAGGCGTGGCGCTCGCGCAGCCGGTCGAGCAGGTCGTAGGCCTTGACCGGCTTGTTCGCCGCGGCGACCAGTTCCAGCACCTCGCGGCGCAGCGGCGTCAGGCGCAGCGCGCGGTCCTCGCAGGCGTGCTCGACCTCGCGCACGAAGCCGGCCGCATCCGGCTCGCGGGCGTGGCGATGGTGCGAATGACGGCGCGCGGGATGGCTCATGCGGTCGGCCTCGCCGCGATGATAGCACCGCGGCGGAGCCCGCCCTTCAGGCGGCGCGCCCGCGCGGCCGCTTCGGCAGCGCCAGCGGCACGATCCAGCCGAGCGGTCCCAGCAGCAGCGACCACAGCACGCCGTGCCAGAAGCGGCCGCGCCACCAGCCGATCAGCGCGCCGACCGCGACGCAGCCGACGGTGAACCAGAAAAGCGGCCACCACGGCACCAGCGCCATCAGGTTGCGGAAGATCCGCCACGCCGCGTCCGGCGCGTCGGGATCGACGCCGTCCAGCGCGCGCGCCAGCAGATCGCCCATCCTGCCCTCTCAGCCCGCCGCGCGCGCGAGCGCGTCGTCGATGCGCCGCAGCGCGCCGGGGCGGCCGGCGAGGTAGACGGTGTGCTCGATCGACGGCGACACCTGCGTGCCGGTGATCGCCACGCGCAGCGGCTGCGCCACCTTGCCCATGCCGACGCCGAGCTCCGCGGCCACCGCCTCGATCGCCTTGTGCACGCTCTCCGGCGTCCACGACGGCAGCGCCTCGAAGCGCGCGCGCGCCGCGGCCAGCACGGCGGCGGCGCCGTCCGCCCTGAGGTGCTTCTCCACCGCCTTGGCGTCCCACTGCTCGATCGGCGCGTACCAGATGCGCGCGCGCTCGGCCATCTCCTTCAGCGTCTGCACGCGGTCGCGCAGCGCGACGATCACGTCGGCCGGGTCGGGGCCGCCGGCCGGATCGATGCCGGCGGCGCGCAGGTGCCACTCGAAGTGCGGCGCGATCTCCAGCGGATCGTCGTTCTTCAGATACTGCTGATTCAGCCAGCCCAGCTTCTCCATGTCGAAGCGCGAGGCCGCCTTGTTGACGTCGGCGACGTCGAACAGGTCGATCATCTGCTGGATGGAGAAGATCTCCTGGTCGCCGTGCGACCAGCCGAGGCGCACCAGGTAGTTCAGCAGCGCGTGCGGCAGGTAGCCGGCGTCGCGGTACTCCATCACGCCGACCGCGTTGGTGCGCTTGGACAGCTTCTTGCCTTCCTTGTCGAGGATCATCGGCAGGTGCGCGAAGGCCGGCACCGGCGCGCCCAGCGCGTGGTAGATGTTGATCTGCCGCGGGGTGTTGTTGACGTGGTCGTCGCCGCGGATCACGTCGGTGATCTTCATGTCGATGTCGTCGACCACCACCGCGAAGTTGTAGGTGGGGTAGCCGTCGGAGCGGAAGATCACCAGGTCGTCCAGCTCTTCGTTCGACCACTCGACGCGGCCCTTCACCTTGTCGTCGAACGCCACCGTGCCGCCGTCCGGGTTGCGGAAGCGGATCACCGGCGTGACGCCGGGCACCGGCTCGCCGTGCGTGCGGCAGTGGCCGTCGTAGCGCGGCTTCAAGCCTTTGGCCATCGCCTCCTCGCGCAGCCTGTCCAGGCGCTCGCGCGAGCAGTAGCAGCGGTAGGCTTTGCCGGCGCGCACCATGTCCTCGGCGACCTGGCGGTAGCGGTCCATGCGCAGCGTCTGGTAGTAGGGACCCTCGTCGTATTGCAGGCCCAGCCAGTGCATGCCGTCGAGGATCGCCTTGACCGCGGCGTCGGTGGAACGCTCGCGGTCGGTATCCTCGATGCGCAGGATGAACTGGCCGCCGTGGTGGCGCGCGTGCAGCCAGCAGTACAGCGCGGTGCGCGCGCCGCCGATGTGCAGGTAGCCGGTGGGACTGGGGGCGAAGCGGGTGCGAACGGTCATCGCGGAGCCGGCGGAATCGGGCGGAAAAGGCGCATAGTCTAATCAAAGTCGCAGCGCGCGACCCGCGCGCGTCCCGCCGGCGCTGGAAGCGGCGCGGGATCGTCCCCATGTGGTCCGCGACATGCCGACAAGCCCGCCATGACCGCCGCCGCACATCCCCTGCCCGCCACCGGCCAGCGCCGCGCGCTGCGCATGCTGCTGCCGTACCTGCGCGCCTATCCGGGGCGGATCGCGCTGGCGCTTGCCCTGCTGATCGTCGCCAAGGTCGCCAACCTCGGCGTGCCGTTGGTGCTGAAGGCGATCGTCGACCGCCTCGATACGCGCGCGGCGCTGCTGGCCGTGCCCGGCCTGCTGCTGGCGGCCTACGGCGTGCTGCGCCTGTCGGCGACGCTGTTCGCGCAGCTGCGCGAGCTGGTGTTCGAGCGCGTCTCGCAGCACGCCATGCGCGCTTCCGGCATCGCCGCCTTCCGCCACCTGCACGCGCTCAGCCTGCGCTTCCACCTCGACCGCCACACCGGCGGCGTCGCCCGCGACATCGAGCGCGGCACGCGCGGCATCTACAACCTGCTCGGCTACGCGATCTTCAACGTGATCCCGACCCTGGTCGAGATCGCGCTGGTCGCCGCGCTGCTGCTGCGGCGCTTCGACTGGCGCTTCGCCGCGATCACGCTGACGACGATGGGCCTGTACATCTTCCTCACCGTGCGCATCACCGAATGGCGCACGCGCATGGTGCGCGAGATGCACCAGGTCGAATCGACCGCCAACGCGCGCGCTGTCGACAGCCTGCTGAACTACGAGACGGTGAAGTACTTCGGCAACGAGGAGTTCGAGGCGAAGCGCTACGACGCGGATCTGCGCCGCTACGAGGAAGCGGCGGTGCGCACGGAAAGCTCGCTCGGCGTGCTGAACGGCACGCAGAGCCTGATCATCGCCGTCGGCCTGACCGCGCTGATGGCGATGGCGGCGCAGGGCGTGGTGGCCGGCCGCCTGACGCTGGGCGACCTGGTGCTGGTCAACGCGCTGCTGATCCAGCTCTCCGTGCCGCTGAATTTCCTCGGCATGACCTACCGCGAAATCAAGCGCGGCCTGACCGACATGGAACACATGTTCCGCCTGCTGGACGCCCACGCCGAGGTGCGCGACGCGCCCGACGCCAAGCCGCTGCAGCTGCGCGGCGGCGCGGTGCGCTTCGAGCGCGTGTCGTTCCACTACGACCCCGAGCGCGCGATCCTGCACGACGTCGACTTCGCCATCCCGCCCGGCCGCACCGTCGCCGTGGTCGGCGCCACCGGCGCCGGCAAGTCGACGCTGTCGCGGCTGCTGTTCCGCTTCTACGACGTCAGCGGCGGCCGCATCCTGATCGACGGCCAGGACATCCGCACGGTCACGCAGGACTCGCTGCGCGCGGCGATCGGCATCGTCCCGCAGGATACCGTGCTGTTCAACGACACCATCTACTACAACATCGCCTACGGCCGCCCCGGCGCCACCCGCGAGGAAGTCGAGGCGGCGGCGCGCGCGGCGCACATCCACGACTTCATCCTGGGCCTGCCGCAAGGCTACGAGACCGCCGTCGGCGAGCGCGGCCTGAAGCTGTCCGGCGGCGAGAAGCAGCGCGTGGCGATCGCGCGCACGCTGCTGAAGCGGCCGGCGATCCTGGTGTTCGACGAGGCGACCAGCGCGCTCGACACGCGCACCGAGAAGGTGATCCAGGCCGAGCTGGCCGAGATCGCCCGCGGCCGCACCACGCTGATCATCGCCCACCGCCTGTCGACGATCGTCGACGCCGACGAGATCCTGGTGCTCGACCACGGCCGCATCGTCGAGCGCGGCACGCACGCCGCGCTGCTGGCGCAGGGCGGCCGCTACGCCGCGCTGTGGGCGCTGCAGCAGCGCGACCCGCAGGCGGCGCGCGCGGCCGAGCCGGCCTGAGGCGCGGCTGCCGCGAAGTTCACTTCACGCGGATGGTGATCTTCGGCGAGACGAGCGGCGGGTCGAACTGCATGTGGTTGGCGTCGCCGAGGTCGAGCTGCAGCGTGTGCGTGCCGGGCGCGAGGTGCAGCACGGTCTCGGTCTGGCCGTTGCCGAAGTGGAGGTGGTGCTCGTCCTTCGGGATCGGCTGGTCGGCCGGCGGCAGCGCCTTCACGTCCACCAGCAGGTGATGGTGGCCGGTGCCGGCCTTGTCGACGCCGGCCGGCGCCACGCCCATGCCTTCGAGGCCGAAACGGACGGTCACGTCACGGCCGACGGTGGCGCCGTCCTTCGGGCTGATGAAATAGAGCCTGGCGTGCTCCGGCGCTTTGCTGCGCGGCAGCGTGCCGGCGGTCTGCGCCGCCGCGCCCGCGGCGGCGAGGACGAGTCCGAGAGCGGTCATGGTGCGCTTCATCGCGGATCCTCCTGGGCGGGGAAGCCCGCATGATACGCCTCGTGACATGGACCTCGCATCGAATCCTCTTACAATACCCCGCGCAATTCGCGGGGGGAATCCGGCCGATGCACGTACTCAAGATCGCGCTCTCGGGGGTGTCCGAGGACGACGCCGCGCTGTTCCACAAGGCGCTGGCCGGCATGGGCGCGCAGATGTCGCAGCTCTGGCTGTGGGCCGACGAGGGTGAGGCGGACCTGATCGTCGTCGACACCGACAGCGTGTGGGGCCACATGGCCTGGCTGCGCGCGGTCGGCACCGGCAAGCGCACCGCGGTCTACACGCGCGTCGCCGAGCCCAAGGATTCCGACCTGGTCCTGCCCAAGCCGTTCGATCCGCAGGCGTTCGCGGCGGTGCTGGCGCAGGCCGCCCGCGAGCGCGGCATGCCGGTCGGCGACGGCGTGCGCGCGGCGCATCAGGCCGTGGCGGAAGCAGCGTTCGCCGCGCGCGAGGCCGCCGCCGAGACGCCCGCAGCGACCGCCGCCGAACCCGCGCCGCCCGCCTCCGCCGGCGAGCCGGCGGAGGCGGCGCCGCAGACCGCCGCGGCAGCGGCGGACACCGCCGAGACGCCGGACACGCAGCCGGATCCACCCGCCAGCATCGGCGCGCTGCTGCTGGCGCAGCGTCTCGACGGCGCGTACCGCGCGACCTCGGGGACGACGACGGTGGTGCTCGACCCCGAGAACGACGCCTACTACGGCGAGGCCATGCTGAAGCCGATCAAGCCGTTGCTCGATCTTCCGCCGGACGCGCTCGCGCCGATCGACGCCGACGCGCTGGCGCGCGCGCGCCAGGGCCAGGCGCATCCGCTGGCGCGCCTGCGCTGGCTCGCCGCGCTCGGCGCGACGCCCGGCGCGCTGGCGAAGGCGCTCGATCCGCAGGCCAGCTACAGGCTGACGCGCTGGCCGCAGATCGAGCGCGAATTCCCGCGCCACTTCCGCATCGCCACCGCGATGATGAAGCAGGCCGGCACGTTGGCCGCGATCGCCGAGGCTTCCGGCGCGCCGGTCGAGGACGTCGCCGATTTCATCAACGCGCATCATGCGCTCGGCTACGTCGCCATCGAGGGCGACGACGGCGGCGGCGCCCAGCGCGGCCTGCTGACGCGCATGCGCCGGCGCTGAGCGCCGCGCATCCGGCGCGCCCCGGCGCCGGTCCGCGCGGACACCCGCGTCCGCACGCCCGCGCGGCGGCGGCGCCGTCATCGCCGCGTCATGCGGCCATCACCCGCGCGCAACGCGCCTTCCGCAAGCTGGCGGCAGCCGGCCCGGAGTCGCGCATGCGCGTCAGCATCGTCACCGAGACCTACCCGCCCGAGATCAACGGCGTGGCGCTGACCGTGCACGGGCTCGCCCACGGCCTCGCCGCACGCGGCCACGCGGTGCAACTGGTGCGGCCGCGCCGCGCGGCGGACACCGGCGGCGAAGCGGGCATCGCCGCGCTGACGGTGCGCGGCATGGCGCTGCCGCGCTATCCCGGCCTGCGCTTCGGCCTGCCCGCCGGCGCGCGGCTGCGGCGCAGCTGGCGCGAGGCGCGGCCGGACGCGGTCTACGTCGCCACCGAGGGCCCGCTGGGCTGGTCGGCGCTCGACGCCGCCGACCGCCTCGGCATTCCCGCCTGCACGGGCTTCCACACCCGCTTCGACGACTACGCCGCGCATTACGGCCTCGGCTTCCTCACGCCGCTGGTGCTGGCGCACCTGCGACGCTTCCACCGCCGCGCCGCCGCCACGCTGGTGCCGACGCGCGCGCTGGCCGACGAACTCGCCGCGCGCGGCATCGACAACGTACGCCTGCTGCGGCGTGCCGTCGACGCCGAGCTGTTCCATCCGCGGCGCCGCGACGGCGCCCTGCGCGCCGCGTGGGGCGCGCGCGACGACGGCCTGGTGGTGCTGTACGTCGGCCGCATCGCGCCGGAGAAGAATCTCGATCTGGCCGTGCGCGCATTCCGCGCCCTGCAGGCGCGCGTGCCGGACGCCCGCTACGTGTGGGTGGGCGATGGCCCCGGCCGCGATGCGCTGGCGGCGGCCAACCCGGACTTCGTCTTCGCCGGCGCGCGGCGCGGCGAGGACCTGGCGCGCCACTACGCCAGCGCCGACCTGTTCCTGTTTCCCAGCCTCAGCGAGACCTTCGGCAACGTCACCCTGGAGGCGATGGCCAGCGGCCTGGCGGTGGTCGCCTACGACCACGGCGCCGCGCGCGAGCATCTCGCCGACGGCATCAGCGGCATGCGCGTGCCCGCGGGCGACGCCGCCGGTTTCATCGCCGCGGCGTTCGCCCTCGGCGTCGACGCGGTACTGCGCGACCTGCTGCGGCGGAACGCGCGCAGCGCGGTCGCGGCGTTGTCGCCGGAGGCGGTGATCGTCGAGTTCGAATCGTTGCTGTCCCGCCTCGCGCAGGAGCGCCGCCATGATCGCCCCGTCGTCGCTGCCCGGGTTTGACCGCCGTCTGTGCGTCGTCGCCAACCGCTGGGGCGCGCGCCGCGTCGTCGGCGTGTTCTTCGGCGCGATCAGCCGGCTGGGCGACGGCGCGTTCTGGTACGCGCTGATGCTGGCGTTCGCCCTGCTGGGCGGCATGCGCGGCGCGCAGGCGGCGCTGCACATGCTGGCCACCGGCGCGGTGGCGCTGGCGCTGTACCGCGGGCTGAAGCGCTGGGCGCGGCGCCCGCGCCCGTTCCGCGCCTGCGACGGCGTGGTCGCGCACGTGCCGCCGCTGGACGAGTTCAGCTTCCCGTCCGGCCACACCCTGCACGCGGTCAGCTTCAGCATCGTCGCGCTGGCCTATTTCCCGGCGCTGGCCGCGCTGCTGCTGCCGTTCACCGCGCTGATCGCCGCCTCGCGCGTGGTGCTGGGACTGCACTACCCCAGCGACGTGCTCGCCGCGTCCGTGCTCGGCATCGGCTTGGGCAGCCTCTCGCTGTGGCTGGGGCCGGGCTCGACGCCGTTCGCCTGAAACGGCGCCGCCGCGCCCGGCGCGTCAGCCGCCATCCTCCGCGGCGTGCGGGCGGATGCAGTTGCGTCCCGCGTCCTTGGCGGCGTACAGCGCCTGGTCGGCGCGCCGGATCAGCCGGTCCAGCGTGTCGTCCCCCACCTGCATCTCGGCGACGCCGCCGCTGATCGTCACGCCGATCTCGCGATCGCCCGCGCGCAGGCGGGACGCCGCGATGCCCTGGCGGATGTGCTCGGCGACGGTCATGGCCCCTTCGGCGTCGGTCTCCGGCAACGCCACGACGAACTCCTCGCCGCCGTAACGCGCGAGCAGGTCGGCGCCGCGGGTGTGTTCGCGCGCGATGTCCGCGACGCGCCTGAGGACGGCGTCGCCGACCTGGTGGCCGAACAGGTCGTTGCAGCGCTTGAAGTCGTCGATGTCGAACAGGAGCACGGAAAACGGCGTGCACGAGCGCTGCGCCGCGGCGAACATCGGCTCGGCGAGCTCGAAGAAGCGGCGGCGGTTGCTGACGCCGGTCAGCTCGTCGGTGCGGGCGTTGTCCTGCTCGCGCGCCAGCACCTCCTGCAGTTCGCGGTTCATCGCGTCCACCGTGGCGGTGGCGCGGCGCAACTGCTCCTCGGCGGCCTTGCGGCGGGTGATGTCCTGGTTGACGATGATCGCGCCGCTGATCGTGCCCGCCGCGTCGCGCAGCGGCACCGCCGAGTTGAGGATGATCTTGCTGGTGCCGTCGAAGCACTCGATGCGGATTTCCTCGTCGATCGAGGTTTCGCCCTTGCGGATCGCCCGCGTCGCCGCCCACTCGTCCGCGGCGATGCGCCGACCGTTGCTCAGCCACCAGCCCTTGTATTCGCCGAACTGCTCGGGGCCGACGTAGAGCGCGCCCGCCCAGATGCGCTTGCCGGCGGAATTGCCGTGGATGATGTGGCCCTCGCGGTCCATGATCCAGACGCCGATGGGCAGCGCCTCCAGCACCTTGCGCAGCGTGGCCTCGGCTTCCTGCAGCCTTTCCTCGGCCTGCTTGCGCGCGGTGATCTCCTCGTGCACGAGGCCGATGTAGTCCGCCCCCTCGTGCCGGAAGCGCGCCACGTGGACGACGAAACAGCGGCGCTGCGTCGGCGCGTCGCAGGGATACTCGATGGTGCAGCGCTCCCGCTCGCCGCGCATGACGCTGCGGATGCCGTTCAGCACGGCCTGGGCGCCCGCGCCGCTCGCGCGACGCGCCGCCGCCTCGCAGACATCGAGGTAGTTGCTGCCGACGTAGTAGGTCGACCGGTCGCCCTGGTTGGCGCTGGCGAAGCGCTTCCAGGCCCCGTTCACCGCGACGATGGTACCGCGCGCATCCAGCACGGCAGCCTGCATGTCCAGCGCATCGAGCAGGTCGCCGGCGAGCGCGGATCTCACTTCGATGCTCCCGCCCGGCACGGTCGCGCGCGCCGGCGATGGCCGACGCGACCACGCCTCACGCTCGTCCTCGCCATGTCAGCGACCACGCGCGTCACTCGACACCCGCCCCCTGGCGGGACTGTCGCTTCCAATCATCGGCTCCACTCCCGGGCACGTCAATCGATTCGCACGCGGCCGTTTGCTTGCACGCGCAAGGATGGGCGGGCCGCCGCGGGCATCCGGCGCGGCCTTCCGCTTTCGTCCCCTGTGTCGGCCGGCGCGCGCCGGACATGAGGGCGTCGCGGCGCGGCTTGCGCGCGCTTCGTCGCAGTTCCCGGTTTGGTCGCGCCGGACGCGGCGCGACGGCTATTCCGCCGTCGCGGCCATCCGGCCCGGCGGCGCGGGGGCGGCCGCCAGCGCGTGCAGGTCCAGATGCTCGACGCGGATCGGCCGGTAGCGCTCGCCGAAGGCGACCTCGCCGGGCCGCCAGCCGTCCAGCCTGCGCACCGCGCCCCAAAAGCGCTTCAGGCCTTCGATCTGCAGCGCGACCAGGCCTAGCTCGTTGTCGCGGTCGACCATCGGATCGGCCACGCCGGTCGGCCGCGGCGGCTCGCCGTACAGCGCGGTACCGAACAGCACGTCCCAGAACGCGAACACCTGGCCGTAGTTGCAGTTGTGCAGGCGCGGCCGCGCGGGATCGACGCGCATGTGGTGCAGGCGGTGGAACTTCGGGTCGACGAAGATCTTTTCCAGTACCGGGCCGAAGCCGATGCGCACGTTGGCGTGCGAGAAGTTCTGCACCAGCTCGCCGAGCAGCATCAGCCAGGCGAACTCGTCGGCGGACACGCCGAACGCCACGCCCACCGCCGCCAGCACGAACGATTGCAGCGCGCCGTCGAGGTAGTTGCTGCGGTCGTTGGCCCAGCAGCTCAGCTGGCGCTGGCTGTGGTGCATGCTGTGCATCGCCCACCACCACGGGATCCAGTGCTGCACGCGGTGCATCCAGTAGTAGGTGAAGTCGTAGGCGAGGTAGTAGCCGGCGAACAGCGCCCAGCGGTGCCGGCCGAGCCAGGGCAACAGATGCTGCAGGTCGAAGCCGCCGCCATCGCCGCCGCCCGCGCCGCCGCCGGCGAGCCAGTTGGCGAACGGCGTCAGGATCAGGAACGAGAACAGCGGGAACACGCCGACCAGCATCAGCCAGGTGTAGTGGAAGTCGATGCGCGCGCAGCGGCGGTCCTCCCAGCGCTCGACCGGCAGCCAGCTCTCCAGCGGGCGGAACAGGCAGCCGATGATGCAGAGCTGCAGCGTCGCAATCATCAGCGAGGCGGCGATGTCGGCCGGATCGTCGGTCAGCCCGGTCAGGTGCAGCGCCGCCAGCACCGGCGCGATCGCGTGCCGGCCGACCCAGGCTGCGACGTGGGACCAGTAGAAAGGCAGGTCGGGCATGGCTTCGCGGACACATCGTCGCGCCGCGGGCCGGCGCGCCCGCCGATCCTGCCAACGGCAGCTTGCGGAGGACTTTCCGGGCGGCGCGGGCGGCCCGAACGGCGCCTCACTTCGCGTCGTTCGTCACCACCGGCCGGCCGTCCTTCACCGCGAAGGTGAACGCGTAGTCCAGGCTGAACGGCCGGGTCTCGACGCGCCGCGCCTCGGCGCCGCGATCCGTCTCTGCCCAGGTGACGATGCGCAGCGGCGTGTAGGTCCAGGCCGTCACGGCGCGGCGGATCGCGGCGGCGAACGCGTCGGCATGCGGCGGTGCGGATGCGCCGGGCGCGGCCAGCATGCGCACGTCGACGACGCGGCCGTCGGCGCCGACGATCACCTTGGCCGCGAACGTCTGCGCCGGCAGGCGCAGCGGCAGCAGTTCCGGCGGATAGACCGGCGCGGGATGGTCGACCGGCTCGGGTTTGCTGAAGCTCTGCCGCGGCTCGAGCACGTAACGGGGCTGCGCGGGGTCGATCAGCGCGCGATAGGACACGTCGCCGCGGTTGGGCGGATCGACGCGCACCGCCGCGCGCCGGCAGCCGCCCAGCGCGGCGATGCCCGCCAGCAGCCAGGCCGCGGCGTGCACGGACTTCCCGGTCGACGGCGTCGTCATCCTTGTCTCCTTTCGACGTATCACGTGCGGCACCAATCTAGCGCATGGCTCCGGTCCGCGCTTGCTGCGGCGGCGTTCCATCCCCATGTCGTCGATCCGGCGCGCCGCCGGCGAAACGTGGAGCCCGTCCCGTGAGCGAATCCCTCCCTGCACGCGCGCAGTACCGTCCCGCGCTTACCGCCGCGCTGGACGCGGCGCTGGCCTTCCTGCACGGCCTGCCGACGCGGCCCGCCGGCGTCGTCGACAGCGGCGAGGTGCCGGCGCCGCCCGAGGGCATCGGTGCCGAGGCGGCGCTCGAGCATTTCCGCAGGCACTACGAGCCGCGCCTCTCCGGTTCCGCCGGGCCACGCTACTTCGGCTTCGTCACCGGCGGCGCGACGCCGGCCGCGCTGGCCGGCGACTGGCTGGCCTCGGCATACGACCAGAACGTCTCCAACACGATCGGCTCGGCGGCGGCCGCGCTGGAACAGGCCACCACGTCCGCTTACGCGCGCCTGTTCGGCCTGGGCGAGGAGTTCGCGGGCTACTTCGTTTCCGGCGCGACGCAGTCGAACACGGTCGCGCTGGCGACGGCGCGCCAGTGGCTGTACGCGCAACGCGGCCACGACGTCGCCGAGCAAGGCCTCGCCGGCGCGCCGCGACTGCGCGTGCTGGGCGGCGCACCGCACTCCAGCATCCTCAAGGCGGCGGCGATCCTCGGCATCGGCCGGCGTCACGTGGAGGTGCTGCGCTGCCTGCCGGGACGCACGGCGGTCGATCCCGACGCGCTGGCCGAGCGCCTCGCCGACGGCGGCGAGCGGCCGACGCTGGTGGTCGCCAGCGCGGGCGAGGTGAACACCGGCGACTTCGACGACATCGCCGCGCTGGCCGCGCTGTGCCGTCGCCACGACGCATGGCTGCACGTCGACGGCGCGTTCGGTCTGTTCGCCGCGCTGGATGCGGCGCAGGCCGGCCGGCTCGCCGGCCTCGCGCTGGCCGACTCGGTGACTGTCGACCTGCACAAGTGGCTGAACGTGCCCTACGACAGCGCGCTGGTGTACACGCGCCATCCGTCGCTGCAGCGGCAAGTGTTCCGCGCCTCCGCCGCCTATCTCGGCGACACGCCCGATCCGCTGCACTACACGCCGGAGAATTCGCGCCGCTTCCGCGCCCTGCCCGCCTGGTTCGCGCTGGCCGCCTACGGCCGCAAGGGCATCGGCGAAGTGGTGCGGCGCAACTGCGCGCTGGCGCGGCGCCTGGGCGAGGGTCTGGCCGCGCTGCCGGCGATCGAAGTGCTCGACGAGGTGCGCCTCAACATCGTCTGCTTCGCGCTGCGCGAGGGCGACGCCGCCGCGCGCGACCGCT
The DNA here is from genome assembly GCF_000953855.2 of Mizugakiibacter sediminis. Classification (GTDB taxonomy): domain Bacteria; phylum Pseudomonadota; class Gammaproteobacteria; order Xanthomonadales; family Rhodanobacteraceae; genus Mizugakiibacter; species Mizugakiibacter sediminis. The sequence goes on from NZ_DF970179.1 coordinate 44,015, forward strand.
TCCTCGAACGCCTGCTCGCCGACGGCCGCGCATTCATGACGCCGACCGTCTACACCGGCCGCCCGGCCGTGCGCGCCGCGATCGCGAACTGGTCGACCACCGAGGCCGACATCGACCTCACGCTGCAGGCGGTGCGCGCGGCGCTGGCGGCGGCGTGAGCGCGCGCAGCGGTCAGGCCGTCGCGAACGGCCGGTGCACGGCGCCGCGCGGCATCGGATGCGCCTCGTAGGAAAAGCCGCGGCCGGCGAGGATGACGGGGTCGTTGGCGATGAAACGCTGCAGCTCGGCGTCGTCCTCCACCTCGAGTATGCCGATGCCGTAGCTGCCGCGCGGATCGGCCACCGGCCCGAAAGCGACCACGCGGCCGTGCTCCATCCAGCCGCGCCAGTACTGCGCGTGCTGCTGCATCAGCAGCATCTCCTCCGGCGTGATGTCCGCGGGAAAGCTCGCCCGCGGCGGCAACAGCCTGCAGAAGAACGTCTTCATGCCCGCTCCCGTGACCACGATGCGGCGCCGTCGCCGCGTGCGGCATCGTAGGGCGGCGAAGGCCGGCGCCGGGAGGGCCGGAAGGCATGCGCGCGCGAGGCGACGGGCGCCCTTCGCGCGCTAGAGGCGCGTCACCGCCGCGCGCAGCACGCCGGGCCGCTGCTGCGCGTCCCAGTCGGCGGCGCCGGCGACCTGGCCGATCGCGCGCACGGCATCGAGCGGGGCGAAGTCGAGATCGGCCAGCAGCCAGGTCACGCCCGGCGCCGCCTCGGCGACGATGCCGCGGTCCGGCAGGCCGCGGTCGGCGGGTGCGTACACCGCCGCGCGGCCGGTGTTGACGTCCAGCGCCGGGCTCCACGCCACCACGCCGGCGGTGACCGACTGCGCGACGTAGATCTGGTTCTCCAGCGCGCGCGCCATGCAGCCGACGCGCACGCGCGTGGCGCCGGCCTCGGTGTCGGTGCAGCTCGGCACCAGCAGCAGGCGCATGCCGGCCTCGGCCTGCGCACGCGCGTAGTGCGGGAATTCGCTGTCGTAGCAGACCGCGATGCCGATGCGGCCGAACCCGGTTTCGAACACGCGCAGCGCGTCGCCCGGCTCGATGATGCCGGCCTGCTTCTCGAAACCGGTCAGGGTGAGCTTGTCCTGGAAACCTGCGGCGCCGTCCGGCGCGAACAGCCAGGCGCGGTTGCGGTAGCGGCCGCCGTCGGCGCGTTCCAGGAAGGTGCCGGCGAGTAGGTGGATGCGATGTCGCCGGGCGAGCTCGGCGAACAGCGTGCGCCAGGCCTCGCGCAGGCCGTCGACCGCGGCCAGCGAGGCGGCGAAGTCGGCGCACACCTCCGGGCCGAACGCATAGGCCAGCTCCAGCGCGAGGTACTCCGGCAGCACGACGATGCGCGCGCCCTGCGCGGCGACGCCGCCCACTTCGCGGCGGATGCGTTCGGCAAACACCTCGAACGATGCCGGCGCGCCGATCGGCCACTGCGCGAGGGCGATCCTCACGGTCATGCGGCGCCCTCCAGCGGGCGCAGCCAGAAGCGCAGGCGATGCGGCACCGGCGCCTCGGCGCCGACTTCCTTCCACTCGAGCTCGCAGAACATGTCGTCCTGGCGCACGTAGCCGCGCTTGTTCCAGAAGGCGTCGTTGGGGCGATAGCCCGCCGGGCGGCGCGGATCGGCGGCGGCGCGCTCCACCGCGCAGAACGCGGTCAGCGCGAAACCGCCCAGCTTGCGCGCCCAGTCCTCGCGCGCATCGAAGAAGGCGTGGCCGATGCCGCGCCCGCGGTAGGCCGGCAACAGCACCGACTCGCCGAAATAGAACACGTCGCCGAGCGGGATGCCGCGCGCGCGGAACGGCCGCTGGAACGCCTCGGTCTCGTCGGCCAGCGGGATGCCGGTGGAGGCGCCGACCACGCGCGCGCCGTCGAAGGCGAGCACGAACAGGCTGCGCGGCGAGCGCGCGTAGGTGGCGAGGTAGGTCGCCTCGTAGGCGGCGTCGCCGTCGTACAGGTAGGGCCAGTCGCGGAACACCGCGATGCGCAGCGCGGCGACGGCGTCCAGATGCGGCGCCACCGCGGCGCCGGCGAAGGTGCGGATCTCCATCGCCCCACGATAGCCCAGCGGCGCCGCGATTTGCACGCGGCGGCGCCGGCCGCTGCCTCAGAGCGACACCCGCCGCAGGCGCAGCGCGTTCGTCACCACCGACACCGACGACAGGCTCATCGCCGCCGCCGCGATCATCGGCGACAGCAGCAGGCCGGACAGCGGATACAGCACGCCCGCCGCCAACGGCACGCCGACGGCGTTGTAGACGAAGGCGAAGAACAGGTTCTGGCGGATGTTGCGCACGGTGGCCCGCGACAGCGCGCGGGCGCGCAGGATCGCGGTCAGCTCGCCCTTGACCAAGGTCACCTGCGCGCTCTCCATGGCGACGTCGGTGCCGCTGCCCATGGCGATGCCGACGTCGGCGGCGGCCAGCGCCGGCGCGTCGTTGACGCCGTCGCCCGCCATCGCCACGCGGCGGCCCTCGCGCTTCAGCGCCTCGACCACCGCGGCCTTGTCCGCCGGCGAGACGTCGGCGCGCACCTCGTCGATGCCGAGCGCGCGCGCCACCGCCCGCGCGGTGGCGGCGTTGTCGCCGGTCAACATGACGATGCGCAGGCCGGCTTCGTGCAGGCGGCGGATCGCCTCCGGCGTGCTCGGCTTGATGCGGTCGGCGACGGCGAGCAGCGCGGCCGGCGCGCCGTCGACGGCGAGAAACATCACCGTCGCGCCCTCGCCGCGCAGCGCGTCGGCGCGCTCGCGCGCGGCGGCGTCGAAGGTCACGTGCAGCTCGTCCATCAGCTTCGCGTTGCCCAGCGCGACCGCGCGGCCGTCGACGCGGCCGCGCACGCCGCGGCCGGCGAGCGACAGGAAGTCCTCGGCCTTGGGAACGGCGACGCCGCGCTCCGCGGCGCCGGCGACGATCGCGCGCGCCAGCGGATGTTCGCTGGGCCGTTCCAGCGCCGCGGCCAGCGCCAGCGCGCGCGCCTCCTCGAAGCCGGCGCGCGCATGCACCGCGCGCAAGGCCGGCTTGCCCTCGGTCAGCGTGCCGGTCTTGTCCACCACCAGCGTGTCGACCTCGCGCAGCGCCTCGATCGCGGCGGCGTCGCGGAACAGCACGCCGGCCTGCGCGCCGCGGCCGCTGGCGACCATGATCGAGATCGGCGTGGCCAGGCCGAGCGCGCACGGACAGGCGATGATCAGCACCGACACCGCGGCGATCAGCGCGTGCGCCAGCTTCGGATCGGGACCGAACGCCGCCCAGGCGGCGAAGGCCAGCGCCGCCACGACGACCACCGCCGGCACGAACCAGGCGGCGACGCGGTCGGCGACGCGCTGCAGCGGCGCCTTCGAGCGCTGCGCCTGCGCCACCAGCGCGACGATCTGCGCCAGCAGCGTCTCGCCGCCGACCTTCTCCGCGCGCATGGTCAGCGCGCCGTCCTGGTTGACGGTGCCGCCGGCCAGCTTGTCGCCGGCCGCCTTGGCCACCGGCATCGGCTCGCCGGTCAGCATCGATTCGTCGACGTGGCTCGCGCCTTCCAGCACCACGCCGTCGGTCGGCACCTTCTCGCCGGGGCGCACGCGCAGCACGTCGCCGACGCGCACCTCGGCCACCGGCATGTCGTGCTCGCTGCCGTCGGCGTCGATGCGGCGCGCGGTCTTCGGCGCCAGCCCCAGCAAGGCTTTCAGCGCCGCGCCGGTGCGGCGACGCGCGCGCAGTTCGAGGAAGTCGCCCAGCAGCACCAGGGTGACGATCACCGCCGCCGCCTCGAAGTACACCGCGACCGCGCCGTGCGCGTCGCGGAACGCCGGCGGAAACACGCCCGGCGCGGCGAACGCGATCACGCTGTACAGCCAGGCCACGCCGGTGCCGAGCGCGATCAGCGTGTACATGTTGGGCGACCAGGGCTTCAGCGACTTCCAGCCGCGCACGAAGAACGCCGCGCCGCCCCACAGCACGACCACGCTGCCCGGCAGCGCCTCCAGCCATGCGGCGAAGCGGTCCCAGGGTGCCGACAGGTGCACGCCGAACAGGTGCGGCCCCATCGCCGCCGCCAGCACCGGCAGGGTCAGCGCGGCGCAGCTCCAGAAGCGCCGCGCCAGCGCGCGCAACTCGCCGTCGTCCTCCGCCTCCGCGCTCGGCAGCATCGGCTCCAGCGCCATGCCGCACTTCGGGCAATGGCCGGGGCCGACCTGCTGCACCTCCGGGTGCATCGGGCAGGTGTAAATCGTGCCGGCCGGCGGCGGCGCGGCTTCGGCCGTCGCGCCGCCGAGATAGCGCGCCGGCTCGGCGAGGAACTTCTCGCGGCAGCGCGCCGCGCAGAAGTAGTACGTGCGGCCGGCGTGCTCGGCGCGATGCTGCGCCGTGTGCGGATCGACGCGCATGCCGCAGACCGGGTCGATCGCGCGATGGTCGCCATCGCCGTGTCGACGATCGTCGACGCCATGCGCGTGGCCGTGCGCATGCTCGCCCGACGCACCGTGCGGGCCGCCGTGCGCGTGGTCGTGCGCCGACGCCGACGTAGCGCAGCAGTCGCCCGCCTTGGGTGCGGCGTGGTCGCCGCGGCAGCCGCCGTGCATGGTTTCGCCATGGCCGTGAGGCGCGTGGCGATGACGGGGCGTGTTCATGCATCGCGCTCCTCGCCCAGCGCGCGCAGGATCGGGCAATGCTCGAGCGCGCCGTGGCCGGGACAGGCATCGATCAAGAGCTTCAGGCCGCGGCGTACGCGTTGCAGCTCGCGGATGCGGCGCTCGACCTCGCCGAGGCGCGCCTCGGCGCGCTGCTTGACGCCGCGCACGCCGCGTTCGCGGTCGGCGGACAGCGCCAGCAGCTCGCGGATTTCGTCGAGGCTGAAGCCGAGTTCCTTGGCGCGACGGATGAAGCGCAGGCGCTCTACCGTGTCCGCGTCGTAGTCGCGGTAGCCGGAGGCGCGCCGGCGCGGCGCCGGCAACAGGCCCTCGCGCTCGTAGTAGCGGATGGTGTCGATGCCGACGCCGGCGCGTTTGGCGACGGCACCGATGGTGAGGTGGGACGGATGCGTGTTCATGCGACCAGCCTAAACCCTGGACCATGATCCAGAGTCAAGACCCGCCGCCGTCCCCGTCTCAGGGCGCGCCGTCCGCCGGTGCCGGCCCGGCGCTCGCGGCCGGCGCGGGCGCTGCGTCCCCGTCGTGGTCATCGTGCCGTTCGTGTTCGTCGTCTTCGCCGCCTTCGCCCGCGCTGCCGGTGAGCTGGCGATACTGCTCGGGCGTCAAGGTCGGCAGCTTGCGCAGGAAGGCGACGATCGCCCAGATCTTGGCGTCGTCGTGGGTCTGGCCCCAGGCCGGCATCGCGGTCAGCTTGATGCCGTGCTTGATCGCCCAGAACGCTTCGCGCGGATCGCCCATGCTGCCCTCGGCGAGCTTGGGCGGCTTGGGGTACAGGCCGGCGCGGATCTCGGTCTCGTCCATGCCGGGCGCGAGGTGACAGCCGGTGCACATGGCGTCGTAGTGCTCGGCGCCCTCGGCGAGCAGCTTCGGGTCGTCCAGGTCGGACGGCACCTGCACGTCCTCGGCGCGGCGCTCGATCGAGCGCTCGCGAAGCGCGTCGAGCACGCGCGCGGTGAGCCGCCAGTGCGGCGCATCCGCGCCGATGTCGTAGGCCCCCGACCACACGTAGGCGCCGCCGGCGATCACCAGCGCCAGCAGCGCGATCAGCACTTTCAGCAGCAGCTTCATGACGCGCCTCCGTCGTTGCGTCCGCACGGGATCCGTCTCGGGCGCAACACCCTACTCCACGGCCGCGCTCAGAACCAGACGCGCACGCCCGCCACCCAGCGACGATCCATCGCCGGTTCGCCGCGATCGCGCGCGAGGCCGGCGCTGGCGCCGAACCGGCGCACCCACTCGACGCCGAGATACGGCGCGAACTCGCGGCGGATCTCGTAGCGCAGGCGCAGGCCGGCCTCGGCGTCCGACAGGCCGGCGCCGATGCCGCGCCGCGGATCCGCCTTGCCGTAGGCGTTCGCTTCCAGGCGCGGCTGCAGGATCAGGCGCTGGGTGATCAGCAGTTCGTAGTCCGCCTCGAAACGCAGCGCGGTGCGGCCCTGCTCGCCGACGTAGGCCGTCGCCTGCAGCTCGAACCAGTACGGCGCGAGGCCGGCGACGCCGAACGCGACCCAATTGCGGCCGGGGCCTGCGCCGAAGTCGCGGCGCAGGCCGAGCTGCCGGTTCCACCAGGTCGCGAAGGCGTGATCCCACAGCAGTTCGGCGCGCGCGTCCTCGGTGCGGCCGCCGGCGCGCTCGCCTTCGGTCTTGAACCACAGCTTGTCGAAGTCGCCGCCGATCCAGCCTTGCGCGTCCCACGCGGTGCCGGAGGCGTCGCCGTCGAAGTGCTCGAGGCGGTCGAGGCGCAACATCGCCAGCACGGCGTCGTCGTGCATCTCCATCGCCTTGCTCATCTCGGCATGCGGGACGTCCGGCAGTGGCTGGGTGGGTGGCGGCGGCGCGACGTGGTGCGGCGCGTCGGCGCCGGCCTGCCGCGTCCAGGCCGAAGCGGGCTGCTGTGCGTGCCGTTCGTGCTGCTCTTGTTGCTGGTGCTGCGCGTGTTGCGCGTGCCGCCGATGCGCCGCGTGCGGATCGGCTTCCTGCGCGCGCGCCGGACCGGCGAACGGCACGGCGAGCGCGGCGACGGCGAGGCCGGCCCGCCACGCGACGCGGATGCGCTGCAAGCGATGCGCGCTCATGCCACCACCACCTCGCGGAACATGCCCGCCTCCATGTGGTAGAGCAGGTGGCAGTGGAAGGCCCAGCGGCCCAGCGCGTCGGCGCTGACGCGGCAGGCGACCTGCTGCGCCGGCTGCACGGTGTAGGTGTGTTTGCGCACCTGGAAGCCGCCGTCCGCCGATTCCAGCTCGCTCCACATGCCGTGCAGGTGCAGCGGGTGGGTCATCATGGTGTCGTTGATCAGCACGAGACGCAGGCGTTCGCCGTAGTCGAAGCGCAGCGGCGGGGCCTCGGAAGCCTTGCGGCCGTCGAACGACCACACGTAGCGCTCCATGTGGCCGGTCAGGCGCAGGGTGATCTCGCGCGTCGGATCGCGCGCGTCGATCGGCCCGCCCAGCGTGTGCAGGTCGGCGTAGGTCAGCACGCGGCGGCCGTTGTCGCGCAGGCCGACGCCGGGGTCGTCGAGGTTGCGGCGCGGCGACGCGACGCGCATGTCGACGGCCGGGCCCGTCGTCAACGTACCCGGCGCGGCGTCGTGGGCCATGCCGGCCATCGCGCCGCAGCCGCCCTCCATGCCTTTCATGCCGGGCGTGCCCGGCATCGCGTGCTGCATGCCGCCCATGTCGCCCATCATGTCGAGCATGGCGAGCCGCGGGCGCGGATCGAGCGGCGGCACCGGCGCCGCCATGCCCTCGCGCGGCGCCAGCGTGCCGCGCGCGTAGCCGGAACGGTCCATCGCCTGCGCGAACACGGTGTAGGCGCGGTCGTCGTCGGGTTGCACGATCACGTCCAGCGTCTCGGCGATGCCGAGGCGGAACTCGTCGACGCTGACCGGCTCGACATCCTGGCCGTCGCTCGCCACCACGGTCATCTTCAGGCCGGGGATGCGCACGTCGAAGAACGTCATCGACGAACCGTTGATGAAGCGCAGGCGCACCTTTTCGCCGCGGCGGAACGGCGCGGTCCAGTTGCCGGCCGGCGCGCAGCCGTTCATCAGGTAGGTGTAGGCGTGGCCGGAGACGTCGGCGAGATCGCTCGGGTCCATGCGCATCCGGTTCCACATGCGCCGCTCGTGCAGCGCCGCGCGCAGGCCCTCGGCGCGCGCATCGCGCAGGAAATCGCCGGCGGTGGGCTTGCCGAAGTTGTAGTAGTCGCTCTGCTTCTTCAGCGTGGCGTAGATGCGTTCGGGATCGGTGTCGGTCCAGTCGGACAGCAGCACCACGTAGTCGCGCTCGGCCGGAAAACGCTCGCCGCCGCGCGGCGCCACGACGATCGGACCGTACAGTCCGGTCTGCTCCTGGAAGCGCGAATGGCTGTGGTACCAGTAGGTGCCGGCCTGGTTCACCGTGAAGCGGTAGGTGAAGGTTTCGCCGGGCGCGATACCCATGAAGCTGATGCCGGGCACGCCATCCATGTCGGCGGGCAGGATGATGCCGTGCCAGTGGATGGAGCTGGTGGTCGGCAATGTGTTGCGCACGCGCAGGGTGACGGTGTCGCCCTCGCGCCAGCGCAGCAGCGGCGCCGGCAGCTGGCCGTTGATCACGGTGGCGGTGCGGGCGCGGCCGGTGAAATCGACCGGCAGCGCACCGACCTCGAGATCGAACTCGGTGCCGGCGAGTTCGCGGCGCGGCGCCGCGGCCCAGGCCGGCAGGCGCCAGCCGGCCAGGCCGGCGGCGACGCCGCCGAGCGCCAGGCCCTGCACGAAACGGCGGCGCGCGCGATCGACGCGGGGATGGGAAATGCGGGAACGGAAGCTCATGACGCGACTCGAATCCTGAACGCTGGCGGCGGGCCGCCGCAGGGGAAGCGCCGGAAGTCCGCCGTCGGGGCGGATGCGGGCGGATCGGGCATGACCGCGTGCGCGGCCGCGCTCAGGCGAGCGGCGGTCGCAGCGGCGGCGCGGCGTGGGCCTGGGCGAGGACGAACGGAACCGGCGAGAACGACGCATCCGCCGGCGATGGCGCCGCGATCGCCGACGCGGCCGTCACCGCGATGGCGGCGCAAGGCGCGGCGCAACTGCAGCCGGCCAGGGACAGGCAGCCGCCGCCGCGATCGCAGCAGCCGTGGGCGTGTCGTGCGCCGTGCAAATGATGGCCGTCGCAACCGCCGCCCGCGCCGGTCGGCGCATCGCTCTGCGCCGGCTGTGCCGGCAGCACGGTGTGCACCGCGGCGGCGGCCCACACCGGCGCGAACGCCTGCAGCAGCAGGGCGAACAGCGCCAGCAGGAACAGCCGACGGCGGCGGCCAAGGACGGTCATGCGCGCCAGCTTAGCGGCCGCCCGCGTGCCGCTCAACGCTGGAGCCGGCTCCAGCCCGCAAGCTTTCGCTCGTGCAGGAAGGCATCGGCGCGTGCGGCGGCATTACAATCGCGCCTTCGCCGTCCCTCGCCGCACATGAACTACCGCCACGCCTTCCATGCCGGCAACTTCGCCGACGTGCTCAAGCATGCCGTGCTGCTCGGCCTGATCGAGGCGCTGCGGGCGAAGCCGACGCCGTTCTGCTGCCTCGACACCCACGCCGGCAGCGGCCGCTACCTGCTGGGCGGCGAGCAGGCGCGCAAGACCGGCGAGGCCGCGGCCGGCGTGCTGCGGCTCGCTGCCGCGCGCGATCTGCCGCCGCTGCTGCAGCGCTATCTCGATCACGTGCGCGCGCTGAACGCGGACGACGCGCTGGATGTCTATCCGGGTTCGCCGCTGCTGGCGGCGCGCGCGCTGCGCGCGCAGGACCGCGCGGTGCTGTGCGAGTTGCATCCGGAGGAAACGGCCGCCCTGCGCGCGCTGTTCCGCGACGACAAGCGCGTGCACGTGCACCAGCGCGACGGTTACGCCGCGCTGAAGGCGCTGCTGCCGCCGGCGGAGAAGCGCGGACTGGTGCTGATCGATCCGCCGTTCGAGGCGCAGGAGGACGAATTCCGCGCGATCGAAGCCGCGCTGGCCGACGCCTGGAAGCGCTGGCCGAACGGCGTCTACGCGGTGTGGTATCCGATCAAGCTGCACCGCCACGTGCTGCCTTTCCACCGCTGGCTGGCGGCGAGCGGCATGAAGAACGTATGGGTCGCCGAACTGCTGGTGCATGCGGACAACACGCCGCTGCGCCTGAACGGCTGCGGCATGGCGATCGTCAACACGCCCTGGCGGTTCGAGCGCGAACTCGCGGCGATCCTGCCCGTGCTGGCGCGCCTGCTCGGCCGGGACGGACCGGGCCGACAACGCCTGACGCGCCTCGCCGGCGAACGACCGTAGGGCGGAAGCCGCCAGGCTTCCGCCATTCGTCCAACGTCGCGGCATTCCGGCGGCAGCGCCGGCCGTCCGCGCGGCGCCGAGCGCCGCTCCCTCAAGGCCGACGCGACAGCGCGTCCGGATCGTAGCGCTCCATGAAACGCTCGGGATGCGCCAGCGGCGCGAAGCCGAACTGCGCGTACAACCCGTGCGCATCGCGCGTGGCCAGGATGAAGCGGCGGATGACGGCGAGATCGGGGTGCGACAGGATGGCGCCCATCAGCGTCTTCGAGATGCCCTGTGCGCGCGCCGCCGGCACCACGAACACGTCGGCGAGGTAGGCGAAGCCGGCGCGGTCGGTGACGCAGCGGGCGAAGGCGAGCTGCGCGCCGTCGCGATAGGCGCCGAAACACAGCGAGTGCCGGATCGCCCGTTCGACGTGTTCCCGGCGGATGCCGGGCACCCAGTAGGATTCTTCGCTGAGGAAGCGGAAGATAAGCTCGCGGTCCAGCCGCGCCGGATCGTCCGACACCAGGAGACCGTCCACCATGCGTTCGTACGCCATGTTCCGTGCTCCGCTGCGCCTGCTGGCGCCGGCCGCCCTGCTGGCCCTGGCCGCCTGCGCCCCCGCGCCGATCTACAAGGTTGCGCCCACCACCCTCACCGTGCCGCCGCAGCAGGTCGCGGAAACGCCCGAACGTTACAGCAACGCCGAGGTGCTGTGGGGCGGCCGCATCATCAAGGTCGACAACTATCCCGACCACAGCGAGATCGAGGTGCTGGCCTATCCGCTGGACCGCTCGCAGCGCCCCCTGGGCGCGCAGCCGGCGGGCGGCCGCTTCCTCGTGGTGATGCCGGGCTACGTCGAACGCTACGACTATCCCGAGGGCCATTTCATGACCCTGGTCGGGCGCCTGAATGGCACGCGCGCCGGCAAGGTCGGCGACCACGACTACGTGTTCCCGCTGGTGCAGGTCGGCCAGTCGCACGTGTGGACGCCGGAAGAGCTGCAGAGCCGCAAGCCGGACGTGCACTTCGGCATCGGCATCGGCGTGATCAAGGGCTGGCGCTGAGGCGGGCCTTGGCGAAAGACTTTTGGCGCGGATGAACGCGGATAAGAAATTTCTCCATCCGTGTCGATCCGCGCGAATCCGCGCCCAAGAAATTTCTTTTGCGCCGGCGCTCAGTCGGCGACGTCGGGCTCGAAGAAGCTCCAGCGCACCTCGGGGAAGCGCGCCTTGAGGTCGCGCTCGACCGCGTTGATCGCCTCGACGATGCCGCGCGCGGCGTGCTCGGGTGCGATCTCCGCCTTCACCGCCAGCATCACGTCCGGGCCGAGCTGCAGCGTGATCAGGTTGAACACGCGGCGCACTTCCGCGCGCGCCTCGAGGAAGGCCAGGATCTCGGCCTTGCGCGCCGGCTCGACGCTCTGACCGATCAGCAGCGCCTTGATCTCGACCGCGACGAACACCGCGATCACCACCAGCAGCACGCCGATCGCCAGCGTGCCCAGCGCGTCGTACACCGGATCGCCGGTGGCGACGGCCAGCAGCACCGCCGCCAGCGCGAGGGTCAGGCCGAGCAGCGCGGCCAGGTCCTCGCCGAACACCACGATCAGCTCGCTGGCGCGGCTGTCGCGGAACCAGCGCCACAGGCTGGCGCCGTCGCGCGTCTTGTCGATCTCCCGGAGCGCGCCCCACATCGAGAAGCCTTCGGCGACCACGCCGAAGGCGAGCACGCCCACCGCCAGCCACGGCCACTTCACCGGCTCGGGGGCGGCGAGCTTGTGCAGACCTTCGTAGATCGAAAACATGCCGCCGACGCTGAACAGCATCAGCGCCACCAGGAACGACCAGAAGTACAGCGACTTGCCCCAGCCCAGCGGATAGTCGGGCGACGGCGGACGCTTCGCCTGGCGCAGGCCCAGCAGCAGCAGGCCCTGGTTGCCGCAGTCGGCCAACGAATGCACCGCCTCGGCCAGCATCGCGCCGGAGCCGGTCAGCAGCGCCGCGGCCAGCTTGGCCAGGAAGATGGCGAAATTGGCGCCCAGCGCGAAGAAGATCGCCTTCAGCGAGTTGGCGGGAGCGGACATCGTCGGCATCGCGGTTGCGGAGGGCGCGCAGTCTAGCAGCGCCGCCGGTTCGGGCGACCGCGGCGGATTGCCCGAGATCAGGCCCGCGCGACCAATTGCCGCACCGCCCGCGGCGCCGTTCCGGCGCATCATTGACGGACGTCAATCAGTACGCCCGGCGGCGCCGCCATCATGCGTCGCCCGGCGTTGCGGACCTTCCCATGCATCCCACCGAGACCTACAACGACCGGGTCGTGCGCCTGTTCCTGCTCGCTGCCGCCGTCTGGGGCATCATCGGCATGTCCATCGGCGTGTTCGCGGCCGCGCAGCTGGCCTGGCCGGCGCTGAACTTCGGCGTCCCCTGGCTGACCTTCAGCCACATCCGCCCGGACCACACCTTCGGCGTGATCTTCGCCTTCGGCGGCTCCGCGCTGATGGGCACCTGCTACTACGTGGTGCAGCGCACCGGCCACACCCGGCTGGCGTTCAACCGCCTGGCGCTGGCCACGTTCTGGGGCTGGCAGCTGATCTGCGTGCTGGCCATGGCGACGATGCCGTTCGGCATCACCCAGAGCAAGGAATACGCCGAGCCGGAATGGTTCATCGACATCCTGATCGCCGTCGTCTGGGTGGCGTTCGGCACGGTGTTCTTCGCCACGCTGGCGCGGCGGCGCATCCAGCACATCTACGTCGCCAACTGGTACTACGGCGCATTCATCATCGCCGTCGGCCTGCTGCACATCGTCAACAACCTGGCGGTGCCGGTGTCGCTGACGAAGTCCTACCCGATCTACTCGGGCGTGGTCGACGCGATGGTGCAGTGGTGGTACGGCCACAACGCGGTGGCGTTTTTCCTCACCGCCGGCTTCCTCGGCATGATGTACTACTTCGTGCCGCGGCAGGCGCAGCAGCCGCTGTGGAGCTACCGCTTCTCGATCGTCAATTTCTGGGCGCTGATCTCGGTGTACATGTGGGCGGGCTCGCACCACCTGATGTACACCGCGCTGCCGGACTGGGTGCAGTCGGTGGGCATGGCGTTCTCGCTGGTGCTGCTGATGCCGAGCTGGGGCTCGGCGGCCAACGGCCTGCTCACCTTCAGCGGCGCCTGGCACAAGCTGAGGGCCGACCCGGCGGCCAAGTTCATGGTGCTGGCGCTGGTGTTCTACGCCGCGTCGACCTTCGAGGGCTCGATGATGGCGATCAAGACCGTCAACTCGCTCTCGCACTACACCGACTGGACCATCGCCCACGTGCACTCCGGCTCGATCGGCTGGGTGGCGATGATCACCATCGGCTCGCTGTACGCGATGGCGCCGCGCGCGCTGGGCCGCCCGGCGATGCACTCGACGCGGGCGATGGAGCTGCACTTCTGGCTGCACACCTGCGGCCTGCTGCTGTACGTGATCTCGATGTGGGCCGCCGGCATCACCGAGGGCGTGATGTGGCGCGCCACCCGGCCGGACGGCGCGCTGGCCTACAGCTTCCTCGACAGCCTGCGCGCGGTGCATCCGCTGTACGTCGCGCGCATGCTCGGCGGCGTGCTGGTGGTGTCCGGCATGGTGGTGATGGCCTGGAACCTGTGGCACACCGCGGCGCACGCGCGCAAGCGGCTGATCACGCCGATCCCGGTGCCGATCCCCGAGCCGGTGCCGCACCAGGTGCCGGCGCCGCTGCCGGCGGCCGGTTGAGGAGCGCGTCATGGCTGGTGGATACAAGTACTTCGAAGCGATCGAGAAGCACGCCGGCAAGCTCGGCATCCTCACCGCGATCATGGTGTCGATCGGCGGCCTGGCCGAGATCACGCCGCTGTTCATGGAAGCGCACAAGGTGCAGCCGGCCGAGGGCGTCCGCCCGTACGACGCGCTGCGCCTCGCCGGCAGGGACATCTACGTCAGCGAAGGCTGCTACCTCTGCCATTCGCAGATGATCCGCGCGCTGCGCTTCGAGACGCAGCGCTACGGCCACTACTCGGTGGCCAGCGAATCGGTCTACGACCGTCCGTTCCAGTGGGGCAGCAAGCGCACCGGGCCGGACCTGGCGCGCATCGGCGGCAAGTACTCGGATGCCTGGCAGCGCGCGCACCTGATGGACCCGCGCGCGGTGGTGCCCGACTCCAACATGCCGGCGTTCCCCTGGCTGGCCACGCAGACCATCGACGCCGCCGACATCCAGGCGCGCATGCGCACGCTGCGCAAGCTCGGCGATCCGTACAGCGACGCCGACATCGCCGCCGCGCCCAAGGCGCTCGAGGGCAAGACCGCGATGGACGCGCTGATCGCCTACCTGCAGGGCCTCGGCGTCGACAACGAGCCGCACGCGCCGGCGACGGCGAAGGCGGGTGCGCCGTGAGTCCGCTGTGGGGCCACCTCGAGGGCGCGATCACCGTGGTCCTGATGCTGACCTTCCTCGGCATCTGGGTCTGGGCGTGGAGCGCGCGCCACAAAGCCACCTTCGACCGCCTGGCGCGCCTGCCGCTGGAAGGCGACGCCGCGCACCGCGACATCGAGAAGGATGATCGGCCATGAGCATCTACTGGTCGGCATGGATCATGTTCCTGGTGGTGCTCAACCTGGGCATCACGCTGTTCCTGTTCCTGTGGGGCACGCGCGTGCGCATCCCCACCCTGCCCGACGGCACCACCGGCCACGTGTGGGCGCACGGCGTGCTGCGCGAGGGCGTGCGCAAGCTGCCGCGCTGGTGGTTCCTGCTGTCCGCCGGCATGTTCGCCGTCGGCATCACCTATCTGGTGCTGTATCCCGGCTTCGGCCGCTACAAGGGCATGCTCGGCTGGACCGCGCACGGCGAACTGGCGCGCGACGTCGCCACGAACCAAGCGCAGCTCGCCGAGCTGATGCAGCGCTTCCGGCTGTACTCGGTGGAGCAGCTCGCCGACGACCCCGACGCGGTGCAGCTCGGCGGACGCCTGTTCCAGGACAACTGCGCCGCCTGCCACGGCCGCGAGGCGCACGGCAATCCGCTGCTCGGCGCGCCCGACCTGAGCGACGCCGACTGGCTGTACGGCGGCGACGGCAAGACCATCCTCGCCAGCATCCTCGACGGCCGCCGCGGCACCATGCCGCCGTTCGGCGAGGCGTTCGGCGAGGCCGGCGTGGCCAATCTCGCCAACTACGTGCTCAGCCTGTCCGGCGCGCCGCACGACGCGGCCAAGGCGGAGGCGGCCAAGCCGATCTTCGCCACCGTCTGCGCCGCCTGCCACGGCGCCGACGGCAAGGGCAACCAGGCGATCGGCGCGCCCAACCTGACCGACCGCGTCTGGCTGTACGGCGGCGACCTCGCCACCGTCGAAGAGACCATCCGCCACGGACGCGGCGGCCAGATGCCGGCGTGGCGCGCGCGCCTCGGCGAGGACGAGGCGCGCACGGTCGCCGCCTGGGTCTACGCCAACGCGCACCGCGCGCCGGCCGCGGGCCGGTGAGATGTCCGCCGCGCCGCTGCCCTGGTACCGCGCGCCGCTGCTGTGGTTCGCGGCGGCGATCACGCTGCTGACGCTGGCCGCCTGCGTCGCGACGATCGTGATCGCCGGACGCTATGCCGACGAGCCGTTGCCGGTCGAGGGCGCGCAGGTGCTGAAGGTGCCGGTCGCGCGCACGCCGCCGCCCGCGTCGCAGGCCGCGCCATGAACGCGGCGGCGGTCGCCCCGGCCCGGTCGCACGCGGCGGCGCCGGCCGACGCCTGCTGGCACTGCGGCGAGAGGCTGGACCCCGCGAGCACGCGCCACGCCGAGATCGCCGGCGCGCGCCGCGCGTTCTGCTGCCCCGGCTGCAGCGCCGCCGCCGAGTGGATCGACCGCCTCGGCCTCGCCGCCTACTACCGGCTGCGCGAGCAGCCGGCCGCGCGCGCCGCGGCACCGTCCGCCGCGCCGTCGCCGTGGGCGCGTCCCGAGCTGGCGCGCCACGTGGTGCGCACGCGCGAGGACGGCCGCAGCGAGGTCTGCGTGCTGGTCGACGGCATGCGCTGCAGCGCCTGCGTGTGGCTGATCGAACGCGCGCTGGGCGCGCTGCCGGGCGTGGCGGCGGTGCAGGTCAACGCCGCCGCGCGGCGCGCGCGCATCGAATGGGACGCCGCACGCACGCCGCTGCCCGCCCTGCTCGACACGCTGACCCGCGCCGGCTACGGCGCGCGCCCGCTGGACGCGCAGGCGCTGGACGACGCGCGCCGCGAGGAGTCGCACGACGCGCAGAAGCGCCTGCTGGTCGCCGGCCTCGGCGCGATGCAGGCGATGATGTACGCGGTCGCACTGTACATCGGCGCGTTCGACGGCATGGACGCGGTCACCCGCGACTTCTTCCGCTGGCTCGGCTTCCTGGTGGCGACGCCGGTGGTGCTGTACGCGGCGCGGCCGTTCTTCGCCGGCGCCTGGCGCACGCTGCGCGCGCGCCGCCTCGGCATGGACGTGCCGGTGGCGCTGGCGATCGCGCTGATCTACGCCGCCAGCCTGGTCGAGGCGCTGCGCGGCGGCGCCGAGGTGTACTTCGACTCGGTCGGCATGTTCGTGTTCTTCCTGCTGACCGGGCGCTATCTCGAGATGCGCACGCGTCACCGCGCCGGCGACGTCACCGACGCGCTGGCGCGGCTGGCTCCGGCCTGCGCCGACCGCGTGCGCGCCGACGGCGCGCTGGAGCGCGTCGGCGCGATCGAGCTCCTGCCCGGCGACCGCGTGCACGTCGCCGAAGGCGCCGCCGTGCCCGCCGACGGCGTGTTGGAGGGCGATGCCTGCCGCGTCGACGAGGCGCTGCTGACCGGCGAATCCGAACCGGTGGCGAAGCGCCGCGGCGACGCGCTGGTCGCCGGCAGCGTGGTGGTCGAAGGCCCGGCGCGCGTCGTCGTCGAGCGCGTCGGCGCCGACACCGTGCTGGCCGGCATCGTCGCCCTGACCGCGCGCGC
>NZ_DF970180.1 GCF_000953855.2 Mizugakiibacter sediminis
GCGCCGCCGCCGCGCGGAAATCCTCCACGCCCGGGCGGCCGACCTGCGCCGCCACGCCGCGCGCGTCCAGGCCGACGGCGCCGCCGGCGACGGCCAGCGTGCCGACGGCGGCGACCGCCGCGCCGTCGGCCAGCGCCACCGCCGGCGCGAAGCCGGCGATGGTGGCCTGCGGGCTGTCCGGGTCCGCCGCGCGCAGCGGCTGCTGCCAGGCGCGCGCGATGCGCTTCAGCTCGATCTCGCTGAAGCCGGGCTCCAGCGCGCGGATACGCGCCAGCAGCGGCGGATGCGTGGCGAACAGCGCCGACAGGCCGACGCCGTCGCCGAACAGCATGTGCGCCACCTCCTCGCGCTGCGCGCTGGCCAGCAGCGAGCCTTCGGCCAACGCCGCGATCTTCTTCAGCGCGCCGGCGATGCCGTGGGTCTGGCGGGTGAACTGCACGGCGGAAGCGTCGGCCAGGCATTCGCGCGAGCGCGACACCGCCGCCTGGATCAGCCGGCCGAAGAAGAAGCCGACATAGCCGATCAGCAGGATCGCCAGGCCGAACGCGACCAGCGGCGCCGTGCCGCGTCCGCGCGAGCGGCCGCTCGCGCCGAGGATCCTGCGGCCGACGATGCCGAGCACGAGGATGCCGAACAGCAGGCCGATCAGGCGCACGTTCAGACGCATGTCGCCGTTGAGCACATGGCTGAACTCGTGGGCGATCACGCCCTGCAGCTCGTCGCGGGTCAGCTTGTCGAGCGCGCCGCGGGTGACGCACACGGCGGCGTCGGCCGACGTGTAGCCAGCGGCGAAGGCGTTGATGCCGGCCTCGTCCTCGAGCACGTACAGCTCCGGCACCGGCACGCCGGAAGCGATCGCCACCTCCTCCACCACGTTGCGCAGGCGCTTCCAGGTGAAGTCGGTCGTGTCGGCCGGCACCGGCGTGGCGCCCAGCCCGCGCGCCACCGCCGCGCCGCCGCCGGCCAGGCTGGCGATGCGCCAGGCCGAGGCCAGCGCGATCACCGCGATCACCAGCAGGCTGATCCCGCCCAGCGCCAGCGGATCGACGCGGCCGGCGTGGCGGCCGATGCCGAACAGGCCGGCCAGCACCGCGTCGACCGCGACGACGATGGCGAGCACCGCCAGCGCGAACAGCGCCACCAGGCGGCGGCTGGCGCGACGCGCGCGCTCCTGCTCCGCGAAGAAATCCATCGGCGATTCCCCCGGCCCCGGCCGGACCGGGGCGCTGCCCTCGTTGCGATCAGCCGAACGCCACCTTCGGCGCGGCGCGGTGCGAGGCGTCCTCGATCGGCAGCGGTTCGGCCGGCTGGAAGCCGAAGCGCGCGGCGATCAGCGAACTCGGGAACGTCTCGCGCCGGTTGTTGTAGGTCATCACGCTGTCGTTGTACGCCTGGCGCGCGAAGGCGACGCGGTTCTCGGTGGAAGTCAGCTCCTCCGACAGCTGCATCATGTTCTGGTTGGCCTTCAGGTCCGGGTAGGCCTCGCTGAGCGCGAACAGGCGGCCGAGCGCCTGCGTCACCTGGTTGTCGGCGCCGGCGAGCTGCTGCATCGCCTGCGCGTCGCCGGGCTGGGCCTTGGCGCCGGCCAGGCCGGACACCGCGGCGTTGCGCGCCTGGATCACCGCTTCCAGGGTCTCGCGCTCGTATTTCATGTAGCCCTTGGCGGTTTCGACCAGGTTCGGGATCAGGTCGTAGCGCCGCGTCAGCTGCACGTCGATCTGCGCGAACGCGTTCTTGTAGCCGTTGCGCGCCGTCACCAGGCCGTTGTAGAGGCCGATGATGTAAAGGACAATGCCGACCAGAACCACCAGCAGCACAATCGTGGTCATGCCCAATTTCTCCCCTTCGCGGCATCGCCCGGCGCCGCGCCGGACCGAGCATAGCAGCCCCTTTGCCCGCGCGTTCCTCCTGCTGCTGTTGGCCTGCGGCGCGACGGCCGCGGCCGGCCGCGCGCACGCCGCCGCGACGGCGACGCCGCCGGTCGTCAGCAACGATCCGGAGGCGGCGGCGCTGCCCGCCGCGCGCATCGACGCCGCACTCGCCGACTACAGGCGCTGGCTCGACCGCATCGAGGAGCGCAACCTGGTGGCCGGCCTGGCCACCGCGGTGGTGGTCAACGACCAGGTGCGCTTCGAACGCACGCTCGGCTATGCCGACGCCCGCAGCGGCGAGAAGGTGGGCCCGGATACCGTGTTCCGCATCGCCTCGCTGTCGAAGGCGTTCGCCACCGCGCTGACCGGCCTGCTGGTGCGCGACGGCGTGCTGAGTTGGGACACCCGCCTCGCCGGCGTGCTGCCGTTCTTCAAGCTGAAGGACGCGCAGGCGTCCGAGCAGGCCACCGTGCGCGACATCCTCGGCCAGCGCCTCGGCCTGCCGCGCAACACCTACGACCGCATGCTCGAGGACGACGTGCCCTACACCGAACTGGTGCGCCGCCTGGACGAGGTCGACATGGCCTGCGGCGTCGGCGCCTGCTACGGCTACCAGAACGTTGCCTTCAGCCTGATCGGCGACGTGGTCTACGCCAAGACCGGCGACTTCTTCTACCACCAGGTGGAGAAGCGCGTGTTCCTGCCGCTCGGCATGCACAACGCCACCTACGGGCGCGAATCGCTGCAAGCGAGCAGGAGCTGGGCGCATCCGCACCGGCGCATCCGCAGCGGCTGGGCGCCGTTCGAGCCCAAGGACAACTTCTACGTGCCGCCGGCGGCGGGCGTCAACGCCAGCCTGCGCGACATGGAGCAGTGGCTGATCGCGCAGATGGGCGGCCGCCCGGACGTGCTGCCGGCCGACCTGCTCGAAGTGCTGCACGCGCCGGTGATCGCCACGCCCAGCGAACGCGTCGCCACGCCCTGGCGGCGCGCGCGCCTGAAGCGCGCCGACTACGCGCTCGGCTGGCGCGTCTACGACTACGCCGGCGAAACGCTGGTCTTCCACGCCGGCGCCGTGCAGGGCTACCGCGCCATGATCGGCTTCCTGCCGAAATACCACGCCGGCGTGGTGCTGATGTGGAACTGCGAGTCCGCCGTGCCCTCCGGACTGATGCCGATGCTGCTGGACAAGATGCTCGGCCTGCCGTACATGGACTGGGCCGGAATCGACCGGCCGGCTTCGCGCAGCGTCGATCCGCCGCGCCTCAAGCCGAAGCGCAAGCGCCGCAGCTGATCGCCGCCGCGCGCCGCAGGGAGACGGCCATGCTGATTGCCGAACGGCTGCTGTTGCTGTGTCTCGATCCCGTGCGCGGCACGCTGCACAGCCAGCGACCGGCCACCTCCTTCGACACGCTGTGCGCCGCCGCCGTCCTCGTCGATCTGCAGGCGCAGGGGCGCCTGCGCTACGCGCACGGCCTGCTGCGCGCAGACGCCTCGCTGCCGCCGGCGCAGCCGCTGCTCGCCGCCGCGTTGGCCGCCCTCGGCGAGGTGCCGCGCACCGCGCCGGAAGCGATGCGCCAGATCGAACAGGCGCTGCGGCCGCTGGCGCGCCGGCTGCTCGACGCGCTGGCGCGCGGCGACCTGCTGCACCGCGTCGCCCGCGTGCCCGGCCTGCCCGTCTTCGGCGTGCGCCACCCGCTGCGCTCGGTGCAGGCGCACAACGCCGCGGTGCACACGCTGCGCGAGGCGGCGCGCGACCCCGGCCGGACCGAAGCGTTGGGGTTGCTGCTGGGCGCGGAGGTGGCCGGCGTGATGGCGCGCTGCCTCGACGCCGCGGCGCATGCGCGCGCCAGCGCCGCGCTGCTGCAACTGGAGCGCCTGCCGGCGGACGCGCCGGAGGGCCTGGCGACCCTCGCGGCGGTGCGCCGCGCGCTGCTGGACGACTGAAGACGGCGGGCGCGGGCGGCGCTCAGCCGCCGCCCAGCTTGAACTCGATGCGCTGGCGCAGCACGGCGTCGGTCGGCACGCCGTCGCGCAGCGCCGGCTGGAAGCGCCATTGCCGTACCGCATCCAGCGCGGCGCGGTCGAACAGACGGCGCGGCTGCGAATCGAGCACCTTGGCGTCGACCACCGTGCCCTGGCTGGTGACCATGAACTCGACGTCCACCCAGCCCTGCGTGCCGGCGCGCGCGGCCTCCTGCGGATAACGCGGCGGCACCTGGCGCGTCACCTGCGGTTCGCGGTTCACGCTGGCGACCTGCGCCGGCGGCGCGGCCGGTTTCGGCGCGGCGGGCGCGGGCTGCGGCACGGCCGCGGCGGGCGCCGGCGGCTTCGCCGCC
>NZ_DF970181.1 GCF_000953855.2 Mizugakiibacter sediminis
AATCCCGGGTTCGCCCCGGGTGAACAACCTACTGAGAGATCACAACTAGCGCCGAACGCGGCGCGGATGTCGCTCAGCGCCCCGCCGCGTGCTCGCCCAGGCGGCGCTTCAGCGGCGTCAGCCGGTCGAGCAAGCGCACGCCCAGGCCGCGCAACGCCACCAGCGGCTCGGCTTCGAGCGCGAACACGCGCGCCAGGGCGTCGAACGACAGCGCGTCCAGCGTGTCGGCGCTGCGCCGGCGGCGCGCGTAGCGGCGCAGCACGTGCGCCACGGCGAAATCGCGGCCTGCGTCGCGCGCGGCGCGCAGCGTGTCGCGCAGTTCGGCCACGTCGCGCAGGCCGAGGTTGACGCCCTGCCCGGCCAGCGGATGCACCGTGTGCGCGGCGTCGCCGAGCAGGACGAAGCGCGCGGCGTCGTAACGCTCGGCCAGCTTCAGGCGCAGCGGGAACGCCGCGCGCGGCGTGACGGCGACGATGCGGCCCAGACGGAAATCGCCGGCGACGCCGACCTCGGTGCAGAACGCCGCGTCGTCCAGTGCCAGCACGCGCGCGGCCTCGGCGTCCGGCAGCGACCACACGATCGAGCAGCGTCCGTCCGCCAGCGGCAGGAACGCGATCGGCCCGCCGGGCAGGAAACGCTGCCACGCGGTCTGTTCGTGCGAGCGCTCGGTGGCGACGTGCGCGACCACCGCGCGCTGGCCGTAGTCGCGGCCGCGCACGGCGATGCCGGCGCGCTCGCGCAACGGCGACTGCGCGCCGTCGGCGGCCACCAGCAGGCGCGCCGACAGCGCGCTGCCGTCGGCCAGCTCCAGCGCCACGCGGTCCTCGCGCACGGCGAAGTCGCGCAGCTCGGCCGGACACAGGCGGCGCACGCCGGCCGCATCCAGCGCCTGCCACAGGCGGTCCTGCACCAGCCGGTTCTCGACGATCCAGCCGAGCGCGTCGCGGCCCTGCTGCGCGGCGTCGAAATCCAGCGCCGCGCCGTTGGCGGCATCCCACACGTGCATGTGCCGGTACGGCGAGACGCGCGCGGTGGCGATCGCCTCCCACACGCCGAGCTCGCGCAGCAGCGCCGCCGAGGACGGCGCCAGCGCGACCACGCGCAGGTCCACCTCGTCCTCCGCGCGCCACGGCGCCGGCGCGCGCGCCTCGATCAGGCAGGCGCCGAAGCCGGCGCGCGTCAGCGCCAGCGCGCAGGCGGCGCCGACCATGCCGCCGCCGACCACGGCGACGTCGGGCATCGCGCGGCGGCTCACCCGGCCGACTCCAGCACGGCGCGCGGCGGCGCGCCGCGGAAGCCCATGCCGCGCCACGCCAGCGCGCGCTTCAGCGGCGGCACGCGGTCGCAGGCGATCAGCGCCAGCGAGCGCAGCGGCGCCAGCGCCGGTTCGGCCAGGCAGGCGAGGCCGACCAGGCCGTGGCTCATCGCCATCGTGCCCTCACGGTCCTCGGCGCGGCGCGCGGCGTAGGCGCGCAGCAGCGCGGCGTCGCCGGGATCGGCGGCGTCCGCGGCCAGCTCGGCCAGGGTCAGCGCATCGCGCAGGCCGAGGTTGAAGCCCTGCGCGCCGATCGGATGGATCGTCTGCGCGGCATTGCCGACCAGCACCGCGCGCGGCGCGGTCAACGCGGTCGCGGCGACACGGCGGATGCGATACGGATGCCGCACGCCCGCACGCTCCAGCCGGCCCAGCCGCCAGCCGAAACGCCCCTGCGCCAGCGCGAGGAAGGCCTCGTCGTGCAGCGCGGCGACGCGCTCGCCGTCGGCGGCGGGCACGGTCAGCACCAGGCCGGCGCGGCCCTGCGCCAGCGGCAGCAGCGCCACCGGGCCGTCGTCGGCGAAGCGTTCGTAGGCGCAACCGTCCGGCGCGCGCTCGGGGGTGACGGTGGCGACGAACAGCGTCTGCGCGTAATCGTGCACCTCGGCCTCGATGCCGAGACGCGCGCGCACGAACGACTCGGTGCCGTCGGCGCCGACCACCAGGCGCGCCAGCAGCTCGCGCTCGCCGGCGGCGGTGCGCAGGCGCGCGCGCCAGCCGTCGGCGTGCGGCGCGAGTTCGACCAGCGCCGCCGGCGCATGGCGCAGTAGCCGCGTGCATGTCTCGAGGCGCGCCAGCAGCGCGCGGCCGAGCTCGCGCGCCGGCAGCGTGAAGCCCAGTGCATCGACGCCGAACTCCGTGGCGGCGAGTCGCGTCGCGCCGAACTCGCCGGCGCGGCTGACGTGCACGCGGCGGATCGCCGTCGCCTGCGCCTCGGCGTGCGGCCACACGCCGAGCGCGCGCAGGCCGTTGACGCTGGCGCGCGACAGCGCGAGGTTGCGCTCGTCGTAGCTGGGCTGCGCGTCCACGCGAGGCGCCGCCGCCTCCACCAGCACGGCGTCGCGGCCGGCCGCGTCCAGCGCGATGGCCAGGCTGGCGCCGACCAGGCCGCCGCCGACGATCAGGATTTCGGTGCGTTCGGGCATCCCCGCATGATACGCGGCACGGCTAAGATGCGGCCATGACGCGGAGCAGGCGATGGAGCTGATCCTGGTGCGGCACGGCGGCGCCGATGCACCGGTCGGCACGTGCGTCGGCTGCTCCGACCCGCCGTTGGCGGTGGCAGGCTTCACCGCCATGCAGCGCCTCGCCGCCGGCTGGACCGCGCCGCCTCCGCGTTTCCTGTTCAGTTCCGACCTCAGGCGCGCGCAGCAGAGCGCGCAGGTGCTGGCCGCGCGCTTCGCGCTGGAGCCGCTGGCCGACGCGCGCCTGCGCGAAACCGATTTCGGCGAATGGGAAGGCAGGCGCTGGGAGTGGGTCATGGCGAACGACGCCGGGCGCCACCGCCACTGGGCCGAGAACTGGGTGATCCAGCCCGCGCCCGGCGGCGAGAGCTTCGCCGACGTGGTGCGCCGCACCGGCGCCTGGCTGTCGGCGCTGCTGGCGGCGACGCGCGAGGGCGATTGCGTGCTGGCCGTGGCGCACCAGGGCTCGATCCGCGCGCTGCTCTGCCACGCGCTCGGCCTGCCGCCGGCGCGCGCGCCGGCGCTGCGCGTCGATCCGGCGCACGCCGTGCGCATCGCCTGCCGGGGCGGGCAGTTTGAAGTATGCTATTCGAACGTTCCGAGCTTTCAGTGGGAGTAAAGACGTCGCCATGGAATCCGCCGCCGCGGCCCGCACCTTCACCCCCCGCACCCTGGTCCTGACCGGCATGATCGCGTTCGCGGTCGGCGTGCGGCTGCTGATCCACTTCGTGCCCGGCGTGCTGCCGTGGCACTTCACCCCGGTGGAGGCCATCGCGCTGTTCGGCGGCGCCTACTTCAGCGACCGGCGCACGGCGCTGATCGTGCCGCTCGCCGCCATGCTCGTCTCCGACCTGATCATCGGCACCTATGCGCTGATGCCGGTGATCTATGCCTGCATCGCCGCCAGCACGGTGCTCGGCTTCGGCCTGCGCGGCCGCGCGACGGCGCTGCGCGTGGCCGGCTACGGCGTCGCCGGTTCGGTGCTGTTCTTCGTGGTCACCAACTTCGCCGAGTGGGCGGTCGGCGGCACCGAGTTCTGCCGCGCCGGCCTGCTGCCCTGCTACGTCGCCGCGCTGCCGTTCTTCAAGACCTGGCTGGCCGGCACGCTGGCGTGGAGCGCGTTGCTGTTCGGCGGCTTCGCCCTGCTCGGCCGCAGCTTCCCGGCGCTGGCGCCGCAGCCGGCGCGCGCCTGACGCGCGCCCCGCGCCGCGCGCATCCCGCTCACGGCGCCGCCCGTCGCGCGCGTGCTGCGATGCGCGCTGCGCGGCCGCGGCGCCGGGTTTACCATCACGCCCCTTTCATCGCGGAGCGCAGCGTGGGCAACCGGCTCTCCAGGATCTACACCCGCACCGGCGACGACGGCAGCACCGGCCTCGGCGACGGCACGCGCGTCGGCAAGGACTCGCCGCGCGTCGAAGCCTACGGCACCGTCGACGAACTGAACTGCGCGATCGGCATGGTGCTGGCGGCGGAGGGCGTGCCCGCCGACGTCCGCGAAACCCTGACGCAGGTGCAGCACGACCTGTTCGACCTCGGCGGCGAGCTGTGCATCCCCGGCATGGCGACGATCGAGGACCGCGACATCGCCCGGCTGGAGGCGACGCTCGACCGCTTCAACGAGCACCTGCCGCCGCTCAAGGAGTTCATCCTGCCGGGCGGCGGCATGGCGGCGGCCTGCTGCCACCTCGCCCGCACCGTGTGCCGGCGCGCCGAGCGCGCGACGGTGACGCTGGCGCGGCAGGAGACGATCCGCCCGCAGGCGCTGCGCTACCTGAATCGCCTGTCCGATCTGTTGTTCGTGCTGGCGCGCGTGCTGGCCCGCGCCAGCGGCCACGGCGAGACGCTGTGGCAGCACGAGCGGCGCCGCAAGGATCCCGCGCCATGAACGCCAGGGCCTACCTCGGCCTCAGCAGCGCGATCTTCGGGCTGGCCGCGCTGGCGCACGCGCTGCGCCTGTTGCAGGGCTGGAGCCTGCACCTGGGGCCGCTGACGGTCCCGCCGTGGGCGTCCTGGGTCGGCCTGCTGGCCGGCGCCACGCTGTGCGCCTGGGGTCTGGCCCTGTACCGACGCTCCGCGTGACGCTCCGCCTCTACACCCACGCCGCCTGCCTCGGCCACCATCCCGGGCCCGGCCACCCGGAAGCGCCGGCGCGACTGGAGGCGGTGCTGCAGGCGCTCGACCACGACCGCTTCGCCGCGCTGGACCGCGTCGAGGCGCCGGCGGCGACGCGCGAGCAGCTGCTGCGGGTGCACGCCGCGGAACACCTCGCGCGCGTGTTCGGCGCCGCGCCGCAGGACGGCTTCAGCCGCCTCGATCCGGACACCGCGATGTCGCCCGGCTCGCTGGAGGCCGCGCTGCGCGCGGTCGGCGCCTGCTGCGCGGCGGTGGACGCGGTGATGGCCGGCGAAACGCGGCGCGCGTTCTGCGCGGTGCGTCCACCCGGACACCACGCCACCCGCGACGCGGCGATGGGCTTCTGCCTGTTCAACAACGTCGCCGCCGCCGCGGCGCACGCGCTGGAGGCGCACCAGCTCAGGCGCGTCGCGGTGGTCGACTTCGACGTGCACCACGGCAACGGCACGCAGGCGATCTTCTGGGACGAGCCGCGCGTGCTGTACGCCTCCAGCCACCAGATGCCGCTGTACCCCGGCACCGGCGCGATCAACGAGCGCGGCGCCGGCAACATCGTCAACGCGCCGCTGCCGCCGGGCAGCGGCCCGGAGCCGTTCCGCGACGCCTGGGAGCACCTGCTGCTGCCGCGGCTGTTCGCGTTCCGCCCGCAACTGGTGCTGGTGTCGGCCGGTTTCGACGCCCACCGCCTCGATCCGCTGGCCAATCTGGACGTCGAGACCGAGGACTACGCCTGGATCACCCGGCGGCTGGTGGACCTGGCCGAGGCGCACGCCGGCGGGCGGCTGGTCTCCAGCCTGGAGGGTGGCTACAGCCTGACCGCGCTGCGCGCGGCCTGCGCCGCCCATGTCGGCGCGCTGCTGGGCTGAGCGGCCCGTCGGCGCCATTTGCCGCCGGGCCGCGCTTTC
Source organism: Mizugakiibacter sediminis (assembly GCF_000953855.2). GTDB lineage: Bacteria > Pseudomonadota > Gammaproteobacteria > Xanthomonadales > Rhodanobacteraceae > Mizugakiibacter > Mizugakiibacter sediminis. The sequence continues at coordinate 5,538 of NZ_DF970181.1, forward strand.
GGGCATCTTACGGCCCTTCCCATCCTGTCCTGGACGACCGGACCCGTGCAGCGTCGCTCACGCCCACTGCCGTCGCGGCGGCTCCTCGCGCTCGCCACCACCCTCGCCCTGTACGGCGCCGCCGGCGCGGCGCAGGCGGGCGACGACGTCTGCCCGCTGGGCGCGTTCACCTGTCCGAAGAAGCCGGTCAGCTACGCGCTGTGCAAGCCGAACGCGCTGCTCGGCTTCTACGTGCCGGACCTGCCGCAGGACCCGAACCTGCGCGAACAGGCGACGACCGACGTCGACGCCGCCGAGCTGCAGAGCCCGGACAGCAACGTGTTCCACCTGAGCGGCGACGTGCGCATGCAGCGCGCCGACCAGCTGCTGCGCACGGAACGCCTCGACTACACCCGCGACAGCACGGCCTACAGCGCCAGCGGCGGCGTGCGCTATCAGGACCACGGCCTGCTGTTCTCCGCCGACGCCATGCAGGGCACGACCACGCCGAATCGCGCGCACGCCGACGACGTGCGCTACCAGCTGCTGCAGTCGCGCGGCAACGGCGTCGCCCGCAGCGCCGAGCTGCAGGACAAGCAGCACAGCACGTTCCGGAGCGTCACCTACTCGACCTGCGATCCGGATGCGCGCCAGTGGGAGCTGCACGCCAGCTCGCTCAGCATCGACCGCGCCAGCGGCGTCGGCCGCGCGCGCAACGTCAGCATGTGGTACGACGGGGTGCCGTTCTTCTACTTCCCGTACCTGCGTTTCCCGGTCGACGACCGTCGGCAGACCGGCTTCCTGTACCCTTCGCTGGTCAACTCGAACAACGCCGGCTTCAGCATCACCCTGCCGTTCTATCTCAACCTGGCGCCCAACTACGACGCCACGCTGTACCCACGCAGCTACTCCTCGCGCGGCTACATGCTCGGCGGCGAGTTCCGTTTCCTCACCGAGTCCAGCAAGGGCCAGCTCGAGTTCACCTACCTGCCCGACGATCGCGAGGCGCACCGCGACCGCGGCTCGCTGAACTTCCTCGGCAGTACTCGGGTGGCGCCGGGCTGGAGCTTCAGCACCAACATCAATCGCGTTTCCGATGCGCATTACTTCGAGGATTTCGGCAACAGCCTGCTCTCCGCCGCCACCTCGGTGCTGGGCTCGAACGCCTACCTGAACGGCTCCGGGGACTGGTGGTCGGCCGGCCTCGGCGTCGACGCCTACCAGCTGACCGACCCCACCCTGCCGGTCAGCGCCGAGCCGTACAAGCGTCTGCCGCGCCTGTATTTCAACGGCGAGAACGGCATGTTCGGCGAAGACAGCGGCCTGCGCTGGGGCGTGCGCAGCGAAGCGGTGGCGTTCCGCAAGCCCGACGCGCTGGAAGGCGACCGCATCGACCTGTTTCCGTACATCACCTGGCCGCTGGAGGGCGCCGCCTGGTTCGTGCGCCCGGAAGTCGGCTACCGCTACACCGCCTACGACCTGCACCGCGACACCGACAACCACCCCAGTCGCAGCGTGCCGATCGCCGATGTCGACGCGGGCCTGATTTTCGAGCGCGACACCCGCCTGTTCGGCGACAGCTATACGCAGACGCTCGAGCCGCGGCTGTACTACCTGCGCGTGCCCTACCGCAACCAGGACAACCTGCCGATCTTCGATTCGCGGCTGCTGACCTTCGACTACTGGCAGCTTTTCAGCAGCAACCGCTTCGCCGGCGCCGACCGCCAGGGCGACGCCAACGACCTCACCGTGGCGCTGACCACGCGCCTGCTCGACGGCGGCGGCGTGGAGCGCATGTCGGCCAGCATCGGCCGCATCTACTACTTCGACCCGCAGCGCGTGCAGTTGCCCGGGCAGCCCGATACCGACTTCGCCGGCTCCAACTACGTCGCCGAATTCACCCTGCAACTGAACGACCGCTGGCGCATGACGGCCTCGCAGCAGTGGAATCCGAACACCAACACGACCGACGTGTCGACGGTGGGCTTCCAGCGCCGCATCGCCGACGACGGCATCCTGAACTTCGCCTACCGCTACCGGCGCAACCTGCTGGAACAATACGACGTCTCCACGGTCTTTCCGGTCAACGACCGCTGGAGCCTCGTCGGCCGCTGGAACTACTCGGTGCGCGACCATCGCACCCTCGAGGCCTTCGCCGGCGTGCAGTACGACAGTTGCTGCGTGGCGGTGCGGCTGCTGCAGCGCCACTTCGTGCACAACTTCCAAGGCCAGAGCGACAATGCCACCTATTTCGAGATCGAATTCAAGGGCATCGGCAACGTCGGCCAGCAGACGGGCACCTTCCTGCGCCGTGCTATCCTTGGCTATCAAGGCTACGAATGACCGCGCCGCATCCCGCCCGGCCTGAGACCGCCCACGCATGAAACGCATCGCCGCCCTCTTTCTGCTGGCGCTGGCCGGCAGCGTCCTGCCCCAGGCGCGCGCGCAGTTGCTGCAACCGACGCAGCCGCTGGACCGCATCGTCGCCGTGGTCAACGACGACGTGATCCTGCAGAGCCAGCTCGACCAGGCCATGCAGGGCATCCAGCGCCAGTACGCCAATCAGCCGCAGCGGCTGCCGCCGCAGGACATCCTGCAGCGCCAGGTGCTGGAACGGCTGGTGCTCGAGCGCCTGCAGGTGCAGCGCGCCAACGAGGAAGGCATCCGCGTCGCCGACGGCGAGGTCGATGCGGCGATCGCCAACATCGCCCGGCAGAACAACCTCACCCTGCCGCAACTGCGCGAGGCGCTGGCGCAGCAGGGCTACGACTACGCGCAGTACCGCAACCAGCTGCGCGACCAGATCCTGGTGCAGCGCCTGCGCCAGAAGGTGCTGCAGGGCGCGGTGCAAGTCAGCGACACCGAGATCGACAACCTGCTCTCCAGCCCCGGCTTCAAGAGCGGCGAGGTGCATCTCGCGCACATCGTGGTCGGCGTGCCGCAGGGCGCCAGCGCCGACGACATCGCCAAGGCGCAGGCCAAGGTGCAGCAGGTCGAGGCCGACCTGAAGAACGGCATGGATTTCGCCGCCGCCGCGATCCGCTACTCCGACGCGCCGGACGCCCTCGAGGGCGGCGACCTCGGCTGGCGCCGCTACGACGAGGTGCCGAGCGCCTTCGTCAACATGGTGGCCGACATGCAGCCCGGCCAGGTCACGGACGCGCTGCGCGGCCCCGGCGGCTTCCAGATCCTCAAGCTGATCGAGAAGCGCGATGCCGCCGGCAAGCAGATGGTCACGGAGTACCACGCGCGCCATATCATGGTGCGCACCACGGAACTGGTCACGCCGCAGCAGGCCGAGCAGAAGGCGCGCGACCTCTACCAGCGCATCGTCGACAAGCACGAGGACTTCGCCAAGTTGGCGAAGGAGAATTCCGACGACACCGGCAGCGCCAACCTCGGCGGCGATCTCGGCTGGTTCCAGCAGGACGAGTACGGCACGGCCATCGGCCAGGTGCTGGCCGGCCTGAAGGACGGCGAGGTCTCGCCGCCGTTCCAGGTCGATGACGCCTGGCACATCGTGCAGCGTCTCGGCACGCGCGAGGTCGACCGCAGCAAGGAAATGCAGCGCGAACAGGCGCGCCAGGCGATCCAGAACCGCAAGGCCGAGGAAGCCTACGACGACTTCCTGCGCAGCCTGCGTGCCGACGCCTACGTCGACCTGCGCGTCGGACAGGGCGCCGCGGCGGGCGCCGGCGCGCCGTGACCGCCGGGCCCGTGCTGCCGCGTCTCGCCGTCACCCCCGGCGAGCCGGCGGGCGTCGGGCCGGAACTCGTCGCACGCCTCGCCGCCACGCCGATCGCGGCCGACCTGGTCGCGATCGCCGATCCCGGGCTGCTCGACCGCGCCGCGCGCGCCGCCGGCGTCGCGATCAACCTCGAGCCCTACGATCCCGGCCGCCGCATCGCCCTGCGCGCCCCCGGCGCGCTGCGCGTGCTCGCCGCGCCGCTGCGCGCGACCGAACAGCCCGGCCGGCCCGATCCGCGCAATGCGTTCTACGTGCTGAACACGCTGGCGCGCGCCGCCGACGGCTGCCTCGCCGGCGAGTTCGACGCACTGGTCACCGGGCCGGTGCAGAAGTCGGCGATCAACGACGCCGGCGAAGCGTTCAGCGGCCACACCGAGTTCCTCGCCGAACGCGCCGGCGCCGAAGTGGTGATGATGCTGGCCAGCGACGCGCTGCGCGTCGCGCTCGCCACCACCCACCTGCCGCTGGCCGAGGTGCCGGCGGCGATCACGCGCGAGGGCCTCGCGCGCACGCTGCGCATCGTGCGGCGCGAGCTGGTCGCCAAGTTCGGCATCGCGCGGCCGCGCATCGCCGTGCTCGGCCTCAACCCGCACGCCGGCGAGGGCGGCCACCTCGGCCGCGAGGAGATCGAGACGATCGCGCCGGTGATGGAGGCGCTGCGCGCCGAAGGCTTCGACCTGCTCGGCCCGCTGCCCGCCGACACCGCGTTCGTGCCGGCGATGCGCGCGCGCTACGACGCCGTGCTGGCGATGTACCACGACCAGGCGCTGCCGGTGCTGAAGAGCGAGGCCTTCGACCGCACGGTCAACCTCACCCTCGGCCTGCCTTTCGTGCGCACCTCGGTCGACCACGGCACCGCGCTGGAATTGGCCGGCACGGGTCGTGCCGATCCCGCCAGCCTGATCGCCGCCGCGCACATGGCGCTCGAACTCGCAGCAGCGGGAAAAGCGCGAAGAGGCGCGAGCAACGCGTAAACGCCGCGCGCTCATCTCGCCCCATTTCTCGCTTCCCCACTTTTCCGGCCCCTTATGCGCGCCAAAAAGAGCTTCGGCCAGCACTTCCTGCACGAGCGCGGCTACATCGAGCGCATCGTCGCGGCGATCGCGCCCAGGGCGGGCGACCGCCTGGTCGAGATCGGTCCCGGCGAAGGCGCGCTGACGCTGCCGCTGCTGGACGCCGCCGGCGCGTTGACCGCGATCGAGCTGGACACCGACCTGATCCCGCAGCTCGAAGCGCGCGCTCGCGATCACGGCAAGCTGACCATCGTCCACGCCGACGTGCTCACCGTCGACTTCACCGCGCTGGCCGCCGGCGGCCGCCTGCGCCTCGCCGGCAATCTGCCCTATTACATCTCCAGCCCGATCCTGTTCCATTGCCTCGAGCACGCCGACGCCATCGCCGACATGCACTTCATGCTGCAGAAGGAAGTGGTCGACCGCATGGCCGCCGCGCCGGGCAGCAAGGTGTACGGCCGCCTGAGCGTGATGCTGCAGCTCGCCTGCCGCGTCGAGCCGCTGTTCCGCGTGCCGCCGGGCGCGTTCCGCCCGCCGCCCAAGGTGGATTCGGCCGTGGTGCGCCTGGTGCCGCTGCCGCCTGCCCAACGTCCGCAGGTCGATGCGCAGCGCCTTGCCACCGTGGTCAAGGCCGCGTTCGGCCAGCGCCGCAAGACGCTCGGCAACGCGCTGAAGGGCGTGCTCGACGAAGCGGCGATTCGCGGTGCCGGCGTCGACCCGCGCGCCCGCGCGGAGACGCTCGCGCCGGCCGACTTCGTACGACTCGCTGCTGCGCCTGCCGCCTGAGGCGGGCTTGCCGGCCGCGACGGCGCTGGCCGACAATCGGGTCATGAGCGCCCCGCAACCTCCGCCCTACGCCATCGACGTCGCAGTCGAGACCCGCTTCGTGCCGGAGCAGTCGCAGCCGGACGCGAACCGCTTCGTGTTCGCCTACACCATCACCATCCGCAACCGCGGCAAGCTGCCGGCGCGGCTGCTGTCGCGGCACTGGGTGATCACCGACGCCAACGGCAAGGTCGAGGAAGTGCGCGGCGAAGGCGTGGTCGGCGAGCAACCCTGGCTGCGCCCGGGCGACGATTTCCAGTACACCTCCGGCGCGGTGCTGGAGACGGCGATCGGCACCATGCGCGGCAGCTACGAGATGCTCGCCGATGACGGCGCGCGCTTCGAGGCGCCGATCCCGCAGTTCACGCTGTCGATTCCGCGGACCCTGCACTGATGGCGGTCTGGGCGATCGGCGACGTCCAGGGCTGCTATCCCGAACTGCAGCGCCTGCTCGAGAAGCTGCGCTTCGATCCCGCGCGGGACACGCTGTGGTTCTGCGGCGACCTGGTCAACCGCGGCGGCGAATCGCTGGAGGTGCTGCGGCTGGCCTACTCGCTGCGCGAGCGCAGCATCGTCACGCTCGGCAACCACGACCTCAGCCTGCTCGCCGTCGCCGAGCGCAAGCAGGAGTCGCAGGCCAAGGCCAACCCGGATCTGCGCCGCGTGCTGTTCGCCGACGACCGCGACGCCCTGCTCGGCTGGCTGCGCGCGCAGAAGCTGCTGCACCACGACGCCGCGCTCGGCTGGACGATGGTGCACGCCGGCCTGGCGCCGTCGTGGACGCTGGAGCAGGCGCAGCGCATCGCGCGCGAGGTCGAGCAGGCACTGACCGGCCCGCAGTACCGCAAGCTGCTGAAACAGATGTTCGGCGACCGGCCGGCGACGTGGAATCCGAAGCTGCGCGGCATCGACCGCCTGCGCGCGGCGATCAACGTGCTGACGCGCATGCGCTACTGCGACGTACGCGGCCGCATCGCCTTCGAGGAGAAAGGTACGCCGGGCACGCAGAAACCAGGTTTGTATCCCTGGTACGAGGTGCCCGGCACGGTGCGCCGCGACACGCGCATCATCTGCGGCCACTGGTCGGCGCTCGGCCGCTTCGCCGGCCTCGGCATCCACGCCATCGACACCGGCTGCGTGTGGGGCGGCACGCTCACCGCCCTGCGCCTGGACACGCCCGACCCGCTCTATGTCGCCGTCGACGCCGAGCCGCAGCGCCAGCGCACGGGCGGCAGCGAGGAGTAGGCGGGGCTCGGCCATCGCCTCTCCTGCGGACTGGCCGCGGTGTGCGGCCGTCGCCTCGCGATGCAACGCGCACGTCCGTCAGCAAGATGTCGCCGCGCCGCGCAACCGTTGACCGACTTCGCGCCGCGTCGACCCGAGCTGCGTCGCGCCGCCCAGCCGCTTCCCTCGCAGCGCCATTGATCTCGCGCAAGGTGCGCCAGACGCGCGATGGCTACATGCCAATGGCGACGCCGTCGGTAGCTGCCCGCGTCTTTGGCGGGCCGACCGAGGAGGACGACATGAAGAAGCTCGGCGCGTTGGGCTTCCTGCTGATGCTGGCGGTGCTGCTGCCCGGTCTGGCGCAGGCACAGCGCGTGTACACCGCCGTCAGCGTGCATCTGCGCGCGGGTCCGGCGCCCGACTATCCGGTCGTCGCCATCGTCCCCGCCGGCATCGCCATCTCCGTGCAGGGCTGCCTCGGCGACTACAGCTGGTGCGACGTCGTCATCGGGCCGGACCGCGGCTGGATGTATGGCGCCTACATCATGTATCCGTACTACGATCGCGACGTGCCCGTGATCTACTACGGTCCGCGGATCGGCATCACCGTGGTCGGCTTCGTCCTGCCGGACTACTGGCACGAGCACTACCGCAATCGCTACTTCTACCGCGACCGCGACCGCTGGGAGTACCGCTACCGCGCGCACCGAGCGGGCCCGCCACCACCGCCGCCGCACCGGCCGTACCCGCCCGGACAGCATCCGCCACAACCGCCGCAACACGGCCCGGGAACCCCACGCTCCCATCCGCCCGGCCAAGACAGACAACAGCCACCCAAGAAACCCAAGAAGGGCGGGCCCGGCGGACACCCGCCCCGGGACGATGACAGCCGTCAGAGGTAGCGCAGGGCCAGCGGCCTGCCGGGATGCCGCGCTTTGCGTGCGTCCCATTGGACAGAAAAGTGCACTCTGAAAACTCATGTCGCCGCCTCCTGCGCGTGGC
>NZ_DF970182.1 GCF_000953855.2 Mizugakiibacter sediminis
TTGACCGAGAAGCCGTCCAGCCAGTGCGGGTCGTAGACGAAGCCCCAGTCGAACGACTTGCCCAGCTCCGGCTTCAGCGTCACGCCGGCCGGCACCGCACCGGACACCACCGCCGTGGTCTGGCTGAGGCCCGTGCCCTTGTAGTTGGCCGGCACACCGGCGCAGGCGTGCGGATGCGCGGCCAGCGAAGCGGCGTCCTGCTTGATGCAGGGGTCGGAGAAGCTGGGCGCGCTGCCCGCGGCGCCGGCGAACAGTTCGGAGATGTTCGGTGCACGGAACACTTCCGAGATCGTGCCGCGCAGCAGGAGGTCGTCGATCGGACGCCACTCCACCGACAGCTTGCTGTTGGTGGTATTGCCCACCGAGCTGTAGTCGGAATAGCGCGAACCCAGGGTGACGTTCAGCGCACGGGCGAACGGCAGGTCCTTCAGGATCGGGATGAACAGCTCGGCGTAGGCCTCCTTCACCGTGAAGCCGCCCGCCAGCGGCGTGGAGCAGGCCTCCTGCGAGATGAAGCAGGTGCCACCCGAACCCGTGGTGATGGCGACGAAGTCGACGCCGTTGCGCTGGTACTCCTTGCGATAGTCCGCACCCACGGCCAAGCTGACCGCGCCCGCCGGCAGGTTGAACAACTCGCCGTTGGCGTTCACTTCAGCCGCACGGTTGATCACCGTGGTGGTGTAGAACGGAGTCACCTGGTACTGGCGCAACTGGTCGGTGACGACCGGGTTGGCCTGATCGAACAGATTGATCGGCGTGCACCCGGCGATCGGACCAGTACCGCCGGTCGCAGGATTCGTACCGCAAACCACCTGGCCGGTGCCGGCATCAAAATACGAAGGGCCGAGCGCACCGCGCAGACCTTCGTAGTACACATAGCCCTGACTGCTGCGGAACTGGTTGTAGTGGCCGTAGTTGACGCCAGCGTCCCACTGCCACGAGGTCTCGCCGATGCTGCCCTTCAAACCGGCGGTCACGGCATCGGTGGTGGTCGTGAAGTTGCCGACGCGCTGACCCAGACCGGTGAAGCGGGTCAGGAAATTCTGACCGGATGCGGGACCGAAGGTGACACCAAACGGGTTGTAGTAATTCTGCGCCGAGATGTTGACACCGTCGGCCAGAGCGTCAAACGGCAGCGGCGCGATGGCGAACTGCGACGTGGTCTTGTTGTGGAACACGTC
>NZ_DF970183.1 GCF_000953855.2 Mizugakiibacter sediminis
ACCGGTGCATGACGGAGACGGCGCTGGCACCTTCGCCGTCGCGGCGGCCTGCACAGCAGACCGCCGCGGCGGCATGCGGCTTACGCCACCTTCAGCGTCGCCTCGCCCTGCTGCCAGTTGCAGGGGCACAGCTCGTCGGTCTGCAGCGCATCCAGCACGCGCAGCACTTCCTGCGGGTTGCGGCCGACCGAGCCGTCGGTGACGTAGGCGAAGCGGATCACGCCCTGCGGGTCGACCAGGAAGGTGGCGCGCTTGGCCACGCCCTCGGCGTCGAGGATGCCGAGTTCGCGCGACAGGTCCTTGTTGATGTCGGCCAGCATCGGGAACGGCAGATCGCGCAGGTCCTTGTGGTCCTTGCGCCAGGCCAGGTGCACGAACTCGGAGTCGGTGCTGCCCGCCAGCACCTGGCAGTCACGGTCGGCGAACTGCGCGTTCAGGTCGGCGAAGCCCTTGATCTCGGTCGGGCAGACGAAGGTGAAGTCCTTCGGGTAGAAGAACACGCACAGCCACTTGCCCTTGTAGCTGTCGTTCGAGATCTCGGCGAAGGCCTTGTCCAGGTTCTCGATGGACACGGTGGCCTTGAGCTTGAAGGCGGGGAACTTGTCGCCGACGGTCAGCATATCGTTGTAACTCCTCGATGGTGGCACACGGCGCCGAAGTGGCGCGTCCGGATACAAGATACGGACGCCGCAACCATCGTTCAAATCGATTATCATCATTGAGTCAATAGTTCCAACCTATAGCGAGCCATGAACCTGCGGGATCTGCGCTACCTGGTCGCGCTGGCCGAGCACCGCCACTTCGGACGAGCCGCCGAGGCCTGCTTCGTCAGCCAACCGACGCTTTCGATGCAGATCAAGAAGCTGGAGGAGGAGCTGGGCGTGGCGCTGGTCGAGCGCACGCCGCGCAAGGTGCTGCTGACCGAGGTCGGCCGCGAGATCGCCGAACGCGCGCGCGAGGTGCTGAACGAGGTCGAGCAGATCCGCGCGATCGCGCGGCGCACGCGCGACCCCGAGTCCGGCACGGTGCGCCTCGGCATCTTCCCCACCCTCGGCCCGTACCTGCTGCCGCACGTGGTGCCGGAGGTGCGCGCGCGCTTTCCCAAGCTGGAGCTGCTGCTGGTCGAGGAGAAGACCGAGACCGTGCTGCGCCTGCTGCGCGAGGGCAAGCTCGACGCCGGCGTGCTGGCGCTGCCGATCCACGAGGACAGCCTGCACGCCGAATTCCTGTTCGAGGAACCGTTCCTGCTGGCGGTGCCGGAATCGCACCCGCTGGCGCACCGCCACGGCCTGAAGCTCGCCGATCTCGCCGACCAGAGCCTGCTGCTGCTGGAGGACGGCCACTGCCTGCGCGACCAGGCGCTGGAGGTCTGTCATCTGGCGGGCGCCAGCGAGAAGACCGGCTTCCGCGCCACCAGCCTGGAGACGCTGCGGCAGATGGTCGCGGCGAACGTCGGCATCACCCTGCTGCCGACGCTGGCGGTGAAGCCGCCGATCGCGCCGACCGACAATGTGCAACTGGTGCAATTCCGCGGCCATCCGCCCAGCCGGCGCATCGCCATGGTCTGGCGCAAGAGTTCGGCGATGGCCGATTTCCTCAAACGTCTCGCCGCGGTGTTCAAGGCGCTGCCGAAGGAGCTGCTGCAGCCGCGGCCTCCGGCCTCCGCCGCGCGGCACGCGCCGGGTTGAGAAACGCGGCCCGCTGGGCTACGGTGGGGCCATCCGCCGCCGCCGCCGGGCGCACTCCGCTCCCGGTGGCGTTTTGCTTTTGGAACCCGGCCAGGAAGCGATCGCCATGTCCGCCCACGCCCCCGCCATCGTGCTGTCCAGCCTCGACGCCGACCGTCTCGAGCAGATGCTCGACACGCCGCCGTACCGCGACGCGCCCGGCGCCGACGCGCTGCGCGCCGAACTGGAGCGCGCGCAGGTGGTCGAGCCGGCGTCGCTGCCGGCCGACGTGGTCGGCATGAACACCACCGCCGAGTGCGTCGACGACGGCAGCGGCCAGCGGCATCGCCTGACCCTGGTCTACCCGCGCGACGCCGACGCCGCGCAGGGCCGCGTCTCCGTGCTGGCGCCGGTGGGCAGCGCCCTGCTCGGCCTGCGCGTCGGCCAGAGCATCGACTGGCCCGCGCCCGGCGGACGCACGCTCAGGCTGCGCGTCACCGCGGTCCATCGTCAGCCGGAAGCCTCCGGCCAGGCCTCGCGCTGAGCGACGCCGCCGCCATCGCAGCGATAGCGTGCGGCTATCGCCTTGATCGCAACAATCGATTTCAGCCGGCCGCCGCCGCGCGCTACCCTCGGAGCATCCCGGACCGGAGGGGCCGGGCCGTGTTTCCCTCCAGCCACCGCCACGAGGTTGACGCCATGAGCAAGCTGAAAGGCTCCAAGACCGAGGAGAACCTGAAGTACGCGTTCGCGGGCGAGTCGCAGGCGAACCGTCGCTATCTGTACTTCGCGCAGAAGGCCGACGTGGAAGGCTACAACGACGTCGCCGCCGTGTTCCGCTCCACCGCCGAAGGCGAAACCGGCCACGCGCACGGCCACCTCGAATATCTCGAGGAGTGCGGCGATCCGGCCACCGGCCTGCCGTTCGGCGACACCGGCAAGAATCTGAAGAGCGCGATCGCCGGCGAGACCCACGAATACACCGACATGTACCCGGGCATGGCCAAGACCGCGCGCAGCGAGGGCTTCGACGAGATCGCCGACTGGTTCGAGACGCTGGCCAAGGCCGAGCGCTCGCACGCCAACCGCTTCCAGAAGGCGCTCGACGAGTTGAAGTAAGCGCCGTCGCCTCCCGCCGCGACTCGGCGGGAGGCGCATGGATACGCCAACAGGCGCAACGTCCGGAGAAGCGGCTGCGATCGCGACGACGGCGCACACCGTCCAGCGTTGCAGCCACTTCCGCCGGCAGCCGCGCCCGACCGCCGGGAGAGACCGCATGGCCGAGGAACGCAGCGCCGCCCGCGAAGGCAACCTCGAAGCACCGACGCGCCATCCGCTGGACTGGACCCATCCGCAGTTCTACGACCAGGCGGCGCTCGACAAGGAACTGGAGCGCGTCTTCGACATCTGCCACGGCTGCCGCCGTTGCGTCAGCCTGTGCAACGCCTTCCCCACCCTGTTCGACCTCGTCGACAACTCGCCGACGATGGAGGTGGACGGCGTCGCCAAGTCCGACTACGCCAAGGTCGTCGACCACTGCTACCTGTGCGACCTGTGCTACCAGACCAAGTGCCCGTACGTGCCGCCGCATCCGTGGAACGTCGACTTCCCGCACCTGATGCTGCGCGCCAAGGCGGTGAAGCACCGCAACGGCGGCACCGGCCTGGCCGCCAGGCTGCTGTCGAACACCTCCGCGGTCGGCAAGCTCGCCTCCATCCCGGTGGTGACGGAGACGGTCAACGCGCTGAACCGCAACGGCGCCGCGCGCAAGCTGCTGGAGAAGACCCTGGGCGTCGACGCGCAGGCGCGCGTGCCGACCTACCACAGCAAGACCGGGCGCAAGCGTCTGCGCGATCTCGACGGCGCCGGCGAGGCGCGTGCGGCCGGCCGCACGCGCGGCAGGCTGGCGCTGTTCGCCACCTGCTACTGCAACCACTCGCACCCGGCCGTGCTGGAAGATCTGGCCGCGGTGATGCGTCACAACGGCATCCCGCTGAAGCTGGTCGAGCGCGAGGTCTGCTGCGGCATGCCCAAGCTGGAGCTGGGCGATCTCGAGACGGTGGCGAAGTACAAGGCGCAGAACGTCCCGGTGCTGGCCCGGGCCGTGCGCGACGGCTGGGATCTCACCGCGGCGATTCCCTCCTGCGTGCTGATGTTCAAGCAGGAACTGCCGCTGATGTTCCCCGACGACGAGGACGTGCAACTGGTCAAGCGCCATTTCTTCGACCCGTTCGAGTACCTGATGCAGCGCCACCAGCAGGGCCTGCTGAAGACCGACTTCAAGCAGCCGCTCGGCAAGGTCGTCTATCAGGTGCCCTGCCACCAGCGCGTGCAGAACATCGGCCCGAAGACACGCGACGTCCTCCAGCTGGTGCCCGACACCGAGGTGCAGACCATCGAACGCTGCTCCGGCCACGACGGCACCTACGGCGTGAAGAAGGCGACCTACGCCATCGCGCGCAAGATCGCCAGGCCGGTCGAGAACCGCGTGCGCCAGGCCGAGGCCGAGCACTTCACCAGCGACTGCCCGATGGCCGGCAGCCATATCGCGCACGGCCTCGGCGACAAGCCCGCCGCCGAGCACCCGCTGACCTTGCTGCGCAAGGCCTACGGACTCTGACCATGCATGCCGCCCCATCCAAGCTGACCCCCGCCGACCTGTACACGCTGGAAGCCTACGCGCGCGAGCGCGCGCAGTTCCGCGCCAAGGTGCTGGCGCACAAGAAGACGCGCACCGTGCACCTCGGCGAGCACCTGACGCTGGTGTTCGAGGACCGCCTGACCGTGCAGTACCAGGTGCAGGAGATGCTGCGCATCGAGCGCATTTTCGAGCCGGCAGGCATCCAGGACGAGCTCGACGCCTACAACCCGCTGATCCCCGACGGCCGCAACCTCAAGGCGACCATGCTGGTCGAGTTCGAGGATCCCGCGCAACGCAAGCGCGAACTGGCGCGCCTGCGCGGCATCGAGCACCACGTCAGCCTGACCGTCGCCGGCCACGCGCCGGTCATCGCGGTCGCCGACGAGGACCTCGAGCGCAGCAACGAGGAGAAGACCTCCGCCGTGCACTTCCTGCGCTTCGAGCTCGGCGACGCGATGGTCGCGGCGCTGCGCGCCGGCGCCGCGCTGACGCTGGCCGTCGACCACCCCGGCTACGCGGCGCGCACGGCGCTGCCGGAAGCGACGCGTCGCGCGCTGCTGGCCGACCTCGCTTGAACGCGCTGCCGCGCTGGGCCTGGCTGCTCGTCGCGCTGGCGCTGGCCGGCGCGTGGTGGTCGTGGAGCGGCCAGGCGCACGCGCCGCCGCCCGGCGTGCTGGCGCCGGACGCTCCGCTGCAGACGGCGCTCGACGAACCCGTGCCGCCGCTGCACAAGGCCGATGCCACGCTCAAGCCGCTGGCGCGCTTCGAGGTCACCGCGCGCGTGCTGCATCGCGAGGACTACCGTTTCGACGACGGCGCCGCGCTGGCGCCGGTCGACCTCGCGCTCGGCTGGGGCCGCATGTCCGACAGCGCGGTGCTGAAGGACATCGAGATCACCCAGGGCCAACGCTTCTACGGGTGGCACGTCGACGCCTTCCCGATCCCGCGCCGCGAGATCGAGACGCACAGCGCCAACATGCACCTGATTCCCGCCGACCGCAGCGTCGAGCGCGCGATCGAACGCGCCCGCGCCGGCGAGGTGGTGCATTTCAGCGGCTACCTGGTCGAGGCCGACCGCCCCAACGGCTGGCGCTGGCGCAGCTCGCTGAGCCGCGACGACACCGGCGACGGCGCCTGCGAGCTGGTGTGGGTGGAGCGCTTCGAGATCGAGCCGCGGCCGTTGTCAGCCGCGCCCGCCGCCTCCATGTAAGCGGAGGCTGCGAACCACGGTCCCGTGGGAGCGCACTCCGCGCGTCCGCCGCATCCACGAACCGTTTCGCGCATTGGAGCCGTCCATGGCCGCTACCTGCGATATCCGCGGTGCCAGCCTGCGCATCGCGCCCGACCAGTTCCCCGATCCCGTCCGCGACCTCGACGCGCGCGGCGCCGCCGAACGCAGCGCCGTGCTGGCCGGCGGCTGCTTCTGGTGCGTCGAGGCGGTGTTCCGCGAACTGGACGGCGTGCTCGACGCGACCTCCGGCTACGCCGGCGGACGCGCCGCCGACGCCGACTACCGCACGGTGTGCGGCGGCGACACCGGCCACGCCGAGGTGGTGCGTGTGCGCTACGACCCGCGCCGGCTGAGCTACGGCCAGCTGCTGAAGGTGTTCTTCGCCGTCGCCCACGACCCCACCCAGCGCAACCGCCAGGGCAACGACGTCGGCACGCAGTACCGCTCGGCGATCTTCTACGCCGACGCCGACGAGCGCGCCGTCGCCGCGGCCTATATCCGCCAGCTCGACGCCGCCGGCGTGTTCACCGCGCCGATCGCCACCACGCTGGAGCCGCTGGAGGCGTTCTACCCGGCCGAGGCCTACCACCAGAACTACGCGGCGCTGCATCCCGAGCAGCCGTACATCGCGCTGGTGTCGGCGCCCAAGGTGGAGAAGCTGCGCACGTATTTCGGCGAGCGCGTGAAGCCAACGGATGCGACTTCACCCTTCGATGCTCCCCTCTCCCCAGCGGGGAAAGGACGAGGGTGAGGGCGAGCCGACCGCGGGGCGGCTCGCCCGCGCGTCCTCCTCACCCCATCCCTCTCCCTGTGGGGAAGAGGGAGCATGCTCAGTACCGTCTGCATCCGCCGCGGAGCACCTCGATGAACATCCCCGACCCCATGCGATCCGCTTCCGGCTACGACCTCGGTCCGCTCTCCGACGCCGAACGCGAACGCCTGGCCGCGCGGCTGACGGCGGAAGAGCGCCGCGTCCTGCTCGACCACGGCACCGAACGCCCGTTCTGCGGCACGCTGCTGCACCAGAAGGCGCCGGGCCACTACGCCTGCCGGCTGTGCGGCCTGCCGCTGTTCACCTCGGGCACCAAGTTCGAGTCGGGCACCGGCTGGCCCAGCTTCCACGCGCCGTTCGATCCCGCGCACATCCGCGAGATCGTCGACCGCAGCCACGGCATGGTGCGCACCGAGATCCGCTGCCGCCGCTGCGACGGCCACCTCGGCCACGTGTTTCCGGACGGCCCGCCGCCGACCGGCCTGCGCTACTGCCTCAATTCGGCCGCGCTGGAATTCGTGCCCGACGCCGGCGGTCCCACCTGACCGGGAACCGCGCGTCGCGGACGAAACGGGCACACGGTTCATGCGCTCTCCGCGCCGGCCTTGCCGCGCGCGGCGGACGGCGCGCCGCGCGCGCTGCCGATGAAGATGCCGGCGAGCGACAGCGCCAGGCCGCACCAGTCCAGCCAGCCGGTCGGGCGCGCGAACAGCAGCACGTCCAGCACGAACGACAGCGCCGGCTGCAGCAACAGCAGCAGGCCGACCAGCGAAGCGGGCAGCCGCGGCATCGCGCGCACGATCAGCATCCAGCCCAGCACCTGGCCGAACAGCGCCAGCGCCAGCAGCGAGGCCCACGACTGCGCGTCGGGGATCGCGTAGCCGTCCCCTTCGACGAGCACCGCCAGCGCCAGCACGCCGGCGCACAGCAGCGAGTTCAGCGCCAGCAGTTGCGCGGAATCGGCGCGCAGGCCGGCGTGCTGCGCGCGGCGGAACACCAGCATGTAGACCGCGTAGGCGACGCCGGTGAGGATGCCGAACCACACGCCGGTGCGGTACTGCGGTGCGAACACGCCCCAGTCGACGCCGACCAGCAGCCACAGGCCGAGCATCGCCAGCGCCACGCCGGCGACGAAGCGCAGGCCGAGCCGCTCGCGGTAGAACAGCACGCCGGCCAGCGCCATCACGAACACCTGGAAATTGCCGAGCAGCGTCGCCAGGCCGGGACCGACGTAGAAGATGCTGCGGTGCCAGAGCATCAGGTCGACCGCGAACGCCAGCGACGGCACCGCGAGCCAGGCCAGCTCGCGCAGCCCGAACGCCCGCCAGCGCCGCCGCGCCGCCAGCAGCGCGGCCAGCATCAGGCCGCCGAACAGCATGCGGTACAGCGCCGACACCGTCGGCGGCACGTGCGCCCATTTCACGAAGATGCTGGTGGTGCTGATCAGCGCGGCGCCGGCCAGCATCGCCCACACCGCCGCGCGCGGCCGCGCGCCGGCAACCGTCGCGCCGGCGGCGCTCATTCGGCCTCGGCCGCCGCGCGCCAGGCGCGCACCGCCGGCATCGCGTCGATGGTGCGCACGTAGGCGGCCGAGGTGGGATCGAGCGTGATGCCGTAGCTCAGGAAACGCAGCGCCACCGGCGCGTACATCGCGTCGGCGATCGAGAACCCGCCGAACAGGAACTCGCCGCCGCGGCCGTAACGGGTGCGCGCCTCGCGCCACAGGCGCTGCACGCGGGCGATGTCGGCCGCCGCTTCCTCGCCCGGCACCAGCGCGGGGCCGCGCCGGGTCAGGTCGAACGACAGTTCGCGGCGCAATGCGGCGAAACCGGCGTGCATCTCCGCCGAGACCGCGCGCGCGTGCGCGCGGGCCGCGGCGTTGGACGGCCAACCGCGGCGGCCGAAGAAGGTTTCGTCGGCGTATTCGAGGATCGCGATCGAATCCCACACCACCATGCCATCGTGGTGCAGCACCGGCACCTTGCCGGTCGGCGACCAGCGCCCGATCTGCTCGCGGAACTGCGGGGTGTCCAGCGGCAGCAGCACTTCGTCGAAGGCGACGTCGAAGTATTTCAACGCCAGCCACGGACGCAGCGACCACGACGACTTGCGCTTGTCGCCGATCACCAGCACCGGCAATGCCATCTTCCACCTCCTGGGACCGCCGGCGACGGCCGGCAGGGACGATGCGAGACGCGGACGAACGCGGGGCCCGCCGCGGCGGGCCCGGCATCCGCGCAAGCGTAGCAGAGCGGAACGGCGCGGACCGGTCAGGCGCAGGCGGCGCGCGGGGCGTCGCTGCGGTAATGCGCGCCGACGCTCTCGCGCCGCGCCAGCATCGCCTGCAGCATGCGCTGCGCCAGCAGCAGGCGATCGCCGCCGTGCGCTGCCGCCGGCAGCCGCGCGCGCAGCGCGGCGAGCTCGGCCAGCGCCGCCTGCAGGCCGCGCGCCTCGCGCACCAGCGCGGCGTGCCGCCACATCAGGTCGGCCAGTTCGGCGTCGGCGGCCGCGTCCAGCGGCCGCCAGTCGCGCGTGCCCGGCAGCACGGCGGGCGCGATCTCGGGCGCGGACTGCGCCAGCCGCTCGCCCAGCGCGCGGCCGAAGGCGAGGCCTTCCAGCAGCGAATTGCTGGCCAGGCGGTTGGCGCCGTGCACGCCGCTCGCCGCCACCTCGCCCACCGCGTACAGGCCGGGCAGGGAAGTGCGCGCCTGCGCGTCCACGCGCACGCCGCCCATGTGGTAGTGCTCGGCCGGCACCACCGGGATCGCGTCGCGGCGCGGATCGAGGCCGCGCGCCATGCAGGCGGCGAACACGGTGGGGAAGCGCTCGGGGAAGGCGCCGCCGACCGCGCGCGTCGCATCGAGGAACGCGCCGCCGCGCGCGCCTTCCGCCCACACCGCGCGCGCGACCACGTCGCGCGGCGCCAGCTCGGCGTCGGGATGCAGCGCCGGCATGAAGCGGCGGCCGCGCGCGTCCAGCAGCACCGCGCCGGCGCCGCGCAGCGCCTCGGTCAGCAGCGGCAACTGGCCGCGCTCGCCCGCGCGCGGCGCCAGCGCGGTCGGATGGAACTGCACGAACTCCAGATCGGCGGCCTCGGCGCCGGCCGCCAGCGCCAGCGCCAGCCCGCTGCCGTCCGCATACGCCGGATTGGTGGTGTAGCGGTACACCGCGCCGATGCCGCCGCTGGCCAGCACCACCGCGCCCGCGCGCCACAGCTCGACGCCGGCGGGGCCGTGCGCGCGCACGCCCGCCACGCGGCCGTCGGCGGCGCGCGCCAGTTCGAACGCGCAGCGCCGTTCCAGCACGGTGACGTGCGCGGCGGCGCGTGCGGCGGCGCGCAGCGCGCGCATCACCTCGGCGCCGGTGGCGTCGCCCCGCGCATGCACGATGCGCGCGTGCGCGTGCGCGGCCTCGCGGCCCAGCGCGTAGCCATGCGCGCCGCGGTCGAAGCGCGCGCCGAGCGCGTCCAGCCAGCGCACGGTCGCGGGCGCGGCCTCGGTCAGCCGCGCCACCGCCTCGGGGTCGTTGCGCCGCTGCCCTGCCGCCAAGGTGTCGGCAGCGTGCAACGCCGGGCTGTCGCCCTCGCCCAGCGCCGCGGCGATGCCGCCCTGCGCCCAGGCGCTGGAGCCGTCCTCGCCGAAGGCGCCGCGGCTCAGCACCGCGACGCGCCGCGGCGCCGCCGCCAGCGCGACGCTCAGGCCGGCGACGCCGGAACCGATCACCAGGATGTCGAATGCTTCGGCCATGGGACGAAAACCGCCGGCGGAGAGGGGAAACGGGCCGCGGCGCGCCGACTCGCCGGATCGCGCCGCGGCTCTTTTGCGGTTCTCAAGCCGCCTCGCGGCGGCCGATCGCCAGCATGCGCTCCAGCGAGCGGCGCGCGCGCTCGATCACCGCCGGATCGATCTCGACGCGGTGGCGCATGTGCAGCAGCGCGTCGTGGATCTTCGGCAGCGTGTTCTTCTTCATGTGTGGGCAGAGGTTGCACGGCCGCGTGAACTCCATCTGCGGAAATTCGGCGGACACGTTGTCGGCCATCGAGCACTCGGTGATCATCACCACGCGCTTCGGCTGCGTCTTGCGCAGGTGCGTGACCATCGCCGCGGTGGAGCCGACGAAGTCGGCCTCGGCCAGCACTTCGGGCATGCACTCGGGATGCGCGAGGATGTGCACCTCGCCCTGCTCGGCGCGGATGCCGCGCAACTGCGCGGCGGTGAAGCGCTCGTGCACCTCGCAGGCGCCGTTCCACAGGATGATCTTGACCTTGGTCTGCGCGGCCACGTAGCGGCCGAGGTACTGGTCGGGCAGGAAGATCACGCGCTCGGCGCCCAGCGACTCGACCACGTGCACGGCGTTGGCCGAAGTGCAGCAGACGTCGACCTCGGCCTTCACCTCGGCCGAGGTGTTGACGTAGGCCACCACCGGCACGCCGGGATAGCGCTGCTTCAGCAGGCGCACGTCGGCGGCGGTGATCGAGGCGGCCAGCGAGCAGCCGGCGCCGGGATCGGGGATCAGCACGGTCTTGGCCGGGTTCAGCACCTTGGCCGTCTCCGCCATGAAGTGCACGCCGCAGAGCACGATCACTTCGGCGTCGGTGCGCGTGGCCTGCTGCGCCAGCGCCAGCGAGTCGCCGGTGATGTCGGCCACGGCGTGGAAGATCTCGGGGGTCTGGTAGTTGTGCGCCAGGATCACCGCGTTGCGCTGCTTCTTCAGGCGCAGGATGGCGTCGATCCACGGCAGATGCGCCTGCCACTCGAGCTCCGGCATCACGCGGGCGACGCGCGCGTAGAGGTGGGCGTGGCGGCGCTGCAGCTCGGGCAGCGGTTCGGTGATCGGGGGGAGCATCGCGGCCTCCTTATGCTCACATCGAGCATATGTGGCCGGTAATGCTACATCCGAGCAAAAGGGCGGGCAAGCCGGAAGATCAAGCGGGTTGAGGATCGCCGTCCGGCGGCAGCCCCGACGCCGGGGAGCCGGCGGTGTCGCGCGCCTCGGCCAGCGCCTGCTGCAGTTCGCGCACCCGCGGCTCGGCCGCGGCGACCAGGCTGTCCGGCACCATCACCGCGATCAGGTCGCGCGCCGGCAACTGGCCGATGCCGCCGGTGAGGTACTCGCCGGCCACGTAGGCGGGGATGCCGGCCTGTTCGAGCGCGCCCTTGACCAGGTGCGCGTCGATGATCGACTCGGCGCGGTAGACGGTGCGCATGGCCCCACGCTAGCTGTGATCTCTCAGTAGGTTGTTCACCCGGGGCGAACC
>NZ_DF970184.1 GCF_000953855.2 Mizugakiibacter sediminis
CGCGCGGCGCCGGCCAGTTCGCCGCCGCGGCGTCGCCGGCCACGTCGCGGCCGTCGCAGCGCAGGCGGTACCACGTGCGCGCGCCGCCGTCCGCCGCGGCCATGCCGCGCGTCTGCGCATCGCCTTCCGGTTCGAGGCCGGCGCGTTCGAGACGCGTCAGCGCGGCCAGCGCCTGCGCGCGCGTCAGCAGCGCCTCGTCGAAGCGGCGCGCCATCTCGCCGTCCACGCGCCAGTCGATCACCCACGCGGCCACGCCCAGCACCAGCGCGGCGGCGAGGCCGACCAGCGCGCTGACGCGAGCGCGCAGCGAGAGTTGCGCGAGCGGCGGCGCGTTCACGGGATCAGATAGCCGGCGCCGCGGCGGTTCTCGATCAGCGCCGCGCAGCCGGCGGCGGCCAGCTTGCGGCGCAGGCCGAACACCAGCACCTCGACGCCGCGGTCGGAGGCGGTGCTGTCGCTGCCGGCCAGGCGCTCGTGGATCTCGGCGCGCGCCAGCACGCGGCCGCGGTGGCGCAGCAGCAGCTCGAGCAAGGCGAACTCGCGCGGCGTCAGCGCCAGCGGCGCGCCGTGCACGCACGCGTTGCGCGCATGCGAGTCGAGCGCCACGCCGGCGTGCTCGAGCAGCGGCGACTGCGCCAGCGCCGGCCGCCGCGCCAGCGCATGCAGGCGCGCCAGCAGTTCCTCGAAGGCGAACGGCTTGACCAGGTAGTCGTCGGCGCCGGCGTTCAGCGCGGCGACGCGGTCGCCGACCTGGTCGCGCGCCGACAGCACCAGCGTGCGCGGTCGCCGGCCGTCGCGCGGCAGCGCGCGCAGCACCTCGAAGCCGTCGCGGCGCGGCAGCATCAGGTCGAGCACGACGAGGTCGTAGTCGAAGCCGGCGAGAAAGCCCGCCGCCGCCACGCCGTCGGCGGCGGCGTCGACGACGAAGCCGGCGCCGGCCAGGCCTTGGCGCAGATTGCGGCGCAGGCGTTCGGAGTCTTCGACGATGAGCAGCTTCATCGCATCGCGTACCGCTGAACGAATGTGTCGGGAAACTTGCGGGCGCGGCCGGCCCGCCTCCATCGCCGACCTTCGCGCAGGACAAGTATCCACGACGGCGCGTTGCGCGTGACTTCCGGGGCACGCGGCCGCAAGCGCAGGCTTGCGGGCTGCCGGCACCGCCCGCGCGCGTGCCGCCATCCGACCCGGCGAGGAATCCGTGCACGTGCAACCACGCATCGCCCCGCTCGCCGCCGCCCTGGCGCTCGTTCTCGCGCCCGCCCTGTCCGCCTTCGCGGCGGTGGAAACCTCCCCGTTCGCGCACCCCGCCGCGCGCAACCTCGGCCGCGCGGCCGCCGGCGGCCGCGTCGCCGCGATGCAGCCCTCGCTGAAGACGTTCGAGCGCTCGTTCGACGGGGACGAGGACGCGGCGGCCAAGGCGCGCTACGCCGCCGCGCCGAAGCAGGCCAAGGCGCTCGACGACGAGCTCGGCAAGCTCAAGGACAACGTCTACGCGCCCACGGCGCGGCACGACGTGCTGGAGGACGACCTGCACCAGCCGACCGACCTGCACGCCGCGGTGTCGGCGCTGGCCGGCGGGCTCGCATCGTTCGGCACGCAGACGCCGATGCAGACGCTGCAGCAAGCATCGGACGGCAAGGTCGCCGCGGCGCTCGACCGTTTCAACGCGCTGCCGGCCGGCGACGTCGCCCGCTACAACCAGGCCGCTTACGCAGCCGGCGCGCCGACGCTGATGACCGGCGCGCCGATCGCGGTGAAGACCGCGGCGCCGTAGGCGTCACGCGCGCCGCCCTCTCGCGCGCGAGCTCCGGCGGCGAGGGCGGCGGCCGTTCGCCAGGATTGCCGTGCGTCGGCGCTGCGCATGAAGCGCAGGCCACCTTTACCGCTCAGCGCGAGGAGACGTACTTCTCGCGGCGGATGTGCGGCACCGGCAGGCCGGCTTCCTTCAGCACGGCGAAGGTCTGGTCGACCATGTTCGGATTGCCGCACAGATAGGCGATGTCGTGCGCGGGATCGGGCGCGAGCTCCGGCAGCACGTTCTGCACGTAGCCGAGACGGTCGTGCGGGCGCGGATCGGGGCGCGCGCCGCGGCTGAAGCACGGCACGAAGCGGAAGCCCGGATGCCGGCGCGCGAACGCCTCGAATTCCTCGCCGTACAGCAGCTCCTGCTCGTTGCGCGCGCCGTACAGCAGCACCGCCTCGCGGCCGGCGGCGGCGAGCTTCGCCAGCTTCGGCAGCATCGCCCGGTAGGGCGTGACGCCGGTGCCGGTGGCGATCAGCAGGTAGCGGCGGTTGGCGTCGTCGTCCATCAGGCAGAAGCGGCCGTAGGGGCCGCTGGCCTCGACGGTCTCGCCCTCCTTCAGGCCGCCGAGCAGCCGCGTGGCGGCGCCGCCCTCGACGTAGGACACGGCGATCTCGATCTGCTCGACCGGCCCGCTGCCGTCGCCGACGGTGCCCACCGAGTAGCTGCGCTTGGTCGGCTTGCCGTCGTCGTAATGGAAATGGATCTGCACGAACTGGCCCGGCACGAAGGCGAACGGCCGGCCGTCGGCGCGCTCGAACGCCATGTGGCGCACGCTGGGCGCGAGCATGTAGCTGGAGGCGAGGCGGAGCTGGAAATGGTCGGCCATGGCGGGCGGGCAGGCAGATCGGAAACGGCGCGTTCGCGCCGGCGCACGCGGGCGGGCGCGCAAAGGCCGATATAATAAGGGTCTTGCCCCTGCCCCGCACCCCATGAGCACCCTGCCTGCCCTGGAGGTCCGCGACCTCCGCAAGACCTATGCGAACGGCGTCGAGGCGCTGAAAGGCGTCTCGCTGACGGTGCAGCAAGGCGATTTCTTCGCCCTGCTCGGCCCGAACGGCGCCGGCAAGTCCACGCTGATCGGCATCCTGTCCTCGCTGGTCAACGCCAGCAGCGGCGACGCCGAGGTGTTCGGCATCTCGGTGACGCGCCAGCGTAGCGCGGCGATGCGCCTGATCGGCCTGGTGCCGCAGGAACTGAACTTCAACATGTTCGAGAAGCCGCTGGACATCTGCATCAACCAGGCGGGCTTCTACGGCATCCCGCGGCGCGTCGCCGCCGAGCGCGCGGAGAAGTACCTCAACGAGCTGCGCCTGTGGGACAAGGCCGAACAGCCGTCGCGCATGCTCTCCGGCGGCATGAAGCGCCGCCTGATGATCGCGCGGGCGATGATGAACGAGCCGAAGCTGCTGATCCTCGACGAACCGACCGCCGGCGTCGACATCGAGATCCGCCGCTCGATGTGGCAGTTCATCACCGGCATCAACCGCGCCGGCACCACGGTGATCCTCACCACGCATTACCTCGAGGAAGCCGAGCAGCTCTGCCGCAACATCGCCATCATCGACAAGGGCCGCATCATCGAGAACACCTCGATGAAGCGCCTGCTGGCCAAGCTCGACGTCGAGACCTTCGTGCTCGACCTGGCCGACGGCTGCGGCGCGACGCTGCCCGAAGTGGCGGGCGTCAAGCTCGGCCGCGTCGACGACCACACCCTCGAGGCCGAGATGTCGCGCACTCACGATCTGAATTCGCTGTTCACCGCGCTGTCGGCGGCGGGCATCACCGTCACCTCGATGCGCAACAAGGCCAACCGCCTGGAGGAGCTGTTCGTGCGCCTGGTCGAGGGCGGCGCCCGGGAGCAGGCCGCATGAGCACCTCCGCGAACCTGGTCGCGCTGTACACCGTCACCCGCCGCGAGGTGGCGCGCATCCTGCGCATCTGGAGCCAGACCCTGCTGCCGCCGGCGATCACGATGACGCTGTACTTCGTCATCTTCGGCACGCTGATCGGCGGCCGCATCGGCACCATGCACGGCTTCACCTACATGCAGTACATCGTGCCCGGCCTGGTGATGATGAGCATCATCACCAACAGTTACGGCAACATCTCCAGCTCGTTCTTCGGCTCCAAGTTCGGCCGCTTCGTCGAGGAGATGCTGGTCTCGCCGATGCCGAGCTGGGTGATCCTGAGCGGCTACGTCGGCGGCGCCGTGCTGCGCGGGCTGATGGTCGGCGCGATCGTGCTCGGCATCTCGCTGCTCTTCACCCATCTCACCGTCGCGCATCCGCTGGTCACCGTGGCGACCGTGCTGCTGGCGGCGACGGTGTTCTCGCTGGCCGGCTTCGTCAACGCGGTGTTCGCCAAGAAGTTCGACGACATCGCCATCGTGCCGACCTTCGTGCTGACGCCGCTCACCTACCTCGGCGGCGTGTTCTATTCGGTCGACCTGCTGCCGCAGCCGTGGCGCTCGCTGTCGTTCGCCAACCCGATCCTGTACATGGTCAACGCCTTCCGCTACGGCGTGCTCGGCGTCAGCGACGTCGGCCTGGCCGAGGCAATGCTGGTGATGCTCGGCTTCGCCGTGGCGCTGGCGGCGCTCGGCATGTGGCTGCTGAAGCGCGGCATCGGCTTGCGCAGCTGAGAGGCTGTAAAAACAGCCTCTCGGGCGAGCCATGGACGGCTCGCGCGCGAAGCGAGCGCGCCAGCGCTTGCTTCGCGGGAGTGAGTCCGGACATGTGCCGGGCTCACGACTGAAAAAACTCACGGGACGCGAGTTTTTTCACATGCGCTGAGCCCGCGCGCGGCGCGGCATCTTGTCGCCCTCTCCCCGACGGGGAGAGGGGCGGGGTGAGGGAGCCGTCCACGGGACGGACGCTGTTCTGCGGCAACCCGCAACGCATCACGGTCGCCTGCAACGACGCTCCCGCGGCCAGCAGCCGCGCAAGCGACCCGCTGCGCCCGCATCGACGCCATCGAACCGCGCATGACCCCCGGCGCTGGCCCGCGCGGCGGCGCTCTGCTAGAACGGCGGCTCCCCCACCCTCGGGAGATCCGCCATGCGTCCGCTGCCGCTGCTGCTGGGCCTCGCCCTCGCCGTTCCCGCCGCGCGGGCCGCCGATGCGCCGCCGCCGACCGAGCATCCGGTGCTGCGCGAGATCGCCGGTCAGGTCAGCCCCGACGCGCTGCACGCGACCATCGCGAAGCTGGTCGGCTTCGGCACGCGCCACACGCTGTCGGACACCACATCGAACCGGCGCGGCATCGGCGCCGCGCGGCGCTGGGTGCAGGCGCGGTTCGAGGCGTTGTCGAGGGACTGCGGCGGCTGCCTCGAGGTGGTGACGCCGTCCGACACCTTCACCGGCAAGCGCATCCCGCAGCCGACCGAGGTGATGGACGTGGTCGCGATCCAGCGCGGCAGCACCGATCCCGACCGCGTGATCGTGATCAGCGGGCATCTGGATTCGCGCGTCAGCGACGTGATGGACGCCCGCAGCGATGCCCCCGGCGCCAACGACGACGGCTCCGGCACCGCCGCGGTGATCGAGGCGGCGCGCGTGCTGTCGAAGTACAAGTTCCCGGCGACGCTGGTCTACGCCGCGCTGTCCGGCGAGGAACAGGGGCTGTACGGCGGCAAGGTGCTGGCCGCCTACGCCAAGGCGCACGGCTGGCGGGTCGAGGCCGACCTCAACAACGACATCGTCGGCAACACGCGCGGCCAGGACGGCGTGATCGACACCACCACCGTGCGCGTGTTCTCCGAAGGCACCAAGGCGACGGAGACCGCGCAACAGGCGGCGTACCGCCGCTACCACGGCGGCGAGAACGACTCGCCCTCGCGCAACGTCGCGCGCTACATGGCGGAACTGGCCGACGCCTACCTCACCCACTTCCACGTGCGCACGGTCTACCGCACCGACCGCTACGCGCGCGGCGGCGACCAGGTGCCGTTCCTCGAGGCCGGCTATCCGGCGGTGCGCGTCACCGAAGGCCACGAGAACTACACGCGCCAGCACCAGGACCTGCGCACCGAGGGCGGCATCCGCTACGGCGACACGATCGACGGCGTCGACTTCGACTACCTCGCGCAGGTGACGCGCCTGAATGTGATCACCATGGCGTCGCTGGCCTGGGCGCCGGCGCCGCCGCAGGGCGTGGCGATCGACGGCGCGGTGACGCCGGACACCACGGTCACCTGGCGGAAGGTGCCCGGCGCGGCCGGCTACCGCGTGTGGTGGCGCGACACCGCCGCGCCGCGCTGGCAGTACCACCGCTGGGCCGGCGACAGCGACAAGCTGGTGCTGAAGGACATCGTGATCGACGACTGGAACTTCGGCGTCAGCGCCGTCTCCGCCGACGGCTTCGCCAGCCCGGTGGTGTTCCCCGGCGACGCCGGCAGCTTCGTCGGCGCGGTGCCGGCGGAAGCGCCCTAGCGCCTCGCCTCGAGCGCCGAGGGCGGCAGACCCCTCGGCGCGACGCGTGCGCCGGCCCCGCACGTGGCGCCGCGCACAGACCGCGCGCGCCGCGCTTGGCGGCGCACCCGCGCTCTGCTACACAGCGCGGACGGTGCGCCCAGGGTCGGGGGATCCGGCACCGCTCCATCCAATCGACAGGGGAATCCACCATGTTCCGAGGCGCTATCGCCGCCGCGCTGGCGTGCCTGCTTGCCGTCCTGCCCGCCTTCGCCGCCGACGCCGACCAGACGCAGCAGGAAGCGAAGCTGCGCGCGCTGCTCGACTCCTTGCAGTTCCGCACCGGCGCCATCGCGAT
The DNA here is from genome assembly GCF_000953855.2 of Mizugakiibacter sediminis. Classification (GTDB taxonomy): domain Bacteria; phylum Pseudomonadota; class Gammaproteobacteria; order Xanthomonadales; family Rhodanobacteraceae; genus Mizugakiibacter; species Mizugakiibacter sediminis. Next base: position 6,572 of record NZ_DF970184.1, read on the forward strand.
TCCGGGCGCGGACGCGACGCTGAACGTCGCACAGGGCTTCAGCTATCTCGACGCCAAGGACGCGCAGCGCGTGCTCACCGATCTGTGGGGCAACCCGCCGCAGCCGGACGTGCTCGGCATGCTGCTGCCCGGCACCGACAAGATGGCGGTGCTGGACGAGAACAACTACGCGGTGGTGATCACCCACAGCGACGACGGCTACGTGTCCGACGAGGACGCCGCCAAGATCGACTACGACCAGATGCTGAAGGATATGCAGGAAGGCACGCGCGACGCCAACACGGAACGCGCCAAGCAGGGCTATCCGAATGTCGAACTGGTCGGCTGGGCCGAGCGCCCGCACTACGACGCCGCCAGCCACAAGCTCTACTGGGCGAAGGAGCTGGCCTTCCAGGGCACCGACGTGCACACGCTCAACTACGACATCCGCGTGCTCGGCCGCGGCGGCTACCTCAGCCTCAACGCCGTCGCCACCATGCCGCAGCTCGCCAAGGTCGAGGCCGGCATGCAGCAGGTGCTGCCGATGATCGACTTCGACCAGGGCCACCGCTACGCCGACTTCGACGCCAAGACCGACAAGGTCGCCGCCTACGGCATCGCCGCGCTGATCGCCGGCGGCCTCGCCGCCAAGGCCGGCCTGTTCGCCAAGCTGCTGGTGGTGCTGGTCGCGGCGAAGAAGCTGATCATCGCCGGCGTGATCGCCGTCGGCGGCTTCCTCGCGCGGCTGTTCGGGCGCAAGAAGCAGGCTTGAGCGGCGCGCGTCGCCACGGCGGAATCCGCGGTGCGGATTCCGCCCCACCCGCCGAACGTGCGAAGCGCGGGAAACATCACGATCGCGCTGCACAACAAAATGAATACGAGCGCTTCGACGGCAAGCGCGTAGGGTGGGTTGAGCGCAGCGAAACCCACCGTCGTTGCGCGACACAGCGCCTCGACGGCACCGTCGCGATGGGTTTCGCTGCGCTCGACCCATCCTACCCGGGATCGCGCGGTGCGCTCAGCCGCGCGGCTTGGCTCGATGCGTCGGCGTGGCGCTCCAGGGGTCGTCGGGCCAGGGGTGCTTGGGGTAGCGGCCCTTCAGTTCCTTCTTCACTTCCGGGTAGGTGCGCTCCCAGAAGCCGCGCAGGTCCTGCGTGACCTGGATCGGGCGGCCGGCGGGCGACAAGAGGTGCAGCGTCACCGGCACGCGGCCCTGCGCGACGCGCGGCGTGTCGGCGAGGCCGAACAGTTCCTGCAGCTTCACCGCCAGCACCGGCGGCTGCTCCGGCACGTATTCCAGCTTGCGCGTCATGCCGCTGGGCACGGTCAGCGCGTCGGGCGCCTGTTCGTCGAGCGCGCGGCGCTGCGCGTAGTCGAGCATCGCCGCCAGCGCTTCCGACAATTCCGCCGGCGCGAGCGCATCCAGCTTGCGCTTGCCGGCGAGGTACGGGGCCAGCCAGGTTTCCAGCGCGGCCAGCAGCGCCTCGTCGGAGACATCGGGCAGGCCGAGTTCCGGCATCCAGCCGCGCAAGGCCTGGATGCGCAGGCGCAGACGCCGCGCCGCGTCGCTCCACGGCAATGCGTCCAGGCCTTTGGCGCGCACCGCGGCCAGCAGCGCCGGCACGGCGTCCTCCGGTTTGACCGGCACGCCGCGCCGCTCCAGCACCAGCGCGTCGAAGCGCTGCTCCTCGAACGCCTCGACCGCCGCGCTGGCCTCGTTCCAGCGCACCGCGCGCACGCGCGCGAAGCGCTCGGGATAGTCGCGCTCGAGCAGCGACGCATCGAACGGCGCGGCGGCGAGGATCAGGCTGTCGCGCGCCTCGAAGCGCAGGTCCAGCGCCAGCAGCCACGGCTCGCCGTGCAGCGCGGTGGCCTCGTGCAGGCGCGCGCCGCGGCCGTTGGCGAGCTGGTAGCGCAGCGGGTTGTTGGCATCGCGTTTTGCGACGCGGTCGGGAAAGGCGTGCAGCAGCAGGTCGCCGACCGCGTGGCTGTCGGGCACGCCGCTGGCGGCGCTGCGCACGCCGAGGCGGCGCCGCCAGCCGGCGCTGGTCTGCTCGATCGCGGCGAGCGCGCCGGGATCGCCGCCGTGGCTGCGCGCGGCGCGCGCGCCGCCGTCGCGCCAGGCGTGCAGCGCGGCGACGCGCGCGCGGAAGTCGTCGCTGCGCGCGCCTTCGCCGCGCAGCGGCGAGCGCGCTTCCATCAGCGCCAGCAGGTCGGCGACCAGCGGCCGCAAGGTTTCCGGCGCGCGCAACGCCGCGGCGGCGAGGCGCGGCGCCGCACCCAGTTTCAACATGGCGCGGCCGAGCGCGGTGATGCGCTGCGCCTCGTCCAGCGCGCCGAGCCGCTGCAGCAGTTCGCGCGCCTGCGCCAGCGCGCCGGCGGGCGGCGCGTCCAGCCACGGCAGCGCGTCGCTGCCCCAGGCCGCCAGCTCCAGCGCCAGGCCGGACAGCTCCACCTGCGCGATCTCCGGCGTGCGCGCGGCTTCCAGGCGCCGGCTTTCCGGCCACAGCCGATAGGCCACGCCCGGCGCGACGCGGCCGGCGCGGCCGGCGCGCTGGTCGGCGGAAGCCTGCGAGATGGTCACCGTCTCCAGCCGCGTCAGGCCGGAGCTGGGATCGAAGCGCGGCTCGCGCGCCAAACCGCTATCTACCACGGCGCGGATGCCGGGCAGCGTGACGCTGGACTCGGCGACGTTGGTGGCGAGGATCACGCGCCGCGTGCCCGGCTCCGCCGGCGCCAGCGCGGCGCGCTGCTCGGCCAGCGACAGCTCGCCGTGCAGCGGCAGCACCTCGAGCGCCGGAACGTCCAAGTTTGCCAGCACGTCCTGCGCGCGCGCGATCTCGCGACGGCCGGGCAGGAACGCCAGCACGTCGCCGCCGGTTTCCGCCAGCGCCAGTTCGACGGCGCGGCGCAGGTGCGATTCCCACGGCTCCTGCGTGCGCGCCGGCGGATGCGCGATGCGCACCGGGAAGCCGCGCCCGGGGCTGGCGATGCGCGGCGCGTCCAGCCAGCGCGCGACGCGCTCGCCGTCCAGCGTCGCCGACATCACGACCAGGCGCAGGTCCGGCCGCAGCGTCGCCTGCACGTCCAGCGCCAGCGCGGCGCCGAGATCGCCCTGCAGATGGCGTTCGTGGAATTCGTCGAACAGCAGCGCGCCGACGCCGGCCAGTTCCGGGTCGTCCTGCAGCATGCGCGTCAGGATGCCCTCGGTGACCACCTCGATGCGCGTCGCCGCGCTCACCTTCGCTTCGAAGCGGATGCGGTAACCGACGGTCCGGCCGACTTCCTCGCCGAGCTGCTGCGCCATGAATTCCGCCGCCGCGCGCGCGGCCAGCCGGCGCGGTTCCAGCATCACGATGCGGCGCCCGACCAACCAAGCCTCGTCGCGCAGCGCCAGCGGCACCTGCGTGGTCTTGCCCGCGCCCGGCGGCGCTTCCAGCACCAGGCGCGTGCCGGCGGCGAGCGCGGCGCGGATCTCGGGCAGCAGCGGAGTGATCGGGAAGACGGCGGACATGGGCCGCGCGGATGGTAGCCGATCGCCGCCGCGGCGCGGCGCTATACTCGGGGCGTCCGCCGCGCCGATGCGGGGAGATTCGCCGATGCCGCTGGGCCAGACCGCGGTGGAGCGCAAGGTGCTCGCGGCCTTTGCCGTGGCGGCGCTCGTACTCGGCACGCTCGGCGCCATCACCTATCGCCATGCGAACGCCTTTCTGAAACTGGAGGCGCAGCGCCTGCACGTGCGCGACCAGATCGCCGTCCTGCACGCCGTGCGCGCATCGGCGGAAGCGGCGGAAGCCGGCGTGCGCGGCTATCTGCTCAGCGGCGATGCCGCGCATCTCGAACCCTACCGGGACGCGCAGCGCGACCTCGACGCGCGCCTCGTCGCGCTGCGCCAGGCCTTCGCCGACGCGCCGGCGGACGCCCGATCCGTCGACGCGCTGACGGAGCGGACGCGCGCGCGCATCGAGCATCTCGGCCTGATCCTGGAGCTGTACCGCCGCGACGGCCTGGCCGCGGCGCAACAGGAAGTGCGCAGCGGCCGCGGCAAGCGGCTGATGGACGACATCCGCGGCGACGTCGCGCGCCTCGAGGCCGACCGCGAGACGCTGCTGGCGGACGCCGTCGCGCGCGCGGGCGCGAACATCCGCGCCACGCGCATCGCCGCGACGGCGTTGCTGGCGTTCGCGCTGCTGGCCTTCGTCCTCACCTACGTCGCGGTGGTGCGCGAGCTGCGCGAGAAACGCCGCCTGCGCCAGCAGCTCGGACTGATCGCCAGCCGCGATCCGCTGACCCAATTGCACACCCGCAGCGTGCTGCTCGACTGGATGCGCTACAGCCTCGCCCTGGCGCAGCGCGAGGGCGGCCGCACCGCGCTGCTGCGCATCAATCTCGACGGGTTCGCCGAGGTCAACGCGCGCCTCGGCGCCGACGCCGGCGATGCGGCGCTGCGCGAGGCCGCGCGGCGCTTCGCCGACACCGCGCGCGAATCCGACCTGCTGGCGCGCATCGACGGCGACGAGTTCGCGCTGCTGATCCCGAGCGCCATCAACGCCGGCGAGAGCGCGACGCTGGCGCGGCGCTTGATCGACGCACTCGGCCAGCCGCTGGTGTCCGGCCTGTTCGAGCACCACATCGGCGCCAGCATCGGCATCGCCGAATACCCGCTGGACGGCGCCGCGCCGGCGCACCTGATGCAGGCGGCGGACGAGGCCCTGCGCCGCGCCAAGGCCGAGGGCAAGAACCGCTTCTGTTTCTACAGCGACGCGCTGCAGGCCGGCGCCACGCGCCGCGAAATCCTGAACCGCGACCTGCAGCGCGCGCTGGACCGGCGCGAGTTCCATCTGCACTACCAGCCGCAGATCGCGCTGTCGGACGGCCGCGTGAGCGCGGTCGAGGCGCTGCTGCGCTGGGAGCATCCGCAGCTCGGCCGGGTCGGCCCGGACGAGTTCGTGCCGCTGGCCGAGCGCAACGGCATGATCCTGCCGATCGGCGTCTGGGTGCTGCGCACCGCGCTGGCGCAACTGGCGCAGTGGCGCGCCGCGCTCGCGCCCGGGCTGCGCCTGGCGGTGAACATCGCGCCGGAGCAGCTCGCCGACAGCCACTTTCCCCACGCCCTGCTCGACGCCCTGCAGCGGCACGGATTGCCGCCGGACGCGGTGGAGCTGGAGATCGTCGAGCGCGCCCTGCTGCAGGAGCACCGCAACAGCGAGCTGATGACGCTGAAGGCGTACGGCCTGCGCCTGGCGATCGACGACTTCGGCACCGGCTACTCCTCGCTGGGCTACCTCAAGCGCTTCGCCATCGACGCGATCAAGATCGACCGCAGCTTCGTCGCCGGCCTGCCGCACGACACCCACGACGCGGCGCTGACGCGCTCCATCCTGGCGATGGCGCGCGAGCTCGACATCACCGTGATCGCCGAAGGCGTGGAGACCCGCGCGCAGCGGGACTTCCTGCAGGCGCACGGCTGCGGCTTCGCGCAGGGCTTCCATTTCTGCCGCCCGCTCGACGCCGACGGGCTCGAGCGCTGGTACCGCGGCGGCGCGCGCGCCGGCGCGCCGGCCTGAACGGCGGGCGTTGCGCGCGGCGGCGCGGCCGGGATAATGCGCGCTCCGAAGCGGAGCGCGGCATGCAACTGGTCGACATCGGCGCCAACCTCGCCCACGAATCCTTCCGCCACGACCTCGACGCCGTGCTCGAGCGCGCGCGCGCGCACGGCGTGGTGCAGATGGTGGTGACCGGCGCCAGCCGCGACGGCAGCGAGCACGCGCTCGGCCTGGCGCGCGCGCACCCCGGCGTGCTGTACGCCACCGCCGGCGTGCATCCACACCATGCCATCGACTACGACGCCGACACCGACGCGCTGCTGCGCAAGCTGGTCCGGCACGACGAAGTGAAGGCGGTCGGCGAAACCGGGCTCGACTACTACCGCAACTACTCGCCGCGCGAAGTGCAGCTGCGCGTGTTCGAGCGGCAGCTGGCGATCGCCGCCGAGTGCGGCAAGCCGCTGTTCCTGCATCAGCGCGACGCGCACGCCGACTTCCTCGCCCTGCTCAGGCAGGCGCGCGACCGGGTGCCCGCCGCGGTGGTGCACTGCTTCACCGACAGCCGCGAGGCGTTGTTCGACTACCTCGACCTCGACTGCCACATCGGCATCACCGGCTGGATCTGCGACGAGCGTCGCGGCACGCACCTGCGCGCATTGGTGCGCGAGATCCCCGCCGACCGGCTGATGCTGGAGACCGACGCGCCCTACCTGCTGCCGCGCACGGTGCGCCCGCAGCCGGCGCACCGCCGCAACGAGCCGATGTACCTCGCGCACATCTGCGCGGAGGTGGCGCGCGACCGCGGCGAGGACGCGGCGACGACCGCCGCCGCCAGCACCGCCGCCGCGCGCGCGTTCTTCGGCCTCGCCGCGGCTGCGGCATAGGATGGATCGGCGCAACCGTTTCGCGGTGGACGCGCGCCGAGCCGGACTCAGCGCGTGCGGCCGACGCGCACGTGGAACTGCCAGCGCACCTCGCGCGGCGTTTCCGCCTCGCCCCACGCCGCCGCCATCGCCGGCGCGACGATCGCCACCGGGTCCTCGCCGCGCGCCTTCAGGTAGCGTTGCGTCGCCGACCACGAGCGCAGATAAGCGAGGAACTGCGGCAGCGTCCACACGACGCGCATGGTGAACGCGGGCGCGGCGATCTCCTCGAACGGGAACGGCAGCGTGCGGTAGCCCTGCTCCAGCAGGCGCCGCTCCGGCGGCCAGCAGTCGTCGAGCAGGTCGACGTACAGGCGGTCCTTGATGCGGTCGATGGCCGGTTCGATGCTGCAGTCGGCGTAGGCGGTGGCGGCGATCACCCCGCCCGGCTTCAGCACGCGCCGCGCCTCGGCGTTGAAGCGCGCGTGATCGAACCAGTGCAGCGCCTGCGCGACGTTGACCAGGTCGACGCTGCCGTCGGCGAGGGTCGACTGCTCGGCGGGTTCGACGCGGTATTCGACGCACGGATGCGTTTCGGCGTTGGCGATCTGCGCGGCGCTGGGATCGGTGCCGACCACGCGGGCGAATTGCGCGGCCAGCGCGACGCTGGCCTGGCCGTTGCCGCAGCCGGCGTCCCAGGCGAGCGCGCGCGCGGGCGCCTGTTCCGCCAGCCAGGCGTACAGCTCGGGCGGGTAGTGCGGGCGGGCTTCGCGATAGATCGCGGCGTGGCCGGAGAAGTGGTCCTTGAAGGACATGCGCGGGCCTCGGGCGGGAATTCCAGCATAGCCGCGCAACCGCGGCGCCGCCACGGCGGGAGGGCCAAGGCGGAATGTTTCGGACGCGCATTTGCGCGGACGGGCGCGGATGAAGCAGGGCCGAGATCCGCGTCGATCCGCGCCAATCCGCGTCCCCAAAGCCTCTCGCTCGGCTCAGGCGAGCACGCGCGTCATCCCCGGCGCCAGGCCGTCCAGCACCCAGTCGCCGATGCGCGTGCGGATCAGGCGCAGCGTCGGCAGGCCGACGGCGGCGGTCATGCGGCGCACCTGGCGGTTGCGCCCTTCGCGGATGGTGATCCGCAGCCACGCGGTCGGCACGGTCTTGCGGAAGCGCACCGGCGGATCGCGCGGCCACAGCCAGCCGGGCGCCTTCGCCAGCAGCTCGACCTCGGCCGGGCGGCACGGGCCGTCGTTCAGCACGACGCCGCGGCGCAGCGTCGCCAGCGCGGCCTCGTTCGGCACGCCTTCCACCTGCACCACGTAGGTCTTCGGCGCGTGCCTGCGCGGATCGGTGAGGCGATGCGCCAGCGCGCCGTCGTCGGTCAGCAGCAGCAGGCCTTCGGAGTCGTAGTCGAGGCGGCCGGCCGGATAGACGTCCTTCTGCGCGACGAACTCGGCGAGCGTGCACCGCCCCTCGCGGTCGGTGAACTGGCAGAGCACGCCGTAGGGTTTGTTCAGCGCGATCAGCATGCGGATGCCTGCTTCGTCCGTTGCGCGTCGGGTCGGGCGCAGACGGTCCGGCGGCAGCGGCTTTGCCGCTTCCGCCGGACACCCCTGCGTCCCGCGGCGGCAGCGCCGCCGCGCGGCGATTCCGCCCTACGGCGCCGCCGGCGCGTTCTCGGCCGGCTTGACGAAGCGCAGGGTCATGCGGTCGCTCTCGCCGATCGCGAGGTACTTGTCCTTGTCGCCGAGCTGCAGCGTCGGCGGCAGCGTCCACACGCCCTTCGGATAGTCCTTGGTGTCCTTCGGGTTGGCGTTGATCTCGCTCTGCGCGTCGAGCTTGAAGCCGGCGTCGGTGGCGAGCTTGATCACGAAATCCTGCGGCAGGTAGCCGGAGTCCTTGGTCTTTTCCACGTCGCTGCCCGGCGGCGCGCGGTGGTCGACCACGCCGAGCACGCCACCCGGCTTCAGCACGTCGAAGAAGGCCTTGAACATCGCCGGCGCGGTGCCCGCCTCGACCCAGTTGTGCGCGTTGCGGAAGGTCAGCACCATGTCCGCGGAGTTCGGCGCGCCGAGGTTGGGGGTCTTCGGATCGAACTCGATCACGTGCGCCCTGCCGTACTCGGCGGGATCGGCGGCGAACTTGGCGCGCAGCGCATCGGCCTGCTTCTTCGCGAAGTCGCTGCTGAGCGGCGAGGCCACGGCGGCGTAGTAAGTGCCCTCGTCCTTCAGCAGCGGCGCCAGGATCTCCGCATACCAGCCGCCGCCCGGGGTGATCTCGATCACCGTCATGTCCGGCTTCAGGCCGAAGAACGCCAGCGTCTCCTTGGGATGGCGGTAAGTGTCGCGCGCTTTGTTCTCCGGCGAGCGCCAGGCGCCGGCGAGGATGGGGTCGATGCGCTCGGCGTAGAGCTGCGCGGCGCTCTTCGGCGGCACCGGCTGCGCCGGCTGGTCGGGGGCCGCGCCCTGCGCCGGCGCGGCCGGCGGCTGCTGGCCGCCGCCGCAGGCGGCGAGAACGAACGGCAGGACGAACGCAAGGGCGAGCTTGTTCATCGGGATCCTCCTGAAGGGCGCCGCCTGAAGCGGACGCAACCCCGCAAGCCTAGCACAAGCCCCTGATGCACAAGGTGCTTTTCGACGCGTTCAGGGCGCGGCCGGGATCGGCTCACGGTCGATTCATGCGTCGGCGGGCTCCCTGAAAGGGCAACCGCGGCCGTCGTGTCCGGTTGCCTCAACCATGCAAGGAGGTCGACCGATGCGCAAGCAGACCCGATTCCATCGCAGCCTGATCGCCGCCGGCATCGTCGCGGCGCTGTGCGGACTGCCGCCGATCGCCGTGGTGGCGCAGACGCAGGGCGCCGCGCAGGACGTGCCGGTCGGACAGAAGATCGACAACGCCGCGATCACCGCGACGATCAAGACCAAGCTGATGGCGGACGGCCGCACCAAGGCGTTCGACATCAACGTCGACACCGACGGCACCGGCAAGGTGACCCTGCGCGGCACCGCGCCGACCGCCGCCTCCAAGGCCGCGGCGGAAGAGATCGCGCGCGGCGTGAAGGGCGTCACCGCCGTCGACAACGCGCTGATCGTCGCCCCGCCCGGCAGCGCCGCCGCGAAGAGCGCGGAGCCGGCCACCGCCTCGCAGAAGCTCGAGGCGCACGGCAAGCACGCCGGCAAGGCGATCTCGGACGGCTGGATCACCACCAAGGTGAAGTCGGAGTTCCTCGCCAGCCGCCAGGTGAAGGGCCTCGACATCAACGTCTCCACCCACGACGGCGTCGTCACCCTGGCCGGCGTGGTGCCCACGCAGGCGATGCGCAGCCGCGCGATCGAGATCGCCGCGGTGGTCGACGGCGTGAAGCGCGTCGATGCGCAGGCGCTGAAGGTCGAGGCGCCCGCGCAGAAGAAGTGACGCTGCGCTGCGGCCCGCATGCGTCGCGGCGCGCCAGGGACGGGCGCGCCGCGGGGGGCAGCGCGGCGCGCTCAGCGTCGCGCGCGCTTCTTCGCCGCAGGCGCCGGCGCCTTCACCTTCGGCGCGTTGGCGCGCTGCTCGGCGGCGGCGTAGACGCGCGCCTCCTCCAGCATCCAGTCGCGGAAGGCCTCGAACGCCGCCTGCCCGCGCATGCGCGGCGGATAGACCAGGTAGTGCTGGTACTGCGAGCGCATGCGCTCGTCGAACAGCGTCACCAGCATGCCGTTGTCGAGCAGCGGCCGCGCCATGGTCAGGCGGATCATCGCCACGCCCAGTCCCTCGCTGGCCGCCCGCTGCAGGGCCTCGCGATCGGAGAAGTGGGTGACGAAACGGCGCGGCGGCTGGCCGCCGTACAGCTCGAACCACTCCTTCCAGCTGCCGGACGGATCGCCCAGCAGCGGCCACTGGCCCAGCTCGTGCAGCTTCGGCCGGCCGAGGCGCTGCAGCAGCGCGGGGCTGGCCACCGGCGTCAGCCACTCGTCGAACAGGTGCTCGGCCTGCACGCCCGGCCACTGGCCGGGGCCGTAGCGCATGGCCAGGTCCACCGGCTCGCGGTCGAAGTCGACCAGCGCGCCGTTCGACTGCAGGCTCAGTTCGATCTGCGGATGACGGGCGACGAAGCGCGGCAGCCGCGGCACCAGCCAACCTGATGCCATCGACGGCATCAGGCTGACGGTGAGCGCGTTGTGACGCGGCGCGTGGTACTGCTGCAGCGCGTGCTCGATCGATTCCAGCGGCACGCCGATCAGGTCGAGCAGACGACTGCCGTCGGCGGTCGGCGCCACGCCGCGCGGGCCGCGTTCGAACAGGCGGCGGCCGAGGCGCTCCTCCAGCCCGCGGATCTGGTGGCTGAGCGCGCTGACGGTGAGGTTCATCTGCGCGGCGGCGCGCGACAGGTTGCCGGTGCGGGCGGCCAGCACGAAGGCCTGCAGGGCCATCAGGGGGGCGCGGCTCATGTTGAATGTCCCTCAAATCTGGCTTGCAAACATATCGCTTTTTCGCCGCATGCGCAGCGCCTATCTTGGACAAACCTAAAGACGCCCCGCGCGCCGGAGACCCTCCCCATGCTCGCCGAGATCGCCAAGGGCCTGTTGCTGATGCACGGCCACCTCACCGACCCCAAGCTGCTGAAGGCAGCCGCGCCGCAGCCTGCGACACGCGCCGCCGACGCGCCGCAGCCCGCGACGGACAGCGCCGGCCGCAGCGCCGCCACGCCGCGCCCGCTGCCCACGCGCGCCGCGGTCTGCTGCTGACGTCCCCGCAAACCGCCGCTCCCTCCTCCTCTACCCTGCGGCGGCCACCTCGACGGCCCGTCCGGTTCGCCGGCGGGCCGTCTTCTTGTCCGCGCCGGGGCGACGGAGGCGGGGATTCGCACCGGAACGACGGCGGAAAAACGAACGGGGCGCCGCAGCGCCCCATCCGCATGCGACAGCCCGATCGGCCGGCCTACAGCGCGGCGATCAGCGCGTCGCCGAACTCCGAGCACTTCACCTCGGTGGCGCCTTCCATCAGGCGCGCGAAGTCGTAGGTGACGCGCTTGGCGGCGATGGCCTTGTCCATCGCGGCGATGATCGCGTCGGCGGCCTCGTTCCAGCCCATGTAGCGCAGCATCATCTCGCCGGAGAGGATCACCGAACCCGGATTGACCTTGTCCTGGCCGGCGTACTTCGGCGCGGTGCCGTGGGTGGCCTCGAACACCGCGTGGCCGGTGACGTAGTTGATGTTGCCGCCCGGGGCGATGCCGATGCCGCCGACCTGCGCGGCCAGCGCGTCCGAGAGGTAGTCGCCGTTCAAGTTCAGCGTGGCGACCACGTCGTACTCGGCCGGACGCAGCAGGATCTGCTGCAGGAAGGCGTCGGCGATCGCGTCCTTGATGACGATGCCGGCGCCCGGCTTGCCCTCGGGGATGACGTGCCAGGGGCCGCCGTCCAGCTCCACCGCGCCGAAGAAGTCGCGCGCGACCTGGTAGCCCCAGTCGCGGAACGCGCCCTCGGTGAACTTCATGATGTTGCCCTTGTGCACCAGCGTGACCGACTTGCGCTTGTTCTGGATCGCGTAGCTGATCGCGCTGTGCACCAGGCGCTCGGTGCCGAGCCGGCTGACCGGCTTGATGCCGAGGCCGACCTCGACGCCCAACTCGCGGCGCGGCGCGCCGATGGCCTCGAGCTGCTTCTGCCAGCCGTCCACCTTCTGCTGCGTGCCGAAGCGGATCTTGTCGAACGCCTTGGGGAAGGCCTCGGCGAGGAACGCCATCAGCTTGGCGTTCTCCTCGGTGCCCGCGGCGTATTCGATGCCGGCGTAGATGTCTTCCGTGTTCTCGCGGAAGATCACCATGTCGACTTCCTGCGGCTTCTTCACCGGCGAGGGCACGCCCTTGAACCAGCGCACCGGGCGCAGGCAGACGAACAGGTCGAGCATCTGCCGCAGCGCGACGTTCAGCGAGCGGATGCCGCCGCCGACCGGCGTGGTCAGCGGCCCCTTGATGCTGACGAGATACTCGCGGCAGGCCTCGACCGTGCTGTCCGGCAGCCAGGTGCCGAACTGGTTGTAGCTCTTCTCGCCGGCGTACACCTCCATCCAGTGGATCCTGCGCTTGCCGCCGTAAGCCTTGGCGACCGCGGCGTCGAGCACGCGCACCGAGGCGCGCCAGATGTCGGGGCCGGTGCCGTCGCCCTCGATGAAGGGAATGATCGGGTTGTCCGGCACCTGCAGGCGGCCGTGCGCGTGGGTGATCCTGGCGCCGCCGGCGGGCGGCGTGAGCTTGGGTTCGGTCATGGAAACCTCCGGGGGCATGAATCGGAGCGGCCAGCGCCGATGCGATGGCAAACAGCCCATTGTCGCCTGTTCGGCGTGCGGATTGAAGCGACGCCCGCGCTTCGGCAGCCATCCATGGATGACGGGGCGGTCGAGCCGCAGCGTGGCCGAGAGGCGAAGGGGGCGTCCGCCTGCACATCGACGAAGCCGAGAGGCGCTGCTCGTGCCACCGTGGGCATCGTCGCATCTTCGCAGGACGTCACCCCGCATACTGCAGCCCGCTTGCAGGCACGGATGACCCCACTGCCCGGGCACCATCATCGGCAGCATCTCCCGGCCGCGAACCGGATGCCCTCGTTCCGGGCCACGGCGCGGCTCGGGCACCGCCAGAGCACTGATCTCTACCTGCTCGCGCCCACGCGGCATCACCAGGCCCGCCCCGCCACGTTCGGCCACGGGATGCCGCTGTCCAACGAGGCCGAGCGACATCGCTGAATCGAGCTTCTCACTTGATTCCCGGCAGTCGACCGGCACCCGACGCCGTGGTCGATGTTCGTCCGAGGGCGCCTTTCCGCGGCCGTTGGCAGCGAATCCAGAAACCGCGTTGCGAGCGCTTGGCTACAGACGCGCTCGATGGATAACGCCGTGGCCGGAGTACCGACATGCCTCGGTCACTCGCGCGACACGATTCGCAACGATCGCGTCTCATGTCGTGAGACACGCTCGTGGCATCGATTTGCCGCTCGGCGCGTGCCGGCCTATGCTGTCGCAGGGGGAAGCGTATGGATACGCAATACGCATATCGCCATCCGGCGAGACCGTCCTTATCCGCCCGTCCTGCCCTTGCGGCAACGCCACGGCTGGCATGGCGGCGGGCGGCAATTCCTCGTGCCCCCGCCGCGGCACGTAAACCTAGCCAAGCGGGCCATGCTGGCGACGTGTCAGGCGCCGTCGCTCCGATCCACTCCCGCTTCCGGGACCCTGACCGGCGAGCGCAAGAAGAAAAACCGACGACGCCCGTGCCTCAGCAAGGCCGCATCGTCCCCCGGCCAGGCGTTCTTCTCCGCCGCGCTGGCGCAGCACGCCAGCCCGATCGAGTTCGGCGCCGAGAACCGCGTGATCCCGGCCAGCCCGACCATCTCGATCGCCCTGCTCAAGGCGGTGGCCTACGGCTGACGTCAGGAAGCCCTGGCCAAGAACGCCGAAGAAATCGCCGTGCTCGGCAAAGACCTGTACGAACGCATCGCCAAGCTCGGCGAGCACTGGGCCAACGTCGGCGACCGCCTCAACAAGGCCGTCACCGCCTACAACGAAGCCGTCGGCTCGCTGGAGGCCCGCGTGCTGCCCGCCGCTTCCGCGAACTGCGCGCCGCCGGCGACGCGCGCGAGATCGAAACCCTCGAACCGCTCACCACCGAAGCGCGCGCGCTGACGGCGGAGGAGGTGGTTGGGACTATGAGGCAAGAATGACGACTGGCGAGAACAGATCCAACGCTTGCGGGATTTGTATCCGCCCAGAAAGAAGTCCAACTTGTTCTGCTTGGAAGAGCAGCAGCGAGCCTTTGACGCAATGGCGCGGAAGGTATGCGAGAAAGCCGGCTTGGTCTCTCGCTCGGACAAGCATGACGAGCACACAGACGAAGGGGCGTATCCAACCCGCGAGTGAACGAATATCCCCGCGGCTGCTGCATCGTGGTGAATTTTAGATGGCATCAACTGGAGAAAACCAATGTCCCTGAGTCTTGAGCAACTTAAAAAGTTTGTCGTCGACGACATAGTCGCTATTCGTGGCACGGCAATGCTGGAACCCGCGGGAGGGCCGGGAGACAAGATCTTCCCCCCAACCCATTCGGTGGATGACAAGAACAAGAGGCCTGGCGCCAAGTATGCTTTCGAAACTCGCCGTATCGACGGGCACGACGTGACGTGCGTGCTCATCGATTCCGTACAGAGTCAGGCGAATCGGATGGAAGAGGCGCTTCAGACGCTATGGGACGACGGAAAGATCGCGCTTCCGGTCATCAGCGTCGACTTCTCGTCCGTTGCACCCGAGGTGGGACGCGTCACCTCGCTCACAGCACCCCACCGCATCGCCGACGCGCTCCTGCGTGACAGTCTGCTCAACGATCAGCTCTTTCGGCTTTCGGAGATCGGCAAGTCGTTCACCGACGCGAGCACTAGAGATGCGACCGCCTTGTTCAAGGTCTGTCCGACAGGGCTCGTCTTCGGCCTGTGGGACAGCACGGGGCCGAAGGGTGGCCTCGGCGCCAAGTTCCAGCGCGCGCTGGTCTCGGAGATCGTCGGCATCAACGCCGTTTATGGCACGAAAACAGCTAGTCGAATAGATCCTCTCAACATCGCAAAAGACGCCGTCGTCCTGTACAAGGCATCCGACGGCAATGAGATGTGGACTGCAAATCCCGATGAGGCAGAGATCAAGGACGGCAAGCCCGTCAAAGTCGGCAAGTCAGAAAATGCCGGAAAACCGTCGGCGGTTCTTCACGGCAACATCGTGCCCAGCATCGACTCAGTCGGGGGAGGCGTGACGATCGACGATGCAAGGCACACCGTGGTGCTCTCGCTGGCGTCGCTGCGACGTTTGGGGTTCACCACGGGAGCGAAGGAAGCCCGTACGGTGCTGGCCGCACTCGGGTTGCTCGCCATATTGGCTGCGGAAAGCCGCGGACATGATCTGCGCTCCCGCTGCCTCCTCGTGCCGAAGAAGGGCTCCGCACTGAAGCTTGAAGCCGTCGCCCGCGATGGGAGTACGACTCCCGTAGATCTCGACCTCGCTGGGGCTATCAAGCTCTACAACGATGCAGTCGGCGAGCTCCCTGATGGCGTCAGGTTCGACAAACCTGCGGGCGAAGCGCTCGCGGAACTAACGCCCTCGCCTAAGCTCGCCGATCTCGTGAAGAAAAGTCGTGAGCTTGCTGCAACAGAAGCTGATTTCGGAGATGAATGATGCTCGCGATCGAGGTCGAGCTTCTTACTGGCCGCTACGCTGCGACCGCGCACAATGATCGGTGGCGCGCGGAGTGGCCACCACATCCCGCGCGGTTCTTTTCGGCGCTTGTCGCAGCGCTCCACGACTACGACAACGTTGATCAAGCCGAGCGGGAGGCGCTTCTGTGGCTTGAACGGCAGGGCGCGCCGTCGCTATGGGTCGATCTCGAGCCGAGGGTCGGAAGGCGGCAGGTGCAGGGCGTCTACGTGCCGGTCAACGACATCACGCTCGGCGGCGACGCAGCAATCCGTGAGGCTGAAGCCAAGCTGGCGGAGGCCAAGACGCCCGCAACCAAGCGGAAGGCCGAGGCTGCGCTCGAAAAGGCCAAGAGGAAAGCTGTGGCCGTCGACCCTCAACCTTCGGACAAGGCCCTCGAGACGGCCACGGCGCTGCTCCCCGAACGGCGCACACGCCGGGTACGCACGTTCCCTGTCGTGCTGCCCGAGACGCCCACCTTCGCGTTCCTTTGGCCCACTGTCGATCCTTCGCCGCATCGAGCCTCGCTCGAGCAACTCTGCGCACGTGTGACCCGCTTGGGCCACTCCTCCTCGCTCGTGCGATGCAGCGTCGTCGATCGCAACTTCACACCGATGCTCGTTCCAGGCGACGATGGCGATGTCGTCCTCCGTGTGGTCGGTTGCGACCAGCTTGAGCGCCTCGAGCAAACCTACAAACACCATCAGGGCGTCGAGAGCCGCGCACTCCCGGCGCGTTCTCAACGCTATCGCTCGGCATCCAAGGGCACTGCGCCTACTCCAACGGCGGAAAGCGTGTTCTCGAGCGACTGGGTACTCTTCGAACGTGTCGGCGGGCCACGACTGGTTGCCTCACGCGGAACCGATCTCGCGCGTGCGCTGCGTGGTGCATTGATCGAAGTCCACGGTAGCCAAAATCTTCCGGAAACGCTCTCGGGCCACACGGAGAGCGGCCCGACAGCACAGCCGCACGTCGCGTTCGTCCCGCTGCCGTTCGTCGGGCACGAGTACGCCGACGGCGCGATTATGGGTTGCGCATTGGTGCTCCCGCGTGGGCTTGCCAAGAACGATCGCGAGCTGCTGCTTCACCTCGTCGCGAAGTGGGAGAAGCAGCGCGCCGACCAGCGCGGCAACCTGACGCTCGCAGCTGGGACGCTCCCGCCTTTCATCGTTCGGCGAGTGGACTTGTCGGCGAAGACCACCCTCGATCCGGCGCGGTGGTGCCGTGCCTCCACGCGCTTCGTCACCGCGACGCCGATCGCACTCGACAAGAATCCGGGCAACCTGCGCAGCAACAAGGACGGCACCGCGCGCAAGGCTGCGCTGGAGGCGCAACAAAACATCAGCGACGCATGCCTGCGCGTCGTCGGGGTCCGTCCCTCCTTAGTCGAGGTGTCGCTCGCACCGCTGCTCCCGGGCGCGCAGCATGTGCGTGATTTCCTGCCATGGCCCGGACGCCCTGGTCGAACGCCCCGTGTGCGCGTCCACGCCGACATCCGGTTCGAGGCGCCGGTGAGAGGCCCACTATTGCTTGGCGCCGGGCGTTACTTCGGCCTTGGGCTTTGCCTACCCGTGGAGGACCGATGACACTCTCCACCTCCGGCTTCGCTGCCTTTCACGCAGCCGTGCATGGCGGGAAGCCTCCCTTCGACTGGCAGCAGCGCCTGCTTGAGCAGATAGTTCAAGACAAGGCATGGCCGCGCGTACTCGACTTGCCGACCGGCGCTGGGAAGACGACCTGCATCGACATCGCGCTGTTCGCGCTCGCTCTCGACGCTGCCAATGCAGCCGCAGAGCGTTGGTGTCCGCGTCGCGTCGCGATGGTCGTGGACCGGCGCATCGTCGTCGACCAGGTCGCGGAGCGCGGGCGCTCCATCTTGCGCGCATTGACGACGAGCACAGAGCCCGTAGTCGTCGAGGTCACCAGGCGGCTGCGATCCTTGACCCGCACGGGCGAAGAGCCCCTCGGCGTGTTTACGCTGCGCGGCGGCATGCCGAAGGACGACGGCTGGGCGCGCACGCCCGATCAGCCGCTCGTCATCGCCTCCACAGTGGATCAGGTCGGCTCGCGCATGCTCATGCAGGGCTACGGCGTGAGCCAGGGCATGAAGCCGGTGCACGCGGGCCTGCTGGCCAACGACACGCTGCTTCTCCTCGATGAGGTGCATCTCTCCGAGCCCTTCCGGCAAACACTCGATCAGCTCGCGTGTCTGCGAACGCGCTTCTCGGGCAGCGGCCTGAAGACGCGCTTTGCGCACGCTTTCTTGTCAGCAACGCCGGGAGATGGCGGGCAGCAACCCTTCGCGCTGCTCGACGATGAGAAAAAGCTCGATTCACCACTCGGACCGCGCCTGCATGCGAGTAAGCCCGTGCGTCTCGTCGAAGTGGACGATCGGACCGAGTTGGAGAAAGAGTGCGTCACTCAGACGAAAGCCCTGCTCGAACGGCATCGCACAATCGCCGTGGTCGTAAACCGCGTCGCAAGCGCCAGCGTGATCGCGCAACAGCTCGGTGAGATGCTAGGCACTGATGCGACGGTCACGCTGCTCACAGGCCGCATGCGCCCACTCGACCGTGACGACATGCTCCGCGAGCTGCGGTCCGCTGTGCAGACGGAACGCGAGCGAAGCGATGACAGTCCGAAGCGCGTCATTGTGGGAACCCAGTGCATCGAGGCCGGCGCGGACTTCGATTTCGACGCCCTCGTCACCGAGGCGGCGAGTATCGACAGCCTGCGGCAGCGCTTTGGTCGTGTGGACCGACTCGGTAAGTACGGGAAGGCCGAAGGCGTTATTGTCTGGGACACGTGCGCCAAGATGAAGGAGGAGTTGAAGCGTCGTGGAGAGAAGCCCTCGCTCGCGGACGACGATCCGATCTACGGCAAGGCACTCGGCGAGACAGCTAAGTGGCTCAAGAAGAAAATAAAGGCACGTCGCCCCACCGTCGACTTCGGCGTTCTCGGACTCGCGGTCCCAACGGGCGAGGACCTGACCAAGCTGCTCGCGCCGAAACCCAACGCGCCGACGCTACTCCCCGCATACCTTGACTTGTGGGCGCAGACCTCGCCTGCGCCGAGCCAGGTGCCCGACGTGAGCCTTTGGCTGCACGGACCGAGTGCGGGGCCAGCCGATGTGCAGGTTGTCTGGCGGGCCGACCTGACGGAGGAGGTGCTCGTGCGAGGAGACGTCGAAGCTGCAACGGCCATCGTCGCGGCGGTCCGACCTTCCAGCCTCGAAGCGATGTCGCTGCCTTTCGCGACGGCACGAGCATGGCTCGCGAGCCAGCCCACCCGCGACCTGGGTGATACAGAAGGCGCGACTTCCGAGGACAGCGATGAGCCAAAGACTGCAAGGCGACGCGCGCTCCGCTGGAGAGGCGATGATAGTGAAATCGTCTGTGCGCAGTCCGACTCGGAGCCCTCGCTGAAGCCTGGTGACACCATTGTCGTGCCTGCGACCTATGGCGGCATCCGCAGTGGCTGCTTCGACGCCACTGCGACCGAGCCGGTTCAAGACCGTGCGGAACAGGCTGAGCTGTTCGCGCGTGCGCGGCCTGTGCTCCGGCTTCATCCCGTCGTCGTCGATAAACTCGGGCTCTCGCTGCCGCTCGACGATCCCGACGAGGCGCGCACCGCGCTAGGTCTCCTCGCTGCAAATGACGACTGGCCAGCGTGGAAGCGCCTTTGGGCCGAGAGGCTCGCCAAGGGACGCGGTTCGCTCGTCGTGCCCGGTGAGCCTTCGTGGACCGCAATCGAAGCGAAGCGAGTGTCGCTCGCCGCTCTTCGAGACGTCCTTCAACCTGAGGAGACACTTGAAGACGGCGTCGAGCTGACGACCGACGGGGACGACTCGTTTTATGCGGGGCGGGCCGTCTCGCTCGCCGAGCACAGTGCGGACGTCGAGACGTTCGCGCGTGATTACGCGACGCACTGCGGGCTGGGTACGTGGCTCGCGGAGCACGTCGCGCTTGCCGCGTGGCTGCATGACATTGGTAAGGCCGATCGGCGCTTTCAGCTCATGCTGCGAGGTGGGAGCGAGATCGAGTATTTCAAGAACGATACGCCGTTGGCCAAGTCGGCGATGCCGGCCGGCGCGCGTCAGGCGCATCGGCTCGCGCAGCAGAAGAGCGGCTATCCACGAGGAGCGCGCCACGAGGCACAGTCGCTCGCAATGCTTCACGGACAGCTGGGGGTCGTAAAGAACGCGTTGAAGCAAGCACTGAAGAAAGTGGACGAGGCGAAGGAGTCCGATCTTGATCTGGTGCTCCATCTCGTCGCGAGCCACCACGGCTACTGCCGCCCCTTTGCACCTGTCGTGGTCGACAAGAATCCGGTTGATGTCGCTCTGAGTAACCACGAAAGCGAGGTGTTCGGTGCAATGGAGTTTCCGGCGACGACTTCGGAACACGGGCTGCATAGGCTCGACTCACCGCTTGCCGACCGTTTCTGGAAGCTGGTCGCGAAGTACGGCTGGCTCGAACTATGCTGGCTGGAGGCAATTCTTCGTCTCGCCGATCACCGCGCCAGCGAAGAGGAGCAATCGAAGTCATGAACCAGCAATCCCTTACTGAAATCGATACTGGGATCGATGGGCAGCACCTCTGGGGCTTCCTCACGGCGCTTGGCACGTTGTCTTTGCTCCATGAGCATGCGCGTGAGAAAAACCTCAATCCTCCGCGGCTCAAATTCCAAGAAGATGGAACTGCGGTGCTGCAGAGCCCGGTCGCAAGAGAACAGCTTGCAGCGGTGTTGCTCGCCAAGCTGAGGACCCTGCTGCCCTATCTCGATGGGAACCTGCGGAACGTCGACAAGCCCTCTGACTTCACTAGGTCGAGCTACGAGACGATCGCGCGCGAAAGCGACGACGCGACCGTGGTTGATCTCCTCGCTGGCTTGGCCTGCGTCGTGGGCGAAGAAACGTTCGAATCCACGCTGTGCGCAGCGAACGGAGCGGGGCATCAGAATCTCGTTCAGTCCATGCGTGACGTGCTCAAGCTCATCGAAGAGGAGCACGTACGGCTCGCGCTCTTGGAAACGTGGAGGAAGTCGTACCGAATACCTGATGATAAGCGCAAGGAACTCAACCTCGGCACTAGGAAACCCACCCTCCGCCTCGATCCTTCCGACGAGCGGCTCTATGCGCTCCGGCTCTCCAATCCGACGACGACGGACGACTTCTGCACCGAGCTCGGTGCGCAAGCACTGGCTATTCCCGCGTTCGCGTTGCTGCCCGTCATCCCCACCAAACGGCCGGTCACCGTGGCGTCCACGCGGCATGACCAACGGGTCACTTTTTCCTGGGGACTCTGGAACATCTTCGCAACGCTTCGCACAGTGCGATCGTTCGTGTGGGAAGGGCCCGGACAACCTCGAAGTCAAAGGGAGAGGGGAGTCTTCGCTACATTCAGTGTCGATCGTGTTTCCGGCCCGAAAGGAAAGCTTTCGTTTGCGCCAACACAAGGGCTGTGGTGATGATTTCCAAGCTCGGAAAACCTTATTTCGCGCCTGTCTTCGAGATTGACCGGCGGGGATGACGACCTTCGAGGGCGTCCGGTGCGAGCAATTGCGCCGCTGGTCGAAGCTACCACTGGAGGGCGTGATTCGCAGCCTGGAGGAAATGGAAGAACTCGCGCGGCGGTTGCAGGCTGGACGCAACGCGGCGAAACCGGATCCCACGCAACAAAGGTAAAATTCTCCGCATGCGGCAATCCGTCACCCCTCCATCGCTGGCCGAACTTGCCGAAGCGCGAGTATTTGCTGAACTCTGGCAAACGCGCGCCGGGCTGCCGGACCGCGAGCGCCTGCGCCGCTTGCGCGCCCTGACCGAACTCGAAGCAGCGCGATGCTTCATTCTGCTCCAAGGTGATATACCCGGGCCGTCGCGGCCAGCCAGCGGCCTCGTGGAACAACAGCGTCTTTTCTCCCGCTTGCGACGGGCGTCAGCGTGAGTCTGGGCCCGGTTCTGGATGCCGCACTGATGACCCAGGAGGTCTGCGAGTCAGCCGGCCTGCGCGCTTGCGTGATTGGCGGCATCGCGCTACAGCGCCGAGGCGAGCCGTGCTATACCGCCGACGCGGATCTTTCCGTGCTGGTCGAGCCCGGGCACGAAGCCGCGGTTGTGGACGCCTTGCTCGCACGGCTTGCGCCGCGCATCGAGAATGCAGCGGCGTTCGCGGCGCAGTCCCGCGTGATTCTGGCGCGCGCCCAACGGCGTGGACATCGATATCGTGCGGCAGGGCTTCCGTACGAGGCGCGGGTCATGGAGCGTTCGAGTCCATGGATACTTGGCGCAGGCGCACATCTGCGCACGTGTTCAGCCAAGGATCTCTGGGATGAAAACCTTCGCCGGAAGAGACAAGGATTGGGCGGACATCACCAGTGTCCCAGAACGCCAGGTCGCCCGGCTCGATCTGGACCTCATGCGCCGCGAATTGCGCCCGTTACTCGCCGCCAAGGAAGCCCCGAGCTTGCGCAGGAGTTGGAGCGCAGGATCGAGCGGCACCTCGGCCGCCCGTGATTCGTTCCATCCACCTTCTTCAGCGGTGCTCCCACATGCAACCCGGCCGTAACGACCCCTGCCCTTGCGGCAGCGGCAAGAAGTACAAGCACTGTTGCCTCACGGCGTCGCAGGTGGTTGCGGCGGCGCCGGAGGAGCTGGTCTGGCAGCGGCTGCGGCGGCTCAAGGACGGCAGCTACGCCACGATGATGTTTCGCTTCGTGCGGGATGCCTACGGCGAAGCGGCGGTCGGGGAGGCATGGGATGAATTCACGCTGTGGGAGGATGAGCCCTTCGATCCACGCTCACCACACATTGCCGTATTCATGCCGTGGCTGTTCTGCCACTGGGCGCCGGACCCGCAAGAAACCCGGGTTGCGGACGCCGCGCTGTACGGCGTCGCACCGGCGCGCGCGCTGTTGCAGCGCAAGAGGCGCAACCTCGACCCGCTGCTCCGCGAGTACATCGAGTCTTGCCTGGCCTCGCCCTTCAGCTTCCACGAGGTGTTGGCGAGCGAGCCAGGGCGCGGGCTCAAGCTGCGCGACGTGATCACCGGCGACGAGTACGACGTGCACGAGCGCTCGGCCTCGCGTCACCTGCAGGCCGGCGACCTGGTGTACGGTCAGCTGGCGAGCGCCCAGGGAGTCACGCTGCTGGAAGCCTGCGGGCCGGTCGTGATTCCGCCGATCGACAAGCTCGCGGTGATCGAGTTGCGCCAGCAGATAGAGCGGGGCTCCGCTGCTGCGCCCCGCGAAAAGCTGCGCGAGTACGACTGCGAGCTGCGCGAGCTGTATCTCGATCTCACCGACCGCCTGCTGCATCCGCAGATGCCCGAGTTCCAGAACACTGACGGCGAGAAGATGGTGCCGCAACAACTGATGTTCGACATCGAATCCGCGCAAGAGGCCTACGAGGCACTCAAGCACCTGGACTTCGAGGCGGGCGCCTCGGATGTGCCCGAAGACGCGGAGTACACAGCCGACGGCCGCCTGCGCTGCGCGACCATCGCTTGGAAGAAGCCCGGCAATAGCAAGAACAAGGGTTGGAGCAACACCGTGCTCGGCCACATCCGCATCGAAGGCCAGCGCATGACCGCCGACGTGAATTCGCACGAGCGCGCGGAAGCCTTCCGTAAGATCGTGGAAGAGAAGCTGCGAGCGCGCGCACGCTATCGCCTCGCGCAGTTGCAGTCGGTGGAAAAGCTGCTGGCAGAGGCCGACGCGGGTGCCGGCACGGAACGCGCGCGAGAGCGCCGCGAGCTCGAGGAGCACCCGGAGTTCAAGGCACGCATCGCCGAGATGATGGCCCGCCACTACGAGCAGTGGATCGAGGACAAGATCCCCGCCTTGGGCAACCGCACGCCGCTCGAGGCGATGCGGGAACCTGACGGACCGGAGAAGGTCGAGGCCCTGTTGTGTGATGCCGAACGGCTGGGCCGCCGTATGGATCCGCCGGTGGACGAGGCGGTATTCCGCCGGTTACGGCAGCGGCTGGGTCTGCCGCTGTCGTAGCGAGGTGTAGGCTGGAGCCGTGTGATGGAGCCTCAACAACGCGAGCTCGCCTTGCCTTTCCCGGAACTATCCGGCGACCAGCCGCTGATTCCCGTGCGCATGCTCAACGAGCACGTGTACTGCCCGCGTCTGGCCTATCTCATGTGGGTCCAGGGCGAATGGGCGGATTCGGCGGACACCGTCGAAGGCCGGCACCGGCACAAGCGCGTGGACACCCCTTCGGGCGACCTGCCCGATGCGGCGCAGGCACGGGCGGAAGACGTCGAAATCCATGCCCGTTCGGTCACCCTTTCCTCGAACTCGCTCGGCCTCATCGCCAAGCTCGACCTGATCGAGGGTGAAGGCGATCGGGTCACCCCGGTGGACTACAAGCGTGGCAAGCGCCCGCACATCGCGCGCGGCGTCTACGACCCCGAGCGTGTCCAGCTCTGCGCGCAAGGGCTGCTGCTGCGTGAGCACGGCTACGTATGCGAGGAAGGCGCTATCTACTACGTGGAAAGCAAGGAGCGCGTCGGCGTGCCTTTCGACGACGAACTGATCGCGCAAACCCGCAACGCCATCGCCGAATTGCGCGCCATGGCGGCGGGAGGGAGGATCCCCGACCCTCTCGTGGACAGCCCCAAATGCCCACGCTGCTCGCTGGTCACGATCTGCCTCCCTGACGAGGTCCAGTTTCTGCGCCAAGGCGAGCTGGCGCCGCGTCCGTTGGCCGTGCCGCACCATGAAGCTTTGCCGCTGTACATCCAGCAACACAACGCCAAGCTGTCCAAGAAGGGCGGCGTGCTGGAAGTGAGCAAGGACGACCAGGTGCTCGCTACCGCGCGCATCGGCGAGGTCTCGCAGGTAGTGGTGATGGGCAACGTCTACATCACCGCGCCCTGCCTGCAGGAGCTGATGCAACGCGACATCCCGGTCACCTGGCACAGTTACGGCGGCTTCTTCTTCGGCCATACCATAGGCAACGGCCACAAGAACGTGGAATTGCGCACTGCGCAATACCGCGCCAGTTTCAACGACCGCGCCTGCCTGCGCCTCGCGCGCTCGCTGGTCGCCGCCAAGATCGCCAACTGCCGCACGCAACTGCGCCGCAACTGGAAGTTCGAGGACAAGCCGGAACGGGCGCTGGCCGACTTGAAACGCATCCAGCAGCAAGCTGCCGAAGCGGATTCCCTGGACGTGTTGCTGGGACTGGAAGGCCACGCCGCTTCGATTTACTTTGCGCACTTCCGCGGCGTGCTGAAACCCGCCACCGACGAAGACGGTCCGCTTCTCGCTTTCGACTTCGCCAAGCGCAACCGCCGCCCACCCTCGGACCCCGTCAATGCCATGCTGTCGCTGGCCTACAGCATGCTGGCGCGTACGCTCACCGTCACCTTGCAAGCCGTCGGCTTCGACCCCTTCCGCGGCTTCTACCACCAGCCGCGCTATGGTCGTCCGGCGCTCGCTCTCGATCTGATGGAACCGTTCCGACCGCTGCTCGCCGATTCCACCGTGATCCAGGTCATCAACAATGGCGAAGTGCATCCCAGCGATTTCGTCAGCGCCGCCGGCAGCGTCAACCTTGCACCCGACGGACGCAAACGATTCATCGCCGCCTTCGAGCGCCGACTCGACCATGAAGTGACGCATCCCATGTTCGGGTACCGTCTCAGTTACCGTCGATTGCTCGAATTGCAGGCGCGTCTGTTGGGCCGGCACCTGCTGGGCGAACTCGCCGAGTACCCCAACTTCACCACGAGGTGAAGCCATGGACGAACATCTCTATCTGATCACCTACGACATCCGCGATGAAAAGCGCTGGAGACGCGTCTTCAAGCTGATGAAGAGCTTCGGGGAATGGCTGCAACTGTCCGTGTTCCAGTGCCGCCTCAGCCGCAGGCGGCATGCCGAGCTGGTGCAACTGCTCGATGGCATCATCAACCATCGCGTGGATGCGCTGCTGGTGATCGACCTGGGTCCCGCCGACAAGATCAAGCCGCGCGTGGTCAGTTTTGGTGGAAAGTTCGAACCCGTCGCCCGCGAACCCGTCATCGTCTAACCTGAAGGACCCCAATGCTCAACCGGCCCAATGACCGTTCGTCTTGAGCGTAGGCCGCAGGACAGGAGCCGAAGGGCTGCACGGGCGGGCACTGGCGGCCGAGCATCGAGGTTGACCGAGTCGTCCGATGACTGATCGATCCGCCAACGTCGTCTGGCCCCCTATCCGCCGTTGCCGCGCGAGCGCTCCGGTGCTGCCCCGAAACGAGGCGACCGCTCGCGCCGGCTTGTTCTTTGAAAACCAGTCGTTTACGCTGCACTACTGCGACACGGCGCGAACTCGCACCCGCCGGTTCGTCCTGTCGCCTGCCAGCCCTCGCGACAACCTGCAAAGCCGCCAGCCTTCGCAGGACCTTGCGCGAGGGCTGTGATCCGGAGCGAATCGCTCCGGCCTCATTGAAGCAGAAACTTGGTCAGGAATTCGCGCATCGAGTCGCCGTGATCCGGAGCGAATCGCTCCGGCCTCATTGAAGCTGTAAAGTAACGGATATGACCCGCTATTTACATAAGGTGATCCGGAGCGAATCGCTCCGGCCTCATTGAAGCTCGGCGCCATCGCCAGTCGCGCGCGCGGCGCGCTGCGTGATCCGGAGCGAATCGCTCCGGCCTCATTGAAGCCCCTTGGCGCGGGCGACGATGCGGTCGAGGAACTTGGTGATCCGGAGCGAATCGCTCCGGCCTCATTGAAGCGCCAGGTTGTGCAGCGACTTTGCGCGGTTGATCGCCTGTGATCCGGAGCGAATCGCTCCGGCCTCATTGAAGCATCCGCGGTGGGAACCTGAAAATCGCCTAGCGCGCTAGGTGATCCGGAGCGAATCGCTCCGGCCTCATTGAAGCGCTCGTGTCGCGATAGAAAAAATATTTCATTGCCATGTGATCCGGAGCGAATCGCTCCGGCCTCATTGAAGCTGGCTCTGCCGATCCGCAAGCGCGTACCGTTTGACGGTGATCCGGAGCGAATCGCTCCGGCCTCATTGAAGCCATGCCGCGGCCGCGGCGCGCGCCTCGTCGCGTTCGCGTGATCCGGAGCGAATCGCTCCGGCCTCATTGAAGCAAGCAAGACACCGTACGCTCGACGATGGGCGCGATCGGTGATCCGGAGCGAATCGCTCCGGCCTCATTGAAGCCTGCAGGATCACCTTCTGCGCTTCGGCCACCTGGCCGTGATCCGGAGCGAATCGCTCCGGCCTCATTGAAGCCTCGCACGCCCGGCGGGCCAGCGTCGTCCGGCCCGCGTGATCCGGAGCGAATCGCTCCGGCCTCATTGAAGCGTCCTGAAACGTGCGCAGGTATTCCAGCGCCACATCAGTGATCCGGAGCGAATCGCTCCGGCCTCATTGAAGCGGCAGGAAAAACAATAGCTTATGACTCAGCGGACGGCGTGTGATCCGGAGCGAATCGCTCCGGCCTCATTGAAGCGCGAGCAGGATCGCAGGCGCCCGAAGTAGTCGCGCGTGATCCGGAGCGAATCGCTCCGGCCTCATTGAAGCCAGATGGAGCACTTCGTCGATCGCGTCAAGCGCGGGTGATCCGGAGCGAATCGCTCCGGCCTCATTGAAGCGGGAAACTGCTGGGCGGCGGTGCGGGCGCTGTCGACGTGATCCGGAGCGAATCGCTCCGGCCTCATTGAAGCGTGGGTGGTCATGTCCGCATCTCCGCCAGTCACGCCCGTGATCCGGAGCGAATCGCTCCGGCCTCATTGAAGCTGCAGGCTCGGCACCGACAGGCGAATGCGGACCGCAGGTGATCCGGAGCGAATCGCTCCGGCCTCATTGAAGCTGGACGGCCGTGTGGTCGCATAAACGCGGCCTGCGCGTGATCCGGAGCGAATCGCTCCGGCCTCATTGAAGCAGCTGAGGTGCCGCCGCGAACTTGTAGACCATCACGGTGATCCGGAGCGAATCGCTCCGGCCTCATTGAAGCGTGCGTATCGGTTATCGGTCTGGACAATGAGGCTGCGGTGATCCGGAGCGAATCGCTCCGGCCTCATTGAAGCGGCCTCGGTTGCGGCGGTGGCCGCGGCCCTGGCCTCGGTGATCCGGAGCGAATCGCTCCGGCCTCATTGAAGCATGCCGGCCAGTATCTTCTTTCGAGTAAGGTCAGGGGTGATCCGGAGCGAATCGCTCCGGCCTCATTGAAGCCCGGCTGACCGGATCGATCTTCTCGACGAACTGCCGGGTGATCCGGAGCGAATCGCTCCGGCCTCATTGAAGCTCTCAACCTGACGGTGCAAAAAAACAGGTGCGGCGAGGTGATCCGGAGCGAATCGCTCCGGCCTCATTGAAGCACCTTGCCTTGCGCTACCGGCGTCAGCCCGAAGTGTGATCCGGAGCGAATCGCTCCGGCCTCATTGAAGCGCCCAGCGGCTCGTAGGGATTGCCTTCGACCTTAAGTGATCCGGAGCGAATCGCTCCGGCCTCATTGAAGCAAGTCGCACGAGTGGGGCGATGCCGGCACCGACGAGGTGATCCGGAGCGAATCGCTCCGGCCTCATTGAAGCAGTTGCAGGGCCGCGGTCTCGCCGCTCACCGGGCGCGTGATCCGGAGCGAATCGCTCCGGCCTCATTGAAGCCGCCGAGGATTCGCGGCCGGTCAAGTGGCCACCCAAGCGTGATCCGGAGCGAATCGCTCCGGCCTCATTGAAGCAGTTCTTCCTCGCGCAGATTTCGTTTGCCGACGAACGTGATCCGGAGCGAATCGCTCCGGCCTCATTGAAGCCGAGGACGGCAATGGTGGCCATGACGCGGCGTCAGAGTGATCCGGAGCGAATCGCTCCGGCCTCATTGAAGCGGGATACTGTTGCGTGTTCATGCGGCATGGCTCCACGTGATCCGGAGCGAATCGCTCCGGCCTCATTGAAGCATGGCCTTCGCCAACGCATCAGGCCAGGTGCTCGACTGTGATCCGGAGCGAATCGCTCCGGCCTCATTGAAGCCTGACCGCTGACTGCCGAATGCCCAGCTTCGCCGCCAGTGATCCGGAGCGAATCGCTCCGGCCTCATTGAAGCCGCGGGCGGTAGATCAGTTCGGCGGCCGTGTAGTCCAGTGATCCGGAGCGAATCGCTCCGGCCTCATTGAAGCTGGAGCAAGTGGGCGGTTAACAGCGATGTTAACCCAGTGATCCGGAGCGAATCGCTCCGGCCTCATTGAAGCGGTCACACCTACGGCTAGATGGTCGAGCGCCATCACCGGTGATCCGGAGCGAATCGCTCCGGCCTCATTGAAGCGGGTCGGCTCGTGTTTCGGAAAGCGTGCGCTCCACGGTGATCCGGAGCGAATCGCTCCGGCCTCATTGAAGCGAAGCAAAGGGGCCCTCGCTCCCGACGCACCGGGCGGGCGAGCCGATCCGCTGCATGGGGGTGCGTCCCGCCGCGGGTGGCCGAGGCTGTAGTGTGGCAGCCACGTGGTCCAAAGTGAATCGTTCCGGCCTCATCGAAACCGGGGCTCGTCCATCTTCCTGATTAGGCCCAATGCTCAGCCGTTTCCGGCGGCGGCATTGGGGGTTGGTCCGCTCCCACGCCGGGACGATGACCTGCGGGCCTGACGTGCGCAGGCACCGGGGTCTCTTTTCCCGTCGTGGCGCGTGCGAAGCACAGTGCGCTAGTCTCGCGCCAGAACCCTCCGCAGGCTGGTGCGACCAAGCCCTCGAGCGCGTCGCTCCCCAGGTATCCCGCAGGGTCCGCCATTGCGCGCGCCATGCGCTTGCCGAGTCCGCGGCCGGCGATGCCGCTGCCGGTCAGCCTCGAAATCGCCGCACACCCCCGGGCAATTGGAGCCCGGACCGCGCGGCGATTTCGGGGTTCGATTTTTGATCGGTCACCGTCGCTTTCAATGCCGCTCACGCGCTGCGCGGCAGCGGCGTCTCGCCGTCGGGGTCGATCCAGGTGTCGGGGGTCAGCGGCGGCAAGCCGTGGGCGGCGCGCGCGCGGTCGCACTGCGGGCTGGGCTCGCCGTGTTCCCACGCCGGCGCCAGCGCGGCGCACGGCGAGGGCCGCCGCGCATAGATGTCGCAATGCACCACTTCGCCGACCCGCCCGCGCAGCGCCACGCAGCGCGGCTGCCGCGCCTGCGTGCCGCGCATCGCCACGCGGTGCGGGTCGAGCTTCTCGGTCAGTTCGGCGGGCACGCTGCCGCCGAGGAACGATTCCGTCTCCGACCAGTGGAACGCCACCCGGAAGTGCGCGCAGCAGGCGCCGCAGCTCAGGCAGGGATGGTTCATCGACGTGAAGAACGACGGTGTGCGGCGGATGCGCGCGACGCCCAGTGTAGCCGGAGGCCGGCGCTGGTAAAGCGGCTCAGCGGGCGGGTTCGGCGCCCGCCGCCGACGCGCCGCGGAAGGCGCGCACGAACGCGTCGAGGTCCGCCGCCGCGGCGTCGGACACGGCGAGGTAGTGCATGCCGTCCTCGTTCCACTGCACCACGCGATAGCCGTCGCGTTCGCGGGTGCCGGTTTCGCCGTCGGCGGCCGGCCACTGGTACAGGTTGATCACGTGCCGATGGCGGCGGTAGACCAGCGCGGCGACGCGCCGCCCGTCCAGCACATCGAGACGGCCGCCGGCGAGCGGGAAGCCTTCGGCGACGAGGTCCTTCACCTGCGGCGCGTAATCGAGGCGGCCGTCGAACCACGGCTTGACGGTGTGCTGGTCGGAACTCGGCACGTCGAGCAGGTGCTCGGCGAGCAGCGCGCGCACGTGGCCGGACACCGCTTCCGCCACCAGCGCGTCGCCGGCCGGCGCGCGCGGGCGCAGCGTCTGCCAGGTCGCCAGCGTCACCGTCAGCGCCAGCGCGGCGGCGAGCGCCGCGGCCAGCGCCGGCCAACGGCGCGCTGCGCGCGCTGCAGGTTGCGGTGCAGGCAATCGCGCGGCGAGGCGCGCGCGCAGCGCCGCCGGCGCCGACACGCGCAGCGCCGGATCGCGCAGCGCCTGCTGCAGGCGGGCGTGGCCGCGATAGCGTTGCGTGCAGCCCGCACAGCCGGCCAGGTGCTGCGCCATCGCCAGGCTGGCGGCCGCGTCCAGTTCGTCGTCCAGGTAGGCGTGCAGCAGCACGCGTGCTTCCTCGCAGTTCATGGCGATGCCTCCGCGGCCGGCTCCAGCAGACAACGCGCCAGACGCTCGCGCGCACGCGCCAGCCGCGACATGACCGTGCCGATCTTCAGTTGGGTGATCGCGGCGATCTCCTTGTAGGAGCACTCCTCGAATTCGCGCAGCACCAGCACCTCGCGGTATTCCGCCGGCAGCCGCGCCAGCGCCGCGCGCAGCCGCTCGGCGTCGGCGGCGCGCGCGAGCAGGGTTTCCGGATCGGGCGCGCCGTCCTCGCCGCCGTGCAGCGTCTCGTCGAACGCGTCGTGCGCGGACGGTGCCGGTGCGGCGGCGCGCAGCGTGTAGAACGTGTTGCGCACGATCGCCAGCAGCCACACACGCGCGTCGCCGCCGCGGAAACCGCCGAAGAAGCGGTACGCGCGCAGCACCGCTTCCTGCACCACGTCCTCGGCGTCCTGCTCGTTGCGCGCCAGCCAGCGCGCCAGGCCGTAGGCGGCGTCGAGGTGGCGCATGACGCTGGCCTCGAACGCGCTGCGCGCATCGGGGCCGGCGGGCGTGGAGAACGGCAGATCCATCGGCGAGCAGACCGGGGCGTGCGCGGATTTATTCCGGCCGCCCGGCGGCGGGAATAAGCCGTGCGTCGCGCCGGTAAGGCTGGGCGTACGGGTCGCTTCCGGCGGCCCGTCGCCCCTTCCCTGCTGCGAGTAGACGACCATGAACGACGACCACCGCGACGACAACACCCGCACCCCTTCCCGCCGCCGCTTCCTCGAATGCATGGCCTGGGCCGGGGCCGGCGCGCTGTGGATGGTGCAGGGCGGCGTGGCGCAGGCCCGCCTGCTCGGCGCCGCCGGCGACGGCACGCCCGCGCCGGCCGCCAGCTTCGGCTTCGTGCAGATCAGCGACAGCCACCTCGGTTTCCACAAGGCGCCGAACCCGGACCCGGTGCGTTCGCTGCGCGAGACCATCGCGCGCATCAACGCGCTGCCGCAGCGCCCGGACTTCATCCTGCACACCGGCGATCTCACCCACCTGTCGAAGCCGGAGGAGTTCGACACCGTCGCCGAACTGCTGAAGGAAGCGAAGACCGGCCAGGTGTTCTACGTGCCGGGCGAGCACGACGTGATCGGCGACAACGGCAAGGCGTTCTTCGCGCGCTTCGGCCATGGCGCCAACGGCGGCGGCTGGTACAGCTTCGACCACGGCGGCGTGCACTTCGTCGCCCTGATCAACGTGCTGAACCTGCAGCCGGGCGGGCTGGGCTTCCTCGGCGCGGACCAGCTCGCGTGGCTCAAGCGGGATCTCGCCGGCCTGTCGGACAGCACGCCGATCGTGCTGTTCGCGCACATGCCGATGTGGTCGCTGTATCCGGCCTGGGGTTGGGGCACGCAGGATGCCGCCGAAGCGCTGGCGCTGCTGAAACGCTTCGGCTCGGTCACCGTGCTGAACGGCCACGTCCACCAGATCCAGCAACAAGTCGAGGGCCAGGTCACGTTCTACACGGCGCGCTCGACCGCGTACCCGCAGCCGCCCCCCGGCGCCGCCGCGACCCCCGGACCTCTGCAGGACCTGCCCGCCGGCGATCTGCGCCACGCCATCGGTCTGCGCGAGGTGCGCCACGTGCGGGGCGCGCAGCCGATCGCCGTCACCGATCGGGCGCTCGATTGAGCGCTCTTCCGCCATCGACGAAAGGAATTCCCATGCTGCGCACTTTCTTCTCCTTCCTGCTGTGCCTGCCGCTGGCCGCCGCCGTGCACGCGGCGTCGCCCGGCGCCACGACCGCGCACCGCGACGGCTACCAGGTCGACATCCACGAATTCCGGTTTCAACCCGCGCAGCTCGTCGTACCGGCGGGCGCGCACGTCACCTGGACCAACCGCGACGAGGAACCGCACATCGTGGTCAGCGCCGGCAACGGCTTCGCCTCGTCGCCGGCGCTCGACACCGGCGACCGCTACACCGCCACCTTCGCCAAGCCCGGCACCTACACCTACTTCTGCTCGATCCATCCGCAGATGGTCGGCACGATCGTGGTGAAGTGAGGCAGCGCAGCGCCGGGAGCGCGCGCGCTCAGGCTGGCAGCCGCCCGCGCACGCTCTCGGCGTCGAACGGGCCGGGCGCGGCGATCAGCGCGCGCGCGGACTCGACCTGGCCCCAGGTGTTCCACAGCAGCACGCCGCGCACGCGGCCGGCGTCGAGGTAGTAGACGACGCCCTCGCGGAACGGCTGCGCCCACTGCTCGACGGTCTCGAGGCGCGCGTCCAGCGTGCCGACGGCTTCGTAGCCGAGGTCGAACAGGTCTGAGTAGAAGAACGGCAGCTCGTCGTAGGGCGCGTCCTGTCCGGCCATGCCGAGGCCGGCGCGGTGGCCCTGGGCGATCGCCGCGTTCTCGTGCTCGACGCGCAGGCGCCGGCCCAGCGCGGGCGCGGGAAACGCGGCGACGTCGCCGGCGGCGTAGATGTCGGGATCGGAGGTGCGCAGGTGCGCATCGACGACGATGCCGTCGTCCACCGCGAGCCCGGCGCGCGCGGCCAGCTCGACGTTCGGCGCGATGCCGAGGCCGGCGACCACGATGTCGGCGCGCAGCGCGGTGCCGTCGGACAGCGCCAGCTCGAAGCCGCCGTCGCGCGCGGCGCCGTCGACGGCGGTGACGCCGCAGCGCACGTCGACGCCGCGGCCGCGGTAGTAGTCGGTGACGAAGCGCGCCAGCGCCGGTGGATACACACGCGCGCCGATGGCGTCCTCGGGGAACAGCATGGTCACGCGGCAGCCGTTCAGCGCCAGTGCGGCGGCGATCTCGCTGCCGATGAAGCCGCCGCCGACCACGGCGGCGCGCGCACCCGGTGTGACGGCGGCGCGCAGGCGGCGGTAGTCGTCGAGCGTGCGGTAGTGGATCACCGCGTCGCCGCCGAACGCGAGCCTGCGCGGCGTGCCGCCGGTGGCGAGCAGCAGCTTGCGGTAGCGGTAGACGTCGCCGGCGTCGTCGGCGACGGTGTGCGCGGCGCGGTCCAACGCCACCGCGCGGCGGCCGAGGTGCAGCAGCGCGCGCGCCTTGGCGACCGGTCGCCACACCGAATCCTCCTGCGCGTCCTTCCACAGCGCCTTGCTGAGCGGCGGGCGGTCGTAGGGCGGATACGGTTCGGCGCCGATCAGGCCGATGCGCGCGTCCGCGTCGACCGAGCGCAGCGCCTGCGCCGCGGCCTCGCCGGCCATGCCGGCGCCGACGATCAGGTAGTCGTAGTCGTGCTGCATGGGCATCTCCCGCTTCCCGCAGGTGCGGCGAGCCTGGCGCGCGCCGCATCGAGGATACTCCGATCCCGCCGCGCGGGCGCCACGGACGCGGACGGATCGGGGCATCCGCTGGCGCGCGAAACCGCCTATTGCCGCGCCGTGCGCGGGTTGCCCGCCTCGCCGTAGCCGGGGGTGGCGCGGAACGGATTGATGTCGAGGCCGCCGCGGCGCGTGTAGCGCGCGTACACGGCCAGTCGTCGCGGCGCGCAGCGGCGCAGCAGGTCGACGAAGATGCGTTCGACGCACTGTTCGTGGAAGTCGCTGTGGCGGCGGAACGAGACCAGGTAGCGCAACAGGCCGGCGCGGTCGATCGGCGCGCCGGCGTAGCGGATCTGCACGCTGGCCCAATCCGGCTGGCCGGTCACCGGGCAGTTCGATTTCAGCAGATTCGAGACCAGCGCTTCCTCGACCTCGGCGCCCGGCGTCGTCGCCAGATACTCCGGCCGCGGCGGGCCGTAGTCGTCGATGGCGAGGTCGAGGTCGTCGATGCAGGCGCCGGCGAGCGGCGCGAGGCGCGCTTCGCCGAAGCGCGCGGCGGGCAGCAGCGTCACCGCGACCTCGGCGCCGGTGGCCGCGGCGAGATCGGCGGCGATGCGCGTGCGTACCGCCTCGGCGGCGTCGAAGCGGGTCTGCGTGTAGCCGTTGAGATACAGCTTCAGCGACTTCGACTCGACGATGCGCGGCGAATCCGCCGGCACGCGCAGCTCGGCCAGCGCCACCGCCGGCTTGCCGCGCGCGTCCAGCCAGGACAGCTCATAGGCGTTCCACACGTCGACGCCGGCGAACGGCAGCGGCGCGGCGAGGCCGAGCTCGGCGCGCTTGTCGGCGCGCGCGATCGGGAACAGCAGCGAGGGGTCGTACGTCTCCGGGTAGGCGACGGCGCGGCCGAGCGGGGAATCGGTGGGGCGGTTCATGCGCATCATGGTGACAGCGGTCGCCGCCGTCGCGCCAGCGCCGCCGGCGGCGG
>NZ_DF970185.1 GCF_000953855.2 Mizugakiibacter sediminis
GGCGGCGGGCGATCCGGCGGGCGGTGGACCCGCGTCGGATCCTGGATCACGATCACCTGCGGCGGCGCGTAGTACCACGGATTGGTGACGAACCCCGGGCCCCACCACGTCGGGCTCCACGAGCGGCCGTAGTCGATCACCGTGTCGGCGTCGCCGTAGGCGGAGCGGCCGACGTAGTAGTCGCCTTGACCGCTGACGTGGGTGTAGCTCGGCTCGACGGCGCAGCCGGCGAGCAGCAGCGCGGCGACGAGCACGTACGGGTATCGCATGGCGCACCTCCGGGAACGCGGTCCTCGCGCAAAGGACGCGCGCGGGCAGGATTCGGTCGCGATTCGCACTCTACGCCGTTCAGCCGGCCAGGGTGCGCTCGAGGATGTCGGCGAGGTCGCGCGACAGCCGCGGCGCGTCGGCGGCGAGCGCGGCGAGCGCCTGCTGCGCCTGCCGGCGGCGCACCGGTTCCAGCCGGCGCCAGCCGTTGAAGGCGGTGGCGAGCCGTGCCGCGACCGAGGGATTGATCGCATCCAGTTCGCGCAGCCGTTCGACCAGCCAGAAGTAGGCGGCGCCGTCGGCGCGATGGAAGCCGACCGGGTTGCCCTGCGCGTAGCTGCGCAGCAGCGCGTAGACGCGGTTCGGATTGCGCAGCGTGAAGGCGGGATCGCGCATCAGGGCCTGCACGCGTTGCAGCGCGGTGGCGGCCGGCACCTGCGCCTGCAGCGCGAACCACTTGTCCAGCGCCAGCGCGTTGCCGTCGTAGCGGCGCCGATAACGCGCCAGCGCGTCGCCCGCCTCGCGGGCGCCGCTGCGCACCAGCGCCGCCAGCGCGGCCAGGCGGTCGGTCATGCCGTGCGCGCCGTCGAACTGCAGCCGCGCGGACGCGTGGCCGCGCGCCGGATCGTGGCGGCACAGCAGGTCGAGCACGCGCCGCTTCAACCGGCGTCGCGCCTGGGCGGCCGCGTCGAGCGTGCCGTCGGCCTGCGCGTGCAGCGCGCGGTAACGCGGCTCCAGCGCGGCGCCGAGGCGCGCAGCCAGCGAGTTTTCCAGCGTCTCGCGCGCCTCGTGCACGGCATCGGGATCGAGTTCGGCGCAGCGCTCGCCCAGTTCCACCGCCGACGGCGGCGTCAGCAGCTCGGCCAGCAGCGCCGCGTCCAGCGCCGCGTCGTCGAACAGCGCGGCCAGCGCCTCGCACCAGGCGACCAGCGCCGTGCCCGGTCCGCCGCGCAGCGCGGCGTCGAAGGCGAGCTGGGCCAGGCGCTGGCCGGCGTCCCAGCGGTTGTAGCCGTCGGATTCGTGGCGCAGGCGGAAGGCGAGATCGGCCGGCGCCTCGTCGCTCTCGACGATCACCGGCGCGGAGAAGCCGCGCAGCAGCGACGGCAGCGGCGGCTCCGGCACGTCGACGAAGCGGAAGGTCTGCTCCGCCGCGGTCAGCTCCAGCACGCGCTCTTCGCCCGCGGCGGCGGCTTCGCCTTCGAGGCGCAGCGGCAGCAGGCGGCCGTCGCGCGCGAACAGGGCGACGCGCAGCGGGATCGGCAGCGGCCGCTTCTGCGCCTGCCCGGGCGTCGGCGGCGTGTGCTGGCCGAGCGTCAGCGCGTAGCTGCGTGTCGCCGCGTCGTAGACCTCACGCGCGCGCACGCGCGGCGTGCCGGCCTGGCGATACCAGTCGAGGTAGGGCATCAGGTCGAGACCGTTGGCGTCGCCCAGCGCCTTGAGAAAATCCTCGACCGTCACCGCCTGGCCGTCGTGGCGGGCGAAATACAGGTCGGTGCCGCGGCGGAAGCCGTCCGCGCCGAGACGGCCGGCCAGCATGCGCACCAGTTCCGCGCCCTTCTCGTAGACGGTGGCGGTGTAGAAATTGTTGATCTCGCAGTATTGCGCGGGGCGCACCGCATGCGCCAGCGGGCCGGCGTCCTCGGGAAACTGCGCGCGGCGCAGCGTGGACACGTCCTCGATGCGCTTCAGCGCCGGCGAGCCCATGTCCGCGGAGAAGCTCTGCTCGCGGAACACCGTCAGGCCTTCCTTCAGCGACAGCTGGAACCAGTCGCGGCAGGTGACGCGGTTGCCGGTCCAGTTGTGGAAGTACTCGTGGGCGACCACCGCCTCGATCTGCCGGTACTCGTCGTCGGTGGTGGCGTCGGGGTCGGCGAGCAGGTATTTGGCGTTGAAGATGTTGAGGCCCTTGTTCTCCATCGCGCCCATGTTGAAGTCGTGGGTGGCGACGATGTGGAACACGTCGAGGTCGTAGTTGCGGCCGTAGACGCGCTCGTCCCAGCGCATCGCGCGCTCCAGCGCGTCCAGCGCGTAGCCGCAGCGGCCGATCGCGTCCGCTTCCGCGAAGATGCGCAGCTTGACCGCGCGGCCCTCGGCGGTGACGTAGTCGCGCTCGATGTGCTCGAGGCGCCCGGCCACCAGCGCGAACAGGTAGCTCGGCTTGGGATGCGGATCGACGAAGCGCGCCCAGTGGCGGCCGTCCGGCAGCGCGCCGGCGCCGTCGGGGTTGCCGTTGGCCAGCAGCACCGGAAAGCGCGCGCGGTCGGCGCGCAGCGTGACCGTGTAGCGCGCCAGCACGTCCGGCCGGTCGAGGCAATAGGTGATGCGGCGGAAACCCTGGGCCTCGCACTGGGTCAGCAGGAAGCCGGTCTCGCGCGGGCCGCTGAGGTAGAGCCCCTCGAGCGCGGTGTTCTTCGCCGGCTCCACGCGCACCACCGTCTCCAGCACGCTGCCGTCGCGCGCGCCGGGCACGGTCAGGCCCTCGGCGTCGAGCATGTACTCGCCGGGTTCGAGCGCGCGGCCGTCGAGGTTTATCGAACGCAGCGCCAGACCTTCGCCGTCGAGGCGCAGCGGCGCGGCGCCCGCGCCGTTGCGGCGCAGGGCGAGGCGGGCGCGAATCTCGCTCGCGTCGATGTCGAGATCGCATGCGAGTTCGACGTGTTCGATGCGCCAGGCGGGCGCGCGGTAGTCGCTGAGCAGGACGGGACGGGAGCCGGGTGCGCCGGGAGCGTCGGAAGGAATCATCGAGGATGCTGCGGGTGCCGCCAAAAGCGCGAGGCTAGCACGCTGCCCCGAACGGCGCCTGTGACGTCCGTTAATGGCGCGTGCGCGCTAGACTGCACCGACATGACCGCCGCCGACCTCGCCCTCGACCACGTCCGCGCCGCCGCCGCGCGCATCGCCGCGCACGCGCACGTCACCCCGGTGCTGCGCTCGCGCAGCCTCGACGCGCTGGCCGGCGCCGAGCTCGTCTTCAAGTGCGAGAACCTGCAGCGCGCCGGCGCGTTCAAGTTCCGCGGCGCCTGCAACGCGGTGTGGTCGCTGGACGAAGCCGCCGCGCGGCGCGGCGTGGTCACGCATTCCTCCGGCAACCACGGCGCCGCGCTGGCGCTGGCGGCGCGCACGCGCGGCATTCCCGCCCACGTGGTGGTGCCGCAGGGCGCGGTGAAGGCCAAGCTCGCCGCGATCGAGGCCGCCGGCGCGACGCTGCACGCCTGCGCGCCGACCATGGCCGCGCGCGAGGCGATGGCCGCCGAGGTGCAGGCGGCCACCGGCGCCACGCTGGTGCACCCGTACACCGATCCGCGCGTGATCGCCGGACAAGGCACGGCGGCGCTGGAGCTGCTGCACCAGGCGGGGCCGCTGGACGCGCTGATCGCGCCGATCGGCGGCGGCGGGCTGGTCGGCGGCAGCGCGATCGCCGCGCACGGGCTCGATCCGGCGATCCGCGTCTACGCCGCGGAACCGGAAGGCGCGGCGGACGCCTACGAATCGCTGCGGCGCGGCGAGCGCTGGACCGCGTTCACGCCGGACACGATCTGCGACGGCCTGCGCGGCACCCTCGGCGAGCCGAACTTCGCGCTGCTGCGTCGGCACGCCGTCGAAGTGCTGCCGGTCGGCGACGCCGAGGTGATCGCCGCGATGCGCCTGCTGTGGGAGCGCCTCAAGCTGGTGGTGGAGCCGTCCTCCGCCACCGTGCTGGCGGCGCTGCTGCGCCACCGCGAGCATTTCGCCGGCCGCCGCGTCGGCCTGGTGCTGAGCGGCGGCAACGTCGATCTCGACGCGCTGCCTTGGCGTTGAACACGACACGCCGAGGCGACGCAAAATCGCGGCGCGGGCCGACGCGGCCGGCGCTCAGAGCCTGTGAGAAAAACTCACTTCCCGTGAGTTTTTTCAGTCGCGAGTCCGGCACAGGTCCGGACTCACTCCCGCGAAGCAAGCGCTTGCGCGCTCGCTTCGCGCGCGAGCCGTCCATGGCGCGCCTGAGAGGCTGTTTTTTCACGGCCTCTCAGCCGCGCCGCGGCGCGAGGTTGAGCGTCAGCAGCGCCGCCGCGATCAGCGCGATGCCGGCGGTTTCGGCTGCGTCGGGACGCTCGCCGAGGATCGCCCAGGCCAGCAGCACGCCGGTGATCGGCACGGCGAGGCTGGTCATGCCCGCGACGTGCGTCGGCAGCCGCTGCACGATGAAGAGCCACAGCGCCCAGGCGATGCCCGACGGCAGCACGGCGTTGTAGGCCAGCGCGGCGACGTAGCTTGGCGCCCAGTCGATCGGCCGCTCCGGGATCAGCAGCGCCAGCGCGACCAGCGCCAGCGTGCCGAGCAGCATCTGCCAGGCGGTCAGCTGCAGCGGTTCGACCGTGCCGCGCGCGAACAGCCGCTTCGCCAGTACCACGCTGACCGCCCAGCTCAGGCCGCCGGCCAGCGCCAGCGCCGTGCTGCGCAGGCCGCCCAGGCCGCGCCACGGCTCCAGCACGCAGATCAGTCCCGGCGCGGCCGCCGCGAGGCAGAACCACTGCCGCGCGCTGGGCCGCTCGCGCAGCGCGAACCAGGCCAGCAGCACCACCCAGAACGGCATCGTGTAGGCGAGCAGGGCGGTGCGGCCGGCGCCGCCGCCGACCAGCGCCAGCTGCACCAGCGCCTGGAAGCCGGCGGTCTGCGTCAGGCCGATCGCCAGCGCCGGCTTCAGCGGCGGCGGCGCCAGCGATTCGCGGCGCAGCAGCATCAGGCCGAACAGCACCGCGGTGCCGAACACGTAGCGCAGCGCCGAGAACGCGAACGGCCCCGAGTACTGCAGGGCCTGCTTCATCACGATCCAGTTGTAGCTCCAGATCAGGGTCAGCGCGATCAGCGCGTACAGCGCGCCGCGGCGGGCGTCGGTGCGGGGCATCGGGGCAGGGCGTGGCCGCGCCGGAGCGGCGCGGGCTCCGCGTATCATACGCAACCGCCCCATCCGCCGACGGAGCGCGCCATGCAGGCCGAAAGCATCGCCCTGATCGACGAGTACTACGCCGCCTTCAACCGCGGCGACTGGGCCGGCATGCTGGCCCTGCTCGACGAGCGCGTGGTGCACGACATCAACCAGGGCGGCTGCGAGCAGGGCCGCGCCAAGTTCGAGGCTTTCCTCGCGCACATGGCGCGCTGCTACCGCGAGCGGCTCGAGGACATCGTGGTGATGGCGACGCCGGACGGCAGCCGCGCCGCCGCCGAATTCACCGTGCACGGCACGTATCTGGCGGACGACGCCGGCCTGCCGAAGGCGCGCGGCCAGCGCTACGTGCTGCCGGCCGGCGCGTTCTTCGTCATCCGCGACGGCCGCATCGCCCGCGTCACCAACTACTACAATCTGGAAGACTGGAAGCGCCAGGTCGGCGCCTGAGCCGCGGCGGGATGCCGCGGGGCGGCCTTGATCGCGGTCAAGGCCGGCGCGGATCCGGCATTGTCTGCTGATGCCGCGCGCCCGCCGCGCGCCGCGCGTCCCGAAGCCAAGGAGCACCGCATGGCCACCCTCGCCGCCGCCGCCCGCCCCCGCTACGCCGTGCCCGTGCGCTGGCTGCACTGGCTGGGCTTCATCCTGGTCGCGCTGGCCTACCTGTTCATCGAGCTGAAGGGCTACGTGCCGAAAGGCACGCCATTGCGCGAGGCGCTGAAGCAGTACCACTTCTGGGCCGGGCTCGGCGTGCTGCTGCTGCTGCTGCCGCGCGTGTGGGCGCGCGCCCGCCACGGCACGCCGCCGATCACGCCGACGCCGGCCGGCTGGATGGAGCTGCTGGGGCGGCTGACCCATCTCGCGCTCTACCTGTTCCTGCTGGTGCAGCCGCTGCTCGGCCTGGTCGTGCTGCAGCTCGACGGCGGCAGCGTGAACTTCCCCGGCGGACTCGCGCTGCCCAGCTTCCTCGCCGCGCCCAACCACGAACTCGCGCACGACTTCGAGGAGATCCACGAGACGCTCGGCGAGATCTTCTACTGGGTGATCGGCCTGCACATCGCCGCCGCGCTGTGGCACCACTTCGTCAGCCGCGACGACACGCTGAAGCGCATGCTCTAGCGGCGGTCTAGGCGCCGCGGTCGGTGCGCAGCGCCTGCGCGACGCGCGCGTCTTCCGCCGCGCCGCGCGCGCTCAGCCAGCTGAACAGGGCGATGCCGGCGATCACCGCCAGCGCGCCCAGCGCGGCGACGCCGCGCGGCCACGGCTCGCCGAGGCACAGCGCGCCCAGCGCGCAGGAGAACAGCAGCTCCGCCGCCTGCATCGCCTCGACCGCGGCCAGCGCGGTCGGGTCGTGGCGCACGCGCGCGGTGGCGGCGAAGAACAGGATGGTGGCGATCACGCCGGACGACAGCGCCACGCCGCCGGCCAGCAGGATCTCCGCCGGCGACGGCGGCCCGGCCGTCAGCCACGCCCACGCGGCCAGCGCGAGCCACCACGGCTGGCTGGCCAGCGTCATGCCGAACACGCGTTGCGTCGCGTTCAGCGCGGTGCCGCTGCGCTCCAGATGCAGCAGGATCATGCGATTGCCGAGCGGGTAGGCGAACGCGGCGACCACCACCGCGCCCAGCGCCAGCCAGCCGGCGCGATCCAACGCACCGCGCGCGTGGCCGAGCTGCATCGCCAGCACGCCGGCGAAGATCAGCGCGCCGACGGCGAGCGGCGCCCAGGCCAGGCGGCCGCGCGCGTCGCGATAGATCAGCGGCGCCAGCAGCGGTCCGGCCAGCACCGTGCTCTGGAAGCTGCCGGCGACCAGCCAGGCCGGACCGCTGGCCGCGGCCCAGGTCAGGCCGCTGCCGAACACGAAGAAGCCGACGCCGCTCCACAGCAGCCAGGCGCGCCGGTGCTGCGCCAACTCGCGCGGCAGCGCGCCCGGCCCGCCCTGGAACGGCAGCACCGCCGCCAGCAGCGGCAGGGTGATCAGGTAGCGCAGGCTCACCGCCCAGGCCCAGTGCCCGCCGCCTTCGACGATGCCGCGGTTGAGCACGTAGGTCATCGTGAAGAACAGCGCCGAGGCGAGACCGAGCGCCACGGCGCGCAGGGCGGAGGCGCGCATCCGCCCAGTGTGCCGCACGCGCCGCGGCGGCCGCCAGCGCGCGACGGCGCGGCCGCGGCGCGTGCAGCGCGGCCTCGAAAGGTATACAAAGGCGCCTCGGGCCCGGCGACGGAGGGGCCCGCCAGGACCGCGCAGGCGACGGCCGGCGCCCGCCGTTTCCGCGCGAGGCGGCGCATCCCCGGCGCAGCGGGGACCACGGATGCGGAAGCATGCTTCCGGCGCGCGCGGAGGCATGGCTGCGGCGTGCAAGCCGGAAGTTCCTCCAAGGGGGAGAGGATGACTGCCGATCCGCGCAAGCGCTGTCCGTGGGCCGAGGCCAGCGCGCTGGAACGCGACTACCACGATCGCGAA
Source organism: Mizugakiibacter sediminis (assembly GCF_000953855.2). Taxonomy (GTDB): domain Bacteria; phylum Pseudomonadota; class Gammaproteobacteria; order Xanthomonadales; family Rhodanobacteraceae; genus Mizugakiibacter; species Mizugakiibacter sediminis. Next base: position 7,656 of record NZ_DF970185.1, read on the forward strand.
TGGGGCGTGCCGCGGCACGACGACCGCACGCTGTTCGAATTCATCACGCTGGAAGGCGCGCAGGCCGGCCTGTCGTGGCGCACCGTGCTGAGCAAGCGTGAGCGCTACCGCGAGGCGTTCCACGGCTTCGACATCGAGCGCGTGGCGCGCATGCGCGACGCCGAACTGGAGAAGCTGCTGAAGGACGAAGGCCTGATCCGCAACCGCCTGAAGATCGTCTCCACGCGCGACAACGCGCGCGCCGCGCTGGCCATCATCGAGCATCACGGCAGCCTGGATGCCTGGCTGTGGGGCTTCGTCGGCGGCGCGCCGGTCGTCAATCGCTGGGTGCACGCCAGCCACGTGCCGGGACGCACCGCGGTGTCCGACCGCATGAGCCGGGAACTCACCCGCCACGGCTTCCACTTCGTCGGCTCGACCATCTGCTACGCGTTCATGCAGGCGGTCGGCATGGTCAACGACCATCTGGTCGGCTGCTTCCGCCACGACGAGGTGTGATCGCCGCGGCGTCCGCCGCGTGCCGCGGATGAACGCGGCTTGCCCGTGGCTTGCGCGCCGCGCGGCCGAAATGCGACGCCGTTGGCGATTTGCGCGGCCGTTCCGCGGACTCGAGAAACACGGACTGAACGCCGTGACGCACCCCCATTGTGCGCGACGGTTGCGGCGGTCGAGGATGGAGAAGACGCGGCCCGGGCAGGGGGCGGCTGCGCTCCAGGTTCGCCTCGAGCCATGCGCTCGCCATGTCACGGAGAACGCTCGCCATGAACAGCAAGCCACGTTTCGCGCTGTCCCTGCTTTGCGCCGCGCTGCTCGGCGCGCTCGGCGCGCAGGCCTACGCCGACGGCACCACCGAGCCGACGCCGCCGCCCGCGGCGACCGGCAACACCGAAGCCGGCAAGCTCGCCGCCGCCTACGGCGGCTTCGCCGGTTCCGACGCCAACGCGCGGGCGCTGGTGGACGGCCTGCGCGACGGCACGTCGATCACCTTGAACACCAGCGTCACGAATCCGGACGGCACCACCACGACCAGCGCCACCACCTTCCAGCCGGCGACCGGCAAGATGGGCTACGGCGAGGTCGACATCGCGCTGGCGCTGGCCAAGGACGAGCTGGCCAAGCTCGGCATCACCGCCCCCACCGCCGCGCAGATCGAGGCGGCGCTGAACGGCGGCACCGTCACGCTCGCCGACGGCAGCACGCAGGATCTCAAGGGCGTGCTGGCGCTGCGCGCCGACGGACAAGGCTGGGGCCAGATCGCCAAGACGCTGGGCGTCAAGCTCGGCGCCATCGTCAGCGCCTCGCACACCGACAAGAGCCAGGCCGGCCTCGACCACGGCAAGCCGGACAGCGCCGGCCAGGTCGCCAAGGCCGATCGCCCCGAGCATCCGGCGCGCCCGGATCGTCCCGAACGCCCGCAGCGTCCGGAACGCCCCGAGCGTCCCGACCACGCCGGCCGTCCGGGCGGCTGAGCGCGGCCGCTCTCCGCCCGATCCGTCGCGCGGACGGCCGCCGGGCGTCCGCGCCGTTCCCTGTGCAAGGACCCTGCAACATGATCCAGCTTCGCCTTCGCGATCTGCTCGCCCTCGGTCTGCTCGTTTTCGCGGCGTCCGCCGCGCACGCCGCCGACGACGGCAAGTTCGTCGTCTCCGCCGGCGTCGACTACACCTCCGGCAAGTACGGCACCGACACCTCCACCGACATCTGGGACGTGCCGTTCGGTTTCGGCTACGCCGCCGGGCCGTGGTCGTTCAAGCTGACCGTGCCGTACGTCAGCATCAGCGGCGCCAGCAACGTCATCCCCGGCATCGGCCAGGTGCAGAACACCAATCCGCGGGGACGCGGCCGCGGCCGCGGCGGCGTGCCGACGCCGCCGTCCACCGTGACCACCGGCTCCGCGTCCGGCCTCGGCGACGTGGTCGCGCAGGCCACCCTGCAGGCCTACACCGACGCCGCCGCGCAGTTCGGCGTCGACGTCACCGGCAAGGTCAAGTTCGGCACCGCCGACGAGAACAAGGGCCTCGGCACCGGCAAGAACGACTACGGCCTGAACGTCGACCTGTACAAGGGCTTCGGCGCGTGGACGGTGTTCGGCGGCGTCGGCTACACCCGCTACGGCAGCTCCGACTTCATCCCGCTGAACAACGGCTGGAACGCCAACCTCGGCACCGGCTACAAGCTGGACGAGGCCGACAACATCGGCGTGTACTACTACTACCGCGAGAAGATCTCCGACGCCGGCTTCCGGCAGAGCGAGGCGACCGCCTACTGGAACCACCGCATCGGCGACGCCTGGGCCGTGCAGGCCTACGTGCTGGGCGGCTTCGCCGACGGCAGTCCGGACTGGGGCGCGGGCGCCAACGTCAAGTACACGTTCTGAGCCGCCGTCCGCGCGTCGGGACGCGCGATGGGGCCTGCGGGCCCCGTCGCCGTTTGCCGTGCGGCTAAGCGAACGCTAAGTCGCGTCGCCTAGGCTGCCCGCGCGGCTGCGGAGGAACGAGGATGCGCGCGGGTGCGAGGGCCATCACGGCGGCGGCGATCGCCGCATTCGCGGCGGCGGCGCTGGCATGGGTGGCGCCGCGCGCCGCCGACGGCTACCGCGTGCTGCACCGCTACCGCCTCGGCGGCGAGGGCGGCTGGGACTACCTGACGCTGGACGCGGCCGGCCGCCGTCTGTACGTCAGCCACGGCGACCGCGTGGTGGTGATGGACGCCGACAGCGACCGCGTGCTCGGCACGATCGGCGGCCTGTCCGGCGTACACGGCGTCGCGCTGGCGCCGGCGCTGCGGCGCGGCTGGATCAGCGATGGCCGCGGCGACGCGGTGCGCGTGTTCGACACGGCGACGCTCGAAGTCACGGCCACGCTGGCGGACGTCGGCGGCAATCCCGATGCGATCGTCTACGACGCGCCGTCCGCGCGCGTGCTCACCTTCAATGGCCGCAGCCGCGACGTCACCGCGATCGACGCCGCCGGCGGCAAGATCGTCGGCAGGCTGGCGCTGTCCGGCAAGCCGGAATTCGCGGTCGGCGACGGGCGCGGCCGCATCTACGTGAACATCGAAGACAAAGGACACCTCGCGGTGCTCGATCCGCTGCGCCTCAGGCTGCTGGCGGAGTGGCCGCTGCGCGACTGCGTGGACCCGACCGGGCTCGCACTGGATCCGCTGCACCGGCGCCTGTTCTCGGTGTGCCGCAACCGGCGCATGGTGGTGACGGATGCCGCCGACGGCCACGCCGTCGCCGCGCTGCCGATCGGCGACGGGCCGGATGGCGTCGCCTTCGACGCGGCGCGCGGCCTGGTTTACAGCTCGAACGGGGCGAGCGGCACGCTCACCGTGGTGCACCAGGACGACGCCGACCATTATCGCGTCGTCGCCGAGGTGCCGACGCAGCCGAGCGCGCGCACGCTGGCGCTCGATCCGGTCAGCGGCAATGTCTATCTGTCGGCGGCGACGGTCGTGCCGGCCGACGGGGCGCGTCTGCAGGCGATGGTGCCGGGCAGCTTCGTCGTGCTGGTGGTCGGCCGGCCGGTGGCGCGCTGAATCGCGCCGCGCTCAGCCGGCGCCGCGCCGCGAGCCGCGCAGCTTGTCGGGCGAGAAGGTGGCGATCTCCGCGCCGCGCACGCGGCGCGGCTGGCCTTCCGGCGGGCCCCAGGCGTGCAGGTACACCACCTCCCAGGTGGACGGCACGCGGCCGTCGACGCGCAGCGCCTCGTAGGCCTCGAGCATGCGCCGGAAGCGCGCCTTGCCGGTCAGGCCGCGTTCGCGCGCGGCATCGGCGTTGGTGGCGCCGAGGCCCTTCAGTTCGCGCAGCAGCGCCTGCGGATCGGGATAGGTGAGCGTGAAGCGCTCGACGCTCAGCACCGGATCGCGGAAGCCGGCGTTCAGCGCGGCGTCGCCGAGGTCGTGCATGTCGAGGAAGCGGCCGACGTGCGGATGCGTGCCGTCGGCGCTGGCCCAGGCCTGGCGCAGCTCGATCAGCGTGTCCGGGCCGAACGTCGACAGCAGCATCAGGCCGCCCGGCTTCAGCACGCGCAGCCATTCGGCGAACAGCGGCGCGGGATCGTCGATCCACTGGATGCACAGATTGGAATGCAGCAGGTCGACGCTGCGGTCCGCCAGCGGCAGCGCCTGCGCGTCGGCGCACACGCGCGCGAACGGCCGGCGCCAGCTGCGGTGCGCCTTCGCCGCGCGCAGCATCGGCAGGGCGAGGTCGAGCGCGATCACTTCGGCGTGGGAAAACGCCCGTTTCAGCGCCGCGGTGCCGGCGCCGGTGCCGGCGCCGACGTCGAGCACGCGCGCCGGCGGCGCGTCCAGCATCGCCAGCCGCTCGCGCAGGCGCGCGCCGACCTCGCGCTGCAACGCGTCGTGGCGTTCGTAGCTGCGCGCGGCGCGCGCGAACGCGCGGCGCACCTGGCGGCGATCGAGATGGGCCTCGCTCATGCGGCCGTTCCTTGCGGGCAGACGCGGCGCGGTCGTGCGCGCCGGCGGGCGGTGACGTTCATGCGGCCTCGGCCAGCAGCGGCTCGAGCGCCTCGACCACGGCGTCGGCGTAACCGAGGAACGGCGCGTGGCCGGCGTGCTCGAGGCAGGCGAAGCCGCCTTCGCACTGCTCGGCGCTCCACGCCATGCCGGCCCACGGGATCAGACGGTCGCGGCGGCCGGCGATCCAGGCGCTGGGGCGCGTCAGCTCGGGCAGGCGCGCGCGCAGGTCGGTCGCGTCGAGCATCGCCAGGCCTTCGTGCAGCACGCGCGGATCGGGCTCGCCGCGCGCGTACAGGTCGGCGCGCAGCTGGCGCAACTCTTCGCGCGCGCGTTCGCTGCCCAGCGTCTCCAGGGCGAGGAAGCGTTCCAGCGTGCCGCGGTAGTCGCGGTCGAGGTCGCGGCCGAGCTGCGCGATCACCTCGCGCTCGACGCCGTGCGGCCAGTCCTCGCCGCGGGCGAAGCGCGGCGAGGCGCACAGCATCGCCAGCGCGCGCACCTGCTGCGCGTGTTCGAGCGCGGCGGTCAGCGCCACCAGGCCGCCCAGCGACCAGCCCAGCCACAGCGCCGGCGGCGTGCGCGCGGCGATCAGCCGCGCGCAGGCGCCGGCTTCCAGCGGCAGACCGCAGTCGCGCGAACGGCCGTGACCGGGCAGGTCGACCACGTGCAGCGTGCAGCGCGCTTCCAGCGCGGTCACCAGCGGCGCGAACACGCCGCCGTGCATCGCCCAGCCGTGGATCAGCACCACCTGCGCGGCGCCGCGGCCGCGTTTTTCGATGAACAGTTCGGGCATGCGTCTTTCAGGTTTTCGCAGCGGTGCCGATCGCGCGCAGCGCCGCCGCCAGCGCGTCGAGCAGGCGCTCGACGTCGGCCGGCGCGTGCGCGGCGGACAAGGTGACGCGCAGGCGCGCCTTGCCCTGCGGCACGGTCGGCGGGCGGATCGCCGGCACGTAGAAACCGGCGGCCTCCAGCGCGGCGGCGGCGGCCAGCGCGGCGCCGCTGTCGCCGACCAGCACCGG
>NZ_DF970186.1 GCF_000953855.2 Mizugakiibacter sediminis
GCGCGCTGTGAAAACCGAGGTTACACAGTTCGTTTGACAGACCCGCACCGGTTCGAATCCCAACAGCACGCCAGCCGCGTGATCGCCGACTGGATCCAGTTCTACAACCACCGGCGCCAGCACCAGGCGCTGGGCATGAAAACACCCGCCGAGGCGTACGCTTTAGCGGCTAGCAGCTCGAAGTATCGCGAATATTAGAAGCGCAATTGAAAGCAAACTAATCACGGCACACACTCTCAAAATTCCTAGATACTCCTTAAATGTTGCGCTTGTTAATAATTCATCTGCCGATCTACTAAAGAGATTGATGAAACGCACCCTTGTCCAAGTAATAAAATTCCGTCGATATCCTATCCCGAAAAAGAAGGTAATTCCTAGCTTTTCCGGACCAAAGTTGAACGTAGTTCCTGAATCGAAGTTTGCCTGAGAAGCTTGTGGAGCAAGGGTTTTAGATCCTGCTCCCGCTGATTGAACCGGTAGCAAACCTCGGCCAGGTAGAGATGGAAGTATTGCCGGGGGACACCGCGGTACGGGTACAGCCAGTTCTTGGCATAGCTCCAGAAGCCTTCGATCCCGTTGATGTGATCGCGCCCGACCGGTTTTCCCTTCTCCTTGCGGATCATCACGTGCTCGCCGCGCAGCTTCAACGTGGCATAGGCCTGCCACTCGTCGGTGTAGTAGAGCGCTCCTTCGCGGGTGTGTGCCTCGATCTCACGCATGATCGACACCCGGTCGTGGACCGGGATCGGCATCGCCTTGACCCGGCCGTTGCGCTTGACGAGTCCGAACACGATCACCTTGCCGGCCGCACCCCAGCCACGCTTGCCCTTTCGAGCGCCACCGAACGTGGTTTCATCGCATTCGACCGCCCCCTCGAACGGCTCGCGTAGCTGCTCGACCTGGGCGCAGCAGGCCCGCAGCAGCCGGTAGAAGCGTTCGCGTGCCTGGGCACTGGCATCGCGACGGAACCGCTGCCGATAGGACGGCACGCCGAGGACGAACAGCGCCAGCAGCCGATGCTTCGTTGCCGAAGCCAAACGCACCGAATCCCAGGCGCTTGTCCAGCTAAAACGCCGGCCGCAGGCACGACACTTGAACCGACCGTCCGCCAACCGGTAGTGCCTGCAACCATCACAGGCCGGGCATCGCTTCATGACCAAATCCTCTTGGATTTGGTCCGGTTTGGCTAGGAATTACCAAAAAGAAACTCTCGTTCTCAGGGCAGTATTTGCGAACCTCTTTCCTTAAAGACTCAGAAGCAAAGGCGAGAAATAGTTGGCTCAGCACGTATGCTATGGCAAATGACGATATAAACAATGCGTCCATTGAAATCCTCATCTCCAGCGGGATATCGAAATAATCCTAGATCTTCCATACAGATCTGCTCCAACCCCCTCCGTAAACCCCATTATCGGTGCCCCACCCATTTCCGATGTGGCGCTTCCCGCCTGCAAAGTTCCAAGACTATAGCCACCGCCCGCAGCTATGCTCGCAGATAGAGACATAAACTCACCATTGAACGCATCAGGATTAGGCGCTCCTGCACTTCCGTCGTCAAAGCAAACTTGCCCTCCTGTATAAGACGCTGGCAGGCCCAATCCAAATCCCGCACCCCATGCTTGCACGACAATGCTTATCTTGGTGCCATCTTTGCAGCGAGTCGTCAGACAAAATCTGTAAATCTCTCCCTGTATTGCTCCCAGTCCAGCGCCACCCTGAAGATAAGTCCCCGTCCAAATTGCCAGACCTGTCTGATCGATAAACTGGACTGGATCATTGGCTGCATAGCTGTGCAACGCCGTTGCGCGAATGGTAAAACCTATTGGGTCTTTCGCCGTCCACCGCCCCGTCTCCGGGTC
>NZ_DF970187.1 GCF_000953855.2 Mizugakiibacter sediminis
CGGGTTCGCCCCGGGTGAACAACCTACTGAGAGATCACAGCTAGACGACCGCGCCACGTACTGCCCGACCTGCTGCGGCCCGGCCTCGACCTGGTGTTCTGCGGCACCGCCGCCGGCCGCGCCTCCGCCGAGGCCGGCGCCTACTACGCCCATCCCGGCAACTTCTTCTGGCGCACGCTGCACGCGGTCGGCCTGACGCCGCGGCGGCTGGCGCCGCACGAATTCGCAACCCTGCTCGACTATGGCATCGGCCTGACCGACCTCGCCAAGCGCCATTACGGCAACGACGACGAACTGCCCGACGGCGCGTTCGACGTCGCCGCGCTGCGCCGCAAGATCGCGCGCCACGCGCCGCGCTACCTCGCCTTCACCAGCAAGAACGCGGCGCAGGCGTGCTGCGGCCACGCCGTGGCCTACGGCGCGCAGGACTGGCGCATCGCCACCGCCGCCGTGTTCGTGCTGCCCTCGCCTTCCGGCCAGGCGCGCCGCTTCTGGGATCCGTCGCCGTGGCGCGCGCTGGCGGCGGCGCTAGAATCCGCTCGCGCCGCGCCCGCGCGCGGCCCCGACCGAGGAGATCCGCATGGCACCGGATGAACGACTGGCCTGGACCGGCCGCCCCTCGCAATGGTCGAACCTCGGCCTGTACGCGGCCTGCGTGCTGCTGTGCTGGCTGGTCGTGCCGGTCTTCGTCGCGCTGTGGCGCTGGCTGCAGACGCGCTGCACCGTGTACGAGCTGACCGACCAGCGGCTGATCTTCAAGCGCGGCGTGCTCAGCAAGGCCACCGACGACCTCGAGCTGTACCGCGTGCGCGACAGCCGCTTCCAGCAATCGCTGTTCGAACGGCTGTTCGGCCTCGGCGAGATCACCGTCTACACCACCGACGAGACCACGCCGGAGCTCCGCCTGCGCTACATCCGCGACGCCGCCCACGTGCGCGAGACGCTGCGCACGCTGGTCGAGGCGCGCCGCGACGCCAAGCGCGTGCGCTACCTGGATGCCGAGGGCATTCCGTCCGCCTGAGCGCGGCGACCGCGGCCGCGATCCGGCACGTTCGCGCGCGCGCTGGGGCGGAAGCCGCGCAGCGGCTTCCGCCGTCGCTCCGTCCGCGGCGCGCGCTCACTCGCCGGAGCGGTACAGCTTGACCTCGTCCGGCAGCACCGCGCGGCCCTGGTTGCCCCAGCTGCGGCGGACGTAGGTGACCACGGCGGCGACGTCGTCGTCGCTCAGGCGGTCGGCGAACGACGGCATCGAGTACGGCCGCGGATTCGCCGCGGTCGGCACCTGGAAGCCGCCCTGCATGACGATGCGGATCGGGTTGGCCGGCACACGCGCGGCGACCGCCTGGTTGCCGGCCAGCGGCGGATAGATGCCGGCGACGCCCTCGCCGCGGTCGCCATGGCAGCTCGCGCATTCCTTGCCGTAGATCTCGCCGCCGCGCGCCATCAGCCGCGCGGCCAGCGACGGCGCCACCTCGAGATCGCGCGAGGACGGCGGCTCCGGCTGCTGCGGCAGCGACTTGAGATAGGTCGCGATCGCGCGCGCGTCGGCGTCGGTGAGGTACTGCAGGCTGTGGAACACCACCTCGCTCATCGGCCCGAAGGTGGCGCCGCGCGGAGAGCGGCCGGTCTTCAGCAGTTCGACGATCTCGTCCTCGCTCCAGGTGCCGAGCCCGCTCTCGGCCGAGTTCAGGCTGGGCGCGTACCAGTTCTGCTCGGGGATCAGGCCGCCGGCGTAGCGGCTGTCGGCGTCGGTGGCGCCCATCGCGTTGCGCGGGCTGTGGCAGGCGGCGCAGTGGCCGAGGCCCTGCACCAGATAGGCGCCGCGGTTCCACGCTGCCGATCGCTGCGGATCGGGCTCGAACGTCGCCGGCTCGAAGTACAGGCCGCGCCAGCCGAGCAGCAGCGCGCGCACGCTGTAGGGAAAACGCAGGTCGTTCTCGCGGTTCCTGCGTGCCGACGGCTTCACCGTGCGCAGGTAGGCATAGATCGCGTCGGCGTCCTCGCGCGTCACGTAGGTGTAAGAGGGGTACGGGAACGCCGGATACAGCAGCACGCCGCCCGGCGCCATGCCCTCGTGCAATGCGCGCCGGAAATCGTCGGCGCTCCACGCGCCGATGCCGTGCGCGCGGTCGGGCGTGATGTTCGGCGCGTACACCGTGCCGAACGGCGTCGGGATGCCGCGGCCGCCGGCGAACGGCTCGCCGCCCTGCGCGGTGTGGCAGGACACGCAATCGCCGATGCGCGCGAGGTACTCGCCCTTGGCGACCAGGGCCGCGTCGTCGGCCGCGCGCGCGCCGGCGAGCGCGCCGAACGCGAGCAGCAGCGCGAGCATGCCGCGAAACCGGCGCGGGCTCATGGCGTCACCTCCGCACCGCAGTGCGACAACGCCTCGCGCGTCGCCGCGTCCGGCGACTGCGGCGCGCGCGCCGGCTGCGTCGACAGCCACGCCGACACCGCCTGCATGTCGCGGCCGCCGAGGCGTTGCGCGATCTCCGCCATGCAGTCCGGCGCCGCGGCGCGGCGCGTGTTCGACTGCCAGGCGCCGAGCTGCGCGCTGAGATAGGCGTAGGGCTGACCGGCGATGCCGGGCGCGGCCGGCAGCACGCCGGACAGTTCGCGGCCGTGGCAGGCGGCGCAGGCGGCGATGCCGCGCGCCGCGTCGCCCCGCAACGCCAGCGCGCGGCCGCGCGCCAGCACTTCGGCGCCGACCTTCACGCCGCCGGCGGCCTGCCCCGAGGGCGGCAGCGCGGCGAAGTACTGCGCGATCTCGTGCAGGTAGGCGTCGGACAGGAAGCGCACCATCGTTTCCATGCGCGGGTAGGCGCGCGTGCCGCGCTGGTAATGCTTGAGCTGCGCGTACAGGTAAGCCTCTGGCTGCCCTTCCAGCCGCGGGTTGTAGTCGTTGCGGCCGCCCTGCCCGCGTTCGCCGTGGCACCAGGTGCAGGCGGCGATGCGCTGCTTCAGCGTGTCCAGCTCGGACGGCGTGGCGGCGTCGGCGAGCATAGCCGCCAGCAGCAGCGTCGCGCCGGCGATGCGCGCGCACCACGCGGCGGACGGGAGTGCACGGTCCATGCGGGGCCTCCGGCAATGCAGGGACGGAACGGAGCCGCCATTCTAGCGCCGGCGCCACGCACGGCCGTCGCGGAGCGCCGCACACTGGCCGCGACGCGCAGCCGCAAACGCGAACGGCGCGGTCGCCCGCGCCGCGCGGGCCTCAGGGCCGCGGCTTGCCTTCGTACTTCGACTTGTATTTCTCGTACAGGCGCGTCTGGTGGTTGGACAGGTCCACCTCGTGGCCCTGGATCCAGGCGCGCTCGACGCGCGTGCGCGCGTCCAGCGCGTCGCCGTCGGCGACGAACAGCGTCGCGTCCTTGCCGACGTCCAGCGAGCCGAGGCGGTCGGCCACGCCGAGGATCTCCGCCGGCGTCAGCGTGATCGCGCGCAGCGCCGCGTCCTCGCCGAGGCCGTAGGCCGCGTAGCCGGCCGCCTGGTACGGCAGGTTGCGTTCGTTGGACGACGCCTGCGATTCGCCGCGGTTGGCGATCGCCACGGTGACGCCGGCCTGGGCCAGCCGGACGGCGTCGGTGTAGGCGGTGTCGTAAGCCTCCCAACGCCGCAGCGGCAGGCGCTGCGAGGTGCCGAGGATCACCGGGATCCTGCGCGCGGCCAGCTCGTCTGCGAGACGCCACGCGTCCTGGCCGCCGACCAGCACCACGCGCGCGAGCTTTTCGCGCTCGACGAACGCCAGCGCGTCGCGGATGTCGGCGGCGCCGTCGGCGTGCACGAACAGCGCCTCCTTGCCGTCCAGCACCGGCAGCATCGCCTCCCAGCGCAGGTCCTCGGTCTTCACCGTGCCGGCGCGCCTGGCCGCCTGGTAAGCGCGCGCATCGCGCATCGCCTGATCGAGCGCCTGCAGCTTCTTCTCCGCGGCCTCCCTGGCGCGCTTGCGGTAGTCCTCGGGCAGCCACGACGGCAGCCGCGCCTCGGGCCAATACAGGTGCACGCCGGAGGGCGTGGCCAGCGTCATGTCCTCGTAGGTCCAGCCGTCCAGCTTCAGCAGCGCCGACTGGCCGGTGATCACGCCGCCGTTGTCCGGCTGCGGCACCACGTTGACGGTCAGCACGCCGTTGGCGCGCGCCACCGGCAGCAGCTCGCTGTCCGGATTGATCGCCACCTGCGCGCGCGCGTTCGGGTTGATCGGGCCGACCTCGGCCATGTCGTTGCTCGCGCGCACCGCCTCGATCTCGGTCAGGCCGAGCACGCTGTTGGCGGCGATGTAGCCCGGATAGACGCGCTTGCCGGCGAGGTCGATGCGCTGCGCGTCGGCGGGCGCGTCGACCTTGGCGCCGAGCGCGGCGATCTTGCCGTCGCGGATCAGCAGCTCGCCGCCCTTGATGGTGCCGTGGCTGACGGTGACCAGGTCGGCGCCGGTGAGCAGCACCGCACCGCCGGCAACCGGCGCTTCGGCGCGAGCGGCGCCGGCGGCGCTCAGCGCGGCGAACAGCAGGGAGAGGGGCGTCTTCATCAGTGGCTCTCCGCGTCGGTGCAGCCGTTCACCGGCTCGTCGTCGTGGTAGATCGGGCGTCGGGCGGCGTAGCGGCGCAGCAGATCCTCTTCCCGCGGTTGCGGCGCCGCCGCACCGGCCTTGTCCTTCTTGTCGCCGTCCTGCGCCAGCGCCTTGACGCGCTCGGGCAGCGCCGCGGCGATCAGCGCCGCGCGCTCGCGCTCGACGTTGGCGCGCTCGGCGAGATCGTCGGCGCGGTCGAAGTACTTGCGGCCGTCGACCCAGGTCTGCTGCGGCACCGCCAGCGTCGACAGCGGTGGCGCGTTCCAGATCACGAAGTCGGCATCCTTGCCCGGCTCCAGCGAGCCCACGTACTTGTCGATGTGCAGCTGCCTGGCCGGATTGATCGTCACCAGCGCCAGCGCCTCGGTGTCGGACAAGCCGCCGTACTTCACCGACTTCGCGGCCTCGGTGTTCAGGCGGCGACCCATCTCGTCGTCGTCGGAGTTGAACGAGACGGTGACGCCCTGGCGCGTCATCAGCGCGCCGTTGTACGGGATCGCGTCGCGCACCTCGAACTTGTACGCCCACCAGTCGCTGAAGGTGGAGGCGCCGGCGCCGAGCCTGGCGATCGCATCGGCCACTTTGTAGCCTTCGAGCACGTGCTGGAACGTCGGCACGATGTGGAACTGCTGGGCGATGCGGATGAAGCCGAGGATCTCGTCCTGGCGGTAGCTGTGGATCTGCACCAGGCGCTTGCCCTGCAGCACTTCCCACAGCGCTTCCAGGCGCAGATCGCGGCGCAGCGGGCCGCCGTCGGCGGCGTGGCCGGCGTTCAGCGCCGCGCCGTAGGCCTGTGCGGCGAGCAGGCTGTCGAGGTCGATCTGCTCGACGCCCATGCGCGTCTGCGGGTAGCGCGTGGTGAAGTTGTCGCCCCAGTTCGACTGTTTGACGTTCTCGCCCAGCGCGAACTTGATGGTCTCCGGCGCGCGCTTGAACTTGAGGCCGTCGGCGTCGGCGCCCCAGCGCAGCTTGACGATCTGCGACTGGCCGCCGATCGGGTTGGCGGAGCCGTGCAGCACCATCGCCGTGGTGGTGCCGCCGGCGAGCTGGCGGTAGATGATGATGTCGGTGGGGTCGAGCACGTCGCCGATGCGCACCTCGCTGGTGACGGCGTGCGTGGCCTCGTTGACGCCGCCGCTGACGGCGATGTGCGAATGCGCGTCGATGATGCCCGGGCTGACGTGCTTGCCGCTGCCGTCGATCTCGACGGCGCCGGAAGGCGCCTTCAGGTTGCGCCCGACCGCGGCGACCTTGCCCTTCTCCACCAGCAGGTCGGCGTCCTCGAGCACGCCCAGCGGACCCTGCGTCCAGATCGTGGCGTGGCGCACCACCAGCGCGGCCGGCTGCGGCGGCAGGCCGCGGCGGCCGTAGGCGCCGGCCGGGAAGCGCAGCTCGCCCGGCAGCGGCGGCTTCGCCGGCGCCGCCGCCAGCGCGCGCGGCGCCGGCTGGGTCAGCGTGCCGTGCACGCGCAGGCGGCGGCCGTCCTCCAGCTCGGCGCGGCCGTCGAACGCGCCGCCGTCGAGCTGCGCGACCACCACCACGCGCTCGCGCGCGCTGCCCAGCAGCTTGCCCGGCACGTACAGCAGCAGGCGGCCGTCGTCCGACTGCGTCAGCGGGAAGCTCTCGCCGCCGGCCTTGGCGGTCAGCGCCGCGTCCTTGCCGCTCACCTCCATCGAGGCGGGGCCGTTGCCGCCGCTCCATGCCAGGGTCCAGCCACCGCGCGGATCCGGCGCGGCGGGATCGGCGAGGCGGTAGCGGCGGCCGTCGATCCAGGTCTCGTAGATGCGCGCGTCGTCGCGGTACAGCAGGTCGGCGTCGGCGACGACGAAGTGCGCCAGCCGGCCCGGCTGCAGCGTGCCGAGCTCATCGGCCACGCCCAGCATCGCCGCCGGCTGCGTGGTCAGCGCGGCCAGCGCGGCGTCCGGGTCGAGGCCGTCGGCGACGGTCTTGCGCACGCGCTTCCAGAATTCCTCTTCCGGCTTCTTCAGGCCGGCGGCGGTGAACGCGAACGGCACGCCGGCCTCGGCCAGCACGCGCGCGTTGTACGGCGCCCAGCGCCAGTGCTCGAGCTCGGCGAGGCTGACGTCCAGCGCGGCGTCCGGATCCTCGACCGCGGGCGCCTCGGGGAAGTCGAGCGGCACGATCACCGGCACGCCGGCGGCGGCCAGCTTGGGCGCCATGCGGTATTCGTGGCCGTTGCCGGCCAGCACCGGTTTCAGGCCGAACTCGCGCGCGATCGCCAGCGCGCGGCCGTAGTCGAGCTCGTCGCGGGTGGCGAAGATCGCCGGCTGCCTGCCGGCGAGCAGCGGCGCCAGCGCCGCCAGCGCGTCGTTGGGCGCGGTGCGCTCGGCCTCGGCGCGCTTCGCCTGCCAGGCCAGCCGCTGCTGCTGCCAGCGCGCGTCGTACAACGCCTGGCGGATCAGCGCGATCGCGCCCATCAGCGAGCCCGGATACTCGGCCGAACCCCAGCCGCTGGTCTCGAAGGCGAGGTGCTGGGCGACGCGCGCGCGGATCAGTGCGTCGTTGCCGTTCGCCGCGTCGGACAACGCGTACAGCGCGCTCTGGCCGCGGAACACGCCGCGCTGCGGCACGCTGAGCGCGTCGGTGAAACCGAGCGCGCGCAACTTCTCCGCGGCCTTGGCATCCGGTTTGACGCTCGCGGCGACGTCTTCCTGCGGATGCACGCGCGCGTTCCAGTAGGCCGCGCCCGGCTGCGGCTGCGGCATCGCCGGGCTGGCGCCGCGGCGGCCGCCGCCGGCGGCGGGCGTCTCCGGCGGCACCGGCTGCGCGTAGGCCGACAGCGGGTCGATGAAACCGGCGAACACGGTCTTGCCGCCGAGGTCGATGCGCGCGGCGCCGTCCGGAATTTTCACGCCGCGGCCGGCGGCGACGATCACGCCGTCGCGCACCACCAGAGTGCCGTCGTCGACCACCTCGCCCGGCTTGATCACCAGGCGCGCATGCACGAACGCGGCGAGCCGCGGCGTGCGGTCGGCGATGCCTTCGACCGGGCGCGTGTCCACCTGCGCGTGCAGCGGCGCGCCGGCCAGCAGGGTGAGCGCGAGGGCGGCCAGGCACGACGGCAGCGTGTGCCGCCGCGGGCGGTAGCGTGTGTTGGACATGCGGGTTCCCCAGTGATCGGGGTCAGGATATCGGCCGGGTCGACTGCCGCAACCCGACGAAAGTCATGCCGCGGCGGCGCCGCCCGACTTGCGCACGATCAGCATCGCCAGCTCCAGCGCCTGCTCGTAATTGAGGCGCGGATCGACGCTGGATTTGTAGGCGCGCGCGAGATCGTCCTCGCCGAGGCCGCGCGCGCCGCCCATGCACTCGGTGACATCCTCGCCGGTCAGCTCGAGATGCACGCCGCCGAGCCGCGTGCCGGCCGCGGCGTGGATGTCGAACGCCTGCTCCAGCTCGCTGCGGATGTTGGCGAAGCGGCGCGTCTTGTAGCCGTTGCCGGCCGTCTCGGTATTGCCGTGCATGGGATCGCAGCACCACAGCACGCGCCGGCCGGTGGCCTGCACCGCGGCGAGCAGGCGCGGCAGGTGCTCGGCGATCTTGCCGGCGCCCATGCGGTGGATCAGCGTCAGCCGGCCCGGTTCGTTCTCGGGATTGAGCGTCTCGACCAGGCGCTGCAACTGCGCCGCGTCCATCGACGGCCCGACCTTCACCGCGACCGGGTTGCGGATGCCGCGGCAGTATTCGACGTGCGCGCCGTCGACGTCGGCGGTGCGCATGCCGATCCACGGGAAGTGCGTGGACAGGTTGAACCAACCGAACTGGCGCGGCACGCGGCGCGTCTGCGCTTCCTCGTAGTGCAGCAGCAACGCCTCGTGCGAGGTGAAGAACTCGACGCGCGAGAAGCTGGCGATCGGTTCGCCGGCCAGGGTCTCCATGAAGCGCACGGCGTCGCCGATCGAGGCGACCATGCGCCGGTACTCGGCCGCCAGCGGCGAATGCTCGACCCAGGCGAGATCCCAGTATTCCGGATGGTGCAGGTCGGCGAAGCCGCCCTCGCCCAGCGCGCGCACGAAGTTCATCGTCATCGCCGAACGCGCGTGCGCCTCGAGCAGGCGCTGCGGGTCGGCGCGGCGCGCGGCGGCGCTGAACTCGGGGCCGTTGATCAGGTCGCCGCGATAGCTCGGCAGGGTGACGCCGTCGCGGGTCTCGGTGTCGGCGGAACGCGGCTTGGCGTACTGCCCGGCGAAGCGGCCGACGCGCACCACCGGCATGCGCAGGCCGTGGATCAGCACCAGGCTCATCTGCAGCAGCACCTTCAGCCGGTTGGCGATCACCTCGGAGCTGCAGTCGGCGAAGCTCTCGGCGCAGTCGCCGCCCTGCAGCAGGAAGCGCCGGCCCTCCTGCGCCTCGGCCAGCAGCTGCTTCAGGCCGAGCACTTCCCAGGACGTCACCAGCGGCGGCAGCGTGCGCAGGCGCGCCAGCGCCTCGGCCAGTTCGGCGGGATCGTCGTAGCTCGGCTGCTGCACGGCGGGCCGGTGCTGCCAGGAGTCCGGCCGCCAGTCCTGGGCGCCGCGCACGGCGCGCAGCTTGGGCTTGGAAATGCTCATGCGTTTTCGAACCCCGGCGGACGGCCACTATGCCACAGCCGCCGCGGCTGCCGCATCAGCGCCGACGCGCGGCGTGCAGCGCCCAGGCGCCCAGCAGCACGTACCAGACCAGGGTCCAGAACGGCATCGACAGGCCGAGGAAACGCCAGTTGACGGCGGCGCACTCGCCCGAGCCGGTGAACACCATCCTGACCGTCTTCGCCAGCGGGAACGCGTCCAGCATGTAGGCCAGGCCGGGGCCGCAGGCCGGCACCTGGTCCGGCGGCAGCGACTGCAGCCACAGGTGGCGCGCGGCGATCGCCACGCCGGCCAGCGCTCCCAGCAGCACCAGCGCCGCATAGACCCGGCGGCCGCCGCCGCGCGGCGCGTGCAGCCCGCCGACCAGGAACCATGACGCCATGAAGCCGAAGGCGATGCGCTGGAAGATGCACAACGGGCAGGGCTCGATGCCGAGGTCGAATTGCACGTACAGCGCGTAGCCGAGCAAGGCGGCACAGGCGACGAAGCCGGCGAGGAAGGAAACCCGGAACGACCAGCGCAGCGGATTGAACATGGCGATAGCGGGCAGCGGCGGGAAGCCCGCACTTTACCGTGCGCGCGGCGCCGCGCAAGCGCAGCGCCGAGAAAACGAAACCCCGGCCGGTCGCCCGGCCGGGGTTTCGGATGCAGCGGGCGCGCCGCTTACTCGGCCGCTTCGGCCGCGGCCGCCGGCCGGTCGACCAGCTCGACGTAGGCCATCGGCGCGTTGTCGCCGTCGCGGAAGCCGCACTTCAGGATGCGCAGGTAGCCGCCCTTGCGCTCGCGGTAGCGCGGGCCGAGCTCGACGAACAGCTTGCCCACGGCCTGCTTGTCGCGCAGCCGCGCGAACGCGAGGCGGCGGTTGGCGACGCCGTCGGTCTTCGCCAGCGTGATCAGCGGCTCGGCGACGCGACGCAGTTCCTTCGCCTTCGGCAGCGTGGTGCGGATCAGCTCTTCCTTGAACAGCGAGGCCGCCATGTTGCGGAACATCGCCGAACGGTGGCTGCTGGTGCGGTTGAGTTTGCGTCCGGATTTCTGGTGGCGCATGGTCGTGATTCCATTTGTCTCGAAAAGCCGCGCGTCAGCGCGCTCTTCGCGGAAAGTGCGGCCGTGGCCGGCCGCTTTCTGATTCTCGCGATCAGGGACGATCGCAACGGCAAACCGTCAACCCAGCTGCATGCCGTGGGCGAGCCCCGGCGGCGGCCAGCTCTCCAGCTTCATGCCCAGCGACAGGCCGCGGGCGCCCAGCACGTCCTTGATCTCGGTGAGCGACTTCTTGCCGAGGTTGGGCGTCTTCAGCAGCTCGACCTCGGTCTTCTGCACCAGATCGCCGATGTAGTAGATGCTCTCGGCCTTCAGGCAGTTGGCCGAACGCACGGTCAGCTCGAGGTCGTCGATCGGGCGCAGCAGCACCGGATCGAAGCCGGCCTTCTCGGCCTTGGCGCCCTCGTGCTCGCGGCGGGTGAAGTCGCCGAACACGCCGAGCTGGTCCATCAGGATCTCGGCCGCCTTGCGCACCGCTTCCTCGGCACCGATGGTGCCGTTGGTTTCGACGTCGAGGATCAGCTTGTCCAGGTTGGTGCGCTGCTCGACGCGCGCGCTCTCGACCTCGTAGGCCACGCGGCGCACCGGGCAGAACGAGGCATCGAGCTGCAGGCGGCCGATCGGGCGCGACTCCTCGTCCGGCAGCTGGCGCGTGCTGGCCGGCTGGTAGCCGAGGCCGCGGCGCACCTTCAGGCGCATGTTCAGGCCGATGTCCTTGGTCAGGTGGCACAGCACGTGTTCGGGGTTCACGATCTCCACCGAGTGGTCGACCGTGATGTCGCCGGCCTTGACCACGCCCTTGCCCTTCTTCGACAGGGTCAGGGTGGCTTCGTCCGGGCCGTGCATCATGATGGCGACGTCCTTGAGGTTCAGCAGCACCTCGATGACGTCCTCCTGCAGGCCTTCGAGCGTCGTGTACTCGTGCAGCACGCCGTCGATCTCCACTTCGACGATCGCGCAGCCGGGGATCGACGACAGCATCACGCGGCGCAGCGCATTGCCCAGGGTGTGTCCGAAGCCGCGCTCGAGCGGCTCCACCACCACCTTGGCGCGGTTGGGTCCGAGCTGCTCGACGCTGAGGCCACGCGGCCGCAGCACGCTAGTAGACGAGACTGCCATGTACCACGCTCCCGGTGATTACTTCGAGTAGAGCTCGACGATCAGGTTCTCGTTGATGTCGGACGGCAGATCCGCGCGGTCCGGCATCGACTTGAACACGCCGCTGAACTTCTTGCTGTCCACCTCGACCCAGCCCGGACGCAGGTCCATGCCGTCGGCGAGCGTGGCGGCTTCCTGCACGCGCAGCTGGCCGCGCGCGCGCTCGGTCAGCGCGACCTCGTCGCCCGGCTTCACCTGGTAGGAGGGGATGTTGACCTTCTTGCCGTTGACCAGCACCGCCTTGTGCGCGACCAGCTGGCGGGCCTGCGCGCGGGTCACCGCGAAGCCCATGCGGTAGACCACGTTGTCGAGGCGCGCTTCCAGCATGCGCAGCAGATTCTCGCCGGTGTTGCCTTTCAGCGAAGAGGCCTTCTGGTAGTAGTTGCGGAACTGGCGCTCGAGCAGGCCGTAGATGCGCTTGACCTTCTGCTTCTCGCGCAGCTGCACCGCGTAGTCGGACAGACGCGCCTTCTTGCTCGCGCCGTGCTGGCCGGGCTTCTGCTCCAGCTTGCACTTCGAGTCGAGCGCGCGCGCCGGGCTCTTCAGGCTGAGATCCGCGCCCTCGCGGCGGGCGAGCTTGCAGGTGGGACCACGATACCGTGCCATATCTTTATCCAATGGTCCGGCCATGGATGGCCGGTTTTCGGGTTCACACGATCAGGGACGATCGAAAAACAATTCCCTCAGACGCGACGCTTCTTGGGCGGACGGCAGCCGTTGTGCGGGATCGGCGTCACGTCGACGATGTTGGTGACCTTGTAGCCCAGCGCGTTCAGCGAGCGCACCGCCGACTCGCGGCCCGGGCCCGGGCCCTTGATGCGCACTTCCAGCGTCTTCAGGCCGTACTCCTGCGCGGCGCGGCCGGCCTTCTCGGCGGCCACCTGCGCGGCGAACGGCGTCGACTTGCGCGAACCGCGGAAACCGGCGCCACCGGCGGTGGCCCAGCTCAGGGCGTTGCCCTGGCGGTCGGTGATCGTGACGATCGTGTTGTTGAACGACGCCTGCACGTGGACGATGCCGTCCGTGACGACGCGCTTGACCTTCTTCTTCGGCTTGGTAGCTGCGGGCTTCGACATATCCGGAATCCGTTACTTCTTGATGGCTCGGCGCGGACCCTTGCGCGTGCGCGCATTGGTGCGCGTGCGCTGGCCGCGGACCGGCAGGCCGCGGCGATGGCGCAAGCCGCGGTAGCAGCCGAGGTCCATCAGGCGCTTGATGCTGATGCCGACCTCGCGACGGAGATCGCCCTCGACGGTGAACTTCGCCACTTCGTGGCGCAGCTTCTCGACCTCGCCTTCGCTGAGGTTCTTGATCGGGGTGGCGGGATCGACGCCGGCGGCGGCGCAGATCTTCTTCGACCGCGTGCGGCCGATGCCGTAAATGCTCTGGAGGCCCACCCACACGTGCTTGTGGACCGGCAGGTTGACACCCGCAATACGCGCCATCTTGACTCTCTCCGATGCGTTTACGTGCGCGGTAAACGCGTAATCTTAACCGGTTTTTCCCGAAACAGAAAGTCCGGGCGGCGCCGGGCCGGCGTCGCCGAACATCCCCTCGTCCCGCGCCTCAACTGCGGCGCAGGTTGGCCTTCTTGAGCAGGCTCTCGTACTGGTGGCTGACCAGGTGGGCCTGGATCTGGGCGGTGAAGTCCATCACCACCACGACCACGATCAGCAGCGAGGTGCCGCCGAAATAGAACGGTACGTGCCAAGCGCTCTGCATGAACGTCGGCAGCAGGCAGACCGCCACCAGGTACAGCGCGCCGGCGCCGGTCAGGCGGGTCAGCACGCCATCGATGTAGTCGGCCGTGTTCTTGCCCGGGCGGATGCCGGGGATCAGCGCGCCGGACCGCTTCAGGTTGTCCGCGGTCTCCTGGGCGTTGAACACGATCGCGGTGTAGAAGAACGCGAAGATGATGATCAGCGCGGCCTCGATGATCGCGTACAGCGGCTCGCCCGGGCTGAGCGCGGTGGTCAGCGCCTGCAGCCAGCGCACCTGCTCGGTATTGCTGAACCAGTGCGCCGCCGTGGCCGGGAACATGATCAGGCTGGAGGCGAAGATCGGCGGGATCACGCCCGACATGTTGATCTTCAGCGGCAGGTGCGAGCTCTGGTTCATGTACGCCTGCGCACCGCCCTGGCGGCGCGCGTAGTTGACCGTGATGCGGCGCTGCGCACGCTCCACGAACACCACGAAGGCGGTGACCAGCAGCACGATCGCGATCACGATCAGCACCTTCAGCACCGACAGCTCGCCGTTCTGCGCCATCGACAGCGTCTGCGTGACCGCGCGCGGCAGGCCGGCGACGATGCCGGCGAAGATCAGCAGCGAGATGCCGTTGCCGATGCCGCGCTCGGTGATCTGCTCGCCCAGCCACATCAGGAACATGGTGCCGGCGGTCAGGCCCACCACCGCGGAGAACACGAAGCCGAAGCCGCGGGTGTAGAGCACGTCGCCGCCCTGCGCCTGCAGCGCCATCGACACGCCGAAGGCCTGGAACACCGCCAGGCCGACCGTGCCCCAGCGCGTGTACATGGTCAGCTTGCGCCGGCCGGACTCGCCTTCCTTGCGCAGCTGCTGCCAGGCCGGGATCACCGAGCCCATCATCTGCACGACGATGGACGCGGAGATGTACGGGATCACGCCCAGTGCGAACAGCGAGAAGCGCGCCAGCGCGCCGCCCGAGAACATGTTGAACATGTTCAGCAGGCCGCCGCCCTGCTCGATCAGCCGCGTCATCGCCTCGGGGTTCACGCCCGGCACCGGGATGAACGAGCCGAGCCGGAACACCACCAGCGCCAGGACCACGAAAACCAGGCGCTGGCGCAGCTCCGTGAGCTTGCCGAGCGAAGCGAGCGAACCGGACTTGGGCGCTGCCACTGCTTACTCCACGCTGCCGCCGGCAGCCTCGATCGCCGCCTTGGCGCCGGCCGTGACCAGCAGGCCCGACAGCTTCAGGGCGCGCTTGATCTCGCCCTTCTTCACCACCTTCACGCGGCGCGCCGCACCGTGCACCAGCCCGGCCGCGCGCAGCGCCACCAGATCGATGCTGTCGGCCTTCAGGCCTTCCAGCTGGTACAGGAACACCTGGGCGCTCTCGATGGCCTTGCGCGAGCGGAAGCCCACCTTGGGCAGGCGGCGCTGCAGCGGCATCTGGCCGCCTTCGAAGCCCACCTTGTGGTAGCCGCCGGCGCGGGCGTGCTGGCCCTTGTGGCCGCGGCCCGCGGTCTTGCCGAGGCCCGAGCCGATGCCGCGGCCGACGCGCACGCGCGCGCGGCGCGCACCCTTGGCCGGCTTGATCGTGTTGAGACGCATGTTCGACTCCCGAATACCTTGGCCGTTATTCCTCGACGCGGACCAGGTAGTTCACCTGGTTGATCAGGCCGCGCACCGAGGGGCTGTCCTTCAGCTCGCGCACGTCGTTGGTCTTGTTCAGGCCCAGCGCCTTGACGCTGAGGCGGTGGCGGGGCTGCACGCCGCGAAGGCCCTTGACCAGGCGCACGCGCACGGTGTTGCCGGCGGTCTTCGTCTTAGCCATGGCCCAGCACCTCCTCGACGGTCTTGCCGCGCTTCGCCGCGATGCGGTCCGGCGAGGCCATCGCCTGCAGGCCCTTGATCGTGGCGCGCACCAGGTTGATCGGATTGCGCGAGCCGACGGCCTTGGCCAGCACGTTCTTCACGCCGACCACCTCGAGCACGGCGCGCATCGCGCCGCCGGCGATCACGCCGGTGCCCTCGGAGGCGGGCTGCATGAACACGCGCGCCGCGCCGTGGTTGGCCTTGACGGCGTACCACAGCGTGCCGTTGTTCAGCTTGATCTTGACCATGTTGCGGCGCGCGCGTTCCATGGCCTTGGAGATGGCCACCGGCACCTCGCGCGCCTTGCCGTAGCCGAAGCCCACGCGGCCGTCGCCGTCGCCCACCACGGTCAGCGCGGTGAAGCTCATCTGCCGGCCGCCCTTGACGGTCTTGGCCACGCGGTTGACGGCGATCAGCTTTTCCAGCATGCCGTCGGAGTTTTCGCGATCGTTGCTCGCCATGTCTCACCTTTCGTGCCGCCCGTCGCCGGTGCGGACTTTTTCTTGCGGCGATGCCGCTTGGAGTTGTTTTATCGCCGGGAACGGGAACCAGGATCCGGAAGAAGTCGAGACCAGGGGCACTGCGGCCCTGGCGTCGTCTGCCGTCTCCCTACTCCCGCCTCCCGTCCCTCAGAACTGCAACCCGGCCTCGCGCGCCGCGTCGGCCAGCGCCTTGACGCGGCCGTGATACTTGAAGCCCGAGCGGTCGAAGGCGACCTTCTCGATGCCGGCGGCGCGGGCGCGCTCCGCCACCGTCTTGCCCACCGCCGCCGCGGCGGCGATGTTCTTGGTGCCCTTCAGGCCCTCGCGGACCGCCTTCTGCACGGTCGAGGCGGCGGCGATCACCTTGTCGCCGGAGGGCGCGATCACCTGGGCATAGATGTGCTGGCCCGAGCGGTGCACGGTCAGGCGCGGCACGCCCAGCTCGCGGATGTGGGCGCGGGTGGACCTGGCGCGGCGCAGTCTTGCAATCTTCTTTTCCACGGTCGTTCTCCAGGAAGCGGATCGGCGGGTGCGGAAACCTCCGCGGCCCTTACGCCTTCTTGGCTTCCTTCATGGTGATGTGCTCGCCGGCATAGCGCACGCCCTTGCCCTTGTAGGGCTCCGGCGGACGGAAGGCGCGGATCTTCGCCGCCACTTCGCCCACGCGCTGCTTGTCGGCGCCCTTGACCACGATCTCGGTCTGCGTCGGCGTCTCGATGGTGATGCCCTCCGGCGCCGGGAACACGACCGGATGCGAGAAGCCGAGCGTCAGGTTGAGGCTCTTGCCCTGCATCGCGGCGCGGTAGCCGACGCCGACCAGCTCGAGCTTGCGCTCGTAGCCGGTGCTCACGCCCTTGACCATGTTGGCCAGCAGCGCGCGGGCGGTGCCGGCGTACTTGGTCTCGCCGCCCTCGACGACCTCGCAGACCACGGAGCCGTTGGCCACCGCGACCTTCACGCCCGGCAGCGCGTGCATCGACAGCGTGCCCTTCGGGCCCTTCACGGTGACCGCGTCGGCGCCGACCTGGCACTCCACGCCCTTCGGCAGCGCGATCGGTTTCTTGGCAACACGCGACATTGTTCGATCTCCTTACGCGACCACGCCGATCACTTCGCCGCCGAGGCCCTTGGCGCGCGCCTGCGCGTCGGTCATCAGGCCGGACGAGGTCGAGATGATCGAGATGCCGAGGCCGCCGAGCACCTTGGGCAGCTCGGCCTTGCCGCGGTACACGCGCAGGCCGGAGCGGCTGACACGCTCGATGCGCTCGATGGCCGGCTTGCCCTCGAAATACTTCAGCTTGATCTCCAGCTCGGACTTGCCGTCGGCCTCGCGCTTCTGCGCGTCGAGGATGTAGCCCTCCGCCTTCAGCAGGTCGGCGATGGCGAGCTTCAGCTTGGAGCCCGGCATGGTCACGCTGCGCTTGCCCATGGCCTGGGCGTTGCGGATGCGCGTGAACATGTCGGCGATGGGATCAGTCATGCTCATGAATGCGATTCCTGGTTATGCCTCAAGCACCGATATCCGCCGGATCACCAACTGGCCTTGCGCAGGCCCGGCACGTCGCCGCGCATGGTGGCCTCGCGCAGCTTGTTGCGCGCCAGGCCGAACTTCTTGTAGACGGCGCGCGGACGTCCGGTCAGCACGCAGCGCGTGCGCTGGCGGATCGGGCTGGCGTCGCGCGGCAGCTTTTGCAGCTTGGTCTGCGCCTCCATCTTCTCCTCGTAGGAGGCGTTGGGGCTCAGCACGATCGCCTTCAGTGCGGCGCGCTTGGCGGCGTACTTCTTGACGAGTTTGGCGCGCTTCTTGTCGCGCTCGATCATGGACGTCTTGGCCATGCCGGTATCCTGCTCAGTATCAGTTGCGGAACGGGAAGCCGAACGCTTCCAGCAGTGCCTTGGATTCCTCGTCCGTCTTCGCGGTGGTGGCGATGGCGATGTCCATGCCGCGCAGCGCGTCGATCTGGTCGAAGTCGATCTCGGGGAAGATGATCTGTTCCTTGATGCCCATGTTGTAGTTGCCGCGGCCGTCGAACGCGCGGCCGGAGACGCCGCGGAAGTCGCGCACGCGCGGCAGCGCGATGTTGATCAGGCGGTCGAGGAACTCGTACATGTGATCGCGGCGCAGGGTGACCTTGCAGCCGATCGGCCAGCCGTCGCGGATCTTGAAGGACGCCACGGAGATGCGCGCCTTGGTGGTCACCGGCTTCTGGCCGGCGATCTTGGCCATGTCGGCCACGGCGTTCTCCAGCACCTTCTTGTTGCCCACGGCCTCGCCCACGCCCATGTTCAGCGTGATCTTGGTGAGGCGCGGAACCTGCATCACGTTCTTGTAGCCGAAGCGCTGCACCAGCTTCGGCACGACCTGCTCTTTGTAGATCTTTTCGAGGCGCGTCATGGCTGCGTCCTTACGCGTCCACCACTTCGCCCGAGGAGCGGAACGTGCGCACCTTGCGCCCGTCATCGAGCGTCTTGTAGCCCACGCGTTCGCCCTTGTTCGAAGCCGGGTTGAACAGCATCACGTTGGAAATGTGGATGGAGGCCTCGCGCTCGACGATGCCGCCGGGCTGGTTGGCCTGCGGATTCGGCTTGGTGTGGCGCTTGACCAGGTTGACGTTCTGCACGAATACCCGGTCGCCCGTCACGCGCAGCACTTCGCCGCGCTGGCCCTTGTTCTTGCCGGTGATCACGATGACCTGATCACCCTTGCGGATACGATTCATCTTCGCTCTCCTCGCTCAGAGCACCTCGGGCGCCAGCGAGACGATCTTCATGAATCGCTCGCTGCGCAGCTCGCGGGTGACCGGCCCGAAGATGCGGGTGCCGATCGGCTCGAGCTTGTTGTTCAGCAGCACGGCCGCGTTGCCGTCGAAGCGGATCAGCGAGCCGTCCGGGCGGCGCACGCCCTTGGTGGTGCGCACGACGACCGCGCTGTACACCTCGCCCTTCTTCACCTTGCCGCGCGGAATCGCGTCCTTCACGGTGACCTTGATGATGTCGCCGATGCCGGCGTAGCGGCGCTTGGAACCGCCCAGCACCTTGATGCACATCAGTTCACGCGCACCGCTGTTGTCCGCCGCGGCCAGCATGGTCTGCATCTGGATCATGGCATTTCGCTCCTCGGCGCCTTACTGCTGCGCGGCCCGCGCCACGATCTCGACCACGCGGAAATGCTTGGTCTTCGACAGCGGGCGGCATTCGGCCACGCGCACGAGGTCGCCCTCGCGGCATTCGCCGTTCTCGTCGTGGGCGTGCAGCTTGGTCGAACGGCGGATGATCTTGCCGTACAGGTCGTGCTGCACCTGCCGCTCGACCAGCACGGTCACGGTCTTGTGCATCTTGTTGCTGACGACGCGGCCTTCGATGGTGCGCGCGTTGGTCTTGGCTTCGCTCATGGCGCGCTCCTCACTTCTTCTCGCCCAGCACGGTCTTGGTGCGGGCGATCTCGCGCCGCACGCGGCGCAGCTGGTGGACCTGGGTGAGCTGGCCGGAGCCCTTCTGCATGCGCAGGTTGAACTGCTCCCTGCGCAGCTCGAGCAGGTGCTCGTTCAACTCGGCGGCCGACTTGCTACGGAGTTCTTTGGTTTCCATCACACCACCGCCCGGGTCACGAACTGGGTCTTCACCGAGAGCTTGGCGGCGGCCAGGCGGAACGCCTCGCGCGCGTCGGTTTCGCTGATGCCCTCGATCTCGTACAGCATGCGGCCCGGCTGCACCGGCGCCACCCAGAATTCCACGTTGCCCTTGCCGGCGCCCATACGCACCTCGATGGGCTTCTTGGTGATCGGCTTGTCCGGGAACACGCGGATCCACAGCTTGCCGCCGCGCTTGACGTAGCGCGTGATGCAGCGGCGCGCGGCTTCGATCTGGCGCGCGGTGAGCTGGCCGTGCGTGATCGCCTTCAGGCCGAACTCGCCGAAGCTGACCACGTTGGCGTTGTAACTGAGGCCTTCGTTACGGCCCTTGTGCACCTTGCGGTACTTGGTTCGCTTGGGTTGCAGCATGGCTGCTACGCTCCTTACTTCGCCGGGCGCTCGCGGCGGCTTTCGCCGCGCTCGGCGCGCTCGCCTTCCTTCGCCGCTTCCTGCGTCGCCGCATGAAGGTCGAAGATCTCACCCTTGTAGACCCACACCTTGACGCCGATCACGCCATAGGTGGTCTTCGCCTCGGCGAAGCCGTAGTCGATGTCGGCGCGCAGAGTGTGCAGGGGAACGCGGCCCTCGCGGTACCACTCCGAGCGCGCGATCTCGGCGCCGTTCAGGCGGCCGGCGACGTTGACCTTGATGCCGAGCGCGCCGAGGCGCATGGCGTTGCCGACCGCACGCTTCATCGCGCGACGGAACATGATGCGGCGCTCGAGCTGCTGCGCGATCGACTCGGCGACCAGCTGCGCGTCCAGCTCGGGCTTGCGCACCTCGGTGACGTTGATGTGGGTCGGCACACCCATCACCGCCGAGACCTCCTTGCGCAGGCGCTCGATGTCCTCGCCCTTCTTGCCGATCACCACGCCCGGGCGGGCGGTATGGATCGTCACACGCGCGGTCTTCGCCGGGCGCTCGATGTGGATCCTGGACACGCCGGCCTGGGCCAGCTTTTCCTTCAGGAGCTCGCGCACCTTGAGATCGGCGGCCAGGTACTCGGCGTATTCCTTCTTGCCGGCGTACCACTTGGAGTTCCAGTCCTTGGCGATGCCGAGGCGGATACCCGTGGGATGAACTTTGTGACCCATCGTCTTCGTCCCGATCTCAGTTGCCGACGACCACGGTGATGTGGCTCGTGCGCTTCAGGATGCGCGTACCGCGGCCCTTGGCGCGGGCATGCATGCGCTTCATCGCCGGACCTTCGTCGACGAAGATGCGCGTGACCTTGAGCTCGTCCACGTCGGCGCCGAGGTTGTTCTCGGCGTTGGCGACGGCGGACAGCAGCACCTTGCGCACCATGTGCGCGGCCTTCTTGTTGGTGAACTGCAGCAGGCTGCTCGCCCGGTCCACGGGCATGCCGCGGACCAGATCGGCCACGAGGCGCGCCTTCTGGGCCGAGATGCGGGCACTGCGCAGGATCGCTTTGGCTTCCATCGTGGCACCCATCACTTCGCAGGAGCAGCGGCTTTCTTGCTGCCCGAATGGCCCTTGAAGGTGCGGGTCACCGCGAACTCGCCGAGCTTGTGCCCGACCATGTTCTCGTTGATCAGCACCGGCACGTGCTGGCGGCCGTTGTGCACGGCGATGGTCAGGCCAACCATCTCCGGCAGGATCATCGAACGGCGCGACCAGGTCTTGATCGGACGCTTGTTGCTGGCGGCGGACGCAGCCTCCACCTTCTTCAGCAGGTGCAGGTCGACGAACGGACCTTTCTTCAAAGAACGCGGCATGGCGGCTTCCCGTTACTTGCGGCGGCGCACGATCAACTTCTGCGTGCGCTTGTTGTTACGCGTCTTGTAGCCCTTGGTCGGCAGGCCCCACGGGCTGACCGGATGACGGCCGCCCGAGGTACGGCCTTCGCCGCCGCCATGCGGATGGTCGACCGGGTTCATGGCCACGCCGCGCACGGTCGGGCGGATGCCCTTCCAGCGCTTGGCGCCGGCCTTGCCGAGCTTGCGCAGGTTGTGCTCGGAGTTGCCGACCTCGCCGATGGTGGCGCGGCAGTCGACCAGCACCTTGCGCATCTCGCCGGAGCGCAGGCGCAGCGTGGCGTAGCCCTGCTCGCGCGCGATCAGCTGCGCGGCGGCGCCGGCGCTGCGCGCGAGCTGCGCGCCCTTGCCGGGCTTCATCTCGACGCAGTGCACGGTGGTGCCGACCGGGATGTTGCGCAGCGGCAGCGCGTTGCCGACCTTGATCGGCACGTCGCGGCCGGCGATCAGCTGGTCGCCCACCTGGATGCCCTTGGGGGCGATGATGTAGCGGCGCTCGCCGTCGACGTAGCACACCAGCGCGATGTGCGCGGTGCGGTTCGGGTCGTACTCCAGGCGCTCGACGCGGCAGGCGATGCCTTCCTTGTCGCGCTTGAAGTCGATCAGGCGGTAGTGCTGCTTGTGGCCGCCGCCGCGATGGCGCGTGGTGATGCGGCCGAAATGGTTGCGGCCGCCGGTCTTGGACTGCGCTTCGGTCAGCGGCGCGTACGGCGCGCCCTTATGCAGCTCCGGCGTGGCCACGCGCACCATGGCGCGGCGCCCCGGGGAGGTTGGCTTGAGAGTGATCAGTGCCATTGGGAATCCGCTCCTGGCTCAGGCCTTGGCCATCACGTCGATGGTCTGGCCCTCGGCAAGCCGCACGTAAGCCTTGCGCAGCCCGGCGCGGGTGCCGGGGCGAAAGCGGAACGACTTGACCTTGCCCTTGACGTTGACCAGGTTGACCGCCTCGACCTTGACGTCGAACAGCTGCTCCACCGCGGTCTTGACGTCGGCCTTGGTGGCCTCGGCGGCCACCTCGAACACGTACTGGCTGGTCTCGGCGATGCGTGCGCTCTTCTCGGAGATGCGCGGCGCGCGCAGCACGCTAAGGATGCGTTCGTTGCTCATGCCAGCCACTCCTCGACCTTCTTCGCCGCATCGACGGTCATCACGACGTGGTCGGCGCGCACCAGCGAAACCGGGCTGATGCCGTGGACGTCCACCACTTCGAGGACCTGCGGGTTGTTGCGCGCGGCGAGATACAGGTTCTCGCTGACGCCTTCGGAAACGATCACGGTGCGACCGACCTCGAGCTCCTTCAGACGGGCGACCAGCGCCTTCGTCTTCGGCTGCTCGACGTCGAACGCGTCCACCACCTTCAGGCGGCCCTGGCGGTTCAGCTCGGCCAGGATCGAACGCATCGCGCCGCGGTACATCTTGCGGTTGACCTTCTGCGAGAAGTCGCGCGGCTTCGCCGCGAAGGCGCGCGAGCCGCCGACGAAGATCGGCGCGCGGTAGTCGCCGTGGCGGGCGCCGCCACCCTTCTGCTTCTTGAACTTCTTGGTCGTGCCGGACACCTCGCTGTGCGAGAGCTGCGCCTTGGTGCCGGCGCGGCCCGCGTTGCGGTAGGCCGTCACGACCTGGTGCACGAGGTTCTCGCGGAACTCGCCGCCGAACACCTCGTCGGAAACCTTCATGGGCTTGGCGCCGATGACATTCAGTTCCATGGCGTCGCTCCTCAGGCCTTGGCCGCCGGGCGGATGATCACGTCGCCGCCGGTCGCGCCCGGCACCGCGCCCTTCACCGCGATCAGGTGGCGCTCGGCGTCGACCTTCACCACTTCCAGATTCACCGCGGACTGGCGCACGCTGCCCATGTGGCCGGCCATCTTCTTGCCCGGGAACACGCGCCCCGGGGTCTGGCGCTGGCCGATCGAGCCCGGCGCGCGATGCGACAGCGAGTTGCCGTGCGACGCGTCGCCCATGGTGAAGTTGTGACGCTTGATCGTGCCCTGGAAGCCCTTGCCCTTGGTGACACCGGCCACGTCGACCTTCTGGCCGACGCGGAACACGTCCTCGGCCTTGATCTCGGCGCCGACCGCGTACTTGCCGGCTTCGGCGGCGGCGACGCGGAACTCCCACAGGCCGCGGCCCGGCTCGACCCTGGCCTTGGCGTAATGGCCCTTCACCGGCTTGGTCAGCAGCGAAGCGCGCTTGGCGCCCGCGGTGACCTGCACGGCGGTGTAGCCGTCGTTGTCCTCGGTCTTCACCTGGGTCACGCGGTTCGGCGTCGCCTCGATCAGCGTCACCGGCACCGAGCGGCCGTCTTCGGTGAAGAGCCGGCTCATGCCGCACTTGCGGCCAACCAGTCCGATACTCATCGTCGTATCCTGTCAGGCGCTCAGCCCAGCTTGATCTGCACGTCCACGCCGGCGGCGAGATCGAGCTTCATCAGCGCGTCCACGGTCTTGTCGTTCGGGTCCACGATGTCGAGCACGCGCTTGTGGGTGCGCGTCTCGTACTGGTCGCGGGCATCCTTGTCGGCGTGCGGCGACACCAGGATGGTGTAGCGCTCGATCTTGGTGGGCAGCGGAATCGGGCCGCGCACCTGCGCGCCCGTGCGCTTCGCCGTCTCGACGATCTCGCTCGCGGAGCGATCGATCAGCCGGTGATCGAAGGCCTTCAACCGAATGCGAATCTTCTGGTTCGCCATAACCGTGTCCTGAATCGTTAAAGAGCGTTGTGCGGCCGGTCCGGAGGCGGCTTCTCGCCGCCCCCGTCGTACTGTCCGCGTTACTTGATGATCTTGGCGACGACGCCGGCGCCGACCGTGCG
>NZ_DF970188.1:0-10637 GCF_000953855.2 Mizugakiibacter sediminis
GCGGGCCCGCTCGGCCGCGTGCTGGACGCGCTCGGCGTCAGCGTCGCCTTCCGCTGGACCGGCGCGGCGATCGCCGCCGCGGTGATGGGCCTGCCGCTGCTGGTGGTGTCGCTGCGCACCGCCTTCGATCAGGTCGACCGCCGCTACGAGCAGGCCGCGGCGACGCTGGGCGCGCCGCCGTGGCGCATCTTCGCCGGCGTGACCCTGCCGCTGGCGGCGCGCGGGCTGATCGCCGGCTGCGTGCTCGCCTTCGCGCGCGCATTCGGCGAGTTCGGCGCCACCATCACCTTCGTCGCCAGCATCCCCGGCCAGTCGCGCACGCTGGCGGTGGCGATCTACGAATTCCTCAGCGTGCCGGGCGGCGAGGCCGACGCCGCGCGGCTGGTGTGGGTGGCGGTGGCGGTGGCGTTCGCGGCGACGCTGGGCGCGGCGGTGCTGCAGCGCGAAGGGCGGCGGCCATGATCGACATCGACATCGCGCTCGCGCGCGACGGCTTCGCGCTGGAGACGGCGATCGCGTCCCGGGCGCGCGCGCTGGCGCTGTTCGGCCCGTCCGGCAGCGGCAAGACCACCCTGCTGCACGCGCTGGCCGGGCTGATCGCGCCCGCGCGCGGCCGCATCGCGCTGGACGGCCACGTGCTGTTCGATCGCGCCGCCGGCATCGACCTGCCGCCGGCCGCGCGCGGCCTCGGCGTGGTGTTCCAGGACCTGCGCCTGTTCCCGCACCTGTCGGTGCGCGACAACCTGCTGTACGGCGCGCGCCACGCCCGCGCGCGCAGCCGCGTCGCCGAGTTCGATGCGGTGATCGCGCTGCTCGGCCTGGGCGCGCTGCTGGCGCGCCGCCCGGAGTCGCTGTCCGGCGGCGAGGCGCGACGCGTGGCGATCGGCCGCGCGCTGCTGGCGCAGCCGGTGGCGCTGCTGCTGGACGAACCGCTGTCCGGCCTGCACCGCGAGGCGCGCGCCGAGGTGCTGCACTATCTCGCCGGGCTGAAGCGCGAGCTGCGCGTGCCGACCCTGCTGGTCAGCCACCAGGCCGACGAGGTGACCGCGCTGGCCGAGGAAGTGGCGCTGATCGAGGACGGCCGCATCCTCGCCACGCTGCCGGCGGCCGCGTTCCGCGCGCGCTTCGCCGCAGTACCGGGCTGACGCGCGCCGCCGCCGCGGGTACGCTACCATTCAAACGACCGTTCGAGGCACGCCCATGACCAGGCTGATCGCATCGTTGCTGTCGGTTGCCTTCCTGGCCGTCCTGCTCGCCGGCTGCGCCGAGACCCGCCCGCTGCAACCGCCGGCGGCGAGCGTGCAGCAACTGCGCGTGGAAGGCGACGGCGACTGGAACATCGTGTTGCGCGTCCAGAACCAGAGCTTCGCGGCGATGCATGTCGGCAACGTGCGCGTCGAGCTGCGCGTCGCCGGGCAGCTCGCCGGCACGCTGGACGCCAGCCCGGCGCTGGACATCCCGCCGCTGTCCGCCGACGTCGTCGAGATGCGCCTGCGCCCCGCCGCCGGCGCCGCGGCGACGCTGAAGGGCGAGAGCGTGGCCTACGCGCTGGCCGGCGAGATCCGCGTCGGCAAGACCGACCGGCACACCACCACCATGCCGCTGCAGAGCAAGGGCTGGCTGTCGCCCGTGCCCGGCCTCGCCGGCGTCTACCGCTGACAGGAAACATCATGAGCACCTACACCGCACCGCTGGCCGACATGCGTTTCGCGCTGTACGACTTCCTCGGCGCCGAAACGCTGTACGCGCGCCTGCCCGGCTGCGAGTCCGCCACCCGCGACGTGATCGACGCCGTGCTGGAGGAAGCCGCCCGGCTGTGCGAGCAGGTGCTGGCGCCGCTGAACGCGGTCGGCGACCAGGAAGGCTGCCGCTACGACCAGGCCACGGCGAGCGTCGCCACGCCGCGCGGCTTCAAGCAGGCCTACGAGCAGTTCGTCGGCGGCGGCTGGTCCGGCCTGACCGCGCCGGCCGAGTTCGGCGGCCAGGGCCTGCCGGAGAGCATGGGCGCGCTGGTCAAGGAGATGATCGACTCGGCCAATCTCGCCTGGGGCACCTATCCGCTGCTCTCGCACGGCGCCACCGAGGCGCTGAAGCAACACGGCGAGCCGTGGCAGCAGCAGGCGTTCCTGAAGCCGATCGTCGAGGGCCGCTGGACCGGCACGATGTGCCTGACCGAGCCGCACTGCGGCACCGACCTCGGCCTGCTGAAGACGCGCGCGGAACCGGCCGGCGACGGCGTCTACCGCATCACCGGCACCAAGATCTTCATCACCGCCGGCGAACACGACTTCACCGAAAACATCGTCCACCTGGTGCTGGCGCGCCTGCCGGACGCGCCGGCCGGCACCAAGGGCATCTCGCTGTTCGTGGTGCCGAAGTTCAAGGTCGCGCGCGACGGCAGCATGGGCACGCGCAATGCGCTGGCCTGCGGCGCGATCGAGCACAAGATGGGCATCAAGGGCTCGGCCACCTGCGTGATGAACTTCGACGGCGCGGAAGGCTATCTGGTCGGCCAGCCGCACCGCGGCCTCGCGGCGATGTTCACCATGATGAACACGGCACGCCTCGCCGTCGGCCTGCAGGGCCAGGCGCTGATCGAGCGCGCCTACCAGAGCGCGCTGGCCTACGCGCGCGAGCGCCTGCAGATGCGCGCCCTGTCCGGCGCCAAGTACCCCGACAAGCCGGCCGATCCGCTGATCGTGCATCCCGACGTGCGGCGCATGCTGCTGACGCAGAAGGCGTTCTCGGAGGGCGGCCGCGCGCTGGGGGTGTACGCCTACGCGCTGGTCGACATCCAGCACCACGCCGCCGACGAGGCCGAACGCAGGCGCGCCGAGGAGCTGGTGTCGTTCCTGACGCCGATCGTCAAGGGCATGCTGACCGAAGCCGCGGTGGAGTGCACCAACCACGCCCTGCAGATCTACGGCGGCCACGGCTACATCGCCGAGAACGGCATGGAGCAGTTCGCCCGCGACGCGCGCATCACCACCATCTACGAGGGCACCACGCAGATCCAGGCGCTGGACCTGCTGGGCCGCAAGATCATGCAGCAGCAGGGCGCCGGCCTGCGCCACTTCCTCGAGGAGATCAGCGCGTTCTGCCAGGCGCGCGCCAAGGACGCCGCGCTGGCCGAATTCATCGGCCCGCTGGCGGTGGCCGCCAAGGAATGGGGCGACCTGACCATGGCGCTCGGCAAACGCGCGATGGAGAACCCGGAGGAGGTCGGCGCGGCGGCGGTGGACTACCTCTTCTACTCCGGCTACGTCGCCCTCGCCTACGTCTGGGCGAAGAGCGTGGCCGCCGCCGAGGCGTCCGCGCAGGATGCCGGCTTCAAGGCCGCCAAGCGCCACACGGCGCGCTTCTACTTCGCCCGCCTGCTGCCGCGCACGCGCGCGCACCGCGCGGCGATCGAAGCCGGCGCAGACAGCCTGCTGGCCATGCCCGACGCGCAGTTCGGCTGAGCGGCGCGCGGGCGGCGGCAGCGCTGCCGCCCCTTCCCTTCCGCCGCCGGCTCGGGTAAGAAACGCAGCGCGAACGCATACGACCCTCACGCACGCCACGCGGGGATCCACGATGACCGACGCGCCCATCCGCATCCGCCTCGCCGAAGCCGAGGACGACGCCTTCATCCTCGGCTTGGCCGAGCGCTTCACCGGCTTCGAACTGCCGGCCTGGCGCAAGCGCGGCGAAACCACCGCCGGCATCCGCCGCGACATCGAGCGGCACCTGCGCGAACAGCCGCCCAATTCCTACATGTTCGTCGCCGAGGACGACGACGGCGAGCGCGTCGGTTTCCTGCACCTGCAGAAGGTGGTCGACTTCTTCACCGGCCAGCCGAACTGCCATATCTCCGACCTCGCCGTCGCGCCCAGCCGCGAAGGCCAGGGCATCGGCCGCGCCCTGCTAGCCTACGCCGACGCGTGGGCGCGCGAACACCATTGCAAACTGGTCACGCTGGCCGCATTTCCCGGCAACGAGCGCGCCCGCGGGCTGTACGAGAAGCACGGCTTCGGCGTCGACCTGCTGCGCCTCGCCAAGGCGGTGAAGTAGGTCCGGACCGGCTCCGCCACGACCCGTTCCCCGCCGCATTCCCGCGCCGTCCCGCCGGCGGAGGATTTTCCTGCCGTCAAAATTTTGTTCTATGCTGGGCCGGTTCCAGGGAGCAATCGCGGCAGGATCGCCGGCCGGGCCGGTTTCCACTGGAGGCATGCATGCTGGTCGTCGAGCCACGCAGAATGGCTGACATCCACAGCACCCGCGTACTGTCGCTCGATTCGACCGGGCGCATCCTCGACTGGATGAGCTGGCAGGACGCGGTCTGCCTGTACGTGCGGGGCGCGGTGGCGTGGACGCTGGGCGATCCCTGCCTGACCATCCACGGCGGCACCAGCCGCGAAACCGGCCTGCAGAGCACGATCGAGCTGCACCCGATCGTCGCCAGCACCGGCCATTGCCGCGAGCACGCGCTGGATCCCTCGCCCGCCCTGACCAACGCCGCGCTGTTCGCGCGCGACCGCCACATCTGCCTGTACTGCGGCACCCATTACGTGCGCAGCGAGCTGACCCGCGACCACGTGGTGCCGCTGTCGAAAGGCGGGCGCGACATCTGGGAGAACGTGGTCACCGCCTGCCTCGCCTGCAACATCCGCAAGGGCGGGCGCACGCCGCAGCAGGCGCATATGCCGCTGCTGGCCGTGCCGTACCGGCCGAGCTGGGTCGAGCACCTGATCCTCTCCAACCGCAACATCCTCGCCGACCAGATGGAATTCCTGGTCAACCACCTGCCGCGCGACCGCCGGCCGACCTGAGCCCCGCGCGCGGCGCGTGAACGCCGTCATGCCCGCGCGGGCGCAAATCCGCCAGGAAGAGCTGCCGTCGTGGCGCGGCGCCGTTTGGCGCGCGCGGCGCCGCGGCGTTACCCTGTTGCGTTCCCCTGCCGCGATCCCGGACCGGAAAACCATGAACACGCCCCGCAGCGAGGAGATGGCCCACCCCAGCGTGCGCACCGAAGGCAGCACCGACGCCCTGCCGTTCGCGCCGTCGCTCGGCCTGGTGCTGGACGCCGCGCGCATGCCGCGCCGCTCCACCCTGGTCGACCGCCGCGTGCTGCTGATCACCGCCGTCGCCGTCGTGATCGCTGCCGGCGCCGCGCTGATCGCGCAGGTGTTGACCGCGCTGATCGGCCTGGTGACCAACCTCGCCTTCTACGGCCGCTGGTCGGTCGACTTCGTCTCGCCCGCCGGCCACCACCTCGGCGCCTGGGTGATCCTGGTGCCGGTGGCCGGCGGCCTGATCGTCGGCGCGATGGCGCGCTACGGCTCGCAGGCGATCCGCGGCCACGGCATCCCCGAGGCGATGGAGCAGGTGCTGCTGAACGAATCGAAGATCGCGCCGCGCATCACCTTCCTGAAGCCGGTCTCCTCGGCGATCGCCATCGGCACCGGCGGCCCGTTCGGCGCCGAGGGCCCGATCATCGCCACCGGCGGCGCGATGGGTTCGTTCCTCGGCCAGTTGCTGCACGTCACCGCGGTCGAGCGCAAGACGCTGCTCGCCGCCGGCGCCGCCGCCGGCATGGCCGCGGTGTTCGGCTCGCCGGTGTCGGCGCTGATCCTCGCCGTCGAACTGCTGTTGTTCGAGCTGAAGCCGCGCTCGCTGATCCCGGTGGCGCTGGCCGCGGTCACCGCCACCGGCGTGCGCTACGCGCTGGTCGGCTCCGCGCCGGTGTTCCCGATGCCCGGCGTCAGCGAGCCGGGCGGCGCCGCGCTGGCCTGCTACATCGCGCTGGGCGCGCTGATCGGCTTGGTCAGCGTCGGCGTCACCCGCATCGTCTACGGCATCGAGGACGCGTTCGAGAAGCTGCCGATCCACTGGATGTGGTGGCCGGCGATCGGCGGCCTCGCCGTCGGCGTGATCGGCTACTTCGCGCCGACGACCATGGGCGTCGGCTACACCAACATCGAGGCGATCGTCGCCGGCCACCTCGGCATGGCCGCGCTGGCCTCGCTGTGCGTGCTGAAGTTCCTGTCGTGGTCGATCGCGCTGGGCAGCGGCACCTCGGGCGGCACGCTGGCGCCGCTGTTCACCATCGGCGGCGCGCTGGGCGCGCTGGCCGGCATGCTGCTGGCGGCGTGGGCGCCGCGGCTCGGCATCGACCCGCGCATCGCCGGCCTGGTCGGCATGGCGGCGATCTTCGCCGGCGCCTCGCGCGCGCTGCTGGCGACGATCGTGTTCGCCTTCGAGACCACGCAGCAGCCGTTCGGCCTGCTGCCGCTGCTGGGCGGCTGCGCCGCGGCCTACCTGATCTCGGCGCTGCTGATGCGCAACACGATCATGACCGAGAAGATCGCGCGCCGCGGCGTGCGCGTGCCCAGCGAGTACGCGGCCGACTTCCTCGAGCAGGTCACCGCCGGCAAGGCCTGCACGCGCGACGTCGTCTCGCTGCACACCGCGGACGAACTGGGCGAGGTGCGGCGCTGGCTGAACTCCGGCAAGGCGGAGGCGCAGCACCAGGGTTATCCGGTGCTGGACGACCAAGGCCGCGTGCGCGGCGTGGTCACGCGCCGCGACCTGCTCGACCCGGGCCAGCCGGAGCTGCGCCGCATCGGCGAGCTGATCAGGCGCGAGCCGATCGTGGTGCGCGAGGACCACTCGCTGCGCGAGGCCGCCGACCACATGGTCGCGGAAAACGTCGGCCGCCTGATCGTGGTCAGCCGCGATCCGCCGCAGCGCATGGTCGGCATCCTCACCCGCGGCGACCTGCTGGCCGCGCACGCGCGGCGCCTGAAGGAGGCGCACCAGGCCGGCCGCCACATCCGCATCCGCCAGGCGCTGAAGCGGCGCCTCGATACGCTGGGCTGAGCGGTTCGGGCGACGGCGCGGCCGTGCCGCCGCCTGAACGGCGGCGGCGAGACCGGGCAATGGCGCCGTGCCGCCCCTTCGCCGCCATTGCCGCGCTTCCGCCGCCGTCGGACAATAGGCCGATGATCGACCCCGCCCGTTATCCGCGCCTGGCGAACGTCGCTTCGCCCGCCGACTTGAAGCGCCTGCCCGAAGCCGAATTGCCCGAGCTGGCGCGGGAGCTGCGCGAATACCTGATCGAATCGGTGGCCACCTCCGGCGGCCACTTCGGCGCCGGGCTGGGCGTGGTCGAGCTGACGGTGGCCCTGCAATACCTGTACGACACGCCGCACGACCGCATCGTCTGGGACGTCGGCCACCAGTGCTACCCGCACAAGATCCTCACCGGCCGCCGCGATCGCATCACCACGATCAAGAAGAAGGACGGCCTGGCGCCGTTCCCCAAGCGCGACGAGAGCGAGTACGACACCTTCGGCGTCGGCCACTCGTCCACCTCGATCTCGGCCGCGCTGGGCATGGCGATCGCCGCGCAGCGCAAGGGCGACCCGCGCAAGATCGTCGCCGTGATCGGCGACGGCGCGATGACCGCCGGCATGGCCTTCGAGGCGCTGAACCACGGCGGCGACGTCGAGCCCGACCTGCTGGTGATCCTGAACGACAACGGCATGTCGATCAGCGAGAACGTCGGCGCGCTGACCAAGATGCTGGCGCGGCTGATGGCCAGCCGTACGCTGAACGCGCTGCGCGAGCGCGCCAAGCGCGCCATGCCGAAGGGCGGCGTCGCCTGGCGCTTCGTCAAGCGCTGGGAGGAGCATGCCAAGGGCATGTTCGTGCCCTCCACGCTGTTCGAGGAACTGGGCTTCCACTACACCGGCCCGATCGACGGCCACGACCTGCCGCTGCTGCTGCAGTCGCTGCGCACGGTCAAGGACCTCAAGGGGCCGCAACTGCTGCATGTCGTCACCACCAAGGGCAAGGGCTACCCGCCCGCCGAACGCGAGCAGATCGAGTACCACGCGGTCGGCCCGTTCGACCCCGGCAAGGGCGTGGTGAAGAAGGCCGGCGGCGCCAGGCTCACCTACACCGAGATCTTCGGCGACTGGCTGTGCGACATGGCCGCCGCCGACGAGCGCCTGCTGGGCATCACCCCGGCGATGCGCGAAGGCTCCGGCCTGGTGCGCTTCTCGCAGCAGTTCCCGCAGCGCTATTTCGACGTCGCCATCGCCGAGCAGCATGCGGTGACGCTGGCCGCCGGCATGGCCTGCGAAGGCGCCAAGCCGGTGGTGGCGATCTATTCCACCTTCCTGCAGCGCGCCTACGACCAGCTGATCCACGACGTCGCCCTGCAGAACCTCGACGTGCTGTTCGCCATCGACCGCGCCGGCCTGGTCGGTCCGGACGGCGCCACCCACGCCGGCAGTTTCGACCTCAGCTACCTGCGCTGCATCCCCAACATGGTGGTGATGGCGCCGGCCGACGAGAACGAATGCCGGCAGATGCTGACCACCGGCTTCCGCTACCCCGGCCCCGCCGCCGTGCGCTATCCGCGCGGCACCGGCCCGGGCGTCGCCCTGCAGCCCGAGCTGACCGAACTGCCGATCGGCAAGGCCGAGCTGCGCCGCCGCGGCCGCCGCCTCGCCATCCTCGCCTTCGG
This sequence comes from Mizugakiibacter sediminis, assembly GCF_000953855.2. Taxonomy (GTDB): domain Bacteria; phylum Pseudomonadota; class Gammaproteobacteria; order Xanthomonadales; family Rhodanobacteraceae; genus Mizugakiibacter; species Mizugakiibacter sediminis. Next base: position 8,513 of record NZ_DF970188.1, read on the forward strand.
CAGCATGGTGGCGCCGTCGGCGGCCGTCGCCGGCGAACTGGACGCCACGCTGGTCAACATGCGCTTCGTCAAGCCGCTGGACGAGGCGCTGGTGCTGGAGATGGCGCGTAGCCACGCGGCGCTGGTCACCGTCGAGGAAAACGCCGTCGCCGGCGGCGCCGGCAGCGGCGTCGCCGAACTGCTGGCCGCGCACGGCGTCGTCGTGCCGATCCTGCACATCGGCCTGGCCGACCGCTACCTCGAGCACGGCAGCCGCGAGGAAGTGCTGGCGATCGCCGGGCTCGACATCGCCGGCATCCGCGCCGCCGTGCTCAAGCGCTTTCCGCAGTTCGCGCCCGCCGCCGCGCCGCGCGGCGCGGTGGGCTGAACCTGCGTCACCGCGGGTCCGCGCCGGGGCGCGCGGCACGCATGTGCCCGTGCGCGGCCGACGTTCGTTCCCTTTGATCGTCGTCAAACCGCGCCGGCGCCGACGCGCGATGCTGCACCGAGGCATCGCTGGATGCCGCACGCTGCGGAGGTCCCATGGACACGCTCACCCGCGACGAGGTCTTCGAGATCGTCGGCGAACTCGATGACGCGATCCTGCTCGACCTGATCGCCACCGGCGCCACCTACGGCGAGCTGCTCGAAGCCTGCACCTGGCTGAGCAGCGACGACGCCATGGGGGAAATCCTCGAACACCCGCCGCAAGGCCGCGTCGCCGAACTGTGCGACATCCTCAGCCGCATGGACTGGCCGGACGAGCGCGACTGACGCAGCGCGCCGCGGGATGGGGCAGGGCGGGCCTTGGCCCACACTCGCTTTTGCCGATGGCTACGTACGACGGGCCAAGGCCGCCCCATGCATGATAAGTCTCATAGGCGTGTGCCGACGGTACGTCTCGTCGGCACACATGCAGCGCCCTACTTGCTGGTATTCACGCAACGAAACGTGATGGTGGCTGATGCCGTGGTCGCCGGATGCGCGCCGATAAAACCATTGGGGCCATGACCCACCACGGCCGTCCCAGCCTTCGCTTCATTTCCGCTCGCCTGAGCCAACTCTGCTGTGCCTCCCCTCTGCGCACAGAAGGCATTGGCCTTCCCCATCAACTCTGCGATCTTTTCTCCTTCCGAGCCGAAGATTGTCGCGTTCCTTCCCGCCACCATATAAAGATCATTGCCGATTGACGTAATCGGCGACTGCGTAGCGCAACCCGCCAAACACACGGCGCCGAGGACGCCGTACCTCGCCATTATTTTGAGCATGATTTCTCCCCTTGTGCGACGCATGCGCATGACCACAGAGCGGTCAGCACGGAGAAATTACCCCCCCACGCATTGCAACCCGGGCGACGCACTACAGTGGAGACGTCACGTCATATGCTGCCGCCACTGACGCGCTCGCGTCCTTCCAGATCGCGCGCGCTGAACACTTCGCGGTAGCCGGCCGCGGCGAGCAGCGCGCGCACCGCCGCGCCCTGCCGGTAGCCGTGTTCGAACAGCAGCCCGCCGCCGGGACGCAGGTGCGCGCGCGCGTCGCGCACGATGCGGCGGATGGCGTCGAGGCCGTCGGCGCCGGAGGCGAGCGCGGCGGCCGGCTCGAACCGCAGGTCGCCCTCGCCGAGATGCGGATCGCCGGCGGCGATGTACGGCGGGTTGGAGACGATCAGATCGAAGTCGCGCGCCTCGCCCAGCGCCGCGCACCAGTCGCCCTGCGCGAAGACGACGTTGCCGAGGCCGAGCCGCGCCGCGTTGCGCCGCGCCACCGCCAGGGCCTCGGCGCTGGCGTCGGTGGCGACGACGCGCGCGCGCGGCCGCTCGCGCGCGATCGCCAGCGCGATCGCGCCGCTGCCGGTGCCGAGATCGGCGACGCGCGCCGCGGCGTCGGCAGGCAGCCGCGCCAGCGCCAGCTCGACCAGGCGTTCGGTCTCGGCACGCGGGATCAGCGTCGCCGGCGTCACCTCGAGTTCCAGCGACCAAAAGCCGCGCCTGCCGACGAGATAGGCGACCGGCTCGCCGGCGAGGCGGCGCGCCAGCAGCGCGGCGAAAACCGCCTGCGCGGCCTCGTCCACCGCGTCGCCGGCGTGCGCGTACAGCCAGGCGCGCGGCTTGCCCAGCGCGTGCGCCAGCAGCAGTTCGGCCTC
>NZ_DF970188.1:10771-18695 GCF_000953855.2 Mizugakiibacter sediminis
CGGCTTCGGCATTTCCGCCGCCGCGGCGCGTCGCGGCCGGCTCCGCCAGTAACCGCCCTGCGTCCACGCGCCGAACGCCCAGCGCAACCAGCCGATCAGCGCGTTGGCCAGCCACAGCGCCCAGGCCAGCATCGCCAGCTTGTACGCCCACAGCGGCAGGCTGAAGGCGCCGGCGCGCGGCAGCGCGCCGGCGCCGCGGTCGGCGAACCAGCGCAGCGCCCACGCCGTCGAGCCGTTGCCGGCGACGTGCATGTCCGGCAGGCCGAGCAGGCCGTGCGGCACCGCCGACACCAGCACCGCCAGCGCGATCAGCGACAGCGCGGCGAGACCGAGCTGCACCAGGTTGAACACGCGCTCGGCGGGCGCGCGGCGCGCGCGCAGACCAAGGCAGATCAGCCACGACGCGACCAGCGCGAACGCGCTCCAGGCGAAGGTGGAGAAGCCGAGCCCCAGCAGCAGCCAGTGCCGCAGGCGCAGCGGCGTCGGCGCGAAGCGCGCCAGCAGCCACGCCGCCAGCAGCAGCACGGCGAGCTGCGACCAGTACAGCACCGCCGGCCCGGCTTGCGGGCCCCAGGTCCACAGCACCCAGCGGCTCCGCGGCAGGTCGAGCGCGAGCTCGATGTTGGCGGCCGGCACGCCGAGGTCGAACAAGGGCGTGCGCGCGCGCCACGCCGCGTCGGCATCCTGTCGCAGGCGCAGCTCGTAGGCGTGCGAACCGGGCAGCAGCGGCAGGCTGACGCGGCCGTCGTGCAGCGCCAGCGGCAACGTCTGGCCGTCGCGCGTCGCCGACAGCAGCACGGCGTCGCGCGGCAGCGCGATCGCGTGCTCGCCGCCCTGCGTGCTGCGCGCGGCCAGGCCGAGCGTCGTCTCCATCGCGCGTTCGCCCAGCGCGGCGGTGACGGCGACGCGGTCGAAGGCGAGGCTGTCGCCCTGCACCGCTTGCGGGCGCGCCAGCGCGATCTTCAGCGTCTCGCCCGGCAGCGGGCGGAACACGTGGGCGAAGTCGCCCGCGTCGGGCGCGCTCTCCGGCACGCCGGAAAACGCCGCATGCCACAGCGGCGCGCTGGCGACGCGCCAGACCTCCGCGCGCTCGTCCAGCGTGGGCGCGGTCAGCGCGAGCGCGGCGCGCGCATCGAGACGGCTGTCCCACGACACCTGGTTGGCGTCCCCGGCGAAGGCGACGCTGACGCGGCCGCCCTGCACCTTCAGGTTTTCGTCCTGCACGTGCTCGCCGGGCAGCAGCGGCACGGCCACGTCGAAGCCGCCCGACGCCGGCGCGATGCGTTCGACGCGCGTGCGCACGGTCCAGTCGAGGCCGAAGAGCAGATCGCGCGTCACCCGCACATATGGCGGGAATGCCTGCGTCGGCGCGGCGACGGTGCCGTTCACCGGCGCGGCGCGCACGCGCGAGAGCGTCAGCGCGTCGCCCAACGGGCGCGTGCCGTCGAGGCCCGACACCGCCCAGCCGCGGCCGGCGAACTGCACGCGCGCCGGCATCAGCGGGAAGCTCAGTGTGGCGCTGTCGGCCGCGCCGGCGCGGAAACCCAGCACGACGCGATGCACGCCGCGCGTCAGCGGCAGCCACAGCGCGCCCTCGCGGCGCGCCAGCGCGTCGGCCGGTTTGCCGTCGACGGCGACCGCAATCAGCGTCAGTGCCGCATCCGGCGCCGGCAGCGGCAGTGCGATCGCCGCGCCGGCAGCGGCGTCGAGGCTCAGCGTCACCTGGTCGCCGTCCGCCGCGAGCTGCGCCCGCGGCAGCGCGGCGCAGGCGGGCGCGCACTTCGGCGCTTCCAGCAGGCGCTGGCGCAACTGCTCCAGCAACTGCGGCGTCGGCAGATCGTCCGCGTGCGCGACTGGCGCCAGCACCGCCAGCGCAAGCAGCGCGGCGGCACCCGCGCCACGCCAGCGCAGCGCCGCCCTGCCGGATCCGCCTGCCCCCTGCGCGATGCGCGCCAGCAGCGCCACCAACAAGCCGATCATCAGCACGCGCAGCGCGCGCGTCAGCCACGGCGGCGCGATCACCAGGCGCACGCTCTGCCCGGCGTCGACCGGGCCGTCCCAGCCGAGGCGATAGGCGCGACCGATGCGCCACGCCGGTTCGCCGGGGCCGGCCTGCACGACGCTGCCGGGGGCGTAAGGAGTCTGCAGCGCGAGTTCGGACGGCGACAGGAAGGAGCCGGTCACCGCGATGGTCTGCAGACCGGACTTGTTTTCGGGCGCCGGCGCGGGCGCCGACACCGCCTCCGCCGTCACGGAAACCGGGGGCCGCGACGGCAAGACCTTCGGCGCTGCGGGCGCGTACTGCACGCGCGCCTCGCGCTCGGCGGTCGCGGCTTCCTGCTTCGCCGCATACGGCACCGGCAGCGCCGTCAGCGCGTCGCCTTCGAGTTGCGGATGCAGCACGTCGCGCAACTGCACCGCGGCGAACGGCAGCGTCCACAGCGCCGCCAGCGCCAGCATGGCGACGCCGCCGACGCGGCCGGCCGTGCGCAGCCGCCCTTCCGGCAGCGCGCGCACCACCAGCAGCAGCGCGACCGCCAGCGCCAGCGTCCAGCGCGGCGCGCCGAACTCGTGCTGCGACAGCGCGAGGAAGCCGAGCGCGACCAGCGCCCACGGCCAGCCGAGCAGGCGTCCGGCCAGCAGCGCGATCAGCGCGACCACGAACAGGTCGAGCAGGCTCCACTGCGCCACCCAGCTGTCCGGCGAGCGGTCCGCGCCCGGCGCGCCGAGCAGGCGATAGCCGTACGGCAGGTGCAGGATCGCCTCGACGCCGTCCAGCGTGCGCTGCCAGCCGGTGGCCGGCACGCGGCCGCCGCGCGTCGGCAGGCGCAGGCCGGCGACGAGGTCGAGATCGGCGGCGCGCACTTCGACGCCGGTGAGGCCCTTCGATGCGCCGTGCGTGACCAGCAGCGGCGTGTCGTCCTGCGCGGCGCGCAGCAGCGTCCACGGCGCGCCGACGTCGAGGCGGTCGGTGCCGGCCAGCGGCCCTTGCAGGCGGTCGCGCGCGTACAGGCCGCGGCCGTCGAAATCGAGCCACAGCTCGCGCTGCAGGCCGAGGTGCTCGGCGGCCGCGCCCGCGCGGCCGCGTGCGCGCTGCTCGACGCTGAGCCGCGCGCCGTCGTCCATCGCGAACGCCGGCAGCGCGCGCCAGTCGTCCGGCACGCCGGCCTGGCCGGGATCGACGCTCGGCGCGCCCGCGGCGCGCGCGGTGCGCAGCGCGGGATCGTCGGCGTAGCTCCAGATCTCCTGCCGCGGCCACGGCGCCGGTGGCAGCTTCAGCGCGACCGCGGCGAGCGGCGCGGTGGCGCGCGCGCCCAGCGTCAGCGTCCACTGGCCCGGGCGCAGCTGCACGCGCAGGCGGCCATCGGGTTCGAGGCGCGCCGGCAGGTCGCCGGCCAGCGCGGTGGCGACGAAACCCCGGGGCAGCACCGGCCCCAGCAGCAGTTCGCGCGGGCTGCCGGCGATCTGCAGTTCGACCCGCGTGTCCAGCGCCGGCGGCATGCCGTCGGCGAGGCGGCGATAGACGCGCAGCGACAGCGCGTCGGCCACGCGCTGCGCGGCCGCGGTGGCGCCCAGCGTCAACTGATCGTCGTTGCGCTCGGGTGCGGCGACCGGCACGCCGTCCACGCGCAGATCGACCAAGCCGATCGACGGCGGCACCGTCAGGCGCGGCGGGCGCGTATCCCAGGCCAGCGTGCCGCGGACGTCATGCGTGCCGGCGTCGAGGCGCAGCGCAGGCGCGCCGTCGCGACGCAGCACCGGCGCGGGCTTGCCGTCGACCTCGACGTCCTGCGGCCAGGCGCGCGCGTCGCCGGGCAATGCGATCCAGGATTCGGCATCGACGCGCACGGCGAGCGCGAAGCGCGCAGCGTCCCTGCCGGCGTCGAGCTTGAGCCGGCCCGGCCAGGCGCATTGGAAATCGTCGTCGCTGCGTGCCGCGTGCGTCGCCAGCAGCGGGCAGGCGCGCGCCTCGTGGCCGTGCAGTACCCAGCCCTGCCAGTCGCGCAGCGGCGGCGGCATCGCGCCTTCGTCGGCGGCGTGCGCCGTCGCGGCCATCCCCAACAGCAGCACCAGCATCCCCAGCCTGCGCAGCATGACGGTCCTCCCCATCGGCCCGCGCGCAGTGTACCGGGCGGCGCGCCGATCATGCCGTCGCGGGGCACGTCCTCAGCAACAGGGGCACCGCATCCGCGCGCCGGCGGGATGGGCCTCGACACGGGGAATTCTTCTCGGACGCGGATGAACGCGGAGCAGCGTTCTGCCGATCCGCGTCCATCCGCGCCCTGCCGTGCCCGAAGGTTTTACCTCAGCGCAATATCGCCGCCGGATCCTGCTTCGCGCGCAGCGCCGTGCACAGCTCGATCTGCTCGCGCGTCTGCGCCAGGCCGCGGGCGGCGCCGGTGATCTCGTCGAGGCGCGGCTGGAAGAACGCCTGCAGGCGGTCGGCCTCGGCCTGCGAGCAGCCGCCGCGCGCGATCAGCGCGGGCAGTTCGCCGCCGGCGAAGCTGTCGGTGCGCGCGACCACGGCGTCGTAGTGCGCGGTGAACCACGTCCACAGCGACTCGCGGCCGGCGCCCTTGTCGCGGCTGGAGCCGAGCAGCATCGCCATCTCGCCGACCTTGACCTTGGGATCGAGCGCGAAATCGCGCACGCGCGTGGCCTGCGCGGCATCGGTGGCCGCGCCGACGCCGCCCAGCATGGCGTTGCGCTGCGCCGGCTCGCTGTTGCGCGCAAGCTCGGCGAGCAGCGCGTCGACCGCCGGCTTGCCGCGCTCCTGCACGCCGACCGCGAGCGACGTGCCCAGCAGGTCCGGGTTGGCGGCGGTGAGGTCGAGACGGCCGTCGGCCTTCGGGCGCAGCGCCTTGTCGGCCTGCGCCAGCAGCGCCTGGCGCACTTCCGGCAGCTTCACCTCGAGGCCGAGGAAGCTGGCCAGCGAGCCGCGCAGCAACGCGTCGTCGTCGGCTTCGCCGGCGCGGCGCTCGTAGCCGAGCGCCTGCAGGCGCGGCAGGTACAGTTCGCGCGTGACCTCGGCGAGACGCTTGCGTTCGGCGTCGTTGCGCGCCTCGTAGCGCCAGATCCAGGTGACGGCGGGGATCAGCGCGGTGGCGACCTGGCGCGTCTTCGAGCCGGCCAGGGTGCGCATCGCCGCCAGCACCGCGGCGGCGTCGAGGTCGCCGCGGCGGAACGCGGCGTCGACGGCGTCGGCGTAGGCGAGCTGCTCGCGGTCGGAGAGGCGGCCGATGGCCACGGTCAGGCGGTCGAAGTCGGCCTGCGGCATGCTGAAGCGGTAGTAGCCGGCGGCGTCGGCGTTCGGCATGTACCACGCCGGGCACTGCGCGCCGGCCAGGGTCATGCGGCCCTCGCGCCGGTCCAGCAGCTCGCACTGCGTCTGCGTGCCGCCGCCGGCGCCGTAGCGCACGCACACCGGCACGCCCCACAGGCGGTCGGTCTCGCCGCGCGAGCCGAGCGGCAGGTAGCGGCTCTGTTTCAGTTGCAGCACCGGCTTGCCGTGATCGCAGTCGAGCTCGGTCCGCACCAGCGGCACGCCGGACTGGTCGAGGAAGCTCTTCATCGCGCGCTCGAAGCGCTCGCCCTTGCCGGAGGCCTTGGCCAGCGCGGCGATCAGGTCGTCGGCGGTGGCGTTGCCGAAGGCGTGCTCGCGCACGTAGGCGCGGATGCCCTGCTGGAACACGTCGGCGCCGACGTAGCGCTCGAACATGCCGAGCACCGCCGCGCCCTTCTGGTAGGTGATGCCGTCGAAGGCGGTCTCGATGTCGCCGTTGTTCTCGATCGGCTGGCGGATGCGCCGCGCGCTGACCAGGCTGTCGTTGCCCATCGCGTACTGCGCGCCTTCGATGCGGTCGAGGTCGGCGCGGTAGGACGGCCGCAGCTGCTGGGTGATCTTGCCCTGCATCCAGGTGGCGAACGCCTCGTTCAGCCAGATGTCGTTCCACCACGGCATGGTCACGGTGTCGCCGAACCACTGGTGCGCCAGCTCGTGCGCGCTGACGTTGAACGAGGCGCGCACGTAGTAGGCCGGCGAGTTCGGATCGAGCAGCAGCAGCCAGTCGCGGAAGGTGACCAGGCCCGGGTTCTCCATCGCGCCGGCGCTGAAGTCGGGCGCGGCGACCAGCGCCACCTTGTCGAACGGGTAGCCGTAGCCGAAGTAGTCCTCCAGCGCGGTGACGATCGCCGGCGTCTGCGCCAGCGCGCGCTCGAGGCGCCTGCCCTCGCCTTGCGCGGCGACGCCGTACAGCGGCGTGGCGTGGTCGCGCCACGGCGTCGCCGGGATGTCGGGCCCCTTGACCACGTCCCACGGGCCGGCGGCGAAGGCGACCAGGTAGGTCGGCAGCGGCCGGGTCGGCGCGAACTCGTAGCGCGTCCAGCCGTCGGCCAGCTTCTGCTCCTTCACCGGCAAGGTGTTCGCCACCGCGGCCTGCCCCTGCGGCACGCTGACGCTCAGCTTGAACGGCGTCTTGAACGACGGCTCGTCGAAACCGGGGAACGCGTAGCGCGCGCTGATCGGCTCCATCTGCGTGACGGCGTACGGCACGCCCTTGTGGCTGACCTTGTACAGGCCCTCCAGGCGCGTGTTGAACGGCGCGCTGAAGGCGATCGTCAGCGTGTAGCGGCCAGGTTCGAGCACGCGGCCGAAGCCCACCTCGGCGACGCCCTCCTGTTCCGCCACCGCGCGGTACTGCGCCGGGTGCGACTCGCCGGCCGCGTCGGCGATCGTCGCCTTGCTCACGTCGAGGTCGCGGCCGTGCAGCCACAGATGGTCCGCCGGCTGCTTCAGGTCGACGGTGATGGTCGCCGTGCCGGTGTAGGTGGTCTGGCGCGGGTCGACGCGGAAGTCGAGCGCGTAGTCCTGCGGCACCGCCCAGCGCGGCAGCTTGCCGAGCGGCGGCACGTCGTTGGGAGTGGCGGCGAAGGCGCCGCTCGCGCAGGCGGCGAGCGCGGCGAAGGCGAGCGGGCGAAGGCGGTGATGCACGGGACGTCCCTCCGTGGCGGCAAAACCGCAGCACACCACCCGCGGGCGACGCGCGTCAACGCCCGATGGTCACGGCGGGCCGCCGGCGGGAATCACGCGCTCCGCGAGCATGAGCGGCGGGGAAGCAGGCTCGGTGCGGATGCTGCGTACGGTTCGCGGCCACGCTGCGCGGGGACTGTGGCATCGCATTACCACCGTCGCGGCCGTGGAAAGACCGCGTGGTGCAGGATGCGAGTCGCGTGGGCGCATGGATCGTGGCGCCCACGCAAGTAGACTCGACCACGGATTCGATTGCCTCGGCCCCTTATCTCGCGTTCCCTTGTCTCGTCGAGAAGGAGACGCGGCACGGACTGCGCGTCGAGGCGCGGGTGTTCATGCGCCGGAAACTCGCAGGATGCGGCGCCGTGCGGAGGCGCATCACGCGCGTGACCTCCGCTTCTGTCTCGATCACGCCGCCGCCGACAGGTCTGTCTGCGCGGCTTCCGCCTGTTCCAGCGTCACCGCCACGGCGTGCAGCACGGCGGCGATGCGCACCGCGCTCTGCACGGCCTGCGCGGAGACCTCGTGCTTGCGCAGGGTCTTCTCGTGCGACTCCATGCACGCGCCGCAGCCGTTGATCGCCGACACCGCCAGCGAGGCCAGTTCGAAGTCGACTTTGGCGCAGCCCGGATTCGCCATCACGTTCATGCGCAGGCCGGCGCGCAGGGTGGCGTACTCGGGGTCGTTCACCAGGTGGGTGAAGCGGTAGTAGACGTTGTTCATCGCCATGATCGCGGCGGCGGCGCGGGCGCCGTTCTGCTCCTCGGCGGAGAGATGCGCGGCGGCGTCGGCGGCGATCGCGCGGGTCAGCGGCGCGTGGCGTGCGGCGATGGCCGAGGCCAGCGCGACGATGGCGATCTGCTTCCGGCCGAGGCCGGGCGCGCCGGCTTCGCT
>NZ_DF970189.1:0-8198 GCF_000953855.2 Mizugakiibacter sediminis
GGCAGCGCGTAGTCGCGGCCGGCCAGCCAGGCGCGCGCGCGCGCGCAGCGGTCCAGCGCGATGGTCGCGCGCGGGCTGGCGCCCCAGGCGATCCAGTGCGGCAGCCGCGCGTCGTAGGCGCCCGCCGCGCGCGTCGCCAGGACGAGCTGCACGACGTATTCCTCCAACCCGCTCGCGACGTGCAGGCCGAGCACGGCGCGGCGCGCGGCGAAGATGTCGGCCTGGGTGAGCAGGCGGCTTTCGGCGACGGGCGCATCCAGCGCCTGCAGCGCGCGGCGCTGGGCGAGGCGCAGGATCTCGCGCTCCGCCGCGGCCTGCGGATAGCCGATCGCCACGTGCATCAGGAAACGGTCGAGTTGCGCCTCCGGCAGCGGGTAGGTGCCTTCCTGCTCGATCGGATTCTGCGTCGCCATCACCAGGAACAGCTCGGGCAGCGGCCAGGTGCGCCGGCCGATGGTCACCTGGCGCTCGCCCATCGCCTCCAGCAGCGCCGATTGCACCTTGGCCGGCGCGCGGTTCACCTCGTCGGCCAGCACCAGGTTGCGGAACAGCGGGCCGGGCTGGAACTCGAAGGCACCGGTCTGCGGGCGGAAGATCTCGGTGCCGGTGAGGTCGGCCGGCAGCAGATCGGGGGTGAACTGGATGCGGTGGAAGTCGGCCTCGATGCGCGCGGCCAGCGCCTTGACGGCGGTGGTCTTGGCCAGGCCCGGCGCGCCCTCCACCAGCAGGTGGCCGTCGGCCAGCAGCGCGATCAGCAGGCGCTCGACCAGCGTCTCCTGGCCGATCACCGCCTCCTGCAGGCCGGCGCGCAGCGCCGCAAACGCCGTGCGCAGGGCGTCGCCTCGTTCGACCTGCGGCATGTCCATCGGAGCACCTCCGTCGTTCACGCCGGTTCGACCGCGGGCGTGCGCGGAAGTTTAGCGGGCGGAAAAGCGCAGGGGCGGCCCGAGCCGCCCCTGCGGGTCTTCGCGGCCGCGCGGGCCGGTTACTTCAGGCTTTCGGCGAGGATCTTCGGCGTCACGAAGATCAGCAGCTCGGCCTTGTTGTTGGTGCGGTTCTTGTTGCGGAACAGCACGCCGAGGCCGGGGATGTCGCCGAGGCCGGGCACCTTCTTCAGCGTCTCCGACTTGGTGATCTCGTAGATGCCGCCCAGCACCACCGTCTGGCCGTTGTCGACCAGCACCGAAGTGTTGATCTCGCGGGTGTCGATCTGCGGCACGAAGCCGCCGCCCGGATTCGGCACCAGTTGCGCCAGCGAATCCTTCTTCACGTTGATCTGCAGGTAGACGCGATCGTCGGCGGTGATGGTCGGCGTGACGCGCAGCTCCAGCACGGCGTCCTTGAACTGCACGGTCGCGGTGCCCGCGCCGCTGCCGCCGCCGGCGCCGGAGTTCTGGAAGGTGACGTAGCCGATCTGCTGGCCCTGCTTGATCACCGCTTCCTGCTGGTTGGCGGTGATCACGCGCGGGCTGGAGATCACCTCGCCGCGGCCCTCGGTCTGCGCCGCCGACAGCTCGAGGTCGAGCAGGTAGTTGGCGCCGAGGATGGCCAGGCCGAAGCTGCCGGTGGGGTTGGCCGCCGGCAGGTTGACGTTGAGGCGGTCGCTGAGGTTGCCGACCGGCACGCCCGAGTGCGGGAACACGCCCGGCGCGGGGCTGCCGGCGGCGCCCACGCCGCTGGTGGCGGTGTTGTCGGCGCCGCTGCCCGTGCCGCCGATCGCGATGGTGTGGCCGTTCGACGCCTGCTGCTGCACGCCCGACACGCCGAACTTGACGCCCAGCTCGCGGGTGAAGTCGTCGGACGCGACCACGATGCGCGATTCGATCAGCACCTGCTGCACCGGGCGGTCGAGCGTGCCGACCAGCTCGCGGATGGAACGGATCTTGTCCGGCGTGTCGTTGATCAGCAGGGTGTTGGTGCGCTCGTCGAAGGAGACGCTGCCGCGCGTGGACAGGAAGCCGCGGCGCGCGCCGCCGCCGCCGGTGCCGCCGAGGCTGCCCTGGGTGAGCAGCTTGGCGATGTCGGAGGCCTTGCCGTAGCTGATCGGGATGATGTCGGAAACCAGCTCGGCGTTGTCCTCGGCCTTCAGGCGCGCTTCGGCGAGGTCCTGCTCGTAGCGGGCCAGCTCCTGCTGCGGCGCCACCCAGATGATGTTGCCGTTGCGGCGCTTGTCCAGGCCCTTGGCACGCAGCACCACGTCGAGCGCCTGGTCCCACGGCACGTTGACGAGGCGCAGGGTGACGCTGCCGCCAACGGTGTCGGAAGCGACGATGTTGAGGCCGGACACGTCGGCCAGCAGTTGCAGCACCGAGCGCGTCGGGATGTCCTGGAAGTTGAAGGTGACGCGGCTGCCGGTGTAGACGGGCTCCTGGCCTTTGCCCAGCGCCTTCTGCTCGGTCTTCTTGGGCGCGATCTCGACGACGTACTCGGTGCCGGTCTGGTAGGCTGCGGGTTCGATGTCGCCGCGGACGGCGATCTCCATGCGCGCGCCGTTGGGACGGGCGCTGGTCTCGATCGACTGCACCGGCGTGGCGAAATCGAGCACGTCGAGGCGCCGCGCCAGCTTGGCGGGCAGCTTGACGTTGCTGAGGTCGACCACCACGCGGTCGCCCTGCCGGCGCATGTCGACGCTGGCGCCGGGGCCGCTGAAGCTGACGATCACGCGGCCTTCGCCGGAGGGGCCGCGGCGGAAGTCGATGTTGGAGACGTCGGCCGCCGCGGCGGTGACCAGCTTGGTCGGATCGGTTTCGGTCACCGCGTTCGCCGCGGCGGCGCCGGTCATGCCGTTGCCGACGGTCAGCACCAGCGCGTCGCCGGCCACCTTGGTGTCGTAGCTCGAGGGCCGGAACAGGTCGACCACCACGCGGGTGCGACCGCCGGCCTCGACCGCGGAGATGCCGGCGGTCGCGCCGGTGCCCACGTCGACGTGGCGCTTGTCCCAGGCGTTGCTGGTGCCGGCGAAGTCGAGGGCGATGCGCGGCGGGTTCTCGGTGGTGAACACCTTCGGCTCGGGCACGCCGCCGTCGAACTTGAGGGTCACCTGGATCTTGCCGCCGGGCAGGGCCTGGTAGCTCAGGTCCTTCAGCACGCTCGCGGCCAGCGCCGGAACGGCGAAACCGAAGCAGGTCAGGACCAGGGCCGCCGCAGCGACGCGGCGGATGCCGGCGAAGAGCCGGAACGCGTAGCCGCCGAATTGAGCAGGTTTCGTCATCATGTACGTCGTCCCCAAGGCTCTCATTTCTCACCCAGCGCGATGGTCGCCTGGCGCTCCATCCAGCCGCCGTTGCCGTTCGGGATCAGCTCGACGAGGTCCACGTGGTCCTCGGCGACGTCCGCGACACGCCCGTAGTTCTGCCCCATGTAGTTGCCCGCGTGGATGCGGTGGATCACGCCCTGCGGATCCTTGATCAGGGCCTCCATGCCCGCGCCCCCGCCGAGGGTGCCGACCATCTTCAGGCTGTCCAGCGGGAAGGCTTCCAGCGGCTCCTTGGCGCGGTTCTGGTCCGGCTGCGGACCGTTGACGGCGCCGCCGGCGTGCAGCTCGGTCGGACTCGGACTGAACGGGTCGCGCAGGTCCTGGTCCTGGTATTCGAAGGTCTCGAAGGTCTTGATCACCGGCAGCGGCGGCAGTGGCGCGCCCTTCTTCGCCTTCTCGGCGGCCACCCACTGGCGCAGGTCGCCCTGGCCGCTGCAGCCGGCCAGCAGTGCCAGCGCGGCCGTGCCGATCAGGATGCGGGCAAGTGTGCGCTTCATGCTCACTTCCCTCCCTTGCCGGCGGCGGGACGCGCGGCCGGCTTGGCCTGGCCGTCTTCAGTTTCCTCGTCTTCGAGGTAACGGTAGGTCTTCACGGTCCCCTCGAGCACCAGTATGCCGCCCGGCACCAGGTCCTGCCCCTTCACCGGCGCCTTCTGCGGCCGCAGCGAGACGTCGTGCATCGTCAGGATCACCACGCGCGGCAGCGAGGCCACGCCGCTGATGAACGTGCCGAACTGGTGGTAGGTGCCGATCATGCGCAGCGCGATCGGCTTCTCCGCGTAGAACTCCTTCGGAATCTCCGGCCCCGGCTGGAACAGGTCGGTCTCCAGGCCGGCCGACAGCGCGGTCTGCGAGATGTCCACCAGCAGCTCGGGCATCTCGGTCTTGCTGGGCAGTTGGCGCAGCATCTGCCGCAGCATGTCCTTCATCTCCTCGAGCTGCGCCTTCAGCGGCTCGAGGTTCGCCGCCTTGGCCTGCTTTTGGGAGAACTCTTGCTTGAGCGAGGCCTCCTTGGCCTGCAGCGAAGCGAGTTCGTCCTGCTGGTCGCTGACCTTGAAGTACCAGCCGGCCAGCAGGATCAACAGGAACAACACGCCGCAGAAGAACAGCTTCACCGACACCGGCCAGCCGCCGATGTTGTTGCGGTCGAGGTTGCGCAGGTCGTCGAAGAATTTCATGACTTGCTCTCCCCGTTGCCCGCCTGGCCGGCCTGCGCGGCGGCGCCTGCGGTCTTGTCGGCGTCCTGCGGTTCGGGCTTGCGCAGCTTGACGTTCAAGCCGAACGCGTAGGGCGCGCTCGGGTCGTCGTGCTTGTTCTCCGTGCGCGTGAGGTCGGCGTGGCCCAACCACGGCGACGCCTCGATGTTGCGCATGTAGGTGGCGACCGCGGCGTTGGACTGCGCGACGCCCTCCAGGCTGAGCTGGTCGCCGGTCTGCTTGAGGCCGGTCAGGCGCACGCCGTCGGGAATCGTCTTCACCAGCTCGTCGAACAGGTGCACCATCTGCGAGCGGTTGGCCTGCAGCTGTTCGATGATCTGCTTGCGCGCCAGCAGCCGCGAGCGCGTGCGTTCCAGATCCTTGATCTCGGCGATCTTGGCGTCGAGCTGCTTGATCTCGTCCTGCAGGTAGGCGTTGCGCTCGTTCTGGTTGTCGATGCGCGCGCCCATCCAGAACACCCACAGCAGCACCACCACCGCGGCGGCGGCGGCGATGCCGAGCTGCATGTAGAACTCGCGTTCGCGCTGCTTGCGCCGTTCCGCGCGCCACGGAAGTAGGTTGATCCTGGCCATCAGTCGAAACTCCTCAGGGCCAGCCCGCAGGCGATCATCAGCGCCGGGGCGTCCTGCGCCAGCGCCTGCGCCTGCACGCGCGGGGACAGCGACATGCTGGCCAGCGGGTTGGCCACGCAGCACGGCACGCCGAGCTGTTCCTCGACCATGTCGCTGACGCCGGGGATCGCCGCGCAGCCGCCGGCCAGCACGATCTGGTCGACCTTGCTGTACTCGCTGCCGGCGAAGAAGAACTGCAGCAGGCGGCTGATCTGCTGGACCATCGCCTCCTTGAACGGCTCCAGCACCTCGATCTCGTAGGATTCCGGCAGGCCGCCCTGGCGCTTGGCCATGCCGGCCTCCTCGTAGGAGAGGCCGTAGCGGCGCATCACCTCGTCGGTGAGCTGCTTGCCGCCGAACACCTGCTCGCGGGAGTAGATCGTGCGCTGGTTCTTCAGCACGATCAGCGTGGTCATGGTGGCGCCGACGTCGACCACGGCGACCACGGCGTCGCGGCCGACCGAAAGCTGGTCGGCGATCAGCTTGAAGGCGTTCTCCATGGCGAACGCCTCCACGTCCATCACCTTGGCGGTGAGGCCGCCGAGGTCGAGCGCGGCGACGCGCATGTCGACGTTCTCGGTGCGCGAGGCCGCCAGCAGGACATTGACCATGTCCGGGTTGTCCTTGACCGGCCCCATCACCTCGAAATCGAGGCTCACTTCCTCGATCGGATAGGGGATGTACTGGTTGGCCTCGACCTGGATCTGGCCTTCGAGGTCGTCCTCGGAGAGGTCGGCCGGCATCGGGATCACCTTGGTGATCACCGCCGAGCCGGCCACCGCGGCCGCGGCGTGCTTGGTCTTGGCGCCGGAGCGCGACAGCGCGCGGCGGATCGCCTCGCCGACCGCCTCGACCTCGACGATGTTCTTCTCCACCACCGCGTTGGGCGGAAGCGGTTCGACCGCGTAGTGCTCCACGCGGTAGCGCGCGCCGGACTGGCTGAGCTGCAGCAGCTTGACCGCGGTCGAGCTGATGTCAACCCCGATCAGCGGCGGCGCCTTGGGTGTGAAAAGGCCCACGATTTTCCCCCTCCCCACGCGCTGTTACGAGCGAAAGATGCGCAGCAACATTAAATCCAAAACTTAACGGATTATCAACGGGTCCTGAGCATGGGGCCAAGGACCTGATTCACAAAAATTTTTGTTGACCTGCGTGCGCTGCGGCACGACTCTTGCCGCGAACGAGTCTCCCCGCGGGAGTTCTATACTCTCGGCGGCCCGCCCTCAACCTAGACCCTCATCACAACTCCCGCGGCCATGCGAATTTTCAAGCGTTTGCTGCGCTACGCGCTGATCCTGGCGCTGGCCGGCATCCTCATGGGCGGACTGGCGGTGGGCGTGGCCTACTGGCTGATCGCACCGCGCCTGCCCTCGGTCGCCTCGCTGAAGGACGTGCGCCTGCAGGTGCCGCTGCGCGTGTATTCCGCCGACGGCAAGCTGATCGCCACCTTCGGCGAGACGCGGCGCATCCCGGTGCGCATCCAGGACGTGCCCGACCGCGTGAAGAAGGCCTTCCTCGCCGCCGAGGACGCCAATTTCTACGACCACCCCGGCATCGACTGGCAGGGCTTCGTGCGCGCGGTCGGGCTGATGATCGCCAACCGCAGCCTGCACGTGCCGGGCGGCAGCACGATCACCCAGCAGGTGGCGCGCAACTTCTTCCTCAGCCCGGAAGTGAGCATCTCGCGCAAGGCCACCGAGATCTTCCTGTCCTTCCGCATCGAGAACTCGTTGAGCAAGGACGAGATCCTCGAGCTGTACCTCAACAAGATCTTCCTCGGCCACCGCGCCTACGGCGTCGCCGCCGCCGCCGAGTTCTACTACGGCAAGACGCTGGACCAGCTCAGCCTGGCCGAGTGCGCGATGCTGGCCTCGCTGCCGAAGTTCCCCACCACCGGCAATCCGCTGTACAACAGGCCGCGTGCGATCGAGCGCCGCAACTGGGTGCTCGGGCGCATGCTCGACAACGGCTTCATCAGCAGGGCCGAGTACGCGCAGGCGATCAAGGAGCCCGACCGCTCCTACGCGCACGAGCCGCCGATCGAGGTCGACGCGCCCTACCTCGCGGAGATGGTGCGGCTGGAGGCGATCGACCGCCTCGGCAACGACGCCCTCACCGACGGCTACGTGGTCAAGACCACCTTGGACAGCCGCCTGCAGGACACCGCCGTCGCCGCCGTGCGCGACGACCTCGCCGATTACGACCGCCGCCACGGCTACCGCGGCCCCGAAGCCCATGTCGAGCTGCCGGTACACGCCACGCCGGCCGACTACGACCGCGCGCTGACCAACTACCGCGCGATCGCCGGCATGATCCCCGGCGTCGTCACCGAGGCCGACGCCGGGCACGGCCTGGTCTACCTCGCCGACGGCCAGAGCGTGCCGCTCGATCTCAAGGCGGTGGAATGGGCGCGGCCCTACCTCAGCGACAGCCGCCAGGGTCCGAAGCCGAAGCGCGTCGACGCGGTGCTGAAGCCCGGCGACATCGTGCGCGTGGCGCGCGACGCCGAAGGCGACTGGCAGCTCGCGCAGATCCCGCAGGCGCAGGCGGCGCTGGTGGCGCTGGACCCCGAGGACGGCGCGATCAAGGCGCTGGTCGGCGGCTTCAACTTCCTGCGCAGCAAGTTCAACCGCGCCACCATGAGCGCGCGCCAGCCCGGCTCCAGCTTCAAGCCGTTCCTGTATTCGGCGGCGTTCGAGCACGGCTTCACCCCGGCCTCGATCGTCAACGACGCGCCGGTGGTGTTCCCCGATCCGTCGCAGCCGAACGGCGTGTGGGCGCCGTCCAACGACGACGACGAATTCGCCGGCCCGATGCGCCTGCGCGAGGCGTTGGCGCAGTCGAAGAACCTGGTGTCGGTGCGCCTGCTCGATGCCATCGGCATCCGCTACGCGCGCGAGTACATCACCCGCTTCGGCTTCCCGCTGGACGCGCTGCCGAACAACCTGTCGATGGCGCTGGGCACCGCGTCGGTGTCGCCGCTGGCGATGGCGCGCGGCTATGCGGTGTTCGCCAACGGCGGCTTCCTCGTCGATCCGTACTTCGTCTCCGAAATCGACGACCGCGACGGCAAGATCGTCTACGCGGCCAAGCCGGCGCGCGCCTGCCGCACCTG
>NZ_DF970189.1:8259-11719 GCF_000953855.2 Mizugakiibacter sediminis
CGATGCGGCCGGCAAGGCCGGGCCGGCGCCGCAGCCGCCGTCCGAGCCGCGCGCCGCCGCCGCGCTGGCCCCGATCGGCGCCGCCCAGGCGGCATCGGCGCCGCCGGCGCCCGCCGCCGGCCCGCGCCTCGCGCCGCGCGTGATCGACGTGCGCAACGACTATCTGGTCACCTCGCTGATGCAATCGGTGATCGACCACGGCACCGGCGCCGCCGCCAAGGTGCTCGGCCGCAAGGATCTCGCCGGCAAGACCGGCACCACCAACGACCACCGCGACGCCTGGTTCTCCGGCTTCAACACGCGCCTCGTCGCCACCGTCTGGGTGGGCCTGGACGACTTCGGCTCGCTGGGCCGCGGCGAGTTCGGCGCCAAGGCCGCGTTGCCGATCTGGATCGACTTCATGCGCACCGCGCTGGCCGGCGTGCCGGAAAGCGCGCTGCCGATGCCGCCCGGCATCACCACCGCGCTGATCAACCGCGGCAGCGGCCTGCTGGCCGCGCCCGGCGATCTGGACGCGATCCCCGAGATCTTCCGCGTCGAGGACCTCGACCGCCTGCGCGCACGCGGACAGGAGCAGAATACCCAGCAGGAGCAGCAGCACCCCTACGACATCTTCTGAGGAGGGTCCGTCGCCCACAGCGCCGCGTAGACGCGTCCACCGGCCGTGCCGCGATCGCACGGCCCACGTTTCCCGCAAGGGAAATCCCACGTCCGAATCCGGGAGATCACGAGATGCGCAAAGGCGAGATCCACCGCATCCACGCACAGGACCGGCTGCGCCAGAACCGGCGCCGCATCGCCCTGGAAGCCGCGCGGCTGATGAGCGAGCACGGCATCCGCGATTTCCACCGCGCCAAGACCAAGGCCGCCGAGCGCCTCGGCGTCGGCGACGAGCAGAGCCTGCCGCGCAACCACGAGATCGAGGACGCGCTGCGCGAGCACCAGCGCCTGTTCCGGGGCGCCGACCAGCCGCTGCAGCTGCGCCGCCGGCGCGAGGCCGCGCGCGAGGCGCTGCGCTTCTTCGCCCGCTTCGAGCCGCGCCTGGTCGGCGCGGTGCTGGACGGCACCGCCGACGCCCATTCCGCGGTGTGCCTGCACCTGCATACCGACGCGCCGGACGAGGTCGGCGCCTTCCTGCGCGAGCGCGGCATCCCCTTCGAGCTGCAGGCGCGGCGCCTGCGCCTCGACCGCGAGCGCCAGGCGGAATTCCCCGTCTACCTGTTCGCCGCCGACGACGTCGCCATCGACATCACCGTGCTGCCGCACGACGCGCTGCGCCAGGCGCCGCTGGACCGCGTCAACAGCGAGCGGCCGATGCGGCGCGCCTCGCTGGCCGCGCTGGAGGCGCTGCTGGCGCAGGACGAGATCGCCGCGTTCGAGCAGGAAGGCGCCGGCCGCTCCGGCGGCTAGACGCGCGGTCGCCATCGCCGCTCCTGAAACGACGACGCCCCGGCACGAGCCGGGGCGTCGCGTCGTGCCGGCGCGGGACCGCCGTCAGCGCTTGGCCAGCGGCACGTAATCGCGCCGCGCGGCGCCGGTGTAGACCTGGCGCGGCCGGCCGATCTTGGCGTCCGGCGTCTCGTGCTGCTCCAGCCAGTGCGACACCCAGCCGGCGGTGCGCGCGATCGCGAACATCACCGTGAACATCTCGGTGGGGATGCGCAGCGCCTTGTAGATGATGCCCGAGTAGAAGTCGACGTTCGGGTACAGCTTGCGCTCGATGAAGTACGGATCCTTCAGCGCGGCCTGCTCCAGCTCCAGCGCGATGTCCAGCAGCGGGTCGCTGATGTTGAGGTCGGCCAGCACCTTGTGCGTCATCTCGCGGATGATCGTCGCGCGCGGATCGAAGTTCTTGTAGACGCGGTGGCCGAAGCCCATCAGGCGGAAGCCGGAGTTCCTGTCCTTGGCGCGCTCGACCGCCTTGCCGACGTTCTTCACGTCGCCGATCTCGGCGAGCATCTTCAGCACCGCCTCGTTGGCGCCGCCGTGCGCCGGCCCCCACAGCGCGGCGATGCCGGCGGCCACCGAGGCGTAGGGGTTGGCGCCGGTGGAGCCGACCAGACGCACCGTCGAGGTCGAGGCGTTCTGCTCGTGATCGGCGTGCAGGATGAACAGCAGGTCCAGCGCCTTGGCCGCGACCGGGCTCAACTGCAGCGGCTCGCTCGGCACCTCGAACATCATGTGCAGGAAGCGCGTGCAGTACTCGAGGTTGTTGCGCGGGTAGCGGAACGGCCAGCCGATCGAGTAGCGGTAGGCGGCGGCGGCGATGGTCGGCATCTTGGCGATCATGCGGATCGCCGACAGCCGGCGCTGGTCCGGGTCGTTGATGTCGAGGTCGTCGTGGTAGAACGCCGACAGCGAAGCGACCGCGCCGCACAGCATCGCCATCGGATGCGCGTCGTAATGGAAGCCGCGGAAGAAGTACTTCAGCGACTCGTGCATCATCGTGTGGTGCGTCACCTCGTGCTCGAAGCTCTCGAGCTGGCCCTGGGTCGGCAGCTCGCCGTTCATCAGCAGGTAGGCGACTTCGAGGAACGTGGAATGCTGCGCGAGCTGCTCGATCGGGTAGCCGCGGTACAGCAGGATGCCCTGATCGCCGTCGATGTAGGTGATCGCGCTCTTGGTGCTGGCGGTGGCGACGAAGCCGGGATCGTAGGTGAAGTGCCCGGTTTCCTTGTACAGCTTGCCGATATCGATGCAGTCGGGGCCGAGCGTGCCGCTGACCAGTGGCAGCGAGGCGCTGCGGTTGCCCTGAGCGTCGGTAAGCGTGACGGTCTTGTCGGACACGGCGGACTCCTTGCGGCGTTGGGGGAGACGGCGCGGCCGCGGCGGGCGGCGCCGTCCGGGCGGTCTTTCCACGGGACCGGCGCAACGCGCGGAGCGTTACGCCTCGGGACGCGGGATCGCGTTCGCGGAAACGCGATTATCGCACACCGCCCGGACCGCGGACGCCGGCACGGGCGGCCGGCGCGACTGATTCCGCCACGACCCTGGCCGTGCGCGGAGCGCGGGGCGCGTGCCCCGCGGGGACCTTACTTCTTGGCGCCGGCGTAGCGGCGGCGGAACTTGTCGACGCGGCCGCCGGAGTCGATGGTCTTCTGCTTGCCGGTGTAGAACGGGTGGGACTGGCTGGAGATATCCACCTTGATCAGCGGGTATTCCTTGCCGTCCTCCCACTTGATCGTCTCCTTGCTGGTCATGGTCGACCGCGTCAGGAAGGCGAAATCGCTGGAGGCGTCCTGGAACACCACCGCCTGGTATTTGGGATGGACGTCGGGCTTCATGAAACCGCTCCGCGAGGGTTCGAAAAGACGGCTATGTTAGCGGTTTTCCGCGGCCTGCCGCAAGTTGACGGCGTTGCCGGCCCGCGCTCGCCGGGCCCGCGGCGGCGCCGAGGGCCCACGGCGGGCGCGGTGGCCACCCCCGCGCGCGGCTACGCCGCGCCGAGGGCCTGCCGGAC
>NZ_DF970189.1:11770-29695 GCF_000953855.2 Mizugakiibacter sediminis
CTCGAAGCGTTCCTGGTCCACCTCGAGGACGATGCGCGCGTTGGCGGGCGCGCCCAGGCGGCGCTCCCAGTCGACCACGGTGGCGCCGCGGGTCAGACCGCCGTCCAGTTCCACGGCGACGTGGCGTTCCTCCGCCCGCCTGACGATCTCCGGCGCCAGCGCCACCGCCATCGCCAGCGCATCGGCGGCGAGCACGCCGGGCCGGCCGCGCGCGCGGTTGAACGCACGCGCCTTGCGCGAGATCGCCGCGTAGAAGCGCGCGCGCGGATCGGCGGCCGCCATCCAGCGCTCGAAGCGCTCGAAGTCGAGGGCGTGGCGCACCGTCGCCTCCCAGTCCACCAGGTCGAAGCGCGGGAAGCCGGTGAACACCACGTGCGCGGCCTCGGGATCGAAACCGGTGTTGAATTCGGCCGGCACCCGGTGGGTGTTGCCGCGGCCGGTGACGGCGCCGCCCATCACCACCAGCCGCGCGATGCGCGCAGGCAGCGCGGGGTCGAGCCGCAACGCCAGCGCCAGGTTGGTCAGCGGGCCGATCGCGACCAGCGTCAACCGGCCGGCGTGCGCGTGCGACAGGCGCAGCAGCGCCAGCGCGGCGGGTTCATCGGCCGCGCGACGCGCCGGCGCGCGGTAACCGGTGTCGCCGAAGCCGTCGCGCCCGTGCACGAAGGCGGCATCCGCCGCCGCGCGCACCAGCGGTCCGGCGGCGCCGGCGAACACCGGCGTGTCGACGCCGAGCGCCTCGGTCAGCTTGAGCGCGTTGCGTACGGTGTGCGCGAGACCGACGTTGCCCGCAGTGACGGTCAGCCCGGCGACCTCGCCGTGCGCGTGCGCCATCAGGATCGCCAGCGCATCGTCCACGCCGGGGTCGGTGTCGATGAGGAGGGGCATGGAGTTGGCAGACGGCAGACGGCAGACGGCAGACGGCAGACGGCAGACGGGAAGAGCATAGCAACCCGCGTCGCGCCGTCGGACGCGGCATCGCTTTCTTTCCCTTCTCCCCGCTCCCCGCCCTCACGCCCCCGCGTAGCGCGCCGCGCCGCCGATCCAGCGCGCGACCAGGCGCTCGGCCAGCGCGGGGTGTTGCACCAGCATCGCCTCGCCGACGCGCTGCACCGCCGGCAGCAGGCGCGCGTCGCGCGCCAGGTCGGCGATGCGGAAGGCGAGCTGGCCAGTCTGGCGCGTGCCGAGCAGTTCGCCGGGGCCGCGCAGCTCGAGGTCCTTCTCGGCGATGCGGAAACCGTCGTTGGTCTCGCGCATCACCTCCAGGCGCTGCCGCGCCAGCTGCGACAGCGGCGGACGGTACAGCAGCACGCAGCTCGAGGCGACGCTGCCGCGACCGACCCGGCCGCGCAGCTGGTGCAGCTGGGCGAGGCCGAGGCGCTCGGCGTTCTCGATCACCATCAGGCTGGCGTTCGGCACGTCCACGCCGACCTCGATCACCGTGGTGGCGACCAGCACGGCCAGCTCGCCGGCCTTGAAGGCGTCCATCACCGCCTGCTTGTCCTTCGGCTTCATGCGCCCGTGCACCAGGCCGATGCGCAGGCCGGGCAGCGCGGCGGTCAGCTCGGCGTAGGCCACCTCGGCGGCCTGCGCCTCGAGCTGTTCGCTTTCCTCGATCAGCGTGCACACCCAGTAGGCCTGGCGGCCCTCGGCGCAGGCGGCGCGGATGCGCTCGATCACCTCGCCGCGGCGCGCGTTCGAGATCGCCACCGTCTGCACCGGCGTGCGCCCGGGCGGCAGCTCGTCCAGCGCGGAGACGTCGAGGTCGGCGTAGGCGGTCATCGCCAGCGTGCGCGGGATCGGCGTCGCGGTCAGCACCAGCTGGTGCGGCACGCCGTCGCCGCGCGCGCCCTTGTCGCGCAGCGCCAGGCGCTGGTGCACGCCGAAGCGGTGCTGCTCGTCGACGATGGCCAGGCCGAGCCGCGCGAAGGCGACGCCCTCCTGCATCAGCGCGTGCGTGCCGATCGTCACCGGCGCGCCCTGCGCCACGGCGGCGAGCGCGGCCTTGCGCGCCCTGCCCTGCACCTTGCCGGCCAGCCACACCACGTCCACGCCGAGCGGCTCGAACCAGCCGCGGAAATTGCGCAGATGCTGCTCGGCCAGCAGCTCGGTCGGCGCCATCAGCGCCACCTGGTGGCCGCATTCGACCGCGGCCAGCGCCGCCAGCGCGGCGACCACGGTCTTGCCGGAGCCGACGTCGCCCTGCACCAGCCGCAGCATCGGCGCGGTGGCGGCGAGATCGCGTTCGATCTCCGCGCCGACACGCCGCTGCGCGCCGGTCAGCGCGAACGGCAGCCGCGCCAGCAGCGCCTTGCGCAGGCGGCCGTCGCCCGCCAGCGCCGGCGCGCGCAGCGCGCGCACCTGCGCGCGCAGGCGCTTCAGGCTGAGGTGATGGGTCAGCAGTTCCTCGAAGGCCAGGCGTTGCTGCGCCGGATGCGTGCCGAGCGTGAGCTGCGCGACGTCGGCGTCGGCGGGCGGCCGGTGCACGGTCAGCAGCGCCTCGCGCAGCGAGGACAGCGCCAGCGGCGCGCGCAGCGCCGCCGGGACCAGCTCCAGGCGGGCGTCGTCCGGCAGGCGCAGCAGCGCCTTGGCGATCACGCCGGCGATGCGCTTCTGGCCGAGGCCTTCGGTGGTCGGATAGACGGGCGTCAGGCGCTCCTCGACCGGCGCCGACGCCTCGCCGGCGATGCGCTCGTACTGCGGATGCACCATCTCCGGCCCGTTGGCGCCGAGGCGCACCTCGCCGTAGCAGCGCAGTCGCGTGCCCGGCGCGAGTTGCTCGACCTGCGCGCGGCGGAAATGGAAGAAGCGCAGCACCAGCGTCGCCGCGGAATCGTCGGTCAGCGCGACCTTCAACTGCGGGCGGTAGCGGAAGCCGGTCTCGACCGCCTCGACGCGGCCCTCCACCTGCGCGCTCTGCCCGGGCCTGAGTTCGCGGATCGGCGTGAGGCGGGTGCGGTCCTCGTAGCGCAGCGGCAAGTGGAACCACAGGTCCTGCACGCGCTCGAGCCCCAGCCGCGCCAGCGCCTGCGCCAGCGCGGGACCGACGCCGGGCAGCGTGGACACCGGCTGCAGGCCGGGATCCTCGGCGGCGGCGAGCGGAGCGCGGGCGGGCGACGTCATCGTCGCGCAAGGGTAGCCGAGCGGCGCGCCCTCGCGTAGCGGCGTGCGGCGGCGCCCCGCGTAAGGGGGCGCCTACTTCAGTCCAGCGCCAGGATCGCGTCGACCTCGACCGCCGCCCCGCGCGGCAGCGCGGCGACGCCGATGGTGGAACGCGCCGGGTACGGCTGCTTGAAGTACTCGGCCATCACCGCGTTGACCGCGGCGAAGTGGCCGAGGTCGGTGAGATAGATGCCGACGCGCACGACCTGGTCCAGCGAACCGCCGGCCGCGGCGCATACCGCGCGCAGATTGTCGAACACGCGCCGCGCCTGCGCGGCGATGTCGCCCGTCACCAGCTCGCCCCTGGCGGGATCGAGCGGGATCTGCCCGGACAGATACACTGTGTTGCCGGCGCGCACGGCCTGCGAATAGGGGCCGATCGCGGCGGGCGCCTGGTCGGTGGCGACGATGCTGCGGGTCATGGGGGCCTCGGGAGACGGGAGACGGGAGACGGGAGACGGGAGACGGGAGACGGGAGACGGCGAAAGCGTAACAAGAACGTCGTCATGCCGGCACAAGGCGGCATCCGGCAACTTTGCCGCCGACATGGCGGACATGCGGCCGCCTCCCGCTCCCACCTCACATCGGATGCCGATACACCCCGTTGACCGCCCCCGCGCGGCGCACGCGGCGCATCACGTCGGCGAGGTGCTTGCGGTTCTTCACCTCGATGGTGAACACCAGGGTGGCCGAGACCATGTCGCGCTCGCTGTATTCGACGTTCTCGATGTTGGAACCGCTCTCGGCGATCGCCGCGGCCACCGTCGCCAGCACGCCGGGCTTGTTCGCCACCTCGACGCGCAGCTCGACCTTGTAGTCGCCCTGCACCTCGCGTTCCCATTCGATCTCGACGCGGCGCTCCGGCGTCTTCGCCAGCTCGGCGACGTTGGGGCAGCCGGCCTGGTGCACGACGATGCCCTTGCCGGCGGAGAGGTAGCCGACGATGTCGTCGCCCGGCAGCGGGTGGCAGCAGTTGGCGAACGACAGCACGCCGCGCTCGGCGCCGCTGATGCGGATCTTCTCCTTGGCGCGCGCGCGCCGCGCGCCCTGCGCGCCGCCCTGCGCGGCGACCAGCTGCGCGGCCACCTGGTCCGGCATGCGGTTGCCGAGCGCGAGGTCGGCCAGCAGTTCCTCCAGGCGCTTGAGCTTCTGCTCCTCGAGGTAGCGCTCGATCACCGACGGCGGGATCGCGTCCAGGCTGGCGCCCTGCGCGTCCAGCGCGCGGTCGAGCATGCGGTGGCCGAAGTCGACCGCGTCCTCGTGCTGCAGGCGCTTCAGGTAGTGGCGGATCGCCGTGCGCGCCTTGCTGGTCACCACCGATTCCAGCCACTGCGGATTCGGCGCGGCCGAGGGCGCGGTGATCACCTCCACGCTCTGCCCGGACACCAGCGGCGTGCGCAGCGGCACCAGTCGCTTGTCGACGCGCGCCGCCACGGCGTGACTGCCAACGTCGGTGTGCACCGCGTAGGCGAAGTCGAGCACGGTGGCGTTGCGCGGCAGCGCGAGGATGTCGCCGCGCGGCGTGAACAGGTAGACCTCGTCGGGGAACAGGTCGACCTTGACGTTCTCGATGAATTCCAGCGAGGAGGCCTCGCCCGCCTGGCGGTCGGCGAGGCCGGTCAGCCATTCGCGGGCGCGCGCCTGCGCGTTGTTGGCCGGGCCGGAATCGGTCTTGTAGATCCAGTGCGCGGCGACGCCGCGCTCGGCCACGGTGTCCATGTCCTCGGTGCGGATCTGGATCTCGATCGGCGCGCCGAACGGGCCGAACAGCACGGTATGCAGCGACTGGTAGCCGTTCGCCTTGGGGATGGCGATGAAGTCCTTGAAGCGGCCGTCGACAGGCTTGTACAGCGCGTGCACCGCGCCCAGCGCCTGATAACAGTGCATCACGCTGTCGGTGACCACGCGGAAGCCGTAGACGTCCATCACCTGCGCGAACGACTTGTGGTCGTTGCGCATCTTCGTGTAGATGCTGTACGGCGATTTCACCCGGCTGACCACGCGCACCGGGATGTGTTCGGCGGCCAGCCGCGCCTGCAGCGCGGCCTCGATCCGGCTCATCGCCTCGCGGCGGTTGCCGAGCGCGCTGCGGATGCGCGCGGCGATCACGCGGTGGCGGTCGGGGTACAGCGCGCGGAAGCCGAGATCCTGCAGCTCGGCCTTGATGCGGTTCATGCCGAGCCGCTGGGCGATCGGCGCGTAGATCTCCAGCGTCTCGCGGGCGATGCGCCGGCGCGCCTCGGCGTCCTGCGCCTCCAGCGTGCGCATGTTGTGCAGGCGGTCGGCCAGCTTGATCAGGATCACGCGCAGGTCGCGCGCCATCGCCAGCAGCATCTTGCGGAAGCTCTCCGCGGTCGCCTCCTGGCGGCTGCTGAAGCGCACCTTGTCCAGCTTGGTGACGCCGTCGACCAGCTCGGTGACGGTGGTGCCGAACTCGGCCTCGAGTTCGGCGCGCGTCAGCGCGGTGTCTTCCAGGGTGTCGTGCAGGATCGCGGCGATGATCGTTTCCGCATCCATGCCGAGTTCGGCGAGGATGCTGGCCACCGCGATCGGATGGGTGATGTAGGGTTCGCCGCTCTTGCGCAGCTGACCGGCGTGCGCGCGCGCGCCGACCTCGTAGGCGCGGCGCGTGCGCTGCACCTGCTCGGGGGTCAGGTAGCCGGCGAGGCGCTGCTGCAGCGCCTCCAGGCCGGGCAACGCCGCCTCTTGCGCGGCGGCGAGGCCGATCACCGCCGCCCCCGCCGTTCCGCGCGGAGCTCCGGAATCATGCCGACGCGATCGACGCACGGCGGCGACCGTGGCTCAGAGGTCGTCGCCGCCCTTGGACAGATCGTCGTCCACCTCGGCGGCGGCCCATTCCAGCGCCTCGCGCTCGGCGCGCTCGCGCTCGACACGGTCGATCTCCTCGATCAGCGCGTTGTCGACGCTGCGCGCGGCGATCTCGCGCAGGGCGAGCACCGTGGGCTTGTCGTTGTTGGCCTCGACGCGGGGTTCGGCGCCCTTGGCGAGCTGCCGCGCGCGCTTGGTGGCCATCAACACCAGTTCGAAGCGGTTGTCGACCACCTCGAGGCAATCCTCGACGGTAATGCGTGCCATATCAAAACCTTGTCGTATCAGAAACTTGGGGCCAAGTTACAGTCTAGCCGGCCGGAGACGCCCGTGGCAATGCGCAGTGCGGACCGTTCAGCCGCCGCATGTACAATCGCCGCTTCGCGTGCCGCTTGAATGCGGTCGCGACCACCGCCACCTGCGACCGACGCCATCCCTGCAGGAAGCCCGATGACCGACCGCCTCGCCCCGATGCCGCGGATCTTGCGCCGTGCCGCCTTGCTCGGCGCCGTCGCCCTGTTGGCAGGCTGCGCGATCGCGCAGCCGCGCACCGACGATCCCTGGGAAAAGTTCAACCGCAAGAGCTACGCCTTCAACGAGGCGGTCGACAAAGCGGTGATCCGCCCGGTCGCGGTGGGCTACCGCAAGGTGACCACGCCCAACATGCGCCGCGTGGTCAACAACTTCTTCACCAACATCCGCCAGCCGATCACCATCGCCAATGACCTGCTGCAGATCGAGCCGGTGCCGGCGCTGAAGAGCACCGGCCGCTTCCTGGTCAATCTCACGGTCGGCATCGGCGGCCTGTTCGATCCGGCCAGCAAGCTCGGCCTGCCGCTGGACGAAACCGACTTCGGCGTCACCCTGGCCCGCTGGGGCGTTCCGGACGGTCCGTTCATGGTGCTGCCGTTCGTCGGCCCGACCACCGTGCGCGACGTCTGGCACCTGCCGGTGGACAGCTACTTCTTCGATCCGATGGCGCGCTTCGCCCGCGACCACGACTACCGCTACCAGGCGCAGTACTGGCCGCAACTGCTCTATCTGGTCACGCTGCGCGCCGGCGCGATCGACGCCGAGAGCTTCCTCGAGTCGGCCTACGACCCCTACGTGTTCACGCGCGACGCCTACCGGCAACGCCGCGTCTACCTGATCTATCGCGGCAACCCGCCGGCCGAGGTGATCGAGCACCTGCAGGGCATCGGCGCCGACGACTTCGATCCCGACAAGCTGCTCGAGCAGCAGCACGACTGGGAAAAGCAACAGCAGCCGCAGACCGAGCCGAAGAAGGACGGCGGCGGCCCTGCGCCGGCCGGCGACGAAGCGCAGCCGGCCGCCGCCCGCAGCAGCGGCGCGCCGACGCCGGGCTGATTCCGCCGCGGGCCGCGCAAACGCCAACGGCACCCGTGGGGCGCCGTTGGCGTTTGCGCATCGTTGCAGGCCCTGCGGCGGATCAGGCCGCGTCCAGCAGCGCCTCGACCTCGCACACCCGCGCCAGCGCGCGCAGCCCGGGCGGAAGATTCGTCACCGTGAGCGCGCGCCCGGCGCGGCGCGCGCGCGCCAGCAGCGCCAGCACGCAGGCCAGCCCCGCGCTGTCGGTCGCCTGCACGCCGCCGAGGTCGAGCCGGGCCGGCGCGCCGTCCGCCAGCGCGGCGCCGGCCTGCCGCAGCGCGCCGGCGGCGGTGGCGAAGGTCAGCGCGCCGGACAGCGCCAGCGTGCCGTCGTCGTGGCGGTTCACCTGCAGCGCGGCGTCGGCCATGGCGGCGCTCAGTGGCTGTTGGCCTGCTGCGCGTTCTGCTGCAGCGTGTCGAGCGCCTTCTCGCCCTGCGTCTCCAGCCGCGTGATCAGGCCGTCGATGCCTTCCTTCTTGATCTCGGCGTCGACCTGGTTGCGGTAGTTGGACACGTAGGAGATGCCCTCGATGATCACGTCGTAGGCCTTCCAGTCGCCGTCGCGGGTCTTGCGGAAGGCGTAGTCGACCGACACCGTCTTGCCGTCGTCCAGCACCACCTGGGTCTGCACGATCGAGCGCTTGTCGTTGAGGTCGCCCTTGAACGGCAGCACCTTCACGCGGCCGCGTGTGTAGTTCAGCAGGCCCTCGGCGTAGCGGTGGGTGATCGAGTTGTAGAACGCCTTGGCGAAGCGCTCGCGCTGCGCGGGCGTGGCCTCGCGCGCGTGCATGCCCAGCACCAGGATCGAGGCGTAGTCGATGTCGAAGTGCGGCAGGAAGGTGTCGTCGATGATCTTGATCATCGCTTCCTTGTCGGCCTTCAGCTCCTGCTGGTGACCTTCGATGGCCTTCGACAGGTCGTCGGCGATGGTCTGCACGACCTGTTGCGGCGGCATCGGATCGGCCAGCGCCGGGGCGGCGGCCGCGGCGACGGTCAGAGCGAAAGCGGAAAGCAGGGTGCGCAACATGGGGAAGGTTCTCCTCGGCGCCGGCCGGTTCAGGAACCGCCGGCGGGCTTGTGGTCCTGCGCGTTGGCGGCAGGCTTCTTGCTGGCGTCGCCCGAGCCGTTGACCAGGAACTTGCCGATCAGGTCCTCGAGCTGCAGCGCCGACTGGGTGAGGACCAGTTCGTCGCCGTCCTTCAGCATCTCCGGCGAGCCGCCGGGCTGGATGCCAACGTACTGATCGCCCAGTAAACCGCTGGTGAATATCACCGCGGAGGAATCGTCGGGGATGTCGTGGTAGCGCTTGTCGATGCTGAGCGTCACCAGCGCGTCCAGCTTGTCCGGCTCGAGCTGCACCGACGACACCGAGCCGATGCGCACGCCGGCGATCTTCACCGGCGCGCGCAGCTTCAACTGGCCGACGTTGCCGAAGCGCGCCTTGACCGTGTAGCTGTCGCCCTGGCGGTAGTTGGCGACGCTGGTGGTCTGGGTGGCGAGGTAGGCCAGCGCGGCGAAGCCGAGCAGGATGAACAGGCCGGTGCCGACGGCGTAGGAGCGTCTCTGCGTCACGGCGCGATCCTCACATCAGGAATGCGGTAAGCACGAAGTCCAGCGCCAGCACGACGATGGACGAGAACACCACCGTGCGGGTGGTGGCATAGGCCACGCCCTCGCTGGTCGGCGGCGTGGTGTAGCCCTGGAACACGGCGATCAGCGTGACCACGGCGCCGAAGGCGAGGCTTTTCCAGACGCCGTTGATCACGTCCGCCCAGACCTCGACGTTGGCGGTCATGTTCCCCCAGAAGGTGCCGTTGTCGACGCCCAGCCAGGTGACGCCGACCAGGTGGCCGCCGAAGATGCCGAGCGCGTTGAACACGCAGGCCAGGATCGGCATGGCGATCACGCCGGCGAGGAAGCGCGGCGCGACCACGTAGGCGACCGGATCCACCGCCATCATCTCCATCGCGGCGAGCTGGTCGGTGGCGCGCATCAGGCCGATCTCGGCGGTGATCGAGGTGCCGGCGCGGCCGGCGAACAAGAGCGCGGTGACCACCGGCCCGAGCTCGCGGAACAGGCTCAGCGCCACCACCGTGCCCAGCGCCGCGGTGCCGCCGAAGATCGACAGCGTGTGGTAGAGCTGCAGCGCCAGCACCATGCCGACGAACAGGCCGCAGGTCATGATGATCACCAGGCTCATCGCGCCGACGAACCAGATCTGGCGCACCGTCTCGCGGAAATGGCGCAGGCTCTTCGGCACGGCGCCGAGGATGGTGAAGAAGAACAGGCCGGCGGCGCCGATCTGGGCCAGCGCGTCCGTGACGTAGCCGTCGCGCAGGAAACGTGCGTTCATGCCGCGCTCCCGTCGAAGCCGAGGTCGTGCGCGTAGTCGCCGGCCGGATAGTGGAACGGCACCGGGCCGTCCGCCTCGCCACCGAAGAACTGCTTCGTCCAGTCCGACTCGCCGCGCGCCAGCTCGTCCGGCGCGCCGGCCGCCACGATCTTGCCGTTGGCCAGCAGGTGCACGCGGTCGGCGACGCGGCGCACCGCGCTCAGCTCGTGCGCGACCAGGATGCTGGTGATGCCGAGCGTCTGGTTGAGCGTGCGGATCAGCTTCAGCACCTGGTTCAGCGCGATCGGGTCGAGGCCGACGAACGGCTCGTCGTAGAGGATCAGCATCGGATCGAACACGATCGCGCGCGCCAGCGCCACGCGTCGTGCCATGCCGCCGGACAGCTCGCTGGGCATCAGCCGCGCGGCGCCGCGCAGGCCGACCGCCTGCAGCTTGGTCAGCACGATGTTGCGCACCAGCTCTTCCGGCAGCCGGGCGTGCTGGCGTAGCGGGAAGGCGACGTTCTCGAACACGTCGAAGTCGGTCAGCAGCGCGGAATTCTGGAACAGGTAGCCGATGCGCTCGCGCAGCGCGAACAGCGCGTCGCGACCCAGCGTCGGCACGTTGCTGCCATCGACCCACACCTCGCCGGCGTCCGGGCGCATCTGCCCGGTGATGTGCTTCAGCAGCGTGGTCTTGCCGGTGCCGCTCGGCCCCATCACCGCGGTGATGCTGCCGCGCGGGATGTCGAGGTCGAGGCCGTCGAAGATGACCTTGTCGCCCAGCCGCGTGCTGAGACCGCGCACGCGCACCAGCGGTTCGGCGGATCGTGACATCGGGATCTCGGACATGGCGGTCGGGGGTGCGGCCGCGGACGGCGCAATCGGAACAACTTACCCGAGCCGGCGCCGGGCGCCAAGCGGCGCGGCGCCGGCCGCGCCGCGCGATTCATCACGCCTTAAGCAGCTCCTCGATCAGCGCGGCGTGGCGCGCGCGCTGCAGCGGCTGGCGCAGGCGCGTGGCGCGCACGATCGCCTGCAGGTCGGCCAGGGCGTCCTCGAAGCGGTCGTTGACCAGGATGTAGTCGAACTCGGGCGCGTGCGAGATCTCCTCGCGCGAGTTGGCCAGGCGCCGCGCGATGGTCGCCTCGCTGTCGGTGGCGCGCGCGCGCAGGCGGCGCTCCAGCTCGGCGCGCGAGGGCGGCAGGATGAAGATGGTGACGCAATCAGGTTTGGCCGCGCGCACCGTGCGCGCGCCCTGCCAGTCGATCTCCAGCAGCACGTCGCGGCCGGCGGCCAGCAGCGGCTCGACGGCGGTGCGCGCGGTGCCCTTGCGGTCGCCGTGCACGTCGGCGTACTCGAAGAAATCGCCGGCGGCGGCCATGGCGTCGAAGGTGGCGCGGTCGACGAAGTGGTAGTGCTTGCCGTCGGACTCGCCCGGCCGCGGCGCGCGGTCGGTGTAGGAGATCGACAGCGAGATGTCGGGCTCGCGCGCCAGCAGCGCGTTGACCAGGGTCGATTTGCCGGCGCCGGAGGGCGCGGCGACGATGAACAGGATGCCGGGGACGGGGGTCATCGCGACACGACGCTCCGCGAAAGCACGACGTTCGCCGCGCACGCGACTCGCTCGTCTCCCTCTCCCCGGCGGGGTGAGGGGGAGCCGGCCGCAGGGCGGCGGGTTCTGTTGAAGACATGCGCGTGCGGTGCGGGCAAAAGCGCCTCCTCACCCTTTGCCCTCTCCCCCAAGCAGGCCTGGGGGAGGGGGGAACGCGTGGTGCCGTGCGGATATGCGCCGGCACACATGGCGGAATTCGTCGTGGTCGCAGGTTTCGGCATGCGCGGGATTACTCGATGTTCTGCACCTGCTCGCGGATCTGCTCGATCAGCACCTTCAGCTCGACCGAGGCGCGCGTGGTGCGCGGATCGACCGATTTCGAGCCGAGCGTGTTGGCCTCGCGGTTGAACTCCTGCATCAGGAAGTCCAGGCGGCGGCCGACCGCCTCCTCGAGGCCGAGCACGCGGCGCGCCTCGGCGACGTGGGCGGCGAGGCGGTCCAGTTCCTCGTCGACGTCGATGCGCTGCACCTGCAGCACCAGCTCCTGCTCCAGGCGGCCCGGATCGAGCGGCTGTTTCAGTTCGGCGAGACGCTGCTCCAGGCGCGCGCGCAGGGCGGCGCGGATTTCCGGCAGCCAGGCGCGCACGTCGGCGACGATGCGTTCCACCGCGCCCAGGCGTTCGGCGATCGCCGCGCGCAGCTTGTCGCCCTCGCGCTCGCGGGTGGCGACGAACTCGTCCAGCGCGCGACCCAGCACCGCCAGCGCGGCGGCGGCGAGGCCTTCCTGGTCCAGCTCCGGCTTGACCAGCAGCCCCGGCCAGGCCAGCAGCGTGGCGAAATCGGTGTGCATGCCGGGAAAGCGGTTGCGCAGCTCGTGCGCCAGCGCGGCCATGCGCGCGGCGACCGCGTCGTCGAGGCGCAGCTCGGCCGCCCCCTGCGGCGCGCGGTAGCGGAAGGTGAGATCGACCTTGCCGCGCGACAGCCGCGCCGTCACCTGTTCGCGTAGCTGCGACTCCAGCGACCGCAGCTCGTCGGGCAGGCGCGGATTGATCTCGAGGTAGCGGTGGTTGACCGCGCGCAGCTCGCAGGCGAGCCAGCCTTGGGGCGTAGTCGCCTCGGCGCCCGCGAAGGCGGTCATGCTGCGGATCATGCGCGTGGTCCCCTGCTTTGACGGTAAGGGCATGAACGGTTCGCCGACGGCCGGCGGCGCATCCCTCGTCCCCTCGAGTCGAGGGACGCGTGCGGCGGATGCACGCACCACGTGGCGGACGAAGCGCGGCCGATCATGCCCGGAAGGCGGTCCCCAAAGGGGCAATGGTAAACTCGCCGACCCGCATTCCCCAAGTCACGCCCGCGCATGAACGCCTTCTCGCGCCCCAGCGGCCGCGCCCCGGACCAGTTGCGCCCGGTCAGCATCGAGCGTCACTACACCCGCCACGCGGAAGGTTCCGTGCTGGTCTCGTTCGGCGACACCAAGGTGCTGTGCACCGCCAGCGTCGAGGACCGCGTGCCGGCCTGGCTGCGCGGCAAGGGCGAAGGCTGGGTCACCGCCGAATACGGCATGCTGCCGCGCGCCACCCGGGAACGCACGCAGCGCGAGGCGGCGCGCGGCGGCCAGGGTGGCCGCACCATGGAGATCCAGCGCCTGATCGGCCGCGCGCTGCGCGCCTGCGTCAACCGCGCCGCGCTGGGCGAGCGCGTGATCACGCTGGACTGCGACGTGCTGCAGGCCGACGGCGGCACGCGCACCGCGGCGATCACCGGCGCCTACGTCGCGCTGGTCGACGCCGTCGATGGCCTGCTGAAGCGCAACGTGCTCGGCCGCAACCCGATCCACGGCGCGGTCGCCGCGGTCTCGGTGGGCATCTGGCGCGGCGTGCCGATCGTCGACCTCGACTACGCCGAGGACGTCGCCTGCGACACCGACATGAACGTGGTGATGAACGACGGCGGCGGTTTCATCGAGGTGCAGGGCACCGCCGAGGGTCACGCCTTCCGCCGCGACGAGCTGGACGCGCTGCTGGCGCTGGCCGGCAAGGCGATCGGCGAGCTGGTGGCGCTGCAGCGCGAGGCGCTGGCGCGTTGAAGATGCGCCGCATCGTGCTCGCCAGCGGCAACCGCGGCAAGCTGGCCGAGCTGAACGCGCTGCTGGCGGACAGCGGCATCGCGCTGGTCGCGCAGGCCGAGCTCGGCGTGCCCGACGCCGAGGAGACCGGCCTGAGCTTCGTCGAGAACGCGATCC
This sequence comes from Mizugakiibacter sediminis, assembly GCF_000953855.2. GTDB lineage: Bacteria > Pseudomonadota > Gammaproteobacteria > Xanthomonadales > Rhodanobacteraceae > Mizugakiibacter > Mizugakiibacter sediminis. Next base: position 25,278 of record NZ_DF970189.1, read on the forward strand.
TGAAGGCGCGCCACGCCGCGCGCCTGACCGGCCTGCCCGCGCTGGGCGACGATTCCGGCCTGTGCGTGGATGCGCTGGGCGGCGCGCCGGGCCTGTATTCGGCGCGTTACGCCGGCAGGCACGGCGACGACGGCGCCAACATCGCGCGCCTGCTGCGTGAACTCGCCGGCGTGCCGCAAGCGCAGCGACGCGCGCACTTCCACTGCTGCATCGCGCTGCTGGCGCACGCCGACGACCCGGCGCCGCTGATCGCCGAAGGCCGCTGGCACGGCCGCATCCTCGAGGCGCCGCGCGGCACCCGCGGCTTCGGCTACGACCCGGTGTTCCTCGATCCCGCGCACGACGCCAGCGCCGCCGAACTCGATCCGGCGCTGAAGAACCGCATCAGCCACCGCGGCCGCGCGCTGGCCGCGCTGCGCGCGCGGCTGGCCGGGACGGATTTCTGAGGCCCCCGCCATGTACGTGATCGTGTGGGAGTACGAGGTGCGCGCCGGTGCCGCGGCGGCGTTCGAGCGGCTGTACGGCGCCGACGGCGGCTGGGCGGCGCTGTTCCGCCGCCATCCCGGCTACCTCGGCACCGAGCTGCTGGGCGACGCGCAGGCGCCGGGCCGTTACCTGACGATCGACCGCTGGCGCTCGCCGGCCGAGTACCAGGCCTGCCTCGCCGCGGCGCGCGCCGATTACGCGACGCTGGACGCCGAAGGCGACGCGTTGACGCTGCACGAGCGCTGCCTGGGGCGTTTCCGGGCGCCGGATTGAGCGCGCGCCGGCGCATCCAATATTCGACGGCGGGTTGCGCCGCCTGCGGCGGCGAACCCGCCCTACACTACGACGATGATCCATCCTGCCCCGCCGCTGGCGCTGTACGTGCACCTGCCGTGGTGCGTGAGGAAGTGCCCGTACTGCGACTTCAACTCGCACCCGCAGCGCGGCGCGCTGCCGTACGACGCCTACGTCGACGCGCTGCTGGCCGACCTCGACGGCGACCTGCGCGATTTCGGCGACGCCGCCGCCGGGCGCGAACTGGTCAGCATCTTCTTCGGCGGCGGCACGCCTAGCCTGTTCCCGGCCGACGCGATCGCGCGCCTGCTGGAGGGCGTCGCCGCGCGGCTGCCGCTGGCGGACGGCATCGAAGTCACGCTGGAGGCCAATCCGGGCACGGTCGAGCACGGCCGCTTCGAAGGTTACCGCGCGGCCGGCGTCAACCGCCTGTCGATCGGCGTGCAGAGCTTCGACGACGGCATGCTGGCGCGGCTGGGCCGCATCCACTCATCCGGCGAGGCCGAGCGCGCCGTGCAGGAGGCGCGCGACGCCGGCTTCGACAACCTCAACCTCGACCTGATGTACGCGCTGCCGCAGCAGGATCTGGCCGGCGCGCTGGCCGACATCGAGCGCGCGATCGCGCTGGCGCCGGCGCACATTTCGCACTACCAGCTGACGCTGGAACCGAACACCGCCTTCGCCGCCAGCCCGCCGCCGCTGCCCGAACACGACGAGGCCTGGGCGATGCAGGAGGCCTGCCAGGCGCGCCTCGCCGCGGCCGGCTACGCGCAGTACGAAGTGTCGGCGTATGCGCGCGACGGCCGCCGCTGCACGCACAACCTGAACTACTGGCGTTTCGGCGACTACCTCGGCATCGGCGCCGGCGCGCACGGCAAGCTGAGCGGCGCGGGCGGCGTGCGCCGGCGCTGGAAGACGCGCCACCCGGCCGCGTATCTCCGCGATGCCGCCACGCCGGCGCGCATCGGCGGCGACGCCTGCGTGCCGGCCGCCGAGCTGCCCTTCGAGTACATGCTGAACGCACTGCGCCTGATCGACGGCGTGCCCGCCGCCGACGCCGCGGCGCGCACCGGCCTCGACGCGGCGGCGTTCGCGCCGGCGCTGCGGACGGCGCAGGCGCGCGGCTGGCTGGAAACGGTCGACGGCATGCTGCGCGCCACGCCGCTCGGCCAGCGCTTCCTCAACGACGTGATCGCACTGTTCCTGCCGCCGCGCTGACGCCGGCATCGCGCCGGCGGCCTACAATGCCCCCGCGCACCTTCGCGGAGCCGCCGCCATGCTCGAATCCGTCACCCTCACCTGCCCCTACTGCGGCGAGGACTTCGAGACTCGCGTGGACGCCTCGGCCGGCAGCCAGGCCTACGTCGAGGACTGCCCGGTGTGCTGCCGGCCGATCGAGATCGGCCTCGACGTCGGCGTCGAGGGCACCATCGTCGGCGTGCACGCGCGCAGCGACCGCGACTGAGATTTGACCCCTGCGCACGGAACGCGTAAACTGCGCCCCGCCTCAGGTGCCCGGCCGCGCTGCGTCCGGGTGAAACGGGAAGCCGGTGCGAGTGCCCTTGCGATCGACCGCGATCGCGAGGATCGAAATGCGGCCGTCCTTGCCGCACGCTCAAAGCCGGCGCTGCCCCCGCAACGGTAGGCGCGCGAAAACCAGACCACATCGCCACTGCGCAGGGCGCGGGAAGGCGGTCCGGCCGATGCCCCGGCATCCGCGCGCGAGCCCGGAGACCGGCCTGCGGTACGGCGTCCGCCGGACGCCGTGGATGCCAGGCGTCGCGGCGGGCGGCGGTCGGGTGCGCGGACCCGTCCGCCGCCTTGCCGGTTCCTCCGTCCCGCGTCTGGTCGCGGGTGAGCGAAAGCAAGAGGAACCGAACCGTGTGGAAACCTGCCCTGCCGGCGTTCGCGCTGGCCGCCGCGTGCGCCGCCGCGCACGCCCAGACCGTCGCCGACCAGCCGGAAATCGTCGTCACCGCCTCGCGCGTGGCGACCACCGTCGACGCCACCCTGGCCGACGTCAGCGTGATCACGCGCGCCGACATCGACGCCAGCGGCGCCCCCGACCTCTACGAACTGCTGCGCATGCAGGCCGGCGTCGACATCGCCCGTTCGGGCGGGCCCGGCCAGCAGACCGCGGTATTCCTGCGCGGCGGCAATTCCAACCACGTGCTGGTGCTGATCGACGGCGTGCGCGCCGCTTCCGCCAACACCGGCGCCATCGACTGGTCGCAACTGCCGCTGGACGCGGTCGAGCGCATCGAGATCGTGCGCGGCCCGCGCGCCAGCTACTGGGGCTCGGACGCGATCGGCGGCGTGATCCAGATCTTCACGCGCAAGCTCGACGGCCCGCGCGCCGCCGTGCGGTACGGCAGCTACCAGGACGCGGCCGGCAGCGCCGGCATCGGCCGCTGGGACGAACGGGGCGGCTTCAGCGTGCAGGCCGGGCTGCGCCACGTCACCGGCTTCTCCGCGCAGAACCCGCAGGGCTTCTCCTTCGATCCCGACGACGACGGCTACCGCAACAAGAACCTGGCCGCGCAGGGCGCCTGGCGCCTCGGCACGCAACTGCTGTCCGCCGCGCTGCTGCGCAGCGACGGCGAGAACGACTTCGACCAGGGCCGCTCCCGCGTGATCGAGCAGTCGGCGGGCATCAGCCTGGACGGCACGCTGGCGGAAGGCTGGACGCATCGCCTGAGTTTCGGCAGCGAACGCGATGCGCTGCGCACGCCGGATTTCTTCTCGCTGGCGAAGTCGCACCGCGAAAGCCTGACCTGGCAGAACACCTTCGCGCTGACGGCGCGGCAACGGCTGATCGCCGGCCTCGAGTACGTGCGCGAGCACGGCGAGGAGCGCGACACCTTCGCCGACGCCGTGCAGTTCGCCGACAGCCGCCACAACGCGGCCGCGTTCGCCGGCTGGCAGGGCGGCGCCGGCCGCTTCGACTGGGAGCTGGCCGCGCGCCGCGACCAGAACAGCGAATTCGGCGGCGCCACCACCGGCTCGGCCGCGCTCGGCCTACGCCTGAGCGACTGGGCGCGTCTGACCGGCAGCTGGGGCAAGGCCTTCCGCGGCCCCAGCCTCAGCGAGCAGTTCTCGCCGGGCTTCGGCGGCCTGTTCGCCGGCAACCCGCAGCTGAGGCCGGAGCGCTCGCACAGCGGCGAGCTGGCGCTGGAGCTGACGCCGACGCCCGCGCTGCGCGCCAAGCTGGCCGCCTACCGCACCGACGTCCGCGACCTGATCGACTTCACCGGCGCGGACTTCCGGGCCGAGAACACGGATCGCGCGCGCATCGACGGCACCGAACTGGAGCTCGATTGGCGCGGCGGCGCCTGGGGCGTCAGCGCCGGCGCCGCCTGGCAGCACGCGCGCGACGCCGAAACCGGCACGCCGCTGCTGCGCCGCCCGCGGCACAAGGGCAACCTGCTGCTGACGCGCGCGTTCGGCGCGCGCGTCGACGCCGGCGTCGAGCTGGTCGCCGCCTCGCCCAGCCCGGATTTCGGCGGCGCGCTGCCCGGCTACGCGATCTTCAACGCGCGCCTCGGCATCGCGCTCGCGCCGGCCTGGCGTCTGCAACTGCGCGCGGAGAACCTCGGCGACCGCGATTACGCGCTGATCCGCGGCTTCAACACGCCGGG
>NZ_DF970189.1:29826-54989 GCF_000953855.2 Mizugakiibacter sediminis
CATAGAATCCGCCTGACCTCGGGGGAGACCGCCATGGCCTCGGATGGGCGCACGCGCAACGAACCCTCATCGACCGCGCCGCCGACGCTGGCGGCGCGCACCGACCTGCCGCCGCGCGTGCGCCAGCTGCTCGACGAGCTGCTGGAGATGTGCAGCGCCCGCCTCGAGCCGGCGCTGCGCGCCACGCTGTCGGACTTCGAGCAGCAACTGTTCAAGCATGCCGAGCAGGCGCGCAACAACGCCGAACAGCAGCGTTGCTTCGACAGCCTGCGCGAGGTCAAGCGCGGCCGCGCCGACGTGGCGCCGCGCTTCCTGCTGGCACTGGAGGAACAGCTCGCCGCGCTGGACCGCACGCCGGCGAGCGGCCATGGCGTCGCCGCGGATGCGCTGAAGCTGGTCGACCAGCGCGAGCTGGAGGAGGCGCTGGCGCTGGAGGACATCGCCACGCGCGCCGAGGTGCGCTGCAGCGTCGCGCTGTACGAACTCGGCCACCGCTTCGGCGTGCTGATCGCCGCGCCGCTGATCGAGGCCGAAGCCTTGCCGCTCGGCCCCTACGCGATCACCGGCGCGCTGCAGCGCGCCGCCGCCGACCTCGAACTCTCGCTGGAACACAAGCTGCTGCTGTACCGCAGCTTCGACCGCCGCGTGATGGCCGCCGCCGGCGCCTTCTACGACGGCCTCAACCAGCATCTGGCCGCGCGCGGCATCCTCACGCAGTTGCGCGTGTTCCTGCCCAAGCGCGCGCAGGATGGCAAGGCCGCCGCGCCGGCGCCGCAAGCCGGCGGCGCCGCGCCGGGCGCCGTCCAGCCCGGCGCGCCCGTGGTCGATGCGGCGCGCGACGAGGAATCCTTCGCGCGGCTGCGCGAGCTGCTGGCGCAGCGGCGCACCATCCTCGGCCTGGCCGGCGAGGACGGCGGCGACGGCCACGTCGCCAGCGGCGACGAGCTGCAGGCCGTGCTGGCCGGGCTGCAGAACCGCCCGCCGCTGGTCAAGTCCGGCGGCCGCATGGTGCCGCGCACGATGCAGCACCTGCGCCAGGACCTGCTGGCGCACCTGCGCCAGTTCAGCCCGGGCGGCCAGCCGCCGCGGCTGGCAGCGCAGCACCGCGACACCCTCGACCTGGTCGGCATGCTGTTCGAGCACCTCGGCAAGGAGGTGCCGCTCGGCGGCCACGCCGAGAAGCTGCTGACGCGCCTGCAGGTGCCGCTGCTGCGCGTCGCGCTGTCCGATCCCAGTTTCTTCACCCAGCGCGCGCATCCCGCGCGGCGCCTGCTGAACACGCTGGTCGAGACCGCCGCCAACTGGATCGACAGCAGCGACGGCGAGGCCGACCCCACGCTGGTCGAGAAGATGCGCCTGCTGGTCGACCGCGTGCTCAACGAGTACACCGGCGACCTCGGGTTGTTCGAGCAGCTGCTCGGCGACCTCGACCGCCACATGTCGATGCTGGCGCGCAAGGCGGAAAGCGCCGAACGCCGCCACGTCGAGGCCGCGCAGGGCCGCGAGCGCCTGCAGACGGCGCGCATGCGCGCCAGCGCGGCGATCGCCGAGCGCCTGGCCGGCGCGCGCGTCGCGCCGCTGGTGCGCACCATGCTGGAGCAGGCCTGGACCGACGCGCTGGCGCTGTCGATCCTGCGCCACGGCGAGGACAGCCGCGCCTATCGCGAGCGTCTCGCCATCGCCGAGCGCCTGGTCAAGCCGGGCGCCGCCGAGGACAAGGAGGAGCTGCGCCGCGAGATCGAGCGCGGCCTCGGCCAGGTCGGCCTGCACGACGCCGACGCCGCGCAGGTGGCGCAGCGCGTGGTCGAGGGCGCCGCGGCCAACGACGACGAGGCGCCAGCCTCGCAGACCGAACTGGCGCTGCGGCTGAAGCAGCGCCAGCGCCTCGGCGAGGAGCTGAGCGTGCCGGCGCCGGCGCCGACCGCCGCCGTGCAGGCCACGCTCGACCTCGAGGAAAAGCGCATGCTGGAGCGGCTGAAGACGCTGCCCTTCGGCACCTGGTTCGAGTTCGTGCGCAGCCCGGGCGGCGAGACCGTCCGCCGCAAGCTGGCCTGGTACTCGACGCTGACCGGGCGCTGCCTGTTCGTCAACCAGCGCGGCGCGCGCTGCGACGAACGCAGCCTCGACCAGCTGGCGCGCGACATGCGGAGCGGGGCCGCGCGGCTGGTGCCGGCCGAGCAGGAATCGCTGATCGACCGCGCCTGGAACGCCATCACCGCGGCGCTGCGGCAGTTCGCCGGCCGCAGCGCCGTCCCCGCCCAGGGAGGAGCCGGCGCATGAGCGAGCAACGCCGCGCGCGACGCAAGCACGTCGCCGAAGTCATCGAGGTCGGCAACGCCATCACCGGCGCGCCGATGGGCCGCATAGGCAACCTCTCGCGCACCGGCCTGATGCTGATCAGCCACGAGCCGGTGCGCGAGGACGCGCTGTACCAGTTGAGCTTCGCCCTGCCGGCGCCGAACGGGCGCATGCGCACGCTGGAAGTCGGTGTGCACGAGCAATGGAGCGAGCCCGCCGCGGTGCCGGGACAGTACTGGGCCGGCTTCCGCATCATCGCGCTGGGCGAGGACGACGCCGCGGTGCTGGACGCCTGGCTGGCCGATTCCGCGCACACCTCGCTGTGATCCCGCGGCGCCGATGAACCCCGCGGCCACGACGCGCCGTCGCGCGCTGGCGCTGGCGGCGGCAGGCACCCTCGCCGCCGTCCTCGTCGCCGCGGCGCTGCGCGCCCCGCGCGCGCCCGCGCGCGCCGAGTTCTTCGTGTTCGGCAGCCTGTCCTCGGTGGAACTGCGCGGCGCCACGGCGCGGCAGGCGCAAGACGCGTTCGCCGCGATCGGCGCGCAGTTGCGCCAGGACGAGCGCGACTGGCATCCGTGGCAGCCGAGCGCGCTGATGCGCCTGAACGCCGCGCTGGCCCGCGGCGAGCCGCTGCGCGTGCCGCCGAACCTGGCCGGGCTGATCCGCCGCGCGCAGTGGGGCTACCGCGCCAGCGGCGGCCTGTTCGATCCCGCGATCGGCGCACTGATCGAAGCCTGGGGCTTCCACACCAGCGTCTACCCGATCGCCGCGCCGCCGCCGGCGCAAGCCACCATCGACGCGCTGCGGGCCGCGTATCCGACCATGGACGACGTCACGGTCGCCGCCGACGGCACCGTCGCCAGCCGCAACCGCGCCGTGCAGCTCGACCTGAACGGCCTCGCCGAAGGCTACGCCGCCGAGCAGGCCGCGGCGCTGCTGCGCGCGCGCGGCATCGCCGACGCGTTGATCGACGTCGGCGGCGACGTGCTGGCGCTGGGCACCGCCGACGGGCGGCGCTGGCGCGTGGCGGTCGAGGACCCGCGCGGCAAGGCGCCGCTGGCCGTCGCCGAGCTGGCCGGCCACGAGGCGCTGTTCACTTCCGGCGACTACCACAAGTACCGCGAGATCGCCGGCCAGCGCTGGGCGCACATCCTCGATCCGCGCGACGGCCTGCCGCTGCACGGCGACGCCGCCACCGCCGCGGTGATCGCCGGCGACGCCGTGGTCGCCGACATCGCCTCGACCACGTTGATGATCGCCGGCCCGGCGCGTTTCGCCGACGCCGCGCGCGGGCTGGGCGTGCGCTGCGCGCTGCTGTTGACGCACGACGGCCGGCTGTACCTGACGCCGTCGATGCGGGCGCGCATCGCCGTGCTGGCGCCGCTGGCCTCGACCAACGTCGCCGCCGGCCCGGTCGAGCGCTGCGACGCCGCCGGGCCCTGAGCGCGGCGCCGGCGCGACCGGCGGGCCTTGGCGCGCCGGCGCGCTTCGCGGCACCATGGCGGTTCCACCGGAGACCGCCGATGACCGAGACCCTGGCCGCGCTCTATCCCGCCCACCTCGCCACCCTGCGCGCGCGCGCCGACGCCGCACTGGCGCGCTCCGGCCACGAGCACCTGCTGGTGCCGGCGGGCGTCGCGCACTACCAGTTCCTCGACGACCGGCCGTATCCGTTCGCGGTCAATCCGCACTTCAAGGCCTGGCTGCCGGTGACCGACGCGCCCGGCTCCTGGCTGGTCTACACGCCCGGGCGCAAGCCCAAGCTGGTGTTCCTGCAGCCGCGCGACTACTGGCACGTGGTGCCGCAGGCGCCGGCCGGCTACTGGGTCGAGCACTTCGAGATCGCGATCATCCGCGAGCCGCGCGAGGCGCGCGCGCACTTCCCCGCCGACGCCGCGCGCTGCGCCATCCTCGGCGAGGACAACGCCGCCGTGGACGGCTACGCGCCGAACAATCCGCCGGCGGTGCTCGACCACCTGCACTACCACCGCGCGTACAAGACGCCGTACGAGCTGGAGGCGATGCGCCGCGCCAGCGCGATCGGCGCGCGCGCGCACCGCGCCGCCGAGCAGGCGTTCCGCGCCGGCGAATCCGAGTACGGCATCCACATGGCCTACCTGCACGCGGCGGCGCAGACCGAGAACGAGCTGCCCTACAGCAACATCATCGGCCTGAACGCGCACGGCGCGGTGCTGCACTACACCGATCTCGAGCGCACGCCGCCGGCGCAGGCGCTCAGTTTCCTGATCGACGCCGGCGCCAGCTTCCACGGCTACGCCTGCGACATCACCCGCACCTACGCCGCGCCGGCGGCGGCGGAATTCCAGGCGTTGATCGATGCGGTCGACGCCGCGCAGCGCGGCTTCTGCGCGCGCGTGCGCGCCGGCCAGGACTACGCCACGCTGCACGTGCACGCGCACCACGTGCTGGCCTCCGTGCTGAAGGAACACGGCTTCATCCGCATGAGCGCGGAGAGCGCGGTCGAATCGGGGGTGTCCTCGGCGTTCTTCCCGCACGGGCTCGGCCACGGCATCGGCCTGCAGGTGCACGAGGTCGCCGGCTTCCAGCGCAGCGAGACCGGCGGCACCATCCCGAAACCGCCGGGCCATCCCTATCTCCGCCTGACGCGCCCGCTGGCGCCCGGCATGGTGGTGACGATCGAGCCCGGCCTCTACTTCATCCCGATGCTGCTGGACGAGCTGAAGGCGAAGCCGGCCGGCCGCGACGTCGACTGGGCGAAGGTCGACGCCTTCCGCAAGTACGGCGGCATCCGCATCGAGGACGACGTGGTCTGCACCGAGGGCGCGCCGGAGAACCTCACGCGCGACGCCTTCGCCGCCGCGGCGTAGCGCCATGCCACCGCCGCGCGGGTTTGACCATCGTCAAATCCCGCGCGGCGCAAACCGCGATCATCGCCGACGACACGGCACGCTGCGACGCCTTGCCGCGCTTGCCTGCGGCCGCGGCAGGCGTATGCTGCGCGCGCAGCGAGAGGGCTCCGCGATGACCCCTGCCACGCGCTCCTCGGCACCTTCCGGCCACGCGCCCGCGGCGCGCCGCGACCTGCGGCGCCTCGCCGTCGAGCTCGTCGGCGTGGTGCTCGTCAAGATCGCCCTGCTGCTGCTCGTCTACTACGCCTTCTTCGCGCCCTACCCGCGGCCGGACACGCGCCCCGCCGCGATCGAACGCACGCTCGCACCTTCGTCAGGGAGCTAGCCATGGCCGATGCCGCCGTCGTCGATCTGTCGCGCCTGCAGTTCGCGCTCACCGCGCTGTACCACTTCCTGTTCGTGCCGCTGACGCTCGGCCTGTCATGGATGCTCGCCATCATGGAGAGCGTCTACGTGATGACCGGGCGCGAGATCTGGAAGCGCATGGTGCAGTTCTGGGGCGTGCTGTTCGGCATCAACTTCGCCATGGGCGTCGCCACCGGCGTGACCATGGAGTTCCAGTTCGGCACCAACTGGGCCTACTACGCGCACTACGTCGGCGACATCTTCGGCGCGCCGCTGGCGATCGAAGGTTTGATGGCGTTCTTCCTCGAGGCCACCTTCGTCGGCCTGTTCTTCTTCGGCTGGGAGCGGCTGAGCAAGCTGCAGCACCTGATCTGCACCTTCCTGCTGGCGCTCGGCACCAACCTCTCGGCGGTGTGGATCCTGATCGCCAACGGCTGGATGCAGCACCCGGTCGGCGCCGAGTTCAACCCCGACACCATGCGCATGGAGATCACCTCGTTCAGGGACGTGATCTTCAATCCGGTAGCGCAGGCGAAGTTCGTGCACACGGTCAGCGCCGGCTACGTGGTCGGCGCGATGTTCGTGCTGTCGATCAGCGCCTGGTACCTGCTGCGTGGGCGCAACGCCGACTTCGCCAAACGCTCGATGACGGTGGCAGCGAGCTTCGGCCTGGCGGCGGCGCTGTCGGTGGTGGTGCTGGGCGACGAGTCCGGCTACACCGTGTCCGAGAACCAGAAGATGAAGCTGGCGGCGATCGAGGCGATGTGGGAAACCGAACCGCCGCCGGCGCCGTTCACCGTGTTCGGCCTGCCCGACGTCGCCGCGCGCACCACGCACGCGGCGGTCAGGGTGCCGTGGGCGCTCGGCCTGATCGCCACGCGCTCGACCGACACGCCGCTGCCCGGCATCAACGACCTCGAGCAGCGCGCCGAGGAGCGCATCGCCGACGGCCTGATCGCCTACGACGCCATGCTGCGTCTGCGCGCCGACCGCAGCGACGCCGACGCGCGCCTCGCGCTGCGCGACCACGCCGGCGACCTCGGCTACGCGCTGCTGCTGAAGCGCGTGATCGACGATCCGCGCAAAGCCACGCCCGAGGACATCCGCAAGGCGGCGGCGAGCACCATCCCCAACGTGCCGGTGCTGTTCTGGTCGTTCCGCGTGATGGTCGGCCTCGGCTTCTTCTTCATCCTGCTGTTCGCGTACTCGTTCTGGCTGGCCAGCAAGCGCCGCCTCGACGCGCACCGCTGGTATCTGCAACTGGCGCTGTGGAGCCTGCCGCTGCCGTGGCTGGCCGCGGAGCTCGGCTGGATCGTCGCCGAGTACGGGCGCCAGCCGTGGGCGATCGAGGGCGTGCTGCCGACCGCGCTCGGCGTGTCCTCGGTCAGCGCCACGCAGGTGTGGTTCTCGCTGGGCGGCTTCGTGCTGTTCTACACCGCGCTCGCCGTGGTCGACGCGATGCTGATGCTGAAGTACGCGCGCAAGGGCCCGGACGGCCTCGGCATGTGGCCGCCGCCGGCCGCCGCGCCGGCGATGCCGCTGCAGGCGGCCTCGAACGCGTGATCGACAAGGAGCCGCGCCATGTTCGACTACGAATTCCTGCGCGTGATCTGGTGGCTGATCCTCGGCGTGCTGCTGATCGGCTTCGCCGTCTTCGACGGCTTCGATTTCGGCGTCGCCGCGCTGCTGAAGGTGATCGGCCGCAATGACGAGGAGCGCCGCGCGCTGCTCGAGACCATCGAACCGGTGTGGGAAGGCAACCAGGTGTGGTTCGTGCTTGGCGGCGGCGCCGCCTTCGCCGCCTGGCCGCTGCTGTACGCGGTGTCGTTCTCCGGCCTGTACATCGCGATGTTCGTGGTGCTGCTGGCCTTCATCGTGCGGCCGGTCGGCTTCAACTTCCGCAACAAGATGCCGGGCGCGCGCTGGCGCGGCTTCTGGGACTGGGCGCTGACGCTGTCCGGCGTGGTGGTGGCGCTGGTCGCCGGCGTCGCCTTCGGCAACCTGTTCCTCGGCGTGCCGTTCCGCTTCGACGAGGAACTGCGCATGACCTGGCAGGGCGGTTTCCTCGACCTGTTCCGTCCGTTCGCGCTGCTGGCCGGCGTGGTCAGCCTGACGATGCTGGCGACGCACGGCGCGACCTACGCCGCGCTGAAGGCCGACGAGACGCTGGCCGCGCGCGCCGCGCGCCTCGCGCGCCTGGGCGCGATCGCCTTCCTGGTCGCCTACGCGCTGGCCGGCGCCTGGCTGGCCTACCGCGTGCCCGGCTACACGGTCACCGCGATCGAGAGCGGCGCCAGCGTGTCCAACCCGCTGTTCAAGACCGTCGCCGGCAGCAGCAACTGGTTCGGCAGCTACGCGATCCGGCCGCTGTTCTGGCTGGCGCCCGCGGCGGCCGCGCTGGGCGCGCTGGGCGTGCTGGCGCTGGCCGGACGCCGCGGCATGGGCGGCTTCCTCGCCTCCAGCCTGATGATCGCCGGCACCATCCTCTCCGCCGGCTTCGCGCTGTTCCCGTTCCTGCTGCCCTCCAGCCTCGATCCGCGCTCCAGCCTGACCGTGTGGGACGCCTCCTCCAGCCGCACCACGCTCGCCATCATGCTGGTGTGCGTGCTGGTGTTCCTGCCGCTCGTGCTGGCCTACACCGCCTGGGTCTACCGCGTGCTGCGCGGGCGGGTGACGCTGGAGCACGTGCGCAAGAGCCACGGCATGTATTGAGTCGCCACCGCCAAAGTCCCTACCATTCGCCGCTGCAGGAGACTCGCGAGCCATGTGGTACTTCAGCTGGATCCTCGGTCTCGGCCTGGCCTGCGCGTTCGGCATCCTCAACGCCATGTGGTACGAGGTGCACGCCGACGAGCAGGCCCGCCGCGAACGCCGGGAGCGCTGAAACTTCCGCGCCACGTCACGGTCTTCGCATGCCCGCGTGTGGAGACCGTCGATGCGCACCCCGCTGCTTCTCGCCGCCCTGGCCTGCGCGCAGGCCGCGGCCGCGTCTGCCCCGCCGCCGGATGAACCGGCGCCGCCGAGCGCCTCCGCGCCCGCGCAGGCGCACCCGGCCGATGCGCGCCCGGCGAAGAACGTTCCCGATCCCGCCGCCGCGCGCCTGATCGAGGCGCCGCCGTTCGGCCTGGTCACCGTGTACGCGCCGCAGGGCGCGGCGCGCGGCCTGCTGCTGTTCGCTTCCGGCGACGGCGGCTGGAACCTCGGCGTGCGCGACATGGCGCACACCGCCGCCGCGCAGGGTCTGTGGGTGGCCGGCTTCGACACGCCGAAATTCCTGAAGACCGTGGACGCCGCCGCCGGCGGCTGCACCGACAGCGCCGCGCTGCTGGCGCAGCTCGCCGCGCGCGTCGAGCGCGACCTCGGCCTGCCGCGCGGCCTGCCGGTGCTGCTGGCCGGCTACTCCTCCGGCGCCACCCTGGTCTACGCCGCGCTGGCGCAGGCGCCGCAGGGCACGTTCGCCGGCGGCCTCAGCCTCGGTTTCTGCCCGGACCTGATGTTCCACCGCAGCTTCTGCCCCGGCGCCGGCCACCTGACCAGCTTCATGCAGACGACACCGTTCCGCTCGCCGGTGTTCAACCGCGCCGATCGCCTCGGCGCGCCCTGGCGCGTGCTGCAGGGCGACATCGACCAGGTCTGCGCGCCGCACTACGCGCCCGACTACACGCAGGGCATGGACGGCGCGAAGGTGTGGCCGCTGCCGCATGTCGGCCACGGCTTCGGCGTGCCGCACCACTGGATGCCGCAGTACCTCGAGGCGCTGGAAAGCCTGCTGCCAGCACCGTATGCGAACATGACGACGTCGCCCGACCGCTGACGGATCGCCGCATGGACGTCCCCTCGCCCGACACGCCCGCCGACGCGTCGCGCCCGGCCTCGCGTCTGGCGCGCCTGCGCTGGCTGGTGCCGCTCGGCTTCCTCGCGCTGACCGGCTGGCTGGTCTGGCGCGAACTGGCCGGCTTCGACTTGCACCAGATGGAGCGGATCCTGGTGCACGTGCCGACCGCGCACGCCGCCGGCATGGCCGCGCTGGCGCTGCTGGCGGTGGCGTTCACCGGCCTGATCGACCTGCGCATCGCGCGCTGGCTGGGCATCGGCGTGCCGGCCCGCGAGCTGCTGCGGCTGTCGTTCGTCGCCAATGCGCTGGCCAACACGCTCAACCTGTCCGGCGCGGTCGGCTCGGGCGTGCGCCTGCTCGGCTTCTCCGCGCGGCAGGTGCCGCTGAAGCGCACCGCCGCGCTGATCGGCCTGCAGGTGCTGTCGCTGCCGCTCGGCCTGTCGGCGATGGTGATCGCCACGCTCGCCGCCGGCATCGCGCCGACCGCGCCGGGCGCGGCGACGCAGACGCTGGCGCTGCTGGTGCTGGCCGCGGCGGCGCTGTACCTGCCGCTGTATTTCCTGCTGACCGGCCGCCGCCCGCTGATGCGCTGGCTGCCGGACGACGCCGGCCTGCCGCCGCTGCGCCTGCGCGGCGAGCTGGCGCTGCTGTCGCTGGCCGACTGGCTGCTGGCGGGCGGCGTGCTGTGGCTGTGCCTGCGCCTGGCCGACGTGCCGGTCGAACTGCCGGTGCTGCTCGGCGCCTACACGGGCGCGGCCGTGCTCGGCCTGGTCAGCATGATCCCGGGCGGCTTCGGCGTGTTCGACGGCCTGTTGCTGCTGGCGCTCGGCAGCGCCGGCCTGCCCGCCGCCGGCATCACCGCCGGCCTGGTGCTGTTCCGCATCGCCTACTACCTGCTGCCGCTGCTGGCGGCGCTGTATCTCGGCGCCGGCATGCTGGCGCTGCGCGTGCCGGCGCTGACGCGGCTGCGCTCGCGCCTCGCCAATCACCCGCTGTTCGGCGTGCTGGGCCTGCCGGCCAGTCTGCTCGCCGACCTCGGCATGCGCCTGCTGGCGCTGCTCACTTTCGGCGCCGGCGTGCTGGAACTGGGCTCGGCGGCGATGCCCTCGCTGCAGGAGCGCTTCCTGCATGCGCGCAAGCTGCTGCCGCTGGAGGCGATGGAAGGCTCGCACTGGCTGTCGGTGCTGACCGGCGTGCTGCTGCTCGGTTTGGCGCGCGGCATCGACGGCCGCCTGCGCATGGCCTATCGCGTCGCGCAGTGGGTGCTGTGGATCAGCGCCGTGCTGGCGGTGACCAAGGGTCTGCACTGGGGCGAGGCGGCGTTTCTGCTGGTGGTATCCGGCCTGCTGCGCACGCGCCGCAGCGATTTCTCCCGGCGCGCGATGAATCTGTCCTCGGCGCGCACGCTGGGCTGGCTGGCCGGCCTGATCGCCGTGGTCACGGTGTTCTTCGCCATCGGCGTGGCCGCGGTGCTGGGCGACGACAGCTTCGACCTGTGGGAAGTCGGCGTCGGCGCGCACAGCTCGCGCCTCGGCCGCGGCCTCGCCGCCGCGCTGATCGGCCTCGCCCTGTACCTGATCTGGCAGGCGTTCGCGGTGAAGCGGCCGCAGTTGCCGAAACCGGACCGCGCCGAGCTGGAGCAGGCACGCGCGCTGTACCTCGAACACGGCGGCGGCGAGTTCGCCCACCTCACCTTCATGGGCGACAAGCACCTGCTGTGGGCCGCCGACCACGCCGCGGTGATCGCCTACGGCGCGATCCGCGATCGCCTGGTCGCGCTGGGCTCGCCGTGCGGCCCGCCGGACGCTATCGAGCGCGCCATCCTCGACTTCCGCCGCTTCGCCGACAGCCAGGACCGCGTGCCGGTGTTCTACGAGGTGCTGGAGCCGGAGCTGTCGCTGTACCACGACCTCGGCTTCGACCTGTTCAAGCTCGGCGAACTGGCGCTGGTGCGGCTCGACGAATTCTCGCTGGCCGGCAAGCGCTGGGAAGACCTGCGCCAGGCGGTCAACCGCGCGGCGCGCGAACAGCTCAGCTTCGAGATCGTGCAGCCGCCGTTCGACACCGCGGTGCTCGCCGACGTCGAGCGCATCTCCGACGCCTGGCTGGCGCACAAGGGCTCGGTCGAAAAGGGCTTCTCGCTGGGCCGCCACGACCCCGACTACCTCGCCTGGAGTCCGCTGGCGCTGGTGCGCCGCGCCGGCGAGCCGATCGCCTTCGCCAACGTGCTGCCGCCGTACGGCCCCAACGGCACCGCCAGCGTCGACCTGATGCGCCACCTGCCCGACGCGCCGCGCGGCACCATGGACTACCTGTTCGCGCAGGTGATGCAGTGGGCGAAGGAGCAGGGCCACGCCACGTTCAGCCTGGGCATGGCGCCACTGTCCAACGTCGGCGCCAATCCCTACGCCCGCACCAACGAGCGCCTCGCCGCGCTGGCCTTCCGGCACGGCGGCAAGCTCTACAACTACCAGGGCGTGCGCCGCTACAAGGACAAGTTCAGGCCGGAATGGGTCGGCGCCTACCTCGCCTACCCGCGCGGCCTGTGGGTGCCCGGCCTGCTGCTCGACATCGCCGCGCTGGTGTCCGGCGGCTATCGGCGGTTCCTGTTCGGCGGCTGATGCGTCGAACCACAGGCGGCGAACGCCGCCGCACTGCATCCTGCACGCTCATCCCTGCGACGCCTTGCGCGTGGCGAAGAATTCCTGCTCCTTGCGCCAGGTCTTGCCCGGGCCGTCCTGCACCTCCGCGCGCCAGCGGAACGACTGCGGGCGGATGTCGAAGAAGATCCAGCGCATCGGCGTGCCGTCGGGGTTCCGGCCGTCCTGCACGATCTCGTCGCCGCGCCGGTGCGCGAGCATCTGCCACTGCGCCGCGTACACGGGATCGATGTAGGTGATGTGCCACTCGTCGCGCTGCGGATCGTAGTAGCGCAGCGTGGTGCCGTAGCTTTCCTTCACGCCGGCACCGTGTTGGCCGCGCGCGCCGCGCGCCGGGACGATGAACGCGTCCTGGATCGCACGCCCTTCGAGCGCCCAGCGGAAATTCCACTCGCCCTGCCGCACCGTCGGCGCGCCGTGCTGTGGATAGTTGGTGATGCGCACGTCCCAGTCGCCGACGAACTGGCCGTACAGCGCCAGCTTGTCGGCCAGCGCAGGCAGCGGCGCGGCGGCGAGCAGGCCGCCGTCGTCGGCCGGCGCCGCGGCCGAACCGGCTTCAACATCGGCAGCCGGCGCGGGCCGAGTCATCAGCACCAGCAGCGCGGCACAACATTTGATCGAGAAGGAGATCGACATCCGCGAGCGTCCGTCCCCGCCGGCGGCGGGATCGTCGGCAGCCTAAGCGGATGCGCGGCGGCGGCGCTTGGAGAAAATTGCGTCGCGGTCGCGCCGCAATTTCAGGCGCGTGCAGGTTGGGTTGCGCGTAACGATACGCGACGCACATGACCCAACGCTTCGATGGGTTTCGCCGCGCTCGACCCATCCTGCGAAATGCACCCTTCTCGCCAAGCGCGGATGGGAGCGCCTCACCTCGGCAGCGCCTCGAGGATCGCCTGCCCCAGCCTGGCGTAGTCGCCTTCGTAGTGGTGGCCGCCCGGCAGTTGCACCCACCGCACTTCGTGGCGCGCGGCGGGGCCGGCGCAGTAGGCGTCCTGCTCGGCCTGGCCAGAGACGCACACCAGCGGCACCTTGCTGGCGGCGACTTCCGGGTCGACCGGCAGCGCGTCGGCCTGGTGCACGTCGCCGAACCAGTCGCCGACCTTGATCTCGAACACCGCCTCGGGGTCGGGCGAGATCATCACGCCGCCGGCGACGCGCGCGCGCGCGGCCTCCGGCAGGCGGTTCGCCACCACCGGCACCAGCCCGGCGCCGAACGAGTAGCCGATCAGCACGAAGCGGGCGTGCGGATACTGCGCGCCATAGTGCTCGATGATGCGCGCCACCGCCTGCGCCGCTTCCTGCGGCGTGCGCTTGTGCCAGAAGAATTCCAGCGTGCTCATGCCGACCACGCGCACGCCGTGCTGCGCCAGCACCGCGGCGACGCCCTTGTCGAGGCCGGCCCAGCCGCCGTCGCCGGTGAGGATCACGGCGATGCGGCCGTCCTCGGCGCCCTGCGGCGCGATCTCGGTCAGCGGCAGGTCGCTCAGCGTGTCGGCCGCTGCGCTCGCGCCGGGCGCGGGCGCGTTCAACGCGTCCAGCGCGTCGGCGAGCGCGGCGCCGTCGCGCGGCTGCGGCGCCGGCACGTAGGCGAAGGTGTCGCGCAGCACGCCCGGCGGGCCGTTCAGGCGCGCGCCCGGCGCGAGCGGCGGCGCCGCCCACGGCAGCGGCAGCGGCGTCACCAGGGCGATGCGGAAGCCGCGCGCGGCGGCGACCGTGGCGACGCCGGCGTCGCCAGGACAGAACGCGCGCGGCAGGCGGAAATCGAAATCCCAGCCCAGTGTCGCCATGCCGGCGAAAGTGCCGGCCGGCGCCTGCACGCCCAGCGCGTAGACGAAGTCGGCGCCGGCGCCGAAGCCGGCGAGGTACGGCGGCTGGTAGGCCGGCATGGCGACGTGGCGCTCCATCCAGTGCGCCAGTTCCTCGACGTGGCCGGCGGGATAGCTGCACTTGTCGGCAAGCCCTTCGAGGCGCGCCAGATACGCCGGCAGGCTGATCGTGAACACCAGGCTGCCGCGCTCGGCGAGGCCCTGCGCGTAGGCGGCGGTGGCCGCATCCGCACCGTGCAGGTCGGAGAACAGCAGCACGCTGCGCCGCGCCGCGCCGATCGGCCGCGCGATCGCCACCGGGCCGAACAGGCCGTAGTCCTGCGTCTCGACGGCCGGCAGCGGCGCGGCGGCCAGCGCGAGGTTCAGCAATGTCGCGATCATCGCGTGTCCTTGCGCCGCGCCAGCAGCGCTTCCAGGGCTTCGGGTTCCTTCGGCACCGCGGCGGTCAGCACTTCCGGCGCATCGGCCGTGACGGCGACGTCGTCCTCGATGCGGATGCCGATGCCGCGCCAACGTTCCGCCACGCCGCGCTCGTCGGACGGGACGTAGATGCCGGGTTCGACCGTCACCACCATGCCGGGTTCGAGCAGGCGCGGTTCGCCGTCGACGCGGTAGTCGCCGACGTCGTGCACGTCGAGGCCGAGCCAGTGGCCGGTCTTGTGCGGGAAGAAGCGCCGATGGGCGCCGCTCTCGATCGCTGCGTCGGCGTCGCCCTTCAGCAGCTTAAGCGCGCACAGTCCTTCGGCGACCACGCGCACGGCGGCGTCGTGCGCGGCGCTGAACGGGCGGCCGGGGCGCACTTCGTCGATCGCCGCCTGCTGCGCCGCCAGCACCACCTCGTACAGGGCGCGCTGCTCGCGCGACCAGCGGCCGTTCACCGGAAACGTGCGCGTGATGTCGGAGGCGTAGCACTCGACCTCGGCGCCGGCGTCGATCAGCACCAGGTCGCCGTCGCGCAGCGGCGCGCGGTTGGCCTGGTAGTGCATCACGCAGGCGTTGGCGCCGCCGGCGACGATCGGCGGATAGGACGGCACCGCGCCGCGAACGCGCATCGCGTGCAGCAGCGCCGCCTCCACCGCGTACTCGCCGGCGCCGGGGCGCGCGGCGTGCATCGCCGCGTGGTGCGCCTCCGCGGCCACCGCCGCGGCCCGGCGCATCAGCTTCAGCTCGGCGCGCGACTTGTACAGGCGCTGGTCGTGCAGCAGATGCGCCAGCGCGACGAACTCCTTCGGCACCACGCCGCCGCCGCGCAGCGCGCGCAGGCGGCGCACCCACGTCAGCAGTTTCGCGTCGAAGTCGGCGTCGCGGCCGAAATGGCAGTACAGGCGCGCGCGGCCCTCGATCATGCCGGGCAGGATGTCGTCGATGTCCTCGATCGGGAAGGCGTCGTCCATGCCGTAGTCGCGCACCGCGCCCTCGCTGCCGATGCGCGCGCCCTCGAAGCGCTCGCGCTCGGGTTCGCGCTCGCGGCAGAACAGGATCGTCTCGCCGGCGCGGCGGCCGGGCAGCAGCGCCAGCACCGCCTCCGGCTCGGGGAAGCCGGTGAGGTAGTGGAAGTCGGAATCCTGCCGGTACGGATAGGCGGCGTCGGCGTTGCGCATGCGTTCGGGCGCGGCGGCGACGATCACCGCCGCATCCTCGCCGGCCATGCGCATCAGCTGGCGCCGGCGCCGGGCGAACTCGGCCGGGGCGATCATCAGTGCAGGGTGCCGGAGCCGGATTTGCCGATGGGCCGGCTGCCGCGCCGCGGCGCATTCAGCTCGACGTACAGCAGCAGCACGCCGACGCGGACGAATTCCAGCACCTCGGCCAGCGCGTTCTCGTCCTCGTCGTCGTCGCCGTAGGAGAAACGCGAGCCGGCGATGGTGCCGAGGTCGCGCAGGATCTCCTGGCCGTCGTCGCTCAGCGGACGCTGCGCGCCCGCGCCGGCCAAACCGAGGCCGCCGAGGAAGCCGCGGCACCATTCGACCAGCGCATCGGCGCGTTCGGCGAGCGGGCGGCCGTCCTCGGGCAGCAGCGGCGCGAAGCCGAGTTCGGGATCCTCGAGCTGGGCGTGGCATTCGCCGTAGAGCTGCTCCAGCACGCGGTGCGCGCCGTCGTGGGCGGCGGCCGCGTCCTCGCCTTCCAGTTCCAGCGCCTCGAGGAAATGGCGCGCGCCGGCGCGACCGCCGCCGCACAGATAGCCGGTCAGGGAGCCGTGCAGGTCGCTGGCGGCGACGCCGAACCGCAACTGGGCCAGGGCGGCGCCCAGGGCGGCGTGGGTGATGGTGGGGACAGGGGCCATGGCGCTCTCGTCGGCGCGATTCTAGCAGCGGCGGCGCGCCCGGCGGCACGTTCCGTGCAGGTTTGCGGGCGAGGCTCTACACTCCCCGCAGGGGGCCCAGAAGACGCGCATGACCACGGGTGCCATGACGATGCTTCGGCCGCTGCGCCGACTGCTGTGCGCGACCGGCCGCCGCCTGGCGCTGCTGGCCCTCGCGCTCGGCTGCGCCGGCGCGGCGGCCTACGAGCGCGATTACTACTTCGAGACGCTGACCAGCGACAACGGCCTGGCGCAGAACAGCGTCACCGTGATCTTCCAGGACCCGCTGGGCTACCTCTGGTTCGTCACCCAGGGCGGGCTGCACCGCTACGACGGCTACCGCCTGCAGCGCTTCCAGCACGACCCGGGGCGCGCCGACAGCCTGCCCGACAACCTGGTGTCCTCGCTGGCCGACGCCGGCGACGGCCGGTTGTGGGTGGGCTCCACCGCCGGCGGCCTGGCCCTGTTCGATCCGACCAGCAACCGCATCGTGCCGCTGCCCGCCGCGGTCGCCCGCGCCGATCTGCCGGTGTTCGCCCTCAACGGCACGCCCGGCGGCCGCCTGCTGGTGGCCAGCGCGGAGGGCATCGACGCCGTCGATCCGCCGTACCGGCAGCGCGTCGCGCTGTGGCACGCGCCTTCGCGCGACCGCTCGTTCACCTACGGCTTCACGCGCTGTCCCGACGGCACCGTGTACGCCGCCACCTTCACCGGCCTGCTCGCCTTCGACGCGCGCGCCCGCGGCGCCCGCAGCATGGCGCTGCCCGCGGGCATCGCCCCCGAGTCCGTGCTGTGCACGGCCGAGCAGGGCCTGTTGCTGGGCGGGCCGCGAGGCCTGTTCCGCTACGACCCCGCCACCGCGCGCGCGGTCCATCTGTGGCCGCGCGACGGCGACGACCAGCGCGTCTCCGAGGTCGGCGCGATCGCGCGCGACCACGACGGCCGGCTGTGGCTCGGCGTGCGCGATCTCGGCCTGGTGCGTCTCGATCCGAAGAGCGGCGAGGTGCGCGCCCTGACGCCCAATCCGGACGTGCCGGGCAGCCTGCCGCAGTCCCACGTCAACACGCTGTACGTCGACCGCTCCGGCCTGCTGTGGGCGGGGCTGCGCTCGCACGGCATCGCCTACACGGAACCGGACGGCACGCTGTTCCACGACGTCGTCGACATGGCCGCCGCGCGGCTGCCCGAAGGCAACTTCGTGCGCGCCCTGTACGAGGGGGCGGACGGCGCGCTGTGGGTGGGCGTCGACGGCACCCTGAAACGCTACGACCGCCGCAGCCAGCAGTTCACCGACTACGGCCCGGCCATCGCCGAGGCGCAGGCCGGCTACGTCTCGGCGCACGCCGCCGAGGCCGAGCGCGACGCCTTCGCGCGCGCGCTCGGCGCCAACGCCAGCGAGCCCGGCGTGCGCGTGTACCGCATCGCCGGCGACCGCAACGGCCAGTTGGTCGTCGCCACCAGCCGCGGCCTGTTCCAGTTCGATCCGGCCACCGCCGCCGCGCGCGTCTACCCGATGGACGCCGAAGCCACCGCGCTGACCGCGGTCGGCGTGCGCGCGCTGGCGCTGGCGCGCGACGGCAGCCTGTGGCTGGGCCTGTCCGGGCGCGGCCTGCTGCACGTGCGCGATGGCCACGTCGTGCACTACTACCGGCACGATCCGGCCAATCCGCAAAGCCTGGCCTCGGACATCGTGGTGGTGCTGGCGGAGGACCACGACGGCCGCGTCTGGGCCGGCACCACCGACGGCCTCTCGCTGATCGAGCCGCGCAGCGGCGCGATCCGCAGCTTCCGCGAGAATCCGGCGCGGCCCGATTCGCTCAGCGGGCGGGTGGTCACCGACCTGCAGGTCGCCGACGACGGCACGCTGTGGGTCGGCACGCAGAGCGGCCTCGACCGCCTGGTGGCGCTGGACGCGCGCGGCGCGCACTTCCGCCGTTACGTCGGCAACGAAGGCCTGCCCGACTCGACCGTCTACTGCGTGCTCGACGACCGCGCCGGACACCTCTGGCTGAGTTCGAACCTCGGCATCTCGCGACTGAACCCCGCCGACGGCAGCGTGCGCGCCTTCACCCTGCGCGATGGCCTGCAGGGCCTGGAGTACAACAGCAACGCCTGCCTGCGCCTGCGCTCGGGCGAGCTGCTGTTCGGCGGCGTGCGCGGCTTCGACCGCGTGCAGCCCGAACGACTGCGCCAGAAAGGCTACGACCCGCCGGTGGTGATCACCGCCGTCGCCATCGACAACCGCGTGGCCGACGCGCCGCCGCCGGACGAACGGCTGCGGCTGGAGCGCTCCGACCGCCTGCTGCGCATCGATTTCGCCGCGCTGGACTTCGCCGCGCCGAGCCTGAACCGCTTCCAGTACCGCCTGCTCGGCTTCGACACCGACTGGATCGACGCCGGCACGCGCCACAGCGCCGCCTACACCAACCTGCCTGCCGGCGACTACCGCTTCGAGGTGCGCGGCAGCAACCACGAGGGCGTGTTCGGCAAGGGCCTGGCCGCGCTCGACATCGAGGTCGCGCCGCCCTGGTGGGCCACGCGCACGATGCGCGCGGTGTTCGCGCTGGCCGCCGCGCTGCTGGCGCTGGCGGTCTACTACGTCTGGCGCGCCAAGCGCCGCGAGGAGCAGCGCCACCGCGAGCAGTTGCAACAGCGCGAGGACCGGCTGCGGCTGGCGCTGTGGGGCTCGGGCGACGAGTTCTGGGACTGGGACATGCGCCAGGGCCTGCTGTACCGCATGGGCGCCGATCAGCTGCTCGGCAGCCGCCGCGGCGACCGCATCTCCGCCGAGGACTGGCGCAACTTCGCCGTGCATCCGGACGACCTGCCGCGCGTGGAGCGCGCGCTGGCCGACCACGTCAACGGCCTGACCGACCACTTCGAGGCCGAGTACCGCGTGATCAACACGCGCGGCGAATGGGTGTGGACGCTGTCGCGCGGCAAGGTGGTCGAGCGCGACGCGCACGGCCAGCCGCTGCGCGTGTGCGGCACCGCGCGCGACGTCACCTTCTCGCGCGCGGTCGAGCGCGACCGCCGCATCGCCGCCGAGGTGATCCGCAGCATGGCCGAGGCGGTCACCGTCTGCGACCTCGACTTCCGCTTCGTCTCGGTCAACCAGGCCTTCACGCGCATGTCCGGCTACGGCGAGGAGGAGGTGCTGGGCCAGGATGCGACGATCCTCAACTGCCACCAGCATCCGCCCGAGGCCTACGAGCAGGTGCGGCGCATCCTCGTCGAGACCGGCCACTGGCGCGGCGAGCTGTGGCAGCGGCGCAAGGACGGCGAGGAATTCCTGTGCTGGATGGAGCTCAGCGAGGTGCGCGACGCCGGCGGCGCGCGCACGCACTACGTGGCCGTGATGTCCGACATCACCGACCGCAAGCGCGTCGAGCAGGAGCTGCGCTACCTCGCCAACTACGACACCCTGACCGGCCTGCCCAACCGCACGCTGCTGGGCGAACGCCTCGGCCACGCGATCATTCGCGCGCGCCGCAGCGGGCGCAAGGTCGCCGTGCTGTTCCTCGACCTCGACCGCTTCAAGCACGTCAACGACTCGATGGGCCACGCCGCCGGCGACCGCATGCTGAAGGCGGCCGGCGCGCGCCTGCGCGCCTGCGTGCGCGAGCACGACACCGTCGCCCGCCTCGGCGGCGACGAGTTCACCGTGGTGCTGGAGGACATCCGCGACACCCTCGACGCCGAGGCGATGGCGCGCAAGCTGCTGGAGGCGTTCGGCGCGCCGCTGGAGCTCGAAACCAGCCAGGAGGTGGTGATCTCGCCGTCGATCGGCATCAGCCTGTACCCCGACCATGGCCAGGTGCCGACCGACCTCTTGAAGTACGCCGACACCGCGATGTACCAGGCCAAGGAGCGCGGCCGCAACACCTGGATGGTGTACACCGAAGCGATGGACGCGCAGGCGCGCATGCGCGCCACCATGATCGCCGCGCTGCGCCGCGCGCTGGAGCGCAACGAGTTCAGCGTGGTCTACCAGCCCAAGCAGTCGCTGGCGGACGGCCGCATCACCGGCGTCGAGGCGCTGCTGCGCTGGCACAGCGAGGACCTCGGCGAGATCCCGCCCAGCGAGTTCATCCCGCTGGCCGAGGAAACCGGCCAGATCGTCGAGATCGGCGAGTTCGTGCTGGGCATGGCCTGCGCCGAGCTGGCGCGCTGGCGCGAGGCCGGGCTGCGCGACCTGGTGATGGCGGTGAACCTGTCGGTGGCGCAACTGACGCGCAGCGAGCTGACCGGCCGCCTGTGCGACATCCTCGCCGAGCACGACATCGCGCCCAACCAGCTCGAGCTGGAACTGACCGAGAGCATGGTCATGGCCAACGCCGAGCAGTCGGTGCGCACGCTCGGCGAGCTGAAGGCGATCGGCGTGCGCCTCGCCATCGACGACTTCGGCACCGGCTACTCCTCGCTGGCCTACCTGAAGCGCCTGCCGATCGACAGCATCAAGATCGACAAGGAATTCGTCGGCGACATCACCTCCGACCCGGACGACGAGGCGATCACCGCCACGGTGATCGCGATGGCACACTCGCTGGGCCTGAACGTGGTCGCCGAGGGCGTGGAGACGCGCGAGCAGCTGGAGTACCTGCGCGAGCAGAACTGTGACGAAATCCAGGGTCACTGGCTGTCGCCGCCGCTGCCGCCGGAAGCGTGTCTCGCTTTCCTGCGGCAACGCGTTGACCGCCTGCGCGTGAGCCACCTATAGTCGATCGCCATGACCGACGCCGATCCGCTGAAGGCCGAAATCCAGGCGCTGGACGCCACCCTCGACCGCCTGCTGGAAACGCTCCGGCGGCTGACCGAGGAAAACCAGAGCCTGCGCCATAGCCAGGAACAGCTCGCCGCCGAGCGCGCCGGGCTGCTCGCGCGCAACGAGCAGGCGCGCACGCGCGTCGAAGCGATGATCCAGCGCCTGCGCGCGCTGGAAAACCCGGGCTGACGCCCGCGGCAGGGGGAACCGCGATGAGCGCCGCCGAACCGGTCAACGTCAAACTGCTGGATCGGGAATTCCTGGTCGCCTGCGCGCCCGAGGAGCGCGCCGGCCTGCTCGCCGCCGCCGCGCTGATCGACGGCAAGATGCGCGAGATCCGCGCCAACGCGAAGGCGCCCGGCTTCGACCGCATCGCCGTGCTGGCCGCGCTCGGCGTGGCACACGAATTGCTCGAACTGCGCCGGCAGCACGACGCGCAGGCGCGCACGCTCAGCGACGGCCTCGGCGCGCTGCGGCGCAAACTTGAAGGCGCGTTGCAGTCGCACCTAAAATAGCCGCCAGGTGTCCCCTGCGGTGTGCGACACGCGCACTTCAACATTTGCCTTGTTCCTATTACACGACCCAGGGTCGGCAGCACCGCGGCCGGTGCGCAGGTCCGCCACGAGCGGAAAGCCTAAAGCCGCGTAAGCCCTCCCACCTGATCCTCGGGATCAAGGTCGTTTGATGCGCACCGGCACCGCGGAGGGCACCCCTTCTTTCCTCCCGCCCAGGACCCGCGTGGACGCCGATCGCCGTGACCAGCGTGCGCGCCTGAGCGAGCGTCGCCAGGCCCTCCCCGCCGCCGCACGCATCGAAGCCGCGCAGGGCGTCGCGCGCCAGCTCGAGCGGCTGCCCGAATTCCTGGTGGATGCGCGCATCGGCGGCTACTGGGCCGTCACCGGCGAGCTGCCGCTGAACGTCGCCGTCGGCCGCCTGGCCGCGCGCGGCCAGTACTACCACCTGCCGGTGATCGCCGGCGCGCGCCGCCTGATGTTCGCGCCGTACCGCAGCGGCGACGCGCTGCAAGCGAACCGCTACGGCATCCCCGAACCGGCGGTGCCGCCCGAGCGCTGGCTCGCGCCGCAGGACATGGACCTGGTGCTGGTGCCGCTGCTGGCGTTCGACCGCCGCGGCCACCGGCTCGGCTTCGGCGGCGGCTACTACGACGCCAGCTTCGCCTTCCTGCGCGAACAGGCGCGGCCGGCGCGGCCGCTGCTGGTCGGCGTTGCCTATGCCTTCCAGGAGATCTCGGCGCTGCGCGCGCAGCCGTGGGACGTGCGCCTGGACTACGTCGCCACCGAGCACGAACTGATCGACTGCACCGAGCAGGACGAAGCGCGATGAACCACTGGCTGATGAAGTCCGAACCGGACACCTTCTCGATCGACGATCTGGCGCGCAAGCGCCGCGAAGCCTGGGACGGCGTGCGCAACTACCAGGCGCGCAACTACATGCGCGACGCCATGAAGACGGGCGATCCCGTGTTCTTCTACCACTCGAGCTGCGCGGCGCCCGGCATCGCCGGCATCGCCGCGGTGGCCAGCGCCGCCTACCCGGACCCCACGCAGTTCGATCCGCGCAGCCCCTACTTCGATCCCGGCAGCAGCCGCGACGATCCGCGCTGGATGCTGGTCGACGTGAAGTTCGTGCGCAAGCTGAAGCGCATCATCACCCTCGACGAGCTGAAGACGCACCGCGCGCTGGCCGCGATGCCGCTGTTGCAGCGCGGCACGCGGCTGTCGGTGCAGCCGGTGACGAAGGCGCAGTGGGATTTCATCCTCGCGCTGGAGTGAATCGAGGCGGAAGATCGGGACTCGGGAAGAGCGTAACAGCGCACCAAGACCGCCATGCCGGCACAAGCCGGAATCCGGCCGAAACAACGTGCAGGCTCGCGACATCCCGCGCCTCCGCCGCCTCGGCCACGTCACGACGATCGGCTATCCTGACCACCACGCCGCCCATCACCCATCGCACACCCCATGAGCAAGGACAACGAGAAACGCCTGGCCGGCGAGGCCGCGATCCGCTACGTCGAGGACGGCATGGTGGTCGGCGTCGGCACCGGTTCCACCGTCGCCTATTTCATCGACGCCCTGGCGCGGCGGCGCGACCGCATCGCCGGCGCCGTCTCCAGCTCCGAGCAGAGCACGCGCCTGCTGCGCGAACGCGGCATCGAGGTGCTGGACCTGAACGCCGTCGGCGAGCTGCCGCTGTACGTCGACGGCGCCGACGAGTGCGATCCGCACAAGCGGCTGATCAAGGGCGGCGGCGCCGCGCTGACGCGCGAGAAGATCGTCGCCGCGGCGTCGAAGCGCTTCGTCTGCATCATCGACAGCGGCAAGCGCGTCGACATCCTCGGCAAGTTCCCGCTGCCGGTCGAAGTGATCCCGATGGCGCGCAGCTACGTCGCCCGCGAGATCGTCAAGCGCGGCGGCCGGCCGGTGTGGCGCGACGGCGTCGTCACCGACAACGGCAACTGGATCCTCGACGTGCACGGCCTCAGCATCGTCGATCCGATCGGCCTCGAGCGCGACCTCAACCAGCTCGCCGGCGTGGTCACCGTCGGCCTGTTCGCGCAGCGCCCCGCCGACGTCGTGCTGGTCGGCGACCGCGAGATGGCGTAGCCGCGGTCCGCCGCCGCATCCAAAGAAAAAGGCCCGGTCGCGAGACCGGGCCTTTCCTTTTGGCTGGGGGACTAGGATTCGAACCTAGATAGGCAGAGTCAGAGTCTGCAGTCCTACCGTTAGACGATCCCCCAAAACCGGATCGCTGCCAGCAGTCCCGATCAGCGCTTGGAGAACTGCGTGGCGCGGCGGGCCTTGTGCAGGCCGACCTTCTTGCGCTCGACCTCGCGCGCGTCGCGGGTCATGAAGCCGGCCTTGCGCAGCGGCGCCTTCAGCGACTCGTCGTATTCGACCAGCGCGCGGGCGATGCCGAGGCGGATGGCGCCGGCCTGGCCGGTCATGCCGCCGCCCTCGACCGTCACCAGCACGTCGAACTTGTCGGTGCTCTGGGTCAGCTCGAGCGGCTGGCGCACGATCATGCGCGAGGTCTCGCGACCGAAGAACGCGTCCAGCGGCTTGCCGTTGACGGTGATGTTGCCGCTGCCCTTGCGGAGGAACACGCGGGCCGCGGCGCTCTTGCGGCGGCCGGTGCCGTAATTCTGCTGCGTCGTCGCCATGGGGTCCTCAGATCTCGAGCGGCTGCGGCTGCTGGGCGGCGTGCGGGTGCTCCGCGCCGCGGTACACCTTGAGCTTCCTGAACATCGCGCGACCGAGCGGATTCTTCGGCAGCATGCCCTTCACGCCGATCTCGATCGCGCGCTCCGGGTGCTTGGCCAGCATGTCGCGCAGCGACATCGACTTCAGGTTGCCCACGTAACCGGTGAAGCGGTGGTAGTACTTGTCGTCGAGCTTGCTGCCGGTGACGGCGATCTTCTCGGCGTTGACCACCACGATGTAGTCGCCGGTGTCCACGTGCGGGGTGAACACGGGCTTGTGCTTGCCGCGCAGCCGGCGCGCGATCTCCGAGCACAGACGGCCAAGCGTCTTGTCCGTGGCGTCGACCACGAGCCAATCGCGCTTGACGCTCTCCGGCTTGGCGCTGAACGTCTTCATCTCGAAAACCTTTGCCGTTCGAGGCACTTGAAAGTCAAAACGAAAGGCGCGGAAGAATAGCGGATGCCTGCCGCGCGCGCAAGTCCGCGGGCCGCGGACCGGGGAACGCGCATGTTAGCATGGCCGGGATGTCCGAGCCCCCCCGCGCCGCCCGCATCGCCGCCCTGGCCGACCAGTGCGTGCAGTGCGGGCTGTGCCTGCCGTACTGCCCCACCTACGGCCTCGATCGCACCGAGACGGAGTCGCCGCGCGGCCGCATCGCGCTGGCGCGCGGCGTCGCCCGCGGCAGCCTGATCGTCGACGCCGGCCTGCGCGGCCACCTCGACCACTGCCTCGGCTGCCTGGCCTGCGAGCGCGTCTGTCCATCCGGCGTGCAGTACGGCGCGCTGCTGGCGGAGACGCGCGCCCTGCTCGGTCCCGCCTCGCCGCGCGTGCAGCGGCTGGGCGCGCTGCTGGCCAAGCCGGCTTTCGTGCGTGCGATCGCGCGGCTGGCGCGGCTGACCCTGGCCTGGCGCTGGCTGCCCGCGCTGGCGCGCCGGCTGCCCGCGGATTCGGCGCTGCGCGCCGCCCTGGCCGCGGTACCGCGGCCGCCGGCGGTGCGCCGTCTGCCGGCGACGGCCGCAC
>NZ_DF970190.1 GCF_000953855.2 Mizugakiibacter sediminis
ACCCGCATCGACATGAACAACCTGGTGGGTTTACACATCTAGCCGCCATCGGGATGCATGAAGAACAGGCCGAGGACGCCGAGCGCATACAGCAGCACCACCACGAACGAGTCCAGCCCCATGCGCAGCAACTGGCGCTGCGGGCGGATCACCAGCCCGGCGATGTACACCACGGTCAGCAGGATGCCCAGCCCGGTGAGGTAGAGGTCGGTGGGCTTCGCGTTCGGCAGCACCGCCTTGCCGGACAGCAGCGTCGCCATCAGGAACAGCACCGGCAGGAACGCGTTGCCGCCGAAGATGTCGCTGACCGCCATGCGGTAGTCCTTGAGGCGCATCGACTCCAGCCCGGTCGAGACCTCCGGCAGCGCGGTCGCCCCGGCCAGCACGGTTGCGCCGAACAGCGCGCCGCCCATGCCGAGCCGCGCGGCGATGTGCTCGCCGCTCACCTCCAGCACGACGCCCGCGGCCAGCGTCACCAGCGCGCCGGCGGCGAACACCAGCGCGTGGCGGGCGGTGCTGCGTCCGTTCGGCCGCGGCCGGCCGTCGGCGTCGCCGAAGCGTCGGCGCGTCTCGCCGATCACGTACAGCCCGGCGATCCAGAACGCGGCGATCAGCAGCGCGGCGGGCGTCATCCGCGCCACGATCAGTTCGGCCGGCATGTGGTGGCCGATGATGGTCAGCGCCAGCACGGCGACCACCAGCGCGCCTTCCAGCACCAGCGTCGGCGATTCGGCGCGCAAGGTCAGCGGCGCTTCACGGCCGAGGCCGAATACGTCCAGCGCGGCCAGCACCACGGTCTGGATGGCGATGCCGCCGAGGATGTTGCCGACCGCCACTTCCATGGCGCCGCGCGCGGAAGCGCTGGCGACGATGGCGATTTCCGGCAGGTTGGTGACGATCGCCAGCAGGATCATGCCGCCCAGCGCCTCGCCGAGGCCGAAGCGCGCGGCCAGCGCGTCGGTCGCGTCCGACAGATAGATGCCCGCATACCACACCGCGGCCGCGGCCACGGCGAAGATACCCAACAGGGCGGACAACGGCAGCGAGTCAGGCATGCGCGGCTCCCCGGCACGATGGCGCGATGATCGCATGCGGGGACGCGTCGATGCCGCAAGCGGCTCGTTCGAGGCGGGCAGCGGCCGCCCTCCCCCCCGACCCTCTCCCCGCCGGGGAGGGGAGACAAAACGGTATGCCGGGGATGGGGAGACAAGAAGCTACGCGGGGATAGGGGGACGGGATGGCGCGAGGGAGCGCGCGCGGACTGCCATCGCCTGCTCGAACGGCGAGGACGCAGCGCGAGCACGATGACGCGACGTTGCTCTTCCCCGCTCCCGCCATGGGCGGTAGAGGGGGCCATCGGGGTGATGCTGCGCTCGTTCGGACAGACGGCCGCTTGCGCTTCGCCGTGGCCGACGCGCGCTCGTGCTTCGCCGTGAGCGACGGCGCGCCCGGGCTTTGCCGTGGTCGCCGCCGCGCCCGGATGATGCGCCGCCGCAAGCGCCTTCGCGCCTTCCCTCCCTGTTGCGGCGCGCGCCTCGGGAGTATGTTCGGGCGATTGCCACGTCCCGACGGGAGCCGTCCATGCGTCCGAATGCCCTTCGCTTCGCCCTGCTTTGCGCCGGCCTCGGCGTTGCCGCCGCGGCACCGCTGCGCGCCGCGCCCGTGCCGCCGTCGATGACGGCCGGCCTGCAATGGCGGCTGGTCGGCCCGTTCCGCGCCGGCTGGTCCACGATGGCCGCGGGCGTGCCCTCGCAGCCCGACACCTACTACTTCGGCGCCGCCGGCGGCGGCGTGTGGAAGACGGTGGACGCCGGCCGCACCTGGCAGCCGCTGACCGATCGCCTGCCGGCCGCGTCCATCGGCGCGATCGCGGTGGCGCCCTCCGATCCGAACGTGATCTACATCGGCACCGGCCAGCCCGAGCCGCGCTACGACATCGCCGCCGGCAACGGCGTCTACAAGTCCACCGACGGCGGCAAGACCTGGCAGCACCTCGGCCTCGACGCCACGCGCCACATCGGCGACATCGTGGTCGATCCGTCCAACGCCGACATCGTCATCGTCGCCGCGCTGGGGCACATCTTCGGGCCCAACCCCGAGCGCGGCATCTATCGCAGCGAGGACGGCGGCAAGACCTGGCAGCACGTGCTGGCGATCGACGACGCCACCGGCGCGGTCGATCTCGCCATGGACCCCGCGCATCCCCAGCGCCTGTACGCGGCGACGTGGCAGGCGCGCAACTGGCCGTGGCTGAGCTACTTCACGCCGATCGTCGGCAAGGGCAGCGGCATCTACCGCAGCGAGGACGGCGGCAAGACCTGGTCGCGCGTGAACGGCGAAGGCTGGCCGACCGCTCCGCTCGGCCGCATCGGCCTCGCCGTCGCCGACACCGCGCAGGGCACGCGCATCTACGCCACGGTCGATTCGGAAAAGAGCGGCGGCGTGTACCGCTCCGACGACGGCGGCGCGCACTGGCTGCGCGTCAACGACGACGCCGGCACCTTCGGCAACTGGTACTTCAGCCGCCTCACCGTCGATCCGCGCGATGCGGACACCGTGTACGCCACCGGCCAGTCGATCCGCCGTTCCACCGACGGCGGCAAGACCTGGACCGAGATCAAGGGCGCGCCGGGCGGCGACGACTACCACGACCTGTGGATCAACCCGCGGCAACCGGATCACATGATCACCGCCAGCGACCAGGGCACGGTGATCACCGTCGACGGCGGCAAGACCTGGTCGAGCTGGTACAACCAGCCGACCGGCCAGTTCTACCACCTCGCCGCCGACGACCGCTTCCCGTACTGGATCTACTCCGGCCAGCAGGATTCCGGCACGGTCGGCATCGCCAGCCGCAGCGACTACGGCTCGATCACCTTCCGCGACTGGCACCCGGTCGGCGGCGACGAGCGCGACTACGACATCCCCGATCCCGCCGATCCGCTGATCGTCTACGGTTCCGGCCTCGGCGGCCGCATTTCGCGCTACGACGCGCGCACCGGCCAGGTGGAGAACGTCTCGCCGTGGCCGGTGTCGAGCTACGGCGCGCGGCCCACCTCGGTGAAGTACCGCTACACCTGGATCGCGCCGCTGGTGACTTCGCGCCAGGCGCCGTACGCGCTGTACGCCGGCGCGCAGGTGCTGTTCCGCTCGCTGGACCAGGGCCGCCACTGGGACATCATCAGCCCCGACCTCACCGGCAAGCGCGACGATGCGAAGAACTGCACGGGCGACGTCGCCGTCGCCGACGCGCGCGCCTGCGGCTACGGCGTGATCTACAGCATCGCGCCCTCGCCGCGGTCGAACGACGAGATCTGGATCGGCACCGACGACGGCCTGATCCAGCTCACCCGCGACGGGGGCAGGCACTGGAGCGACGTCACGCCGAAGCAGGTGCCGGCATGGGCGCGCATCGACAGCATCGATGTCTCCGCGCTCGACCCCGCCACCGCCTACGTCGCCGTCGACAACCACCGCCAGGACGACTTCCGTCCGCGCGTGCTGCGCACGCACGACTACGGCAAGACCTGGCAGGAAGCGGACGCCGGTTTGCCGGCGGACCACTTCGTCAGCGTGGTGCGCGCCGATCCGGTCAAGGCCGGCCTGCTGTACGCCGGCACCGACGCCGGCGTGTTCGTCAGCTTCGACGACGGCGGCCACTGGCAGTCGCTGCAGCAGAACCTGCCGACCGCGTGGGTGCGCGACCTGCTGGTGCACGGCAACGACCTGATCGCCGCCACGCAGGGCCGCGCGATCTGGATCCTCGACGACGTCACGCCGTTGCGGCAGATGGACGCGAAGCTGGCGCAGGCGCCGGCGCACCTGTTCGCGCCGGGCGAAGCGGTGCGCGTGCGCCCGGACAACAACCGCGACACGCCGCTGCCGCCGGAAACGCCGGTCGGCAAGAACCCACCCGTGGGCGTCGCCATCGACTACTGGCTGGGCGCGCGCGCCAAGGGTGCGGTCACGCTGGAAATCCGCGACGCCGACGGCAAGCTCGTGCGC
This sequence comes from Mizugakiibacter sediminis, assembly GCF_000953855.2. Lineage (GTDB taxonomy): Bacteria > Pseudomonadota > Gammaproteobacteria > Xanthomonadales > Rhodanobacteraceae > Mizugakiibacter > Mizugakiibacter sediminis. Next base: position 4,006 of record NZ_DF970190.1, read on the forward strand.
CGCTTCGCCAGCGACGCCAGGCCGGAGGCGGTGAACGCCAAACGCTACTTCGCCGAAGCGTGGCTGAAACCGGCCGCGCCGCTGTCCGCCGCGCCGGGCATGCACCGCTTCTACTGGGACCTGCGCTATCCGCGCCCGCCGGCGATCCGCTACGAATACAGCATCGCCGCCGTGTTCGGCGAGGACACGCCGGCCACGCCGCAGGGCCCGTACGTGCTGCCCGGCACGTACACCGTGGTGCTGAAGGCCGGCGGCCGCGAATACCGCCAGCCGCTGACGGTGAAGCCGGACCCGCGCATCGCCACGCCGCTCGCCGACCTGCGCGCCTCGCTGCACTTCTCCAACGCCATCGCCGCCACGCTGGCCGACGCCTGGCGCGGCTACGGCGAGCAGCAGGCCGTGCGGAAACAGCTCGACGCGCTGGGCGACAAGTTGAGGCACGACGCCGCCCACGCCGCGCTGCGCGAGGAAGTCGCCGCTTTCGCCGCCAGGCTGTCGCCGAAGGACGACGACGCGGACGCCCTCACCGACATCAGCGAAACCCTCGCCGCCATCGAAAGCGACGTCGAATCCGCCGACGTCGCCCCGACCGACGCCCAGCGCCAGGTCGTCGCCGAAGAGCAGGACAAGCTGAAGCGCGCGCTGGCGCAGTGGCAGTCGCTGCGCGACGGCGACCTCGCCAAATTGAACGCCGACCTGCGCAGCGCCGGCATGACGGCGATCAGCGTGCCGGCGGTCGACAAGCTGGAGGTGGAATCGGCGGGGGAGGGGAAGGATTTGCCGTGAGGGGGCTGCGAGTGCGCGTTGGAGATGGGTTGTCTCACCATTTGAGACGACGTGGTGTTTCCATGGAATGGCTGGATTGGCCAGCGACATTTCGAGGACGGGAACGATGTCCGACCACCAAGTCACGTGCATCAACAAGACTAATCGCTCAAGCGCCCACGAGCGCATCCACAGCATCGGGGGCCTTAACGGGGATGGGACGCGTTGGAAGCTATCTCAGCAAGAGGCGATCGCCGGAATCGAGTCTGGCAAGTGGCGCTTCTGGGTTAGTGTGAATGGCAAGTCCGTCTGGGTCATCGTTGCGGTAAGTGCCACGGGACACAAGTACATCAAGACCCAGAACGATGGGGAACAACCCAATAACCTCCTGAGTTTGCCTGAGTGCCCGTGACCCAGCCAAATTAGGCGCTCCAGCCGGCCGTCCAACTGCTGCGTGACAGGAATTGGGCCAGCTCAAACTGACCCCGCTGTCCTCTAGCCCGCGTAGGGCGGGAGTATCCCGCCCGTCGAGATAAAGTAACGGCATGCCTCGCTATGTGCGCGCATTCATTCCCGGCGGCACGTTCTTCTTTACGGTGGCGCTGCTTGAGCGTCGGCGTCGGCTGCTCACCGAGTACATCGACCTGCTGCGGCAGGCTTTCGTCGACGTGCGGCGCGCCAAGCCATTTCGGCTGGATGCGATCGCCGTGATGCCGGACCACCTGCACTGCATCTGGACACTGCCGCCGGATGACGCGGATTTCTCCTCGCGCTGGCACGGGATCAAGGCCGGCTTTTCGCGCGGCATCCCGGCGGGCGAGCGCCTTTCGGAGAGAAGGCGGAAGAAGGGCGAACGCGGCATCTGGCAGCGCCGGTTCTGGGAACACGCCATCCGCGACGAGCGGGATTTCGAGCGGCACGTGGATTACATCCACTACAACCCGGTCAAGCACGGCCATGTCTTGCGCGCGGCGGATTGGCGATTCTCAAGCTTTTACCGGTATGTCGAGCGCGGCATCTATGCTGCCGATTGGGGCGCCTCGGATGATGTTCTCGGCCTGGACCTGGAGTGAACGCGACAGGCGGGATACTCCCGCCCTACGCGGGCTGGAAGTGGAGTGAAGGGTCTGTCAAACGAACTGTGTAACCTCGGTTTTCACAGCGCG
>NZ_DF970191.1 GCF_000953855.2 Mizugakiibacter sediminis
GGAGCGCGGCGAACGCCGCCGCCACGGCGGCCAGCGTGCGCGCGAGGAGCGCGCGGCGCCGCCCGCGGCCGCGCCTGCCGCGGCGCCGGCCGCGGAGAAGCCGAGCTTCCTGCGCCGTCTCGGTGCGCTGTTCCGGCGCCGCTGATGCGGCGCGCGGCGGGGCTGGCGTGCCGGCGCGTTCCGGCTATGCTGCGCCGGTTGCCCGCACGCGCCATGCCGTGACGTGATCCGTTTCGACCAGGTCAGCAAACGCTATGCCGCCGGCCAGGAGGCGCTGTCGCAGCTCTCCTTCCACATCGCGCCCGGCGAGATGGTGTTCGTCACCGGCCATTCCGGCGCCGGCAAGAGCACGCTGCTGAAGCTGCTGGCGTTGATCGAGCGGCCGACGCGCGGCACCGTGACGCTGGACGGGCAGAACCTCGGCACCGTCGGCGTGCGCGGCATCCCGCGCCTGCGGCGCAAGCTCGGCATGGTGTTCCAGGACCACCGCCTGCTGCTCGACCGCAGCGTGTTCGCCAACGTCGAGCTGCCGCTGGTGATCGCCGGCGTGCCGCCGGAGGAGCGCGCCAGGCGCGTGCGCGCGGCGCTGGACAAGGTCGGCCTGCTCGCCTACGAGAAGCAGCCGCCGGCGCTGCTCTCCACCGGCGAGCAGCAGCGCGTCGGCATCGCCCGCGCGATCGTCGCCAAGCCGGCGTTGCTGATCGCCGACGAGCCGACCGGCAACCTCGACCCGCAGCTCTCGCTGGAGATCATGCAGCTGTTCGCCGATTTCCAGCAGGTCGGCACCACGGTGGTGATCGCCAGCCACGACCTGATGCTGATCAAGCGCATGAAGAAACGCGTGATCGTGCTCGACCACGGCAGGCTGATCGCCGACCTCGCCGCCGAGGAGGTGGCGTGAGCGCGCGCCGCCGCGACGCCGCCGCGCGCGGCGAGCCCTCGGCGCGGCCGGCGCCGCGCGGCCGCCTGCGCGCCTGGCGCGAACAGCACGCCTGGTGTCTCGCCGCCAGCGTGCGCCGGCTGGCCGAACGCCCGCTGGGCACGCTGCTGACGGTCGCCGTGATGGGCTTCGCGCTGGCCCTGCCGCTGGCGTTCTACCTGCTGCTCGGCAACGTGCAGCGCCTCGGCGCCGCGCTGGGCGAGACGCAGGCGGTCAGCGTGTTCCTCAAACCCGGGCGCGACGCGCCGGCGGCGCAGGCGCTGGCGGCGCGGCTGCGCGGGCGCGTCGACGTCGCCGCGGTGACGGTGAAGACGCCGCAGCAGGGCCTGCGCGAGCTGGCCGCGCTGGAAGGCTTCGCCCCGGCGGTGGACGCCCTGGGCGACGGCAATCCGCTGCCCTACGTGCTGGTGGTGGAACCGCGGCCGGAACTGGCGCGCGCCGCGGTGACGACCCTGGTCGAGACGCTGCGCACGCTTCCCGACGTCGACCTGGTGCAGGATGACGGCGCCTGGCGCGAGCGCCTCGACGCGCTGGTCGGCGTCGCGCGGCGCGCGGTGCAGCTGCTCGCGGCGCTGCTGGCGCTGGCGGCGCTGCTGGTGGTCGGCAACACCGTGCGCCTCGACATCCGCTCGCGCGCCGACGAGATCGCGGTGCTGCAGCTGGTCGGCGCCAGCGCCGGGTTCGTGCGCCGGCCGTACCTGTACGAGGGCGTGTGGTACGGACTTTGCAGCGGCGTGGTCGCGGTGCTGCTGGTGCTGCTGCTGGAGCTGGCGCTGGCCGGGCCGGCGGCGCGGCTGGCCGGCAGCTATGGCGGCCAGCTCGGCTTCGCCGGCATCGCCGCGCCGGTGCTGCTGACGGTGCCGTTCGGCGCCGCGCTGCTGGGCTGGCTGGGCGCACGGCTGGCCAGCGCGCGCCACCTGGGGGCGACCATGCCGCACTAGGGCCGGCCCGGGCGCATCGGGTAGTGTGGGAGCGCGGGCTCCGGGCGACGACGCACGGGGCCCCACGGGGGTGGGATGGAAACGCGAATCACGCGCCACGACAGCAGCGAGACGCCGCGGGTGATGGTCGTGGACGGCTCGAAAGTGGTGCGCCGCATGCTGCAGCAATTGCTGCAGGCGCAGGTGCCGGGCGTGGAAGTGGTCGCCTGCGAGTGCGGCGCGGAAGCCGAGCGCCGGCTCGAGGCCGGCGCCGTCGATCTGGTGACCACCGCGCTCAGGCTGCCCGACATGGACGGCCTCGAGCTGGCGCGGCGTTTCCGCGAACGCGCCGCGCAGGCCTACGTGCCGATCGTGGTGGTGTCGGGCGACGTGCAGGAGCGTCTGCAGAGCCGCACGCTGACCGACGACGTCACCGACTATTTCGACAAGTCGCTCGGCTTCGGCGCGCTGGCCGAGTTCATCCGCGGCTACGTGCGCCCGGACCGCCAGGCCAGCGGCGAGGTGCTGTACGTCGAGGACAGCCGCGTGGTCGCGCTGGCGACGCGCCGCATGCTGGAGAAGCACGGCCTCACCGTGCAGCACGTGGTCAGCGTCGAGGATGCGCTGGCGCTGCTGGAGACCGCGCAGGCGCAGGGCCGCATCGGCGCCGACCTGGTGCTGACCGACGTCAGCCTGAAGGGCGAGCTGACTGGCGGCGACTTGCTCGAGCGCATCCGCCACCGCTACGGCTACGGCAAGGGCCAGCTGCCGGTGCTGGTGATGACCGGCGACGACAATCCGAAGAACCAGGCGGCGCTGCTGAAAGCCGGCGCCAACGACCTCGTGCAGAAACCGATCGAGGAGCAACTGCTGATCACCAAGCTGCTGTTCCAGCTGCGCGTGTCGCAGCGCCTGCGCGCCGCGGTGCCGGCGTGAACGAGGCCGCGGCCGAAGCGCCGGCGCGGCTGCGCCTGGAAGCATCCTGGAAGGCGCGGCTCGGCCGCTGGTTCCTGCGCCCGGAGATGGTCGCGCTCGGCGAATTCCTGCGCGCCGAGAAGCGCGCCGGCAAGGTGATCTACCCGCCGGGCCCGCTGATCTTCGCGGCGTTCGACGCCACGCCGTTCGAGGCGGTCAAGGTGGTGATCCTCGGCCAGGATCCCTACCACGGCCCCGGGCAGGCGCACGGCCTGTGTTTTTCCGTGCCGCCGGGCGTGCCGCCGCCGCCGTCGCTGGAGAACATCTTCAAGGAGATCGAGCGCGACCTCGGCATCCCGCGTCCGCCCCACGGCTGCCTGACCTCCTGGGCGCGCCAGGGCGTGCTGCTGTTGAACGCCGTGCTGACCGTCGAGCGCGGCCTGGCCGGCTCGCACCAGGGGAAGGGCTGGGAGGGCTTCACCGATGCCGCCATCGACTGCCTCAACCGCGAGCGCGAGGAGCTGGTGTTCATGCTCTGGGGCAGCTACGCCCAGGCCAAGGGCCGGCTGATCGACACCCGCCGCCACCTGGTCCTGAAGGCCCCGCATCCCTCCCCGCTGTCGGCCCACCGCGGCTTCCTGGGCTGCGGCCATTTCTCTTACGCAAACAGATACTTGCAAGAGCATGGCCAGACCCCGATCGATTGGTCCCTGCCGGCGAACGCCGAGTTCACGCCGGCCTAACGCATTTCCTGTACGAAGTGGTATAGTTAACCGACCCCGCGGAACCTTCCCCGGGGCTTAGCACTCTCAGCGCGGGAGTGCTAAATTCGGTCGTCAGGAGGTCCACGCATGTCCCAGGCCCTGGTCGCCAACAATCTGCCGATCCCCAGCGTGGTCGGCAGCCTCGATGCCTACATCTCGGCGGTGCACCGCATCCCGGTGCTGAGCCTCGAGGAAGAGCGGGAGCTCGCGCAGCGCTACCGCAAGTCGGACGATCTCGCCGCGGCCAAGCAGCTGGTGCTTTCGCACCTGCGCTTCGTCGTGCACGTGGCGCGCGGCTACAACGGCTACGGCCTGCAGCTCGCCGACCTGATCCAGGAAGGCAACATCGGCCTGATGAAGGCGGTCAAGCGCTTCGACCCGGAGCAGGGCGTGCGCCTGGTCTCGTTCGCGGTGCACTGGATCCGCGCCGAGATGCACGAGTTCATCCTGCGCAACTGGCGCATCGTCAAGGTCGCCACCACCAAGGCGCAGCGCAAGCTGTTCTTCAATCTGCGCAAGTCGAAGAAGCGCCTCGGCTGGATGAACGCCGAGGAAGTGCGCACGGTCGCCAAGGAGCTGGGCGTGCCGGAAGCGACGGTGTTGGAGATGGAGGCGCGCCTGAACGGCCACGACGTGGCCTTCGACGCGCCGGCCGACGCCGACGAGGACGCGCGGCCCGCGCCGGTCGCCTATCTGGTCGAGCAGGGCGCCGACCCGTACGAGTCGGTGGCCGAGGCCGACCAGGAAGAGAACCAGCTGGAGACGCTGCAGCAGGCGCTGGACAAGCTCGACGCGCGCTCGCGCGACATCGTGCAGCGGCGCTGGCTGGCCGACGAGAAGGCCACGCTGCAGGATCTGGCCGACGAGTACGGCGTTTCCGCCGAGCGCATCCGCCAGATCGAAGCCAACGCGATGAAGAAGATGCGCGCGCTGTTCGTGGCCTGAGCCACGCCTTGTGCAGCCCGATTCGACGGCCCCCGCGCGGGGCCGTCGGCGTTTGAGCGCCTTGGATATTTTTCTGGACGCGGATCTGGGCAGGGACTTCATCCGCGCGAATCCGCGTCGACCGGTGTCCAAAAATGGCTCGGTGCGTTCCGCGCCCTACCCTAGTAGAGATCGACCGGATCCACGTCCAGCGACCAGCGCACGCGCCGTGCCGACGGCAGCGCGGCGAGCACGGCGTGCCAGGCCGGCAGCACGCGGCGCAGCGGCGCGCGCGTGTCGGCCTCCAGCAGCAGCTGCGCACGGTACTGGCCGGCGCGGCGCGCCATCGGCGCCGGCATCGGCCCGCTGACGCGCAGTTGGGCGTCGGCCGGCAGCGCGGCGGCGGCGTCCGCGAGGAACGCATCGGCGTGCTCGGCCCGCGCCGCCTGCGCGCGCAGCAGCGCCATGTGCGCGTACGGCGGCAGCTGCGCGGCGCGGCGCTCCTCCAGCATCGCCGTCGCCAGCGCGGCGTAGCCTGCGCGCAGCAGCGTCGCCAGCAACGGGTGGTCGGGATGGTGGGTCTGCAGCCAGACCGCGCCCGGCTTGCGCGCGCGCCCGGCGCGGCCGGCCACCTGCACGATCTGCTGCGCCAGCCGCTCGCCGGCGCGGAAGTCGACGCTGTACAGGCCCTCGTCGACGCCGACCACCGCGACCAGGGTGAGGTTCGGCAAGTCGTGGCCCTTGGCCAGCATCTGCGTGCCGACCAGGATGGCGGCGCCGTCGGCGGGCAGGCCGCCGAGCAGCGTCTCGAACGCGTCGCGACGGCGCGTGGTGTCGCGGTCGATGCGCACCACCGGCACCGCGGGAAAACGCGCGGCCAGCGCCTCCTCCAGCCGCTCGGTGCCGTGGCCCTGCGGCGTCAGCGCGGTGCCGCCGCACTCGGGGCAGGCGGCCGGCGCCGGCCGCTCGCTGCCGCAGTGATGGCAGGCCAGCGCGTTGCGTCCGCGGTGCAGCGTCAGCGGCTTGTCGCAGCGCGGACAGGCCGCGTGCCAGCCGCAGGCGTGGCACAGCAGAACCGGCGCGTAGCCGCGCCGGTTCTTGAACACCAGCGCCTGCTCGCCGCGATGGAGGCAATCGGCCAGCGCCGCCAGCAGCGCCGGCGACACGCCGTGCTCGAGCCGGCGGCCGCGCACGTCGAGCACGCGCAGCGTCGGCGGCTGCGCGGCGGCGGCGCGCGCCGGCAGGCGCAGATGGCGATAGCGGCCGGCGGCAACGTTGGCCAGGCTCTCCAGCGACGGCGTCGCCGAGCCGAGCACGATCGGCACGCCGCGCGCGCGCGCGCGCACCAGCGCGAGGTCGCGCGCGTGATAGCGGAAGCCTTCCTGCTGCTTGTACGAGGTGTCGTGTTCCTCGTCGACCACGATCAGGCCGAGGTCCGGCAGCGGCGCGAACACCGCCGAGCGCGTGCCCAGCAGCACGTGCGGGCCGCCGCGGCGCGCGCGCAGCCAGGCGCGCGCGCGCTCGCCCTCGGCGAGGTTGGAGTGCAGCACGTCGACCCGGTCGCCGAAGCGCTCGCGCAGGCGCCGCACGGTCTGCGGCGCCAGGCCGATTTCCGGCACCAGCAGCAGCGCTTGCCGTCCATCGGCGAGCGTGCGTTCGATCAACGCGAGGTAGACCTCGGTCTTGCCGCTGCCGGTGACGCCGTCCAGCAGGAACGGCTGGAACGCGCCGGCCGCGGCCGCGACCGCCTGCACCGCCGCCTGCTGCTCGGCGTTGAGCGACGCGGGCGATGCCGGCGGCGGGTCGGCCGGCGGCGCCTCCGCCTCGTAGCGTTCCAGCAGGCCGGCGGCGGCCAGCCGGCGCGCGGCGGCG
>NZ_DF970192.1 GCF_000953855.2 Mizugakiibacter sediminis
CGCGCTGTGAAAACCGAGGTTACACAGTTCGTTTGACAGACCCAGGCGGATCTGAGCAAGGCGAAACCCGCCATTCTTGCTACTTTGGAGGGCGAATTCAACAACGAAGTGCACCACCGCCCCGCAGAAGCGGCCCAGGCGCGGTAGCCTGCGCAGCTTCACCGCCAAGTGGAACTGCACATGGGCTACACGCACCTGAGCCAGGACGAACGCTACCAGATCCAGTGGCTGCATCGCGGCGGGCTGTCGTCGCACCTCATCGGCCAAGCGTAAGCTCCCCCACCAAGCAGACAGCTGAAAACAGAGACTGCGGCCGGCGCGGCTCAGACGGTCGCACCGGCCGCCATCGTCAGCACCGCCGCGCCCTGCAGCATGCCGCCGCGCAGGCGCGCCAGCGCTTCGTTGGCTTCTTCCAGCGCAAAGCTCTCGACGCGCGTGCGCACCGGCACCTCGGGCGCCAGCGCAAGGAATTCCTCGCCGTCGCGGCGCGTGAGATTGGCGACCGAGCGCAGCACGCGCTCGCCCCACAGCAGGCGATAGGCGAACGCGGGGATGTCGCTCATGTGGATGCCGGCGCAGACCACGGTGCCGCCCCTGGCGGTCGCCGCCAGCGCGGCCGGCACCAGCGCGCCGAGCGGCGCGAACAGGATCGCCGCATCCAGCGGTTCGGGCGGCGCGGCGTCGGACGCGCCCGCCCACACGGCGCCCAGTTCGCGCGCGAACGCCTGCGCGGCGGCATCGCCGGGGCGCGTGAACGCATACACCTCGCGGCCCTGGTGGCGCGCCAGCTGCGCGACGATGTGCGCGGCGGCGCCGAAGCCGTACAGCCCGAGCCTGCGCGCGTCGCCGGCGAGGCGCAGCGCGCGGTAGCCGATCAGGCCGGCGCAGAGCAGCGGCGCGGCTTCGGCGTCGCCGTACTGCGCGGGCAGGGCGAAGCAGTAGCGCGCGTCGGCGAGCGTGTACTCGGCGTAGCCGCCGTCGAGCTGATAGCCGGTGAAGCGCGCCTGCTCGCACAGGTTCTCGCGGCCGCCGCGGCAGTAGGCGCAAACGCCGCAGGTCCAGCCCAGCCACGGCACGCCGACGCGCTCGCCTTCGCGGAAGCGCTCGACGCGCGCGCCGCGCGCCACCACCGTGCCGACGATCTCGTGGCCGGGGATCAGCTCCGGCTTCGCCTGCGGCAGCTCGCCGTCGATCACGTGCAGATCGGTGCGGCAGACCGCGCAGGCGTGCACGCGGATCAGCAGCTGCTGCGGACCCGGCTCGGGCCGCGGCCGCGTCTCCGCGACCAGGGCGGTGTGCGGCGCGTGCAGCACCATGGCGCGCATGCATCGGTTCCCGGCGAGACCTGCGTTCATTCTAGGGGCGCCCTGATCCATTCCGCGCGTGCGGGCGATCCGTGTCCCGGCGCAAGGCGGCCGTCTCCGCGCCGCCGCACTTGATGCAGGTCAATGGCGTCGCGGCGGCACGGTGCAGAATCCCGCCATCCGCTGTTGCAGCGTCGAGTCAGGGACGACATTCCGTCGCGCGTTGGCGTGCGGCGGAAGCACGTGCGTCGTCGCCGTCGCGATCGCAGGAAAGCGAACGGGAGGTGGCGGCGCACGCGCTGAAGGACGGGCGGGCGGCGGCGTCCGGCACTTTCCGCGGCAGGACACCGCATGCCTCCCGAGGGGGTGGCGCCATGATCGAGGTCACGCAAACCTACGACCTGCTGCCGGCGGTCGATCGCGACACCTATGCCGACTGGGTGAAGAAGGCGATCGGCCTGGTGCTGAAACAGCCAGGTCTCGTCGAGTTCCGCGCGCATCGCAACCTGCTCGGTTCGCCGCAGGTGCGCACCACCACCGTCTGGCAGTCCGGCGCCGACTGGGCGCATTTCGCCGAGGGCGCCTGGCAGACGCTGGAGCCGGAGCTGCGTCGCATGGCCACGAATCTCAGGATCGAACTGTGGGGGCCGTCGCCGATGGTGACCGAGCCGCTGCGGCCGGGACGCTGAGGCGCGGCGCGCGCCTCACGCCGCCGGCAGCGTCGCGTAGGCGCGTACCGGGAAGGTGCCCATGCCCTTGACCTTCACCGGCACCGCGGTGAAGCGGAAACCTTCCATCGGCAACTGCTCGAGACCGCACAGGTGTTCGACGATCGGGATGCCGGCGCCGAGCAGGGTGGTGTGCACGGGGCGGCGGCCGTCGGCGGTGTCGTCGATGTTCAGCGAATCGATGCCGACCAGGCGCGCGCCGGCGTCGCGCAGATAAGCGGCGGCGTCCGCGGTCAGGAACGGATGGCCCTCGACGTAGCGGTCGGTGCGCCAGTGGCGGTCCCAGCCGGTGTGCACCAGCACCGCCCTGCCGCGCACGTCGAGCGGCAGGAACGCGCCGCGGTCGATCGCGCGGCCGCGCATGCCGGCGACGCGCGCCACCACGCCGTCCAGTCCGGCGACCTCGTCGAGATCGAAGCCGGCCACGTCCTTGCCGTCGGCGTAGCGGTGGTAGGGGCTGTCGATGTAGGTGCCGGTGTTGGCCACCATCGTGATCTTGCCGATCTGGAACTCGGTGCCTTCGGCGTAGTGCGCGCGCGATGCGGCGCGGCTGAGGTGATCGCAGACGATCGGCGCCGGCAGGCCCTTGTAGGTGATCATGCCGTCCTCGATGGCGTGGCTGAGGTCGACGTGGCGCAGTGCCGCCGCGCCGGGCGCGGTCTGCGGCGGCGCGGCCGCGCGCTTGTGGCGTTCGTGGATGATCTTCTTGTCGAGGATGCGCACGGCGCCGACCATCAGCAGGCGCAGGTCGCGCACGATGGCGTCGGCCAACGCGGTGTCGTCGATGTCGTCGCCGTCGATGTCCAGGCGGAAGCCCTGGCCCTGCAGGCCGCCGCCGTTGGCGAAATCGACCTCGAAGTCGAACTGCACGCGCTTGTCGGGGGTGGTGTTCATGGGGCTCCTCGGAGGGGCGGCGATGCGCGCCGGCGGCGTGATGTTTACATGACGACCCGCACGTGTCCGCGCGCAGGGCGTCTGCGAGCCTACGCGGCTGGCGCGAAGGGGCGGGGATGAGCATGCAGTCGCAAGGGGCGGAAGCGGTGCTCGCGCGGGCGCGCTGGACGTACGCCGCATGGCAGTTCGCGGTCATCGGCGCCGTGCTGGCCGCTACGTGGTTCGGCCCCGGCTGGGGTTCGATCTGGGGCGCGGCCGTGGCGCTGGCGATCGGCCGCATCGAACCGCGCCGCTGGCACGTGCCGCTGGGGTTGCTGAAGCGCACCGACTGGCGCCGCGTGGCGCTGGTCGGCCTGCTGGGCGGCCTCGCGCAGTTGCTGGCGGTGAAGATCCTGCTGACGCCGGCGGTCGAAGCGCTGACCGGCCAGCATCGCGACCTCGGCATGTTCGACGCGCTGCGCGGCAACGTCGGCGCGCTGCTCGGCCTGCTGCCGACGATGTGGCTGTCGGCCGGCTTCTGCGAGGAGATCGTGTTCCGCGGCATCGCGCTGGGACGCCTGCGCGCCGCGCTGGGCGGCACGCGCCTCGCCACTGCGATCGCCTTCGTCGGCTCCGGCATCGTGTTCGGCCTGGCGCACGGCTATCAGGGGCTGAGCGGCTGGATCATCACCGGCGTGATGGGATCGGTGCTGGCGCTGGTGTACATAGGCTCCGGCTACCGGCTGTGGTATGGCATCGCGCTGCATCTGCTCTACGACACCCTGGCGACCGCCGCCATCACCTTCAACCTCGATCGCGTGTTCGCGGCCTGGGGCGCGCGGCTGTTCCACGGCTGAGCGCGGCGCGTAGAATCGCCGCGGTCCGCATCCCGCGGCGTCCGCGCGGGCAGGAGACGAACGATGGACGGCGAGACGGCCGTGGGCACTGCTCCGCGCGAGCGCGCGGCGCGCTTCTGCGAACGCTACGGCCTGCGCGTGCCGATCCTGCTGGCGCCGATGGCGGGCGCCTGCCCGCCGTCGCTGTCGATCGCGGTGGCGGAAGCCGGCGGCATGGGCGCGTTCGGCGCGCTGATGGACGATCCCGCCGGCATCGCGCGCTGGGTCGATGCCTACCGTGCCGGCACGCGCGGGCCGCTGCAGATCAATCTGTGGATGCCCGATCCGCCGCCGCGCCGCGACGCCGCGGCCGAGGCGGCGGTGCGCACGTTCCTCGCCGGCTGGGGACCCGAGGTGCCCGCCGAGGCCGGCGACGACGTGCCGCACGACTTCGCCGCGCAGTGCGAGGCGCTGCTGGCGGCGCGGCCGGCGGTGGTGTCGTCGATCATGGGCCTGTATCCGCCGCCGTTCGTCGCGCGCCTGCGCGAGGCCGGCATCGCCTGGTTCGCCACCGCCACCACGCTGGCCGAGGCGCTGGCCGCCGAGCGCGCCGGTGCCGACGCGGTGATCGCGCAAGGTTACGAGGCCGGCGGCCACCGCGGCGCGTTCGACGCCGCGCAGGCGGAGGCGCAGGGCGTCGGCCTGTTCGCGCTGCTGCCGCGGCTGGCGGATGCGCTCGGCGTGCCGGTGATCGCCGCCGGCGGCATCGCCGACGGACGCGGCATCGCCGCCGCGCTGGCGCTGGGCGCCAGCGCGGTGCAGATCGGCACCGCGTTCCTGCGCTGCCCGGAAGCCGGCATCGCGCCGGCCTGGGCCGAGGCGCTCGGCACGCTCGCGCCCGAGGGCACGCGGCTGACGCGCGCGTTCTCCGGCCGCGCCGGCCGCGCCATCGCCACGCGCTACGTGCGGGCCGCCGCGGACGGCCCGGCGCCGGCGCCGTATCCGGTGCAGCGTGGCCTGACCGCGGCGATGCGTCGCGAGGGCACGCAGCGGAACGACCTCGACCGCATGCAGGCCTGGGCCGGCCAGTCCGCCGCGTTGGGCCGCGCCGCGCCGGCCGGCGCCTGCGTCGCTTCGTGGTGGGACGAGGCGCAGCGGCTGCTACGCTGACGGCCGCGCTCGGCAGCGCCGCTCGTCGCGCGCGGTGCAGGCGGAGTTTTCGCGCATGCGGCGATCCGCGCGTCTTGCGTCGCCGCATCCAGGCAGGCGCGCGCGGCGCGGTGGTGGGCGCGGGTTGCGCACAATCTTCGAGACATTCATGAGTTCGCGATTGCAGGGATTGAGTCCGGCGGCCGCCCGGCACGTCGTCGCCGCGGCGCAGGCGCTCGATGCGGGGCGCGCCGACGCGGCCGGGCAGTACCTGGCGGCGGCGCTGGCCGCGCATCCGCAGCATCCCGAGGTGTTGCGCCTGCAGGCCGGCTGGCTCAGCCTGCGCGGCCAGCACGCGGCCGCCGTCGAGGCGATGCAGCGCGCGCTCGCGCAGCGCAGGCAGGATCCGCTCTACCACAACACCCTGGGCAGCGTGCTCGCCGCCGCCGGCGAGTTCGACCGCGCGGTGGCGGCGCTGCGGCGCGCCTGCGAGCTGCAGCCCGGCCTCGCCATCGCCTGGTACAACCTAGGCGTGATGCTGATCCGCTGCGTGCGCCACGATGCCGCCGCCGACGCATTGCGGCGCGCGGTGGCGCTGGCGCCGGACAACGCGCTGGCGCGCACCCAACTCGCCGACATGCTGCGCGTCGGCGACCGCGTCGAGGAAGCCGAACGGGAATATCGCCGCGTGCTGGCGGAGCGTCCGTGGACCGGCATGGCGTGGTGGGGACTGGCCGACCTGAAGACGCTGCGCTTCTCCGCGGACGACGTGCGCGGCATGCAGCAGGCGCTGCAGGATCCGCGCGCGAGCGACGACGACCGCATCGCCACCGGTTTCGCGCTGGCCAAGGCCTGCGACGACGAAGGACGCTGCGCCGACGCGCTGGCCGCGCTGCAGCAGGCCCATGCGCTGGCGCGGCGCCGGCAGACGTGGGATGCGTCCGCGCACGCGGCGATGGTCGATGCGATCCAGGCCGCGTTCGCGCCGCCGCCGGCGCCGGCGGCCGACGCCGCGCTCGGCCGCGAGGTGGTGTTCATCGCCGGCCTGCCGCGTTCCGGCACGACCCTGGTCGAGCAGATCCTCGCCTCGCATTCGGCGGTGGAGGGTGCCGGCGAACTGCCCGACCTGCCGCTGGTGCTGGCGGAGGAGTCGCACCGGCGCGGCAAGCCGTACCCGCAGTGGGCGGCGGAGGCGACGCCCGTCGACTGGGAACGGCTGGGGCGGCGCTATCTCGAGCGCACCGCGCACTGGCGGCGACGGCGCGCGATCTTCACCGACAAGCTGCCCAACAACTGGCTGCACGTCGGCGCCATCCGCGCGATGCTGCCGGCCGCGCGCATCGTCTGCTGCCGGCGCGATCCGCTGGAGACCTGTTTCTCCTGCTACCGTCAGCACCTCGCCAACAACGAGTACGCGCGCACCTTCGCCGATCTCGCCGCCTACTGGCGCGACTACGACCGCAGCGTGAGCCATTGGAGCGCGCTGCATCCGTCGCATGTCCATGTGCATGGGTACGAGGCGCTGCTGGAGGATCCGGCGGCGCGCATCCGCGCGCTGCTGGATTTCTGCGGCCTGCCGTTCGAGGAGGCCTGCCTGCACTTCCACCGCACGCGGCGCGACGTGCGCTCGCCCAGCGCGACGCAGGTGCGCCAGCCGTTGCGCCGCGACACCGCGCGGGCCCCACGCTACGGCGCGCTGCTGGATCCCTTGCGCAGCGCGCTGGGCATGCCGCCGGCACCGGGTTGACGCGGCGCGTCCGCGCAGAAAAGCCGCGCGGCTCGCGCCGCGCGGCTGAGGTACGGCGAGAGCGCTGGTGGATCAGAACTTGACGGTCACGCGCGCCCAGTAGAAGCGGCCGACCGTGTCGAACGTGTTCACATCCGTGTTGGCGTTGATCACGTTGTTCAGGAACAGGATCGGCGGTTGCTTGTCGAACGCGTTGTCCACGCCCACGTCGATGCGGGTGTTGATCGGCTCGATGTTGTAGCCCACGCTGAAGTTGTTGTAGACCTGCGCGCCGTAGTGCACTTCGACCGCGTCGAGTCTTCCGTCGGCCGAGATGTTCTGCGCCGGATCGGCGCTGCCCACCGAGAACGGACCGACGTAGCGGACGCGCCAGTTGGCGTCCCACCGGCCCAGGTTCCAGCTCAGGCCGGCCAGTGCGCGCCAGCGCGAGAAGTTGCCGAAGGTGGTGCTGAAGTGGCCGGCCACCGGCACGACCTGGTCGCCCGGCAGTCCCGGCGCCGGATCGTTGTCGAACTGCGCGACATAGGTGCTGTCGAAGCTCAGCGCGAAGTTGCCGAAGCGCGTTTCCGGCAGGCGGTACTTGAAGCCGAAGTCCACGCCGCGGGTGTC
>NZ_DF970193.1:0-4233 GCF_000953855.2 Mizugakiibacter sediminis
TGCCGCCGATGCAACGCGCCGCCGAGCCGCCGCCGGCATCCGCCCTGCCGCGCGGCGGCGCGCGCCGCTACCGCGTGTGCCGCGCCGCCGGCGTGCGCCTGGCGCTGCCGGTGAGCGAGATCGCCGAAGTGGCGCCGCTGCCCGCGCTGCTGCCGCCGCCGCCCGCGGCGCCGGCGTGGTACGCCGGACGCTGGCCGCACGACGGCCTGGAGATGACGGTGGTGCGCCTCGCCGCGGTGGTGGCGCCGGAACGCGCCGCGGGCGCCGACGCGGTGCTGGTGCGCCTCGGCGGCGGCTACTGGGCGCTGGCCTGCGAGGACGCCGGCGAGGAACGGCTGCTCGATGCCGCCGAGGTGCGCTGGCGCCAGGCCGCGGGCGCGCGGCCGTGGCTGGCCGGCACCGCGCTGGCGGCGCGCTGCGCGGTGCTGGACGTGGTCGGGCTGACCGGCATGCTGGCCACCGCGCTGGACGGCGACGAGGGAGACACGCACGGATGAACGCGATCGCGGAAGACATCGGCACGCGCTGGGTCAGCTTCGAGCTGGCCGCGCAGCGCTACGCGGTGGACGTGCGCTACGTGCAGGAAGTGATCCGCCCGGCCGAATGCACGCCGGTGCCGGGCGCGCCGCACGACGTGCTCGGCATCATCAACCTGCGCGGCGCGATCGTCGCCGTGCTGGACGGCCGCCGCCGCCTCGGCCTGCCCGGCAGCGCGGACGCCGCGCTGGCCGCCGGCAGCGCGCGCATCGTGATCTTCGACGCCGGCGGCGAGCCGGTGGGCGTGCTGGTCGACGCCATCAGCGACGTGTTGGAACTCTCCGACGCCGACATCGCCCCCGCGCCCTCCGGCCGCGCCGCCCGCGCCGAAGACCCCGTCACCGGCGTGCTGCGCCGCGGCGACGAATTCGTCGCCCTGCTCGACGCCCCGCGTCTGGTGCGCGCGAGCGCCGCGTAGGGCGGAATCCGCGCAGCCGCTTCCGCCGTCGGTCGATCCGCGTCGATCCGCGCAAATCCGTGTCCGGGAAGCTCATGATCGCCCGCACGCAGGCTCCTACGGGGGCGCGTCGCGGGAGCCTGCGCGCAGGCGACTTCTCTTAATTGCGCGTCAGGCGCAGCCGCCGCGGCAGCAGCGCGCTGGAGGGGCGGCCGACGTAGAAGCCCTGCGCGTAGTCGACGCCGTAGTGGCCGAGCAGTTCGAGCGTGCGCTGGTCGCCGACGAACTCGGCCACGGTCTGCTTGCCGAGCGCGCGCGCGATGTCGACCATCGAGCGCACCAGCACCTGGTCCATCGGGTCGTCGGCGAGGTTGCGGATGAAGGTGCCGTCGATCTTCAGCACGTCGACGCGCAGCTCCTTGAGATAGCTGTAGCTGGCGAAGCCGGCGCCGAAGTCGTCCAGCGCGAAGCGGCAGCCGAGCTGGCGCAACTGCGCCACCATCTCGCGCGTGGCCTCGACGTTGGCGATCGCCGCCGTCTCGGTGATCTCGAAGGTGATGCGCTCGGCGCGCACGCCGGTTTCGTCCAGCTTGCGGCAGATGAACGGCAGCAGGCGGTCGTCCTGGAAGGCGCGCCCGGACAGGTTGATGTTCAGCGCCAGCTGCGAGCGCACGCTGGAGATGCGCTGCAGGAAATCGATCGCCGCGCCGATCACCCAGCGGTCGATGTCGTGGATCAGGCCGGTGCGCTCGGCCACGGCGATGAACTCGCCGGGCGGCAACAGCTCGCCGTGCTCGCCGACCAGGCGCACCAGCGCCTCGTAATGGTCGACGGCGAGGTCGGCGATGCGCACCACCGGCTGGAACACCAGTTGAAAGCCGTTGCTGGCCAATGCCTGGCGCAGCAGCGCGCTGCAGTGCGCGTGCGCGCGCTGGTCGGCCAGCTCGCGGTCGTCGGCGCGATAGCGGTGCACCATGTTGCCGCCGCGCAGGCGCGCCACGTAGGCGGCGCGCTGCGCGCGGGCGAGGCTGCCCTCGGCGCCGGCCTGCGCGTCGACCGCGGCGACGCCGATGCTGGCGCTGACGCTCCAGTCCTCGCCGCCGGCGTCGAGGGCGAGCTGGGCGATGGCCTGGCGCAGCGCCTCGGCGCGCTCGAAGGTCTGCGCCGGAGTGCAGCCGTGCAGCAGCATGGCGAACTCGTCGCCCTCGAGCTGCGCGGCCAGGCCGTCGGCGCCGGCCTGCGCGCGCAGCAGCGCGGCCACTTCGTGCAGCAGCCGTTCGGCGCCGCGCTGGCCGAGCGCGCTGCGCAGGTGGCGGAAGCGGTCGAGGTTCAGCACCAGCAGGCCGATCGGCGCGGCGCCCGCGCCCACCGCCAGCACCGCCGCTTCCAGCGCCTGCTCGAAGCGCCGGCGCGAATACAGTCCGGTGAGGGTGTCGCGGCCCTCGCGGCGCAGCAGCAGGCCGCGCAGCCGCGAACGTTCCTGCGCGGCCGCCTGCAGCTCGATCTCGCGCCTGTGCCGCTCGCGCCGCTCGCGCCGCAGGCGCGCGGCGACGGAGACGCGCATGGCCAGTTCGACCTCGCGCAGCGGCCGCGGCAGCACGTCGGCGACGCCCTCCGGCAACACCGGCCGCGCGCCGCGCGCCGCCGCGGCCGGCAGCATCAGCAGCACCGGCGGCGGCTGCGGACGGGAGGCGAGGCGTTCGCAGAACTCGGCGGCGTCCATGTCGGCGAGCACCGTATCCAGCAGGATCACGTCGGTGTCGGCATCGAGCTGCGCCAGCGCTTCCGCGCCGCGCGCGGTGTGCCGCACCGCGGCGAAGCCGCAGCGGCGCAGCAGCGCGAGCAGCGGATCGTCCGCGCCGGCCGTTGCGGCGACGGCGAGCACGCGCGCGTCGGCGAGCACTTCCCAGGCGTGGATGCTGGCCGGCGGGCGCGGGGTCATGCCTCGCGCCCTTCGGCCGCGGCGTAGATCAGCGCCAGCACCGCGGCGACCGCGGCGTACAGCGCGGGCGGGATTTCCGCGTCCAGCTCGACGCGCGCCAGCAGCGCGGCCAGCGCGGGATCGCGGTGGCGCGGCACGCCGTGGCGTTCGGCCAGCGCCAGCATCGCCTCGACCAGCGCGCCGTCCGCCTTGGCGGTGACGCGCGGCGCGCCCTGGCCGGTGTAACGCAGCGCGACCGCGCGCGCGGCGGCGGGATCGCGGCTCATGCGGTGGCGTCCAGCAGGCCGCTGCGCGCGACCTCGGCCGGCTGCGGGCGGCCGTGGTGGCAGGCGAGGTGTTCGGCGATCAGGCCCTCGGCGCCGAGGCGCGCGGCCAGCGCCGGCAGGCCGGCGTCGAGGCGGCGCGCGGCGGCGACGTGCTCGGCCCACAGCGTCACGCCGACGCGCAGCGCCTGCACGCGCACTTCGCCGTGCACCGCGCCCAGCGCGGGCAGATCGACGGCGAAGGCGACGTTCCACACCGGCACCGGCGCGGCCGCCGCCGGATCGCGCGCATCGCGGTCGCGGCGGATGCGCAGCTGCAGCACGTCGGTGCCGCGTTCGCCGCGCACCGGCAGCTCGATCATCCAGGCCGGCGCCTGCGCGTCGGGATGCGCTTCCAGTTGCGCGATCTCCAGCCGCGCCAGCGCGCCGCGCGCGTGCGTGCTCATGCGGCCCAGCACCGTCTCCACCGGCGTGTCGGCGTCGTCGGGCGGGTCGATGCGCGCCTGCGCATTCAGCGGGCGCTGGCGCATCGGCGGCGGCGCATCGGCGGCGCGCGGCGCCGCCGGCTGCGGCGGCGCGTGGCGCGCCAGCGTCGCCGCCAGCCGCGCCAGCGCGGCCTTCCAGTCGCCGAGCAGGGGCGCCGCGGGCGTGCCGCTGCGGGCCTGCTGCAGCAGGCGGTGTTCGAGGAACAGTCCCGAATGCTGCACCACCTGGCGCAGGGACTCGGCGCCGACGACGTCGTCGGCGGTGGGGATCGCCGCCTCCAGCGCGGCCAGCGCGCTGCGCAGGTCCGGCGGCAGGTCGCGCGCCTGCGGGTGGCGGGCCAGGGCGACGAGGTCGCCCAGCATCGCCGGCAGGCCGAGCTGGCGCGGCAGCAGCCCGCGCAGCGAGGCGGTCAGCGCCGGCTCGGCGGTTTCCTCGACCACGTCCAGCACCACCGCCGGCTGCGTCGCGGCGACGCGCACGCGGAAGCTCGGCGGCAGGCGCGGGTCGGGCGGCGTCTCGGTCTCGACTTCGCGGCCGTCGACGTTCAACAGCAGGCGGCCGTCGCCGCCCTGGCCGACGACGCGCGCGGTGAGGATCGCGCCCACCCG
>NZ_DF970193.1:4304-10071 GCF_000953855.2 Mizugakiibacter sediminis
AAAACGGCTGATCGGCTCGATGTTCACCGGGACTCCCTGGGCGGCGTCGCGCCGTGCGCGAAGGCGCCCGGCGCCGCAACGCCGCGGCTCGTCATTACATCGGCAGGGGGTGGGGGGACTTGAGGGGGGCGGGAGAACGCGCGCATCGCGTGTCCCGGCAACCTGCTCGGTAGGAGCCTGCGTGCAGGCGACCGGGAGGTGGGCATGGCGCGGATGCGACGTGACGGGCGCGAGCACTCGGAAACCGTCACTCCGGCTTCGCCGGAACGACGGCAACCATGCGGACTCGTTCCGTTCCGGCCCACGCACCGCGCTCGCCCCGTTTCCCGCAATACCCCCTAAAGTCCCCGCCCGCCCTGCCGCTAAGGGCGTCGTAGCGGACGAGCCCGGCGCGTGCCGGGCGACGAGGTCGATCGATGGCACGAGCACGACAACGGCGGCGCGGCGAGCGCGCGGCGCCCCTGCGGCTGGCGTTGCAGCCCGCGTTGCGCATCGCCGGCGCGCATGCGCTGCGCGAGCAGTTGCTGGAGGCGCTGGCGGCGGGCCGGCCGGTGGTGCTGGAGGCCGGCGCGGTCGAGTCGACCGACACCGCCGCGCTGCAGCTCCTGTGCGCGTTCGTGCGCGAAGGCCGCGAGCGCGGCATCGCCGTCGAGTGGCGGGCGCCGGCGCCGGCGCTGGCGCGCGACGCCGGCCTGCTCGGCGTCGCCGCGCTGCTCGGCCTGCCCGATGAAGTAACCGCCGCCCCCGCGGCGGAAGCCCTTGCGGAGTAGACAACGATGACCAGCATTCTCGCCGTAGACGATTCCGCCTCCATGCGCAGCATGGTGGCCTACACCCTGCGCGGCGCGGGCTTCGACGTGCAGGAGGCCGAGGACGGCCAGGCCGCGCTCGACACCGCGCGCGGGCGCCGCTTCGACCTCGTGCTGGCCGACGTCAACATGCCGCGCATGGACGGCATCAGCCTGGTGCGCGAGCTGCGCGGCCTGCCCGACTACAAGGGCACGCCGATCCTGATCCTCACCACCGAATCGAACCCGGAGAAGAAACAGGAAGGCAAGGCCGCCGGCGCCACCGGCTGGCTGGTCAAGCCGTTCGATCCGGAGCAGCTGCTGGCGACGGTGCGGCGCGTGCTCGGATAAGCCTCCATGGCGAAGGTCGACCTCAGCCAGTTCCACCAGACCTTCTTCGACGAGAGCCTCGAGGGCCTCGACGCGATGGAGGCGGCGCTGCTGAAGCTGGATCCGGCCGGCGTCGACGCCGAGCTGGTCAACACCATCTTCCGCGCCGCGCACTCGATCAAGGGCGGCTCGGCGACGTTCGGCTTCGCCGACGTGGCCGCGTTCACCCACGTCGCCGAGGAGCTGCTGGAGGAGCTGCGCGCGGGCAAGCGCGCGGCCACGCCGGAGCTGGTCGAGCTGATGCTGCGCTCGGTCGACTGCCTGCGCGGCATGCTGGACCGCGCGCGCCGCGGCGCGCCGTCCGCCGACGCCGACAGCGACGCCGTGCTGGGGGCGCTGCGCGCGCTGGCGCGCGGGGACGTCCGCGCCGCGGACGAGGCCGCCGATGCGGCCGTGCCGCCCGCCGTGCCCGTCGCCGCCGCGCCGGCGGTCGCCGGCTGGGAGATCCTGTTCCGCCCCTACGAGCACCTGCTGAAGAGCGGCAACGACCCGGTGCGCATGTTCCGCGAGCTGGCGCGGCTGGGACCGCTGCAGGCGCGCGCCGACACCGCGCGCCTGCCGCTGCTGGCCGAGATCGATCCGGAGGCGTGCTACCTCGCCTGGGACCTGCGCCTGGAAGCGGCGGTGCCGCGCGCCGCCGTCGAGGCCGTGTTCGAGTGGGTCGACGGCGACTGCGAGCTGCGCGTGACGCCGATCGAAGCGCCCGCAGCGGCGGCGTCGATGGCCGATGCGCCGGTCGCCGCGCCCGCGCCGCCCGCAGCGGCCGCCATCGCGCCGGTGCCGGTCGCCGCGGCGCCCGTCCCGGCGGCTGCGGTTCCGCCCGCGCCCGCCCGCGCCCCCGCGCGCAGCGAGGCGCACGGCGGCGACACCGGCTCGATCCGCGTCGCCATCGAGAAGGTGGACGCGCTGATCAACATGGTCGGCGAGCTGGTGATCACGCAGTCGATGCTCGGCCAGCTCGGCGAGCGCTTCGAGCCGTCGATGCTCGAGGCGCTGCGCGCCGGCCTCGCCCAGCTCGAGCGCAACACGCGCGAGCTGCAGGAAAGCGTGATGCGCATCCGCATGCTGCCGATCAGCACGGTGTTCAACCGCTTCCCGCGCCTGGTGCACGACCTCGAGCGCAAGCTCGGCAAGCAGGTGCACCTCGAACTGCACGGCGAGCAGACCGAGCTCGACAAGACCGTGCTGGAGAAGATCGGCGATCCGCTGGTGCACCTGGTGCGCAACGCCATCGACCACGGCCTGGAATCGCCGGAGCGGCGCCGCGCCGCCGGCAAGCCGGAGGCCGGCACGCTGCGCCTCAACGCCTACCACCTCGGCGGCAACATCGTCGTCGAGGTCAGCGACGACGGCGCCGGTCTGGACCGCGAAGCGATCGTGCGCAAGGCGCGCGAGCGCGGCCTGATCGGCGCCGCCGACCAGCCCGACGACGCGGCGGTCGCCGAGCTGATCTTCCAGCCGGGGTTCTCCACCGCCGCCGCCACCACCGACCTGTCCGGCCGCGGCGTCGGCATGGATGTGGTCAGGCGCAACGTCAACGACCTCGGCGGCACGGTCGCCGTGGCCAGCCGGCCGGGGCAGGGTTCCACCTTCACCATCACCCTGCCGCTGACGCTCGCCATCATCGACGGCCTGACCGCGCAGGTCGGCGACGAGCACTACATCATCCCGCTGGTGTCGATCATCGAGTCGATGCAGCTCAGGCGCGAGCAGATCAACCGCATCGGCGGCGAAGGCGAGGTGTTCCGTTTCCGCGAGGGCTATCTGCCAATCGTGCGCCTGCACGCGCTGTTCGGCTGCCGCAACGCGGTCACCGACGCCACCCAGGGCATCGTCGTCGTGGTCGAGGGCGAAGGCCGCCGCGTCGGCCTGCTGGTGGACGCGCTGCTCGGCCAGCAGCAGGCGGTGATCAAGTCGCTGGAGGCGCACTACCGCCGCGTCGGCGGCATCTCCGGCGCCACCGTCACCGGCGACGGCTCCGTCGCGCTGATCGTCGACGTGCCCGGCGTGGTGCGCCTCGCGCACGCAAGGACGCGCGCCGCCGCGTGACCGCGTGCGGCGCGCGAGGCGACGCGGCGCCGGGACTCCGGCGACGGGCCCCGCTCCGCGGCTCAAGCTTTGTCCGCAGCGGCCGAATTACCGGCAGGAGCGCCCGCACGGTCGGGCGCGGACGACGAAGGTGCGCAGCATGAGCGAGATCACTCCCCGCGACGGCGTCCAGGCCGGCGCGCAAGCCCTGACGTTCAGCCTGGCCGGCGAGGAGTACGGCGTCGACATCCTGGCGGTGCGCGAGATCCGCGGCTGGTCGAAGGTGACGCGCGTGCCGCAGGCGCCGGCGTTCATCCTCGGCGTGCTGAACCTGCGCGGCGCGATCGTGCCGATCATGGACCTGCGTGTGCGTTTCGGCCTGCCGCGCGAGGAATACACGGCGACCACGGTGACCATCGTGGTGGCGCTGAACGGCCGCCACTTCGGCATGGTGGTGGATGCGGTGTCCGACGTGCTGGACGTGCGCGTCGACGACGTCAAGCCGGTGCCGGACTTCGGCGCCGCGGTCGACACCGAATATCTGAAGGGCCTGGTCGCGGTCGGCGAGCGCATGGTGATGCTGCTCGACGTCGAGCGCCTGCTCGGCCACGACGACTGGGCGCTGGTCAAGGCCGCGGCGGACGAGGCCGCGGCCGCCTGAGCGGCACCCCGTCCGGCCGTCGATCCCGCGTGAGCACGTAGGGCGGAACCGGCGCGGCCGCTTCCGCCACTGCGCCGGACACGTTTCGGCGGACCATCGGCGGAAGCCGCGTCGCGGCTTCCGCCCCACGCGCTCCCGCGCCGCCGCGCGCGTGTCCGCGACAGGGCTCCGCTTCGGCCGGCGTCCCGCAGCCGGAGCGCGGGGAGAGCCCTCAAGCTTGCGCCGCTGCTGCCGATGCAGTGACTGCGACACGGCCCTCGCGGCATCACCCTCGGGATTCCACCATGAAACTTCCGCGGTTCCAATTCACCTACACGCTGAAGCTGCGCATGCTGGTGCGCCTGGCCTCGGTGCTCTTCTTCCTGGTGCTGATCGGCGGCGCCGGCGTGATCGGCATGCAGCGCTCCAGCGACGCCACCGGCGCGCTGTACCACGACGCGCTGGTGCCGGCCACCCTGGTCGGGCGCATCCTCAACGACATCAACGCCAACTGGACCGAGCTGCAGCGCGCGGTGCAGGCGCGCCAGGCCTCGCAGGTGAGCGCCAGCCTGCCGCTGATCGAGAAGGGCCAGGCGGAGATCGAGCGGCTGTGGGCGCAGTACCAGAAGTCCGCGCTCACCGACGCCGAGCGCAAGCAGGCCAAGCTGTTCGAACAGGACCGCGAAATGCTGCTCGCCGGCATGAGCGACGCGCTGGCCTCGCTGAAGGAAGGCGACTTCGACCGCGCGCAGGCGATGGTGCAGATGAAGGTGATGCCGGCGTTCGCGCCGGTGCAGTCCGACATCTCCACGCTGCTCGACCTGCACGTCAAGAGCGGCGAGGCCAAGTATGAGGCCGCCGCCGCGCAGAGCGTCTCGGCACGCAACATCACCATGCTGGTGATCCTGATCGGCATTCTGCTGTCGCTGGGTTTCGACGGTCTGTTCATCCGCTCGGTGGTCGGCCGCCTGCGCGAGGCCACCGCGATCGCCAAGGCGATCGCCGAGGGCCGCCTCAACAACACCATCAGGGTCGCCTCGCGCGACGAGATCGGCCAGTTGCGCGAAGCGCTGCACGACATGGATATGCGCCTGACCGAGATCGTCGGCGACGTGCGCGCGGGTTCGGAATCGGTGTCGACGGCGGCGAAGCAGATCGCGCAGGGCAACGACGATCTCAGCCAGCGCACGCAGGAGCAGGCCAGCTCGCTGGAGGAGACCGCTTCCTCGATGGAGGAGATGACGGCGACGGTGAAGCAGAACGCCGAGAACGCCTCGCAGGCCAACCAGTTGGCGCGCGGCGCGCGCGAGCAGGCCGAACGCGGCGGCGAGGTGGTGGCGCGCGCGGTGCAGGCGATGGGGGCGATCAACGCCTCCAGCAAGAAGATCGCCGACATCGTCGGCCTGATCGACGAGATCGCCTTCCAGACCAACCTGCTGGCGCTGAACGCGGCGGTGGAAGCGGCGCGGGCGGGCGAGCAGGGCCGCGGCTTCGCGGTGGTGGCGACGGAGGTGCGCAATCTGGCGCAGCGTTCGGCGGGCGCGGCGAAGGAGATCAAGGGCCTGATCGCCGACTCGGTGGACAAGGTGCGCGCGGGCACGGAGCTGGTGGACCAGTCGGGCCACACGCTGGCGGACATCGTGGAGAGCGTGAAGAAGGTGACGGACATCGTGGCGGAGATCGCGGCGGCGAGCGCGGAGCAGTCGTCGGGGATCGACCAGGTGAACCAGGCGGTGATGTCGATGGACGAGGCGACGCAGCAGAACGCGGCGCTGGTGGAGGAAGCGGCGGCGGCGAGCCGGGCGATGCAGGAGCAGGCGGAAGAGCTGCTGCGGCAGGTGGCGTTCTTCCGCATCGAGGGCGCCGCGCCCGCCGCGGCGCCGCGCGCGCGGCCGGCCGCGGCGGCGGAACCGGCGGCGCG
>NZ_DF970194.1 GCF_000953855.2 Mizugakiibacter sediminis
ATCGTCTCAAAGGGCAGTTACACAGTTCAAATTACAGACTCTCGTTCATGGGAATGCCTCTCAATAGGGATGATGGGTCTCGCCTTACTTAACCCATCTTGCACGCCATACGCATACCCCCTTCATTCAGAACCCCTCTGGGACAGCCCGCGTGGCAATATCGCCTCCTCAGGGTTCTTGAGAGCAGATAGGATATTCTCAGAAACCTTATCGAGAAGCTTCTGCCCCCAAAACGGATCACGCATGTCGTAGTAAATGACTCTTATGTGCCTAAGGTCAAAAGGCACATCGTCCTCTGTTCCTGCGACAAGAACAACCGGTTTCTGCAGCGCGTGCGCCAACCCGAGTTCATAAAACACATTCGGATTTCTTGTCGTCAATTCCGCAACCAAAACCCTGGCCGCATTAATGCCAGACCAGATTTGGTCGATTATTTTGCCTGTACCGAATATCTCAGTATCTGCCCTGACAGGCTCTAGACCTGCCTTGCGAATTGCAGGGGCATAGATTTTTTCGTAATACGCGCCTATTGGTTCGACAAACGGCATCATTACAAAACACGAGTCACCCGAGGCAACTTTAACGTCCTTGCTGATCCTTCTCAGACGCTGTTGCTCATCTGAACCAGGCACCGACTCGGTCACATCAATGATGCGTGCGCGATCATCGACTCGTTGTACTAGCTTAGCGACTTCAAGAGATTGCTCGAATACAGATATAAAGTCCGGAATCTTGTCACGCGGAATGCCGAACTTGTCCTCAAGAGCATTCTCAAAAAAATTGCGATCAGGGAGATTCTCTCCTCGATAGTGTTCATAAACCTCTGCCACTTGAGGCGCTTTTAGGACAGCTTCCTGAAGCGCCTTCGTATCGTCACCCGGGCTTTGAGGACGTATTGCTCTGCGGGCCAACTCAGTTACCGCAATCCTTCCCGTAGTCGGCCTATCAAGCAGCCCAAATTTAATTGCAGAGCTAATCTCGAGACGAAACGGGCCACCATAACCGATGCCTACAAACCCAGCCGCATCTTGCTCAGAGCAATCTCTACCCGCGTTCTGGTCGATAATCGCCCTTGGAATACGTAGCACGCGGTCTAAGCTATGCCTCGGGTAGCTCGCCCTCTCTGGAGTAGGAGCTTTCCCTTTGCGTTTGCCCTTTTTCGACGCGCTATGGGCTTTTTTCGCGGCGGCACCTTTCGCCATGACTCAACCCTCATCCTGTGGAGTTGGTTGTGCAAACATTTGACGCAAAACGCGAAGAGCGGCCCAAGGGCCGCTCAACACGTTAACGCGCACGCGCTCACCCGCACTTCGAGTACCCGCAGTTCAGGCACGTCGCGCAGCCGTCCATGATGACGACGGCGTTGGTGTTGCACTTGTGGCACAGGGTGGCGCCGGGCGGGAAGGAGCCGTTGCCGTTGCCGGTCTCGGCTTCCGGCCGGCGCGCGGCTTCGGCGCCGGCGAGGTCGCGGCTTATTTCAGCGTTTTTTTTTGAGCTGGCGGCCTCGTAGGCCGCGCGCTTCTCGGCGATCAGCGCGCGCTGGGCGTCGCTCATCTCGGGGTCGCGGATCAGGCCGATCATCTTCATGTGCTGCTCCACCACCGCGCCGATCTCGGCGACGATGGAGGGCATGTAGACGCCGCCGGCCTTGAAGTAGCCGCCGCGCGGGTCGAACACGGCCTTCAGCTCCTCGACCAGGAAGGTCACGTCGCCGCCCTTGCGGAACACGGCGGACATGATGCGGGTCAGCGCCACGATCCACTGGAAGTGGTCCATGTTCTTCGAGTTGATGAAGATCTCGAAGGGGCGGCGCATTTCGTGCGGCGTGCCGGCGTTGAGCACGATGTCGTTGATGGTGACGTACAGCGCGTGCTCGAACAGCGGCGACTTGATCTTGTAGGTGGCGCCGACCAGGGTGTCCGGCCGCTCCACGCTCTCGTGCATCTGGATCACTTCCGCGGTGGGCGCGGCGGGCGCCTTCGCGGGGGCCGCGGCGGGCGCGGCTTCCTTGGCCTTGTCTTCCGGCTTGACGACGGCGTAGCCCTTGATCTTCTTGCCGATCTTGATCGTCATGACGCTTCTCTTGCTTTCCTGGGTACGCGGCCGCGGACGGTGAACGCCGGCCCGGCCGCACGGCCGGGCCGGGGCGTAGGGGATTACTTCCTGCGGCGGGCCGTCTTCTTGGCCGTCTTGCGGGCAGTCTTCTTCGCGGCCTTCTTGGCGACCTTGCGGACCGCCTTCTTCGCCACGCGCTTCTTCGCGGCCTTCTTCGCCGCCTTCTTGGCCACCCGCTTCTTGGCGACCTTCTTCGCCGCCTTCTTGGCGGCGCGCTTCGGCGCGGCCTTCTTCGCGGCCTTCTTGGCCGCCTTCTTCGCGGCCGGTTTCTTGGCGGCCTTCTTGCGCTTCGGCGCAGCCTTCTTCGCAGCAGGCATCGCCGGAGCAGCCGGCGCCGGCGCCGGCACGACCGGCAGCAGCGGTTCCATCGTGGTCATGTCGCTCATTTCGATTACCCCTCCGACTGGTCAGAACTTGCCGTAATACCCTTCCTTCAACGCATCGAACAAGTTGGCGGCGGTGTGGATCTCGCCGTCGTATTCCACTTCCTCGTTGCCCTTCAGTTCCACAACACTACCGTCCTCGAGCTCGAAGCGGTAGAGGGTGCTCTCGAGGTCGGCTTCCTTGACCAGCACACCCTGGAATGCGGCAGGGTTGAAGCGGAAGGTGGTGCAGCCCTTCAGGCCCTGCTTGTAGGCGTAGAAGTAGATGTCCTTGAAGTCTTCGTAGGGGTAGTCGGTCGGCACGTTGGCCGTCTTGGAGATCGACGAATCCACCCATTTTTGCGCCGCCGCCTGGATGTCGACGTGCGCCTTCGGCGTGATGTCGTCGGCGGAGACGAAGTAGTCCGGCAGCTTGGCCTTGGGGTCGTCGGAGAACGGCATCGCCTCGGCGTTGATCAGGGCGCGGTAGGCCAGCAGCTCGAAGCTGTAGACCTCGACCTTCTCCTTGGTCTTGCGGCCCTCGCGGATCACGTTGCGCGAGTAGTGGTGGGCGAAGCTGGGTTCGATGCCGTTGGAGGCGTTGTTGGCGAGCGACAGCGAGATCGTGCCGGTGGGCGCGATCGAGCTGTGGTGGGTGAAGCGGGCGCCGACCTCGGCCAGCTCGGCGACCAGGTCGGGGCGCACGGAGGCGAGGCGCTGCATGTAGCGCGAGTAGCGGGCGTGCAGCACGCGGCCGGGAACGACGTCGCCGACCTTGTAGCCGTCGGCCGCCATTTCCGGACGCTTGCGCAGCATTTCGCCGGTGACGGTGAAGTCCTCGGCCAGGATCGGCGCCGGGCCCTTCTCCTTGGACAGCGACAGCGCGACCTCCCAGCCGGCCACGGCCATCTCGCGGGCGACGTCCTCGGTGAAGGCGCAGGACTCCGGCGAGCCGTAGCTCATCTTCAGCATGGCCAGGGTGGAGCCCAGGCCGAGGAAGCCCATGCCGTGGCGGCGCTTGCGCAGGATCTCGTTGCGCTGCTGCTCCAGCGGCAGGCCGTTGATCTCGACCACGTTGTCGAGCATGCGCGTGAACACGCGCACCACCTCGCGGTATTCCTCCCAGTCGAAGCGCGCCTTCGGGCCGAACGGATCGCGCACGAAGGTGGTGAGATTCACCGAGCCGAGCAGGCAGGAGCCGTACGGCGGCAAGGGCTGCTCGCCGCACGGATTGGTGGCGCGGATGTTCTCGCACCACCAGTTGTTGTTCATCTCGTTGACGCGGTCGATCAGGATGAAGCCGGGCTCGGCGTAGTCGTACGTCGAGACCATGATCATGTCCCACAGGTGGCGCGCCTTGACGTGGCCGTAGATCTTGCAGGCCACCAGGCCGTCGTCGCGGGCGATGTAGTTCTCGTGGGTCGGCCACTCGCGCCAGACCACCTTGGACGGGTCGCCGAGGTCGATCTCGTCCTGCTCCTTGACGTGCACCGGAAACACCAGCGGCCAGTCGGCGTCGGCCTCGACCGCGCGCATGAACTCGTCGGTGATCAGCAGCGAGAGGTTGAACTGGCGCAGGCGGCCGTCCTCGCGCTTGGCGCGGATGAACTCGCGCACGTCGGGGTGGCTGACGTCGAAGGTGCCCATCTGCGCGCCGCGGCGGCCGCCGGCCGAGGACACGGTGAAGCACATCTTGTCGTAGATGTCCATGAACGACAGCGGGCCCGAGGTGTAGGCGCCGGCGCCCGACACGTAGGCGCCGCGCGGGCGCAGCGTCGAGAACTCGTAGCCGATGCCGCAGCCGGCCTTCAGCGTCAGGCCGGCCTCGTGCACGCGTTCGAGGATGTTGTCCATCGAATCGCGGATGGTGCCGGAGACGGTGCAGTTGATCGTCGAGGTGGCCGGCTTGTGCTCCAGCGCGCCGGCGTTGGAAGTGATGCGCCCGGCCGGGATGGCGCCGCGGCGCAGCGCCCACAGGAAGCGCTCGTTCCAGTACTCGCGCTTGTCCGGCGTGGCCTCGACCTCGGACAGCGCGCGCGCGATGCGCTTGTAGGTGTCGTCGACGGTGGCGTCGACCGGCTCGCCCTTCTTGGTCTTCAGACGGTACTTCTTGTCCCAGATGTCGTAGGACGCCGGTTGCAGCGGGATCTCCGCCGCGCCTCGTGTCAGGGCTTCCGCGCGCACCGTGCTCATCGTCTGTACGACCTCCTGCTTGTGTTCGTGCTGTTTTTTCTTGGCCACAGTCGTGGGGCTCGCTTGCGCTGGACGGGCACCGTCGCCGTCGAGGGGAAAATACTCCTGCCGACGCCGTCCCCGCCTGCGGCGGGGTCAAGGCGCCACGCTACGGTCAGTCCGCGTCTTCGGCATTCCGGAACCTTCAACCGCCCCCATGGTTGAGTGTTCGCGAACCCAAAGCATGGGTTCGTAACGTCCGCGCGGACACAAGATGTTGTGCTTGCGCGCGAGGGGGAACACTACGCCCGAGCCCGGGGAATGTAAAGCCCCGCTGAACCCCGCGCTGCGCGGAACCCGCGGGCGGCGCTACAGTCCCAGACTGGTCCGTCAACATTGCGACAGGAGTCGCCTCCGTGAGTTTGCGTACGACCCTCGGCCGGCTCGGCATCGCCGCGCTTCCGCTGGCCGGTTGCCTGATCGCGCTCGCCGTGCTGCCGTACGGCGGGCACGCCGAACCCCCGGTTTCCACCGCGCCCGCGGCGCCGGCCGCGGCCCCCCCGGCGTCGCCGCTGCCCTCGCTGGCGCCGATGCTGACGCGGGTGACGCCGGCGGTGGTGAACATCTCCTCGACCACGCACGTGCGCGTGCGCGATCCGTTCTTCGACGACCCGTTCTTCCGCCGCTTCTTCGGCGTGCCCGACACGCCGCGCGAGCGCGTCGAGCAGTCGCTGGGCTCGGGCGTGATCGTCGATGCCGGCAAAGGCTACGTGCTGACCAACAACCACGTGATCGCCGGCGCCGACGACATCACCGTCACCCTGCAGGACGGCCGCAACTTCAAGGCCAAGGTGGTGGGCGCCGATCCCGACACCGACGTGGCGGTGGTGCAGATCCCGGCGCAGAACCTGCGCGCGCTGCCGCTGGCGGACTCCTCGCAACTGCGCGTGGGCGACTACGTGGTGGCGGTGGGCGACCCGTTCGGGCTGGGCCAGACCGTCACCTCCGGCATCGTCTCCGCGCTGGGCCGCTCCGGCCTCGGCGACAACAGCTACCAGAACTTCATCCAGACCGACGCCTCGATCAACCCGGGCAATTCCGGCGGCGCGCTGGTCAACCTGCGCGGCGAGCTGGTCGGCGTCAACACCATGATCTACTCGCCTTCCGGCGGCAACGTCGGCATCGGCTTCGCCATCCCCTCCAACCTGGCCGGCGAGGTGATGCAGCAGCTGGTGCGCTACGGCACGGTCAAGCGCGGCAGCCTCGGCATCGACACGCAGGCGCTGACGCCGCGCATCGCCCGCGCGCTGGGCGTGGAGGCGAGCGCCGGCGCGGTGGTGACGCGCGTCGACGAGGGCTCGGCCGGCGACCGCGCCGGCCTCAAGCCCGGCGACGTGATCACCGCGGTCGACGGCCATCCGGTGCGCACGCCGCAGGACCTGCGCAACGCCGAGGGCCTGGCGCCGGTGGGCAGCGTGCTGAAGCTGGGCGTGCTGCGCGACGGCACGCCGCTGGTCGTCGGCGCGAAGGTGGAACCGGAGCGGCTCGCCAGCGCCGACGGCGGCCGCATCGACCCGCGGCTGGCCGGCGCCACGCTGGCCGACATCCCGCAGCGGCTGCGCCAGCAGGGCCTGTACGGCGTGCAGGTGACCGCGCTCAGCGCCGACAGCCGCGCCGCGGCCGCGGGGCTGCAGCAGGGCGACGTGGTGGTCGGCGTCAACCAGCGGCCGCTGGCCGACCTGCGCGCCCTGCGCGACGCGCTGGGCCAGCACCCGCGGCAGCTGATGCTGGCGGTGGTGCGCGGCGACAATCTGCTCTACCTGCTGATCGAATAGTCACAAACAGTGACGCAGCGCGCGCGCCGGAGCCGCGGCGGGGCCCATAATGCCCGCCGCATCCCTTTGCAGTAGAGCCGAACCACCATGGCCAAGACCGTTCTCACCATGCTCCTCGCCGCCCTCGTCGCCGCCTCCGGCGCCGCCGTGGCCGGCAAGCGCGGCAGCAAGCCCGCCGCCGCACCCGCGAAGGCCGCCGCCGGTGCGGACCGCACGCCGCTGACCTGGCGCGGCGACACGGTCACCTCGCGCGGCATCGCCGACGAGGTGGCGCGCGCCTGGCAGGCCAGCGGCCACGGCCCGATCAAGGTGGTCGCGTTCAACACCATCTCCGGCATCGACGCGGTCGCCAGCGGCGAGGCCGACCTCGCCGGCAGCGCGCGTCCGGCCGACCCCGGGCGCAGCGAGGAATCCGGCCTCAGCTTCACGCCGGTGGCCTGGGACGGCGTGGTGATGGTCACCAACGCGCGCAACCCGGTCGACGGCATCAGCCTGAAGCAGCTGCACGACATCTACTTCGGCAGGATCACCAACTGGAAGCAGCTCGGCGGCCGCGACGCGCCGATCAACCTGTACTCGGTGGCGAGCCCGCTGGACGGCATCGAGTACAGCCTGCGCGTGCTGCTGTTCAAGCGCGGCGACCAGCCGGTGGCGGCGCCGCGCCTGTACATGAACACGGCCAAGTTGGAGGAGGCGGTGACGCTGGACCCGAACGGCCTCGGCGCCACCATGCTGTCCAGCGCGCATGCCAACGACAAGCTGCGCATGATCCCGATCGAGGGCGTGCGGCCGACGCCGTCGGCGGTGGCCGACGGCAGCTATCCGCTGTACACGCCGCTGTACGTGGTGACGCGCGACGGCGGCCCGCACGCCGCCGCCGCGCGCGCCTTCGTCGAGTTCCTGCAGGGCGAGCACGCCGGGACGATCCTGCGCGAGCACGGCCTGCTGCCCTACGCCGACGGCCTGGCGCTGGCCGACAAGCGCGACGACCACCTGGCCTGGGTCGACGCCCGCGTGCGCGGGGTGACGCCGATGAACGGACCGCTGGCCGCGCCGCGCGCCACCTATTCCGCGCAGTCGTCGATCGCGCCGACCTCCGAGCGCACCGCCGAGGCGCGCCAGCGCGCGGCGAAGTCGCGCGAGAAGGACAAAGACGGCAACTGACGTGCGCATCCTCGCGCTGTCGCTCGACCTCGACGACACGCTCTGGCCGATCGCCCCGGCGATCGCGCGCGCCGAGCGCGCGCTCGACGCCTTCCTGCGCGCGCACTGCCCGGCGGTGGCCGAGGCCTTCCCGGTGCCGGCGATGCGCGCGCTGCGCGACCGCGTCGCCGTCGAGCATCCCGAGCTGGCGCACGACTTCAGCGCGCAGCGCCGGCTGTCGCTGGCGCGCGCCTTCGCCGCCTGCGGGCACGACGACGCGGCGCTGGTCGACGCCGCCTACGAGGCCTACTTCGCCGCGCGCAACGCCGTCGAACCCTACCCGGACGCGCTGCCGGCGCTCGCGCGTCTGGCCGCGCGGCTGCCGCTGGTCAGCGTCTCCAACGGCAACGCCGACCTCGAGCGCATCGGCCTCGCCCACCACTTCCGCGCCCGCGTCAGCGCGCGCGAGCACGGCGTCGGCAAGCCGGCGCCGTCGATCTTCCGCGCCGCCTGCGCCGCGCTGGAGGTGCCGCCGCAATGCGTGCTGCACGTCGGCGACGATCCGCTGCTGGACGTCGCCGGCGCGCGCGCCGCCGGCCTGCGCTCGGCCTGGCTGAACCGCGACGGCCGCGGCTGGGACCACGACGGCGTCGTTCCCGATCTCACCCTCCCCGACCTCGCCGCGCTGGCGGACTGGTGCGAGCGCCACGTCGAAGGCACGATGGCGGCCTGAGCCGGCGCCGTCGCGCCGCGTGGAGACCGTGACGATGGACTTGAGCCTCGCCGAACTGCGCCGCGGCGCGCGTGCCGTGCCCGTGGAAAGCGTCGACCGCGCGCGCCTCGCCGCCGCGCGCCGGCGTCTCGACACGGCGCAGCGGCGCTGGCTGGACGCCGCCGGCTTCGACGCCGCCGCCGGCACCTTCTGCCTGCTGCCCGACGCGCAGGGCCGCGCCGCGCGCGTGCTGGCCGGCGTCGACGCCGACGAGCCGCTGTGGGCGTTCGGCGCGCTGGCGCACGCGCTGCCCGAGGGCAACTACACCCTCGCCGAGGAAGGCGTGCTGGCCGAGCGCGAGCTGGCAGCGCTGGGCTGGGCGCTGGGCGCCTACCGCTACGTGCGTTACCGCG
Source organism: Mizugakiibacter sediminis (assembly GCF_000953855.2). Classification (GTDB taxonomy): domain Bacteria; phylum Pseudomonadota; class Gammaproteobacteria; order Xanthomonadales; family Rhodanobacteraceae; genus Mizugakiibacter; species Mizugakiibacter sediminis. Next base: position 8,753 of record NZ_DF970194.1, read on the forward strand.
CGCCGAAGCGTGCGCCGGCGCGGCTGCTGCTGCCGAAGACCATGCTGGCCGCGCTGACGCCGCTGGTCGATGCCGCCGCACGCGTGCGCGATCTGGTCAACACGCCGACCGAGGACCTCGGCCCCGAGCAGCTCGCCGACGCGGTGCTTGCGCTGGCGAAGGAACACGGCGCGAAGACGCGCGCCTTCGTCGGCGAGCAGTTGCTGCAGGCCGGCTTCCCCACCATCCACGCGGTCGGCCGCGCCAGCCACCGCCCGCCGCGGCTGGTGGAACTCGCGTGGGGCGATCCCAAGCATCCGCGCCTGGTGCTGGTCGGCAAGGGCGTGTGCTTCGACTCCGGCGGCCTCGACCTCAAGACCAGCGAGGGCATGCGCTGGATGAAGAAGGACATGGGCGGCGCCGCGCACGCGCTGGCGCTGGCCGGGCTGGTGATGCAGGCGCGGCTGCCGGTGTGCCTGACCCTGCTGGTGCCGGCGGTGGAGAACGCCGTCGCCGGCAACGCGCTGCGCCCCGGCGAGGTGATCCGCACGCGCGCCGGCCACACCGTCGAGGTCGACAATACCGACGCCGAGGGCCGCTTGATCCTGTGCGACGCGCTGGCCTACGCCGCCGAGCAGCAGCCCGACCTGATCGTCGACTTCGCCACCCTGACCGGCGCGGCGCGCGTCGCCCTGGGCCCCGACCTGCCGGCGCTGTTCGCCAACCGCGACGACCTCGCCGACGCCGTGCTGGCGGCGGCGCGCGCGGTGCGCGATCCGCTGTGGCGGCTGCCGCTGTGGCGGCCGTACCGCAAGCTGCTGGAGTCCTACCTCGCCGACTTCGCCAACGCCGGCAGCTCGCGCCACGCCGGCGCGATCACCGCCGCGCTGTACCTCGAGCGCTTCGTGCCGGAGACGACGCCGTGGCTGCACGTCGACGTCTACGCCTGGAACGACGCCGACCGCCCCGGCCGGCCCAAGGGCGGCGAGGCGCAGGGGTTGCGGGCGTTCTTCCGTTTCCTCGAGGAGCGCTACGCGCGCTAGGCTGGGGCGACGGCGCGGCCGTGGCGTGACGGCGGAAGCCGCGTGCGGCTTCCCCCTGCGGCTTCGGCCGAAACGGCGACGCCCGGCGCGGGGCCGGGCGTCGGGGCGGTGTCGCGTGATCGCGCTCAGTCGATCGGCGATTTCTGCGCCGGCAGCACGCGCGCGGCGAGGCGCGTGTCGGCGTGCACCAGATCGACCTCGTCGGCGAGGATGTGCGCGGCCTCCTGCAGCAACACGTCGCGCGCGTCCTCGGCGGCCTTCTCCTCGGCCAGTTCCGTCTTCAGGCTGCGCTCGCCCGGCTGCAGGCCGTCGTCGATGCGCACCAGCGCATCGCTGCTGCCCGACGCCGGCTTCGCCGCCGTGGCCACGCCAGCCGGCGCCGCGCTCTTGCCCGCGGCGCCGGCCGACGCCTGCTGCAGCGCCTTCTCGCGCGCCTTGAACGCGGCCTGTTCGGCCTCGGTCTGCTTGCGCTCGCGCTCGCGCACGTCGTAGACCAGCGAGACCCTGGTCTGGTCGTGCGCGCGCTGCGCGGCGGCCAGCTCGTCGAGGTAGAGCTTCCATTCCGGATCGCGGGCGACGCGCGCGTCGTGGCGCTGCTTCAGCAGCGGCACCAACGGCGACAGGTCGGCGACCTTGCGGTACTGCGCCGGCGCGATCTGCGTCCACGGCAGCGCATTGTCGTAGCTGGACTCGCCGAAGTCGCCGGCGTCGACGGTCTTCGGGAAGACGATGTCCGGCGTGACGCCGCGCAACTGGGTGGAGCCGCCGTCGATGCGGAAGAACTCTTCCGTGGTCATCTTCAGCTCGCCGTACTCGGGCTTCTCGTTGCCCATCATCTCGTCGAGGTTGGCGAGGTTCTGCACGGTGCCCTTGCCGAAGGTCGGCTCGCCGATCACCAGGCCGCGGCCGTAGTCCTGGATCGCGGCGGCGAAGATCTCCGAGGCCGAGGCCGAGCCGCGGTTGACCAACACCGCCAGCGGGCCGCTCCAGGCCATGCCGGGATCGGTGTCGTCGTCCTCGACGATGCGGCCGTTGGCGGCGCGGCGCTGCACCACCGGGCCCTTGTCGATGAACAGGCCGGTCAGGCGCGTGGCTTCGTCCAGCGAGCCGCCGCCGTTGTTGCGCAGGTCGACGATCACGCCGTCGACCTTGGCCTGCTTCAGCTCGTCGAGCAGGCGGGCGACGTCGCGCGTGGCGCTCTTGAACTCGGGGTCGCCGCGGCGGCGCGCGTCGAAGTCCTGGTAGAAGGTCGGCAGGTCGATCACGCCGATCCTGCGCACGGCGCCGCCGTCCTTGACCTCGATGATCGACTTCTTCGCCGCCTGCTCCTCGATGCTGACCTTCTTGCGCACCAGCGCCACGTTGACGTGCTTGCCGTCGACGCCGGCGTCGGCCGGCAGGATCTCCAGGCGCACGGTGGTGTCCTTGGGCCCGCGGATCAGCTCGACCACGTCGTCGACGCGCCAGCCGACCACGTCGGTGATCGGCCCGGAAGTGCCTTGGCCGACGCCGACGATGCGATCGCCGACGTGCAGCTTGCCGGACTTCGCCGCCGGACCGCCGGGCACGATCTCGCGGATCTGCGTGTACTCGTCGCGCCGCTCCAGCACCGCGCCGATGCCCTCCAGCGACAGCTTCATGGCGATGTCGAAGTTCTGCGAGGCGCGCGGACCGAAATAGTTGGTGTGCGGATCGGTCGACGTCGCGTACGCGTTCATGAAGGTCTGGAACACGTCCTCGGCGTCGAGCTGCTGCACGCGGTCGAGGTAGTTGGCGTAGCGCTTGTCCAGCGTCTTGCGGATGTCGGCGTCGTTCTTGCCGGCGAGCTTGAGGCGCAGCCAGTCGTTCTTGACGCGGCGCCGCCACAGGTCGTTCACCTCGGCGTCGTCCTTCGGCCAGGCGGCGTTCTTGCGATCGTAGTCGTAGCTTTCGTCGACGCCGAAGTCGAAGCCTTTCGCCAGCAGGCCGCGCGCGTAGCCGAGGCGCTCGACCACGCGCTGCTCGTACAGGTTGAAGATGGCGAACGGCACGGCGAGGTCGCCGTTCCAGATCGCGTCGTCGAGCTGCGTGCGCGCGGCGCCGAAGCGATCGATGTCGGCCTGGGTGAAGAACAGCTTTTCGCCGTCGAGCGCGTCGAAGTAGGCCTTGAAGATCTTCTGCGACATCGCGTCGTCGAGCGGCTGCGGCGCGTAGTGGAAACGCGTCAGCGCCTGCGCCGACAGGTAGGCGGCCTTGGCCTCGGCCGGCGTGGGCTTGAGCAGCGGCGGCTGCGTCGGCGCGGCGGCGGCGGAGACCGCGAAGACCAGCAGGGAGACCAGCGCGATGCGCGGAAGCATGGGCATTCCTCAGGCGACTTCTTCGACGTAGCCGGCCGCGTGGGCCATCTCGTCGGCGTGGTAGGAGGAGCGCACCATCGGCCCGGAAGCGACGTGGGCGAAGCCCATCGCCATGCCGAGGTCGTGCAGCTCCCTGAATTCCTCCGGCGTCCAGTAGCGGCGCACCGGATGGTGGTGCGGCGACGGCTGCAGGTACTGGCCGATGGTGATCATGTCGACGTCGTGCGCGCGCAGGTCGCGCAGGGTGGCGAGCACCTGCTCGCGCGTCTCGCCGAGGCCGAGCATGATGCCGGACTTGGTCGGCACCTCGGGGTGCTGCGCCTTGAAGCGCTTCAGCAGGTCGAGCGACCAGGCGTAGTCGGCGCCCGGGCGCACCTCGCGGTAGAGGTCCGGCACCGTCTCGAGGTTGTGGTTGAACACGTCCGGCGGGAAGTCCTTCAGCACCTCCAGCGCGCGCTCCATGCGGCCCTTGCCGCGGAAGTCGGGCGTGAGGATCTCGATGCGCGTCGCCGGATTCTCGTAGCGCACCGCGCGGATGCAGGCGGCGAAATGCGCGGCGCCGCCGTCGCGCAGGTCGTCGCGGTCGACCGAGGTGATCACCACGTAGCGCAGGCCCATGTCGCGGATGGTGCGCGCCAGGCGCGCCGGTTCCAGCGGATCCGGCGGCTGCGGCCGGCCGTGGGCGACGTCGCAGAACGAGCAGCGCCGCGTGCACACGTCGCCGAGGATCATGAAGGTCGCGGTGCCCTTGCTGAAGCACTCGTGGATGTTGGGGCACGAGGCTTCCTCGCACACCGTCACCAGCGCGTTGGCGCGCAGCTTGTCCTTCAGCTTCTGCACCGCGTTGCCCTGCGGCAGGCGCACGCGGATCCACGACGGCTTGCGCAGCGTCGGCGCCGCGTTGTCGAAGCCGGCGCGGTTGCGCGCGATCTTGTCCTCGCCGGTCGCCTTGGCGCCGACCACGGCGATCGGGATGGTCTTGCCGGAAACGGAGTCGCTCATGCTGAAGCGGGCGTGCGCCCGCGCTCGCTGTGGGGGATGACGGGATCGGCCGCGCGGGCGGCGAAGCCGAACTGGCGGCAGAATTCCCGCACCAGCGCGTCCTCGACGTCCGCCAGCCGCGACGGACCGCCCAAGTCTAGCACCTGCGCGACCCGCAAACCCTTGTAACCGCACGGATTGATGCGCTGGAACGGTTCCAGGTCCATGGCCACGTTCAGGGCCAGGCCGTGGAAGGTGCAGCCGTGGCGCACGCGCAGGCCAAGCGCGCCGATCTTGGCCCCGGCCACGTAGATGCCCGGCGCGCCCTCGCGGCGCTCGGCGACGATGTTCCAGTCGGCCACGGCGTCGATCATCACCTGTTCGATGCGGCGCACGAACTCGCGCACGCCGATGCCGAGGCGGCGCAGGTCGAACAGCGGATAGCCGACGATCTGGCCGGGGCCGTGGTAGGTGACCTGGCCGCCGCGGTTGGTCGGCACCACCGGGATGTCGCCCGGCGCCAGCAGGTGCTCCGGCTTGCCGGCCTGGCCGAGCGTGAACACCGGCTCGTGTTCGAGCAGCCACAGCTCGTCCGGCGTGCCGTCGTCGCGCGCGTCGGTCAGCGCCTCCATCGCCCGCCAGGTGGTCTCGAAGCGCTGGCGGCCCAGGCGGCGTATCAGCAGGGGGCGGGGGAACTGGGAGACGGGAGACGGGAAAGGAGAGACGGTCACGACGTCGATTCCGGCAGGGCGTGGCGATACGGGTGGGGCGGTGGAATCACGTTGAGCTTCGAAAATGCGGCCGGCCGCAGCGCTTGCAATGGCCGGTCCGTCCCCGGTGACTGCGTTCCCGTCTCCCGGCCCCTCACAACGTATACCGGATATCCGGATCCGCCCGCAGCGCGGCGTGCGCGGCTTCGTACTTCTCGCGGGTCGGACAGGTGAAGCTGACGGTCACCGCCACGTAGCGGCCCTCGCGCGAGGGCCGCGTGCGCAGGCTGGCCTCCAGCACGCCCAGGCCCAGCCCGCGCAGGATCGCCGGCACGCGCGCCTCGAGGTCCGCGCCGGCGTGGCCCATCGCGGTGATCTCGAAGCTGCCCGGGAACTGGAAACCCTGGTCGGGCCGCTGCGGGTGGAGGGCGTCGAGGTCGCGCATCAGCGGGTATCCGGCTTCTGCTCCGGCGTGCTGCCCTTGCCGCCCTGGAACCACAGCAGCACGGCGTCGGACAGGCGCTTGAAGAAGCCGCCCTCCGGCGCGTCGACCAGCGCCACCAGCGGCCGCTCGGCGAGCGGCTTGCCGTCCAGGCTGACGCGCACGCTGCCGAGCTTCTGGCCCTTCTTGTACGGCGCGATCAGCGTCGCCGGCAGATCCATGCTCGCCTTGAGGTCGCCGTAGCGGCCGCGCGGGATGGTGACCAGCACGTCCTCGGCGACGCCGACCGGCAGCTGCGCCGCCTCGCCCTTCCACAGCGTCGGCGTCGCCACCGCCTTGCCGGCCGGGTACAGCACGTGCGTCTCGTAGAAGCGGAAGCCGTAGTTCAGCAGCGCCTGCGCGTCGTCGGCGCGCGCCTTCTCGCTGGGCGCGCCCATCACCACCGCGATCATGCGCGCGTCGCCCTGCTTGGCCGAGGCGGCCAGGCAGTAGCCGGCCTCCTTGGTGTGGCCGGTCTTGATGCCGTCCACGCTGGGATCGCGCCACAGCAGGGTGTTGCGGTTGTGCTGCTTGATGCCGTTCCACTCGAACTCCTTGATCGCGGAGATCGCGTAGTCCTCGGGGAAGTCGTGGATCAGCGCGCGCGACAGCACGGCGATGTCGCGCGCGGTGGTGTAGTGGTCGGGCGCCGGATAGCCGGAGGCGTTGACGTAGTGCGTGCCGGTCATGCCGAGGCGTTTGGCGTAGGCGTTCATCAGTCCGGCGAAGGTCTCCTCCGAGCCGGCGACGTGCTCGGCCAGCGCGATCGCGGCGTCGTTGCCGGACTGGATGATCATGCCGTACAGCAGGTCCTTCAGCGGCACCCTGGAGTTGACCTTGAGGAAGCTGGTCGAGCCGTCGGTGCCGGCGCCGCCGGATTTCCAGGCGTGCTCGCTGATGAACACCTGGTCGTCCATGCGCACCTTGCCGGCGGCCACCTCGGCGGAGACCACGTAGTCGGTCATCACCTTGGTGATCGAGGCCGGCTCGACGCGCAGGTCCGGGTCCTTGGCGGCGAGGATCTGGCCGGTGGCGTAGTCCATCAGCACCCAGCTCCTGGCGTCGAACTCCGGCGGCGGCGGAACCGGCGTCGCCGGCACCGCCGCCGCCGGTTTGGGCTGCGGCACCGGCGTGGCGGCGCCGGCCGCGGCGGCCAGCGCGGTCAGGGTGAGTGCGAGCAGGGTGCGGCAAAGCGGCTTCATGGCGGTTCCTGTGCTGAGGCGGTTCGGTGCTGCGGTTCAATCGTCCACGCTGGCCTGGACGTGCGGTATGCCCTCGCGCTCGAGGCGCGCGCTGATGCGGTCGGCGGCGTCCACGTCGGGCAGCGGGCCGATGCGCACGCGCGTCACCCGCCGGCCGTCGACCGTGGCCTCGCTGACGCCGACCGCCCCCACGCCCAGCGCGCGCAGGCGCGCGGCGAGCCGCGCGGCGTTGGCCGGGTCGGCGAACGCGCCGGCCTGAAGATACAGCCGCGGCGCCCCGCCTGCCGCTGTGACCGTGGGCGGCGGCGGCAGTTCCGGCGCGGCGGGGTCGATCGCGCGCACCTCGACCAGGCCGGTGCCCTTCGGCCAGATGCCGATGCGCACCGCGGCGGCGTAGGAGAGGTCGATCAGGCGGTTCTCGGCGAACGGGCCGCGGTCGTTGATGCGCACGATCACGCTCTTGCCGTTCTCGAGGTTGGTCACCCGCGCGTAGCTCGGCAGCGGCAGCGTCTTGTGCGCGGCGGTGAACGCGTACATGTCGTACGGTTCGAAGTTCGAGGTCATGTAGCCGTGGAACTTGTTGCCGTACCAGGAGGCGATGCCGCGCTCGACGTAGCCCTTCGCGTTCGGCAGCACGGTGTAGGTATGGCCCAGCACCGTGTACGGCGACTTGTTGCCGTAGCGCGAGCGCGGCTCGATTTTCGGCAGCGGTTCGGGCAATCGGCTGACGTCAATCGGCGGCGCGCCGGGGCCGCCGTCGCGGTCGAGGCGGTAGCGGCTGGACTGCGGCAGGGTGGTGTCGTCGACGCCGCCGCCCGGCGCCGCCGGCGCGCCGGTCGCCTGCGGGCGCGGACGCTCGTGCGCGCAGCCGGCCAGCAGCAGCGCGGCGCAGACGAGCCCGCCGAGCGCGCGCCTCATCGGCCGAGGTCCGCCTGCGCCACGTCCGCGGCGATCGCCTGCGCCAGTTGATGCACGGCCATCGCGTACAGCGGGCTGCGGTTGTAGCGCGTGATCACCTGGAAGTTGCGGTAGACCGCCCAGTACTCCGGGCCGTCCGCGCCGTCCAGCGTCAGCAGCGCGGCCGGGCGCGCCGGATCGACGTGCACGAACGGCGCGTAGCCCCAGGCTTCCAGCTGGCCCATGGTGGCGTTCGGCGCGACGCCGTCGCTGGCGACGTCCCGCGCGTCGGCCGCGCGCTGCAGGCGCGCGGCCACCGGCGCGCCGCCCTCCCAGCCGTGCGCGGCGAAGTAGTTGGCGACGCTGGCGACCACGTCGGGCAGCGAATTCCACAGGTCGATGGTGCCGTCGCCGTCGTAGTCGCGCGCGTAGGCGGCGATGCTGGAGGGCATGAACTGGCCCCAGCCCATCGCGCCGGCGTAGGAGCCGGTCAACTGGTCGAGCGGCTTGGGCAGCGTGTGCGGCGGCAGCGCGAACAGCTGCTCCAGCTCGCCGCGGAAGAAAGCGGCGCGCGGCGGATAGTGGAAGGCCAGCGTGGCCAGCGCGTCGATCACGCGGTAGCGGCCGGTGATGCGCCCGTAGCCGGTCTCGACGCCGAGGATCGCCACCACGTACTCGGGCGCCACGCCGAACTCGCGCGCGGCGCGCTCCAGCAGCGCGCGGTGCGCCTGGTAGAAGGCCACGCCGTCGGCGATGCGGCGGTCGGTGACGAAGATCGGCCGGTAATCCTTCCACGGCTTGGCCTCGGCCGGGCGGCTGATCGCGTCGATGATGCTCTGCTGGTACTGCGCCGCCTCCAGCGCGGCCAGGATCTTCGCCTCGTCCAGCCGGTGGCGCGCCGCCACCTCGCGCGCGAAGGCGCGTTCGCCGGGGTGGGCCTCGGCGGCGGTGGATGCGACCGTGGGCTCGGCGGCGGTCGGCGCGAACGCGGGAAGGAGGGCCAGCAGCGGAAGGGCGCGGATCAGCCAGGGCATCGTTCTTCGGGACGGCGCGCGGCGTGCGTGTGCGCCGCGGCGGGGCTAGGGTAACACGCAGGATCAGGACTCGATCAGCTTGCGGTGCGCGTGGATCGACATCAGCACGCCGAAGCCGGTCAGCAGCGAGACCGCCGAGGTGCCGCCGTAGCTGATCAGCGGCAGCGGCACGCCGACCACCGGCAAGAGGCCGGTGATCATGCCGCCGTTGACGATCACGTAGACGAAGAAGCTCATGGCGATCGCGCCGGCCAGCAGGCGCGAATAGGTGTCGCGCGCGTTCATCGCGATCCACAGGCTGCGGCCGATGATGAACGCGTACAGCGCCAGCAGCGCGCACACGCCGATCAGGCCGAACTCCTCGGAGAACACCGCGAACACGAAGTCGGTGGTGTGCTCGGGCAGGAACTCCAGGCGCGACTGCGTGCCGTGGTGGAAGCCCTTGCCGAAAACGCCGCCCGAGCCCACCGCGATCTTCGACTGGATGATGTGCCAGCCGTTGCCGAGCGGATCGGCCTCCGGGTCGAGGAACATGCGCACGCGGTTGCGCTGGTATTCGTGCATGAAGTGCCAGGCCACCGGCGCGGCGGCGGCGACCGCGCCGACCAGCGCGCCGATGCGCCACCACGACAGCCCGGACAGGAACAGCGCGAACGCGCCGGAGGCGGCGACCAGCAGCGCGGTGCCGAGGTCGGGCTGCTCGGCGATCAGGCCGGCCGGCAGGGCGATCAGCGCGCCGACCACGGCGGTGTGCTTCCACGACGGCGGCAGCGCCCGCGGGTGCAGGTACCAGGCGACCATCATCGGCATGGTCAGCTTGAGCAGCTCCGACGGCTGGAAGCGCACGATCTTCAGATCCAGCCAGCGGTAGGCGCCGCGGCCCTCGCCCATCACCGCCACTACCACCAGCAGCAGCACGCTGAAGGCGTACAGCCACGGCGTCCAGGTGCGCAGCGTCGCCGGCGGGATGCGCGAGATCAGCAGCAGCAGTGCGCCGCCCAGCACGAAGCGCGCGCCCTGGTTCAGCACCGTGCCGAGGTCGAGGTCGCTGGCGCTGTACAGCGTCAGCAGGCCGGTCGCGGCGACCGCCGCCAGCGCGCCGGCCAGCGGCAGGTCGAGCCGCGGCCGCGTCAGCACGCGGTCGACGAAGCGGCGCAGGCGCGCGTACAGCACGGCGATCATCGCCCGTCCCCCGCGGCGGCCACCGCCGGCGCCGCCTGCTCGGCGGCCCAGGCGTCCATGATCCGGCGCGCGATCGGCGCCGCGTCCTTGCCGCCCCAGGCGCCGGCCTCCAGCACCACCGCCACGGCGATGCGCGGCGCGTCGGCCGGCGTGAAGCCGATGAACAGCGCGCGGTGGCGTGCGGCCAGTTCGGCGTCGCTGCCGCGCGGCTCGTAGGCGTCGGTGGTGCGCGAGTAGCGCTCGGCGGTGCCGGTCTTGCCGGCGATCAGGTAGGGGAAGCCGGCGGCGATGCCGCGCGCCGTGCCCTTGGCGCCGTTGACCACTTCCAGCATGCCTTGCTCGATCGGCGCCCAGTCGGCGGGATTGCGGATCACGCTGGCCGCGCTGCGCGCCGGCGGCGCCGCCGGCACCAGCGGCGCGCCGAGGCCGTTCTGCGTGGCGTGCAGCAGGTGCGGCGTGCGGTCGACGCCGCGGTTGGCCAGCATCGCCACCGCGTGGGCGAGCTGCAGCGGCGTGACCACCCAATAACCTTGGCCGATGCCGGCGATCACCGTCTCGCCGAGATACCAGGGTTTGCCGAAGGTGGCGCGCTTCCACGCGCTCGACGGCAGCACCCCCGCGCCCTCGCCGGGCAGGTCGATGCCGGTGGCGCGGCCGAAGCCGAACTTGCCCATGAACGCGGCCATGCGGTCGATGCCCATGTCCAGCGCCAGCGCGTAGAAGTAGGTGTTGACGGACTGCGCGATCGCCTGCACCAGGTCGACGCGGCCCTGGCCGCCGCGCACGTCGTCGCGGTAGCCGCGCGACTGCCCGGGGATGAAGAACTCGCCGGTGGACAGCACGGTGTCCTCCGGCCGGCGCAGGCCGTACTCCAGGCCGGCCAGGCCGAGGAACGGCTTGACCGTCGAGCCCGGCGGATAGCGGCCGCGCAGCGCGCGGTCCAGCAGCGGCCTGTCCGGCGCTTCCAGCAGCGCCGTGTAGTCGCCCTGGGCGATGCCGTTGACGAACAGGTTGGGGTCGAAGCTCGGCACGCTGACCATCGCCAGCACTTCGCCGTTGCGCGGGTCGATCGCCACCGCCGCGCCGGCGCGCCCGGCGAAGGCCTGTTCGGCGGCGTGCTGCAGACGCGCGTCGAGGCTGAGATAGAGATTGCGGCCCGGCTTCGGCGGCACCGTCTCCAGCACGCGCTGCACGCGCTGGTCGGCGTTGACCTCGACCAGCTGATAGCCCGGCTCGCCGTGCAGGAGGTCCTCGTACTGGCGCTCGATGCCGGTCTTGCCGATGTGGGTGGTGCCGACGTAGCGGTCGGCGTCGAGCTTGTCGAGGTCGTTGTCGTCGATGCGCGCGACGTAGCCGACCACGTGCGCGAAGCTTTCGCCCTGCGGATAGCGCCGCGTCAGGTAGGGCACCACGCTGACGCCGGGGAAGCGCCACTGGTTGACGGCGAAGCGGCCGATCTCGTCCTCGGTCAGCTTCAGCTTCAGCGGCACGCTCTGGAAGGCGCGGTGCTGGCGCAGCTGCTGGCGGAAGCGCTTGAGGTCGTCGTCGCCGAGCGGCACCAGCGCGCCGAGGCGCGCCAGCATCGCGTCCATGTCCTTGACGCGCTCGGGCACCACCTCGAGGCGGAACGCCGGCACGTTGTCGGCCAGCAGCACGCCGTTGCGGTCGTAGATCAGCCCGCGCGCCGGCGGCAGGTGCACCACGTGCACGCGGTTCTGCTCGGAGCGCGCGGAAAACTCGTCGTGGTGCAGCACCTGCAGCCAGACGAAGCGCGCCACCAGCACCAGCAGGCCCGCCAGGATCGCCGCGAAGCCGACCACGGCCCGCGCGCGGAACAGCGCGGCCTCGCCGCGCGCGTCCTTGATCGCCGTGTGCGGGCGCCGCCTCATGCCTCGTGCACGCGCAGCCGGGCGCGCAGGTCGTCCAGCAGCAGGAACAGGAACGGCCAGACCAGCGTGCCGGTGAACGGCTCCAGCCAATAGCTCGCCGGCGGCAGCGGGTCGCCGGCGAAGGCGCGCACCATCAGCAGCAGCACGCGGTCGTTCAGCAGCAGCGCGAACACCGCCAGCGCCTGCTGCCACATCGGGAAGAAGCGCAGCCGCGCGCGGAAGCGCAGCGCGATGAATACCAGCGCGGTCAGGCGCAGCGCCTGCTCGCCGAGCAGGGCGCCGTTCAACAGGTCGGCGAACAGGCCGATCGCGAATGCCAGGCCGAGGCCGACGTGCTCCGGCGCCTCCAGCGCCCAGAAGATCAGCACCAGCGCCGGCCAGTACGGCTTCAGCGGCACCAGCGCCGCAGGCAGCGGCGCCAGGGTCAGCAGCAGCGCGGCGGCGAGGCTGCCGGCCAGCAGCAGGAACCGGGCGCGCGGGCGGGTCACGGCGACGTCCCCGCGGTGGCGGTGTTCGGTGCGAGCTGCGCCGGCGGCCCCACCGGCGGCACCGGTTCCGGCGGCCCGGCCGGTTCGGCCAGGTCGTGCAGCAGCAGCACCTCGCCGCTGCGGTCGAGCGCCGCCGCCGGCCGCGCGACCGCCACCGCGAACATGCCGGCCTGGTCCGGCGCCACCTGCACGATCTCGCCGACCGGAAAGCCGGCCGGGAAGCGTCCGCCCAGCCCGGAGGTGACCAGCTTGTCGCCGACGCGCACGTGCGCCGACAGCGGGATGGTCGGCAGCTTCAGGCGGTCGATCGCGCCGGTGCCGTAAGCGACCGTGCGCAGGCCGGTGCGTTCGACCGTCACCGGAATGGCGTGGTTGGGATCGGTGATCAGCATGGCGACGGCGGTGTGCGGCAGCACCTCGACCACCTGCCCCATCACGCCGTGCGCATCGATCACCACCTGGCCGGCCTTGACGCCCTCGCGGGCGCCGGCGTCGAGCACGATGCGGTGGCGGTAGGGATCGACGTCGATGTCGAGCAGGCGCGCCAGCTGCACGTTCATGCCGAGCGAGTGGCGCACGTCGAGCAGCTCGCGCAGGCGCTGGTTCTGGTCGGCGACGGCGCCGAGGCGGTTCAGCCGCGCCTGCGCCAGCAGCAGCGCCTCGCGCAGGCGGCGGTTCTCCTCGGTGAGGTCCCTGCGCTCGACGAAGGCGAGGCGCGCGTCCTGCACCAGCGCGGCGGGCAGCGCGGCGAGGCGGTACACCGGTTCGACCACCAGCGCGCCGGCGTAGCGCAGCCGCGCCAGCCAGCCGCCGCGCTGGTCGACCACCATCAGCACGACGGCGAGCGCGAGATAGCCGATCAGGCGCAGCGTGCCCGCAGCGGTATCGGAAAACAGCGGTGCGGTACCGTTGCGCGCCATCGCGTGCGGGCTGTCCCCCGGCGCCGAGCGCGATTTACTCGGCGGTGAAGAAGTCGCTGCCGTGCTGGTCGATCAGTTCCAGCGCACGGCCGCCGCCACGCGCGACGCAGGTGAGCGGATCGTCGGCCACCTGCACGTGCAGGCCGGTCTCCTCGGAGATCAGGCGGTCGAGGTCGCGCAGCAGCGCGCCGCCGCCGGTCAGCACGATGCCGCGCTCGGCGACGTCCGAGCACAGCTCGGGCGGGGTCTGCTCCAGCGCCGACTTGACCGCGGCGACGATGCCGCTGAGCGGCTCGTGCAGCGCCTCCAGCACCTCGTTGGAATTGATCGTGAACATGCGCGGCACGCCCTCGGCGAGATTGCGGCCGGAGACCTCGATCTCCTTGACCTCGCTCTGCGGGTAGGCGCAGCCGACCTCGAGCTTGATGCGCTCGGCGGTGGACTCGCCGATCAGCGTGCCGTGGTTGCGGCGCACGTAGTTGATGATCGCCTCGTCGAAGCGGTCGCCGCCGATGCGCACCGACTGCGAGTAGACGATGCCGTTCAGCGAGATCACCGCCACCTCGGAGGTGCCGCCGCCGATGTCCAGCACCATCGACCCGCGCGCCTCGTGCACCGGGATGCCGGCGCCGATCGCCGCAGCCATCGGCTCCTCGATCAGGAACACGTCGCGGGCGCCGGCACCCTCGGCGGACTCCTTGATCGCGCGGCGCTCGACCTGGGTCGAGCCGCACGGCACGCACACCAGCACGCGCGGGCTGGGGCGCAGCATGCGCGACTTGTGCACCTGGCGGATGAAGTGCTGCAGCATCGCCTCGGTCATGGTGAAGTCGGCGATCACGCCGTCCTTCATCGGCCGGATGGTGACGATCGAGCCGGGCGTGCGGCCGAGCATGCGCTTGGCGTCGCTGCCCACCGCCTCGACCTTGCGCGAGCCGCCCGGGCCGCGGTCCTGGCGCAGGGCCACCACCGACGGCTCGTTGAGGACGATGCCCTGGCCGCGCACGTAGATCAGCGTGTTGGCGGTGCCGAGGTCGATCGAGATGTCGTTGGAGAAGAGTCCCCGAAGCTGCTTGAACATGGTGCGCGGCGAGCCCGGCAAAAAGGGGTGCGAAAGGGCGTGAGTCTAGTGAGCGGTGCCCCCTCGCGCAAGCGAATCCCGCGTTAAAAATGCCTTGCCGCGCGTGGGGATGCGGGGCATTTCACATCCGGCGCCTCGGCAGCGGCGGCGCCCGCGCGGACCCGTCCGGCTCGAATTGGCGCGACCGACACGGTAGGATCGCGCGCTGCACGCGCGCCGACCCCCTGCGCGGCCCGTCCGCGCCCCGCGCCGGCCGGCGTCCGGCCGGCGTGCTGTCCGATCCAAACACCCCGGGAACGCGAACGGCATGTCTGCTCTGATCTGCGGCTCGCTGGCCTACGACACCATCATGGTGTTCCAGGACCAGTTCAAGAACCACATCCTGCCGGACAAGGTGCACATCCTGAACGTGTCGTTCCTGGTGCCGCGCATGCGCCGCGAGTTCGGCGGTTGCGCCGGCAACATCGCCTACAACCTCAAGCTGCTGGGCGGCGACCCCATCCCGATGGCGACGGTCGGCCAGGACTTCGGCCCCTACCGCGCCTGGTTCCAGCAACAGGGCATCCGCCTCGATCACGTCAAGGTGCTCGACGATCTCTACACCGCACAGGCGTTCGTCACCACCGACCTCGACAACAACCAGATCACCGCCTTCCATCCCGGCGCGATGATGCGTTCGCACGAGAACCACGTGCGCGACGTGCAGGGGGTCACTTTCGGCATCGTCGCGCCCGACGGCCGCGAGGCGATGCTGCAAAACGCCCGCGAGTTCGCCGAGCTGGGCGTGCCCTTCATCTTCGATCCCGGCCAGGCGATGCCGCTGTTCAGCAGCGAGGAGTTCCGCAACTTCATCGAGCTGGCCGACTACGTGGTGGTCAACGACTACGAGTCGAACCTGCTGCAGGAACGCACGGGCTGGAACGAGCAGCAGATCGCGCGCAAGGTGCGCGCCTACATCACCACGCACGGCCCGCGCGGCTCGGTGATCCACACGGCCGACGGCATCCACCCGATCCCGCCGGCGCACGAGCGCCGCATCACCGATCCGACCGGCTGCGGCGACGCCTACCGCGCCGGCCTGATCTTCGGCCTGATGCGCGGCTACGACCTGCCGACCTGCGGACGCATGGCCTCGCTGATGGGCGCGCTCAAGGTCGAGCACCCGGGCACGCAGAACCAGCGCTTCACCTACGCCGAGTTCGCCGACCAGTTCCGCCAGCAGTTCGGCTACGCGTTGCCCTGAGGCCGCGCCGCGCGCTCACGTCGCGGCGTGCTCGCGCACCACGTCGACGAAGGCTTGGCCGTAGCGCTCCAGCTTGCGCGCGCCGACGCCGCCGATTTCCGCCAGCGCGGCGAGGTCGTGCGGCCGGCGCGCGGCGATCTCCTGCAGCGTGGCGTCGTGGAAGATCACGTACGGCGGCACGCCCTGCTCGCGCGCCAGCGCCAGGCGCTTGGCCCGCAGCGCCTCCCACAGAGCGGCGTCGACCCGGGTGGCGATTTCGGAGGCGGTGCGGGCGTCGCCACGCCGGCGCGCACGCGGCGGCGCGGCGTCGGTGCGGAAGCTGACCGTTTCCTCGCCTCTCAGCACCGGTTTGCTGGCCGCGGTCAGGCGCAACGCACCATAGCCTTCCAGGTCGACCGCCAGCAGCCCGCGCGCCACCAGCTGACGCAGCACGCTGCGCCATTGCCGCTCTTCGAGCGCCGAGCCGATGCCGAACGTGCTGAGGCGGTCGTGGCCGAACTGGCGCACCTTGTCGGTGGCGCGGCCGAGCAGCACGTCGACCACGTGCGCCGCGCCGAAGCGCTGGCCGGTGCGGTACACGCACGACAGCGCCTGCCGCGCCGCCAGCGTGCCGTCCCAGGTCTGCGGCGGCGCCAGGCAGTTGTCGCAGCGGCCGCAGGGGCCGCGGTAGGCCTCGCCGAAATAGCCGAGCAGGGTCTCGCGGCGGCAGCGCGTCGACTCGCAGAAACCGAGCAGCGCCTCCAGGCGCTGGCGCTCGAGCCGCTTGCGCTCCTCGCCGGCCTCGGAGGATTCGATCATCTGCCGCAGCGTCACCACGTCGCCGAGGCCGTAGGCCAGCCAGGCGTCCGACGGCAGACCGTCGCGGCCGGCGCGGCCGGTCTCCTGGTAATAGCCCTCGATGCTGCGCGGCAGGTCGAGATGGGCGACAAAGCGCACGTTGGGCTTGTCGATGCCCATGCCGAAGGCGATCGTCGCCACCATCACCACGCCCTCCTCGCGCAGGAAGCGCGTCTGGTGCGCGCTGCGCGTGCCCGCGTCGAGGCCGGCGTGATAAGGCAAGGCGGCGTAGCCGCGCGCCTGCAGCCAGGCTGCGGTGGCTTCCACCTTCCTGCGCGACAGGCAATAGACGATGCCGGCCTCGCCCGGATGCGCGTCGAGCAGCGCCTGCAGGCCGCGGCGCGCGTCACCGCCGCCCTTGGCGGCGATGGCGTAGCGGATGTTGGGCCGGTCGAAGCTGGAGACGAAGCGGCGCGCCTCGCCGAGGCCGAGGCAGCGCACGATCTCCTCGCGCGTGGGCGCATCGGCGGTGGCGGTCAGCGCGATGCGCGGCACGCGCGGATAGCGCTCGTGCAGCATCGACAACTGCCGGTACTCGGGGCGGAAGTCGTGGCCCCACTGCGAGACGCAATGCGCCTCGTCGATCGCGAACAGCGCGATCTCGACGCGGTCCAGCATGTCGAGGAAGCGCGGCGTCAGCAAACGTTCCGGCGCGACATAGAGCAGATCGAGCGCGCCGGCGAGGAAGGCGCGTTCGACCTCGGCCGCCGCGGCGCCGTCCAGGCTGGAGTTGAGATAGGCCGCGCCGACGCCGGCCTCGCGCAGCGCGTCGACCTGGTCCTGCATCAGCGCGATCAGCGGCGAGACCACCACTGCCGTGCCGGAGCGCAGCAACGCGGGGATCTGGTAGCACAGCGATTTGCCGCCGCCGGTCGGCATCAGCACCAGCGCGTCGCCGCCTCCGGCGACGTGTTCGACGATCGCGCGCTGCTCGCCGCGGAATTCGGCGTAGCCGAACACGCGGCGCAGGATTTGCTCGGGGTTTTGCTCCATCCGCCGGATGGTAGACGCTCGCAGCCATGGACGAACAGCGCGCGCTTCCGCCGCGTCGATCGGCGCTGCAGGCGCACGCCGCCGACCGCCGTCAACGGCGCGAGGCCACCGCCCAACGAATGTGCGGAAGAATCGTTGTGCTACCGGTGCCCGTCGTCGGCCACGTCCGCGGGACCGCAGGCCGTGGTCATGCAGGTGGCG
>NZ_DF970195.1:0-26289 GCF_000953855.2 Mizugakiibacter sediminis
TTCTGCGGCGTGGCCGAAGCATCGCCGGCCTGCTGGGCGAATGCGGGCGTTGCGAGCAACAGCGCCGGCAGCGTCGCCCACGCGGCCTGGGCCGGGGACGCACGCAGCGCGCGCCGGATGGATCGTCCGAGCACGGTTGAATTCATGAGTTTCACCTTGGAATGAAGGTCAGGCCGGCAAGCGCACGGCGTCGTTCAATCTATCGGGAGTGAATATTTCGTAATGCGCAGAAACGACGAAGCCGCGAATGAAAATCGCCGCGCGCATCGCGCAAAAATTCCGTCGCGCAAACACGGCGTGACGTCCGCCGATGCATGACGCGAACGCATCGAATCCGCGCCATCACTCCGTAGGTTTTCGCGCGTTGCCATTGCGCGATTACGCGACAGTAGAGCTGCCCGCTCCAACGGGCAGAGAGACACAGCTCTCGGCTGCACCCTCGGCGCACGGAGTCGGGACCTCCGTGCGCCGCTTCTTTTTCCCGGCGGACGCGGCGCATGCCGCCGACGCGCGGCTCGTGCGGCCGCTCTTCAGTCCTGCAGCTTGGCGCAGGCGCGCAGCGCCGAAGGCGCATGGCCGGTGCGCATCTTGAACGCGCGCGTGAAGCTCGAGCGCGCCTGGAAGCCGAGCGCGAACGAGATCTCGCCGATGCCGAGCGTCGTGCCCGCCATCAGGTTGCGAGCGCGTTCGACGCGGCAGCGCAGCACGTAGGCGTGCGGCGTTTCGCCGAATACGCGCCGGAACACGGCGATGAATTGCGAGACGGAATAGTTCGCCAGCGCCGCCAGCCGCGGCAGGCTGGTGTCGGTCGCGGGATCGGAAGCGATCGCATGGCGAATGCGCTGCAGGCGCAGGAACACCTGACGCCGCCGCGCCAGCGTCCGCCCGGGGCACAGGTTCACCAGCGAATCGAGGTGCGCCTGTTCCTCGCGCAGCATGCCGATGATCCAGCGCAGCTCGCGGCTACGCTCGTCCGGCTCGGCGGCCTGCGTCAGCGCGCGCACGTGCTGCACGAGTTCCGCGCGGGACTGCGGGTCCACGGCGAAATGCCCGGGAAACAGCGGCGGACCAGGCTCGCGATGGAGAGGCAGCATGCCGGGCAGCTGCGCCCATGCGGCAGGGCGCGCGAGCATGGCGAGCGCCGTGCCTCGCGTCGGCGCAGTGATGCAGCAGCGGCGCGCGAAATCCGAAACGAAGAAATGGTCGTCGGCTACCGGGAACGAGGCGTCGGCCAGGCGTACGTCCAGTGCTCCCGACTCCGGTATCCATACGCCGGTGATGCCGGGGGCGAATTCCACGGCCGCGTGCCCGTTGAGGACGATGACGAGCATGCCATCCTGCAGCGCCTGCTGCGCTCCGTCATCTCTGTCGAGATCGAGATGGCTGGTACGGGGCAGATCGAGGATCGTTATGCGGATCATGTCGGTCGGTAGCGGGGGCGGAAGGCGGCAGGGCGCGCCGACGCATGGCAGAACCGCCGTCGCGCGCATGCGGACGGGGCGACGGGATGCGGGCACGGCACGATCTCATGCTGGCGGCAAACGCAAGCTGGACAGCGTTTGATACCGATGCGGCGCGACATGGTTCGAATCCGCCGCGCGGCGGGCCGAATAGCGCTGCCCGCGCGGCGCGCTTCCGCCGGTTTCGCGCTCGCGGCCCGTAAGGTGCGGGCCGCCGCGCCGGTCATGCTGGGACTCGTCCTTGCGGAAGCTTCCCCCATGCGCCGTCTGCTGCTGTCGCTCTTGCTGCTGCTGCCCAGCCTGTCGTTCGCCGCGCAGGAGCGCGCGTTGCCGTGGACCGGGGCGGGCGCGAACGGCGAGGAGATCCGTTTCGACCCGGACCATCTCGAACGGCCGGCGATCCTGCTGTTCTGGGCGACCTGGTGTCCGTACTGCAAGGCGCTGATGCCGCACGTGCAGGCGGTCTACGACGCGGCCGGGCGCGACAAGCTGGACGTCTATGCGATCGACATCAAGGACGACGGCGATCCGGTCGCCGAGCTGAAGGCGCGCCACCAGACCTTCACCCTGGTGCGCGACGGCGACGCCATCGCCGCGCGCTACGGCGTGATCGGCACGCCCGGCCTGTTCCTGGTCGCCCGCGACGGCCGCATCGTCTACACGCGCGTCGGCGGCAGCAGGCCGGAGCAGGTCGAGGCCGCGCTGCGGCAGGCGCTCGGTCTGCCGCCGGCGGTGCCGCCGGCGCGGCGCTGAGCCGCGCCGCGCCGTTCAGCGCGGGAACGGCGGCCTGCTCTATCCTTGGCGGATCGTCTTCCACCCCCGAGGAGCGCCGCCATGCGCACGCTGTCCATGCTCGCCGCCGCCGTACTGGCCTGCGGCATCGCCTTGCTGCCCTCCGCGCCGGCGCGCGCCGGCGATGTCACCTGCAAGATGACCTTCACCCTGTCCGGCTGGTCGGCGTTCTACAAGACCTACTCGGGCAGCGGCCACGTCACCTGCAGCAACGGCCAGAGCGCGAACGTCCGCATCAGGAGCAAGGGCGGCGGCCTGACCTTCGGCAAGTCGACCATCCACGGCAAGGGTGAATTCACCGGCGTCGGCAGCATCGGCGACATCTACGGCGCCTACGCCAACGCCAACGCGCATGCGGGCGCCGCCAAATCGGCGGGCGCCACCGTGGTGACGAAAGGTTCCGTGTCGCTGGCGCTCGCCGGCAAGGGCGAGGGCTGGGACATCGGCATCGACTTCGGCAAATTCGTGATCGAGCGCTGAACGCGCCGCGGGCCGCGCCGGAAGTCATGGGTGACTTCCGCGACGTGCGCCGCCCGTGCGCACCGCGCATGCTGGCCGTGCGGGCGATCCGCCGCCCGCGCGCGCAACCCTTTTGCGGGGTCGCGCATCCCATCCTTGCAGCCGCGAGGATCCGCACATGATCGAACTGTTCCTGCTCGGAGTGACGGCGCTGGTGCTGTGGGGCGTGGTCGCCACGCTCTTCCACCTGCTCGGTTTCGCCTTCAAGCTGACGCTCGGCCTGCTCGGCGGGATGATCGGCCTGCTCGGCGGCGCGATCGGCCTGCTGGTGGCGCTGGCGGTGCTGCCGGTGCTGGCGCTGGCGACGCTGCCGCTGTGGCTGCCGCTGGCGCTGCTGGTCGGCCTGGTGTGGCTGCTGGCGCGCGGTGGACGCGCGCATGCCGCCGCGGCCACGCGCTGAGGCGCCGCCGCCTCAGCCCAGGGCCAGCTCCATCTCGACCTGATCGAGCGCGCTGCGCGTGAAGCCGAGCGCTTCCAGCACGGCACCGCCGAACTCTTCCGGCACCAGCGGCGGGATCGTCCACGCGCGGCCGGGAAAGTGCGCCTGCAGCGACACCAGCAGCCGCCGCGCGTAGCCCGCGCCGCGTGCGTGCGGCGCCACGAACAGATGGCCGAGCGCGAGGCGGTCGCGCGCACGGTCGTCGATCCAGGCGTAGGCCTTGTCGGCGATCGCATAGGTGGACATCCACGCGTAGCCGGAAGCGACGCTGGCCGGCGCCAGCTGCCACGGCCAGTCGAGCGCGTGGTCGGCGCCGAGCGCGCGCGCCAGCTCGATGCAGTGCGTGCGCCGCAGCGCCGCCTCCGCGCGCGGCGTGAACGGCGCGCGCTGCCAGCCGAGCAGGCGGCGGCGCGGACGGAGGCCGGCGCGCTCGTACAGGCGGCGCGCCACGGCGTTGCTGCCGAGCACTTCCAGCAGCAGGCGCGCGGCGCGCTGCTCGCGCGCCACCGCGATCGCCTCGTCCAGCAGCAGCCGGCCGAGGCCGGCGCCGCGCGCGGCCGGCACGACGCCCATCGCGGCGATGCGCATGGTGTCGCCGCGGCGCGCCAGCAGGCACAGCGCGCAGGGCGCGCCGTCGCGCAGGGCGACGCGGCTGTGCTCGAGGTCGATCTGCTCGCTGCGCACGCGCGCCGCCAGCAGCGCGGCGTTCTGCCGGATCGGCACCGCGTAGCCGCTGAACGCGGCTTCGAACAGCGCCGCCAGCGCCGCCAGCGGCAATTGCCCGGCGCTGACCAGCGTCAGCCCGGGGAAACGTTGGCGCAATGTGGAAGTTGGGATGGAGGCGGGAGCGGCGGGGGCGGTTGCGATGAAGCGCGGGCGGAAGCTCGACGTCATCAGTGCGCCACCAGCAGAGGCAGGCTGCTGTTCTGGAAAAGATAGCGGGTCGTGCCGCCCAGCGCCAGTTCGGCCAGCCGCGAGCGGCCCCAGGCGCCCATCACGATCATGTCCGCCTCGCAGGCCCCGGCCGCTTCCAGCATCGCGCTGCCGACCTTGCCCGCCGGCGCGAAGTCGACGTAATCGGCGCCGATGCCGCGGCGCTCCAGCCACGGCCGCAGCGCCAGCGCGGGCGGCGCCATCGGCAGGCCCTCGTCGCGGCGCGCGCCCATCAGCACGCGCACCGCGTCCGCGCGTTGCAGCAACGGCAGCGCCGCACGCACCGCGCGCGCGGCCTCGCGCGAGCCGTTCCAGGCGATCAGCACGCGCCGGCCCGGCGCGCGCACCTGGCAGACGTCCGGCACCACCAGCATCGGCGAGGCGCCGGCGAACAGCGAGCGGGTGACGGTGCCGAAGCCGACCGGCGCCGAGGGATCGCTCTGCGGACGCTCCATCACCACCAGGTCGGCCAGGCTGGCGCAATGCGCGATCACGTCGACGGGATCGCCTTCCAGCGCCAGCCATTCGCCGTCGACGCCGCGGCGGGCGCAGGCCTCGCCCCACCAGTCGGCGCGGCCGCGCGCCTCGTCCAGTTCGCGCGCCATGAACTGGCCCTGGATCGCCACCGCCTCCGGCGCGACGAACGCCGCCGGCACCATCGGCACGACGTACAGGCCGGTCAGGCGGGCGGCGAACCGCTCCGCCATCTCGAGCGCGACGCGCACGCCCGCCGCCTGCTCGTCCGCCTGGCGCACGTGAACGAGGATTTCCTGCATGGCCGCCCCTCCGCCGAACCCGGCCGTAGCCTAGCGCGCGGCGCGCGCGCCGCGCCACGGTGGGCCGGCGTGCGGCAAAGAACAGCCCGCCGGGGTGGGCGGCGGGCCGGAAGGCCGGACGTTCAGGGGATAGAGGGTGAGGGGATCTACGTCCGGCCGAGCCAGCATCCGCGCGGCGATGTTCACGCCGCGTTGCCGCCTCGTGAAGGCGCGCTTAAATGGCCGCCCGGACGCGCGGCAGGCGGCATTTCGCTGCGGCCCCCGCGCCAGCGCCGGCGATGCGGCCGGATGACGGCGCGCGGCGATGGCGCTAACGTGCGCGCAGGCGGCCGGCGCCGCCGGTTTGCGCGGAGGCAGGGCGACATGCGCGATCGTCGCGTACGCACGGCAGCATGGATGCTCGCATCGGTCCTGATGATCGGCGCCGCGGCAGTGCGGGCGGCCGAGGCGGACTGCGAGCTGCATTTCTCGCTGCACGGCTGGTCGGTGCTGTACAAGCGCGCCGAAGGCCGCGGTCGGGTGGTCTGCGACAACGGCCAGAGCATGAGCGTGCGCATCCGCGTCGAGGGCGGCGGGCTCACCGTCGGCAAGCACGTCATCGACGACGGCCGCGGCAAATTCTCCGGCGTGCACGACATCCGCGAGGTGCTGGGCGCCTACGCGGGGGCCGAGGCGCACGCCGGCGCGGTGAAGGGCGGCGCCGCGCAGGTGCTGACCAAGGGGCCGGTGTCGCTGGCGCTGTCCGGCAGCGGCCGCGGCTGGGACCTCGGCATCGCCTTCGGCCGGTTCGAGATCACGGCGGCGAAGTAGCCACGGTGGCCATCATCGGCCCGCGCGCCGTTCCCTGCGCGGCGCGCGCCGTTCATCGCATCCGCAAGAAGAAAGAGAACTTGCCATGGCCGAGCTCGCAGCGTCCGCCCCGCGCTATTCCTTCGGCGAGGAGGTGGCGAACAGCCTGATCCACGGTTTCGGCATCGTGCTCAGCATCGCCGGCCTGGCGACGCTGGTGGCGTTCGCCGCGCTGTCCGGCGCCGCGCTGGCGGTGGCGAGTTGCGCGGTGTTCGGCACCGCGCTGGTGCTGGCCTATACCGCCTCGACGCTGTACCACGCCATCCCGCTGCAGGCGCCGAAGCGCGTGCTGCGCCATCTCGACCACGTCGCCATCTACCTCTTGATCGCCGGCACCTACACGCCGTTCACCCTGGTGGCGATGCGGGGCGCGTGGGGCTGGGGGCTGTTCGCGGCGATCTGGACGCTGGCGCTCGCCGGTTTCGTGCTGGAATTCACCGCGCTGCGCCACGTGCGCTGGCTGATGGCGCTGGTCTACGTCGGCATGGGCTGGCTGGCGCTGATCGCGTTCGAACCGCTGAAGCAGAGCCTGGAGACCGGCGGGCTGGCGCTGCTGCTCGCCGGCGGCGTGGTGTACACGCTCGGCGTGCCGTTCTATTTGTGGCGCAGGCTGCCGTACCACCACGCGGTCTGGCACCTGTTCGTGCTGGCCGGCAGCGTGCTGCACTTCCTCGCCATCCTGCTGTACGTGGTGCCGGACGCGCCGCGCGCCGGCTGAGCGCCGCGCTCAGCGCAGGTGCGCGGTCTGCGTCTCGACCGATCGGGTCAGCGCGCTCTCGACGTCGCCGGTGTGCTTGGTCGCCGCCGGCTCCACCAGCATGATCCAGGCTTCCTCCGGCGCGTAGGGGCAATGCTGCACGCCGCGCGGCACGACGTGGAAATCGCCGGCGCGCAGCGTCACCTCGGGACGGTCGCGGAAACGCAGCACCAGCGTGCCACGCATCACCAGGAACAACTCGTCCTCGTCGGCGTGGTCGTGCCAGACGAATTCGCCCCGGACCTTGGCGAGCTTGACGTACTGGCCGTTGCTCATGGCGATCACGCGCGGCGACCAGTGCTCGGTGATGGCGGCGAATTCCTCGGCGAGTCGGCCGGTGGGGTTCATGGCGGGATCTCGGCGTCGTGATCGGGGCGGGACGCGCCATGATCGGCCGCCGCCGGCGCGCGCGCAAACGGAGACGGCGCCGCGAGGGCGCCGTCGGGTTCGCGGCCGGCCGCGCGGCGGCACGGCCGGCCGCCGGGGTCACTTCTTCATCTGCGCCGGGATGAACTCGCTTTTCACCGCCTGCGCCAGCAGGTCGGGCGGCAGCAGGCCCTGGCCGATCACGAAGTCGTTGAACGCCTGGCGGTCGAACTTGTCGCCCAGCGCGATCTGCGTCGCCGCGCGCAGCTGCAGCAGGCGCGTGTAGCCGTAGAAGTACGAGGTGGCCTGGCCCGGCATGCGGAACGTGTAGCGGTCGAGCTCCTGGCGGGTCATCGCCTCGGACAGGCCGACGTCGTGCACGAGGATGTCGTGCGCGCGCTCGCGGCTGATCAGGCCGAGGTTCAGCATCGGATCGAGGAAGGCGCGCGCCGCGCGCTGCAGGCGCGCCTGCAGGGCGAACAGCTGGCCCGCCGGCGGCTCGTACGGCAGCATCTCCGCCTCGGCGTACAGCGCCCAGCCCTCGACGTTGACGCTGTTGAAGGCGAACAGGCTGCGCGCCAGCGACACGCCGCGCTCGACCATCGCCGCGAACTGCAGCTCGTGGCCGGGGCGGCCCTCGTGCGCGGTCAGCGTCCACGCCGCCGACTTGTGCGTGAAGTCGTCGTAGGCCTGGCTCTTGTCGCCGGTGCTGGACGGGTTGCCCATGGTCAGCACGAAGGTGCCGCGCTCGCCCTTGTTGTTGATCAGCGCGGGCGGATCCATGTGCGGCGCCGGCTGCGCGGCGGACTCGGCCTCGGAGGCGAGGCGCATCTGCATCGCGCGCTGCGGCAGGGTGACGATGCGCTCGCGGCGGATGATGTCCTCGATCTTGCCGATGGTCTCGTGGTAGTAGGGCTCCACCGAGCCGCGGTCGAGCTGCTCCTTCTTCAGCGCCTTGATCACGTCGCGGTAGTCGTGGGCGTCGATGCCGTTCGCCCTGGCCACCTCGGGCGCGATCATCTGCATCGCCGCCTGGGTCTCCATGAACTCCAGCTCGGCCTTCTGCATCAGCTGCTCGGGCGTGATGTCGACGCCGACCTGCTTCAGGTTGAACGCGTACAGCTCCGGCGGCAGGCGGAAGTCGGTGCGCGCGCGCGGCAGCACGGTGGCCTTCACCCAGGCGTCGTAGTCCTTCAACTGCTGCGCCAGCGCGTCCAGCGCCGGCTCGGCGCCGGCGATCTTGTACTTGGCGTAGAGCTGGCGCACGCCGTCGACGTAGCGCTGCGTATTGGCCAGGTTCTGCTCGACCTCGCCCTTGTACGGGCCGAGCAGCGCCTGGTCGCCGAGCTTCTCCTCGGTGCGCGCTTCCGCCAGCTTGACGATCGGCTCGCAGCCGGGCGCCATGCCGACGTAGCACTTCAGGCGCGCCAGCGCGGCGGGGCGGCGCTTGGCGTCGACCTGGTCCTGCAGCAGGGCGAACTCGCCCTGGAAGATGGTCTGGCCGACGTCGTAGTAGGGCAGCAGGTACTTGGCGTTGAGGGTGTTGCCCTCGATCTGCTGGTCGGCCGAGTGGATCATGATCTCGAGATCCTGGCGGACCTGCGGATCCTTCTCGGCGGCGAGCTGCTTCTCGAGGCCGGCCTTGGCGGCGGCGATCGCCTGGTTGGCGCGTTCGACCACGCCGGGCTTCAGGTCGCTGACCCGCGTGTCGTAGCCGGGGATGCCGATCTGCGAGGCGAACTCCGGCTGGAACTCGGCCAGCACCTTCAGCAGCGGCTGCGCGGCGGCGTTGCTCTTCTGCACCCACGCCGCCGGCTGGGGCGCGGCGGCCGGCTTGGCGGCGGCCGTTGCGACGGCGGCCGGCGTGGTGGCGGCGACGAATCCGCAGGCCAGCAGGGCCGCGGCGAGCTTGTGTCTGAGCATGGGGTCTCTCCTCACGGAACGGCCAGCCTACGGTACCGCGGAGGCCGGCAGATGTGCCGGAGGTGGGGGCGGCGCGGCGGCGTCACGCGGCCCGGCGCGCCGGCCGCGCCAGCGCCAGCGCGAGCGCCACCAGCAGCGCCGCGCCCGGCAGCGCGGCGCGCGCTGGGGCGAGGCCGGCGGCGACCAGCAGCGCCGTCGACAGCACCGGCGCCGCATAGGCGGCGACGCCGAGCAGGCCGAGGTCGCCGCGCTTGGTGGCGGCGTCCCACAGCAGGAAGGCGGTGCCGACCGGACCGACGCCGAGCAGCAGCACGGCCAGCCACTCCTGCGCGTTCGGCGCCACCCAGCGCTCGCCGGCGAGATGCACGCCGGCGCCGGCCAGCGCGGTGGCGGCGCAGGCGGGGATCAGCGTCTCCGCCGGCAGCGCGGCGAAGCGCGCGTTGGCCAGCGAGTAGCCGGCCCAGACCAGCGCGCAGGCCAGCGCCAGCAGATAGCCGAACCAGGCCTCGCGGGCGAGCGCGACGGGATCGGCGCCGATCGCCAGCGCGGTGGCGGCGAGCCCGCACAGCGCGGCCAGCGCGCGGCGCGGCCGCGTCGCTGCGTCGCGCGCGCCCGCGCCCAGCGCGATCAGCAGCGGCCACAGGTAGACGATCAGGCTGGCCTGCGCCGCCGGCGCGCGCGCCAGCGCGTTGAAGTACAGCGCGTGGAAGCCGAACAACGCGCCGAAGCCCAGCGCGAACGCCGGCCACGGCTGCGCGCAGCGCGCCAGCGCCGCGCGCGGCCCGTGGCGCAGCGCGCTGGCCGCGCACGTCGCCAGCGTGCCGACGGCGAAGCCGCATGCCAGCAGTTGCCACGGCGGCAGCCGGCCGGCGCCGCGGCTCAGCAGGGCCAGCGTCGACCACAGCAGGATGGCGCCGAACCCGGCGAGGGTGGCGCGGCGCGTCTCGGACATGAGCGGCGAGCTCCGCAGGATTGGGCGCCGAGGCTACGCGCGCGCCGCGCGGCCGTCTTGACCGCGCGTCTCGCTGCGCATGGAGGCCGGCTAGACCCAGCCCTGGTCGGCCAGCTCGCGCTTCACGTAGGCGTAGTAGATCGGCGCGGCGGCGACGCCGGGCAGGCCGAACGCCGCCTCCATCACCAGCATGGCCAGCAGCAGTTCCCAGGCGCGCGCGTGGATCTCGTCGCCGACGATGCGCGCGTTGAGGAAGTACTCGAGCTTGTGGATCACCACCAGGAAGGCCAGCGCGGCCAGCGCCACGTACGGCGACACCGACAGCGCGATCACCGTGATCACCGTGTTGGAGATCAGGTTGCCGATCACCGGCAGCAGGCCGACCACGAAGGTCACCGCGATCATCGTCTTCGCCAGCGGCAGATGCACGCCGGCCAGCGGCAGGATCGCCAGCAGGAACAGCGCGGTAAACACCGTGTTGACGAACGAGATCTTGATCTGCGCGAACACGATGCGGCGGAACGCCTCGGCGAAATGCGCGCTGCGCGCCAGCAGCTCGCGCGCCAGCGGGCGCTGGCGGTGCGCCGGGCGCACTTCCTGCAGCGCGCCCAGCGCGCCCAGCACCATGCCGGCCAGCACGTGCACGAAGGTCTGCACCGCCTCCTTGCCGGCGAGCTGCACCGCCGCGCCGTGCGTGCGCAGCCACTCGACCACCGCATGCCGCAGCGTGTCCGGATCCTCCGGCAGGTAGCCGACCACGGAAGCCGGCAGCTCGGCGCGCACCTGGCCGAGGATCTGCGCCATGCGGTCGAACAGCACCTGCAGGCCGCCGGTCTCGCTGCGGAAGAACGCCACCACCGCGAAGATCGCCAGCGTCAGCAGGCCGACGATCGCCGCGGACAGCAGCGCCACCGCGATCAGCCGCGCGCGCTCGCCGGTCAGCCGCCGCTGCAGCAACGGCGCCAACGCGTGCACCAGCTCGAACACCAGCAGGCCGGCGAGCATGGCGGACAGCAGGCGCAGGCGCAGCGTCAGGAACAGCGCGACCAGCGCCAGCGCCCAGGCGGCGATGCGGAACGGCGAGGGCGGCAGCGGGCGAGGATGTTCCAAGCGATGTCCCGTGGATGGCGGTGCGCCAGCCTAGCGCATCTCGATGTCAGCCGAGCGCGCGCAGCCGGCCGGGCGTCAGCCCGCAATGGCGGCGCAACGCGCGCGTCAGCGCGCTCTGGTCGGCATAGCCGCAGCGCGCCGCGACCTCGGCGATCGGCAGCGCGCCCGCACGCAGCAGCGCGCAGGCGCGCTCGAGGCGCTGTGCGCGGCCGAGCGCGAACGGCGCCTGCCCGCCGCGCGCGGCGAAGCGGCGGTAGAACTGCGCGCGGCTGAGGCCGGCGAGTGCCGCCAGCGCCGCCGCCGGGGGCAAGGCCGCCGGCGAGGTGCGCAGCCAGGCGTGCAGGGCATCCAGCACGGCCTCGCCGCGCGTGCCGGCGAGCGCGTGCAGCAGCACCTGCACCCAGGCGTGTCGCGCATCGTCCTCGTCCGGCAGCGTTTCCGCCGGCGCGGCCAGCCAGCGCCGTGCCGCCGGCGTCAGCGGCAGGTAGCGGCGCTCGCCGAGCCGCGCCAGCCGCGCGTCGTCGTCCGCGGCGAGGTCGACGACCAGGAAGCGGTTGGCGCCGCGCGCCTCGAAGGCGTGGCGCGCGCCGGCGCCGACCACCGCCGCGCAGCCGCGCGCGACGCGGCCGCCGCGGCCGTCGATCTCCAGCTCCAGTTCGCCGCGCCACGGCAGCACCAGCTGGTGCCAGCCATGGCTGTGCGCGGCCGCGGTGGCGGCGTAGCTGCGGAAGTCGAGCGCGAGCAGGTGCATGACGCCACGCTACAGCATCAGCGCCAGCGCGAACACGCCGAGCATGGCGAACGACAGCGCCAGCTTGACCAGCGTGCCCAGCAGCAGGCCGAGCCAGGTGCCGGCGCCGACGTTGGCCGCGCGCAGCACGCTGCCGCCGGCCAGCAACTCGCCGAGCAGCGCGCCGACGAACGGCCCCAGCAGCAGGCCGGGAATGCCGAAGAACAGGCCGACGACGGTGCCGAGCGTCGCGCCCAGCAGGGCCAGCCCGCTGGCGCCGACGCGCTTCGCGCCCAGCGCGCCGGCGGCGAAGTCGACCAGCAGCGCCAGCACGGCGAGCAGGCCGAGCACGGTCAGCGTCAGCGCGCCGACGTGGCGGAAGCCGTCGGCCCACGCCGCCAGCAGCATGCCGGCGAACATCAGCGGCACGCCGGGCAGGGCGGGCAGCACCACGCCGGCCAGGCCGAGCAGGATCAGCAGCGCGGCGAGCGCGAACAGCGCGATCGTCATGGCGCCGGCCCCGTGGCGAACGCCTCGCGGTAGCGCGGCTTCAGCAGCGCGGCGAACGCCGCCGCCGGCACCTGCACCTCCTGCGTGCCGAGCGCATACGGCCCGGCCTGGTACGGCGGGAACAGCAGCACCAGCCCGTCGGCGCGCCCGGCGGGGTCGGCATGGATCAGGAACACGGCGTAGTTGGCGGGCCGCGGCTCGGTGCCTTCGTCGATCCAGGCCAGCGCGCGTTGCAGCGAGGCGTCGCCGGCCTCGGGGCGCGGCGCCGATCCGTCCGGCGCCGCATGGGCGGCGCGCTCGCCCAGCGCGCGGCGCGCGTGCGCGGCCAGCAGGCGCAGGGCGGCGGCGGGATCGGCGAACAGGTCGCCGAGCGCCAGCACGCGCCGCTCGCGCACGTCGTAGTTGAAGCTGGCGACCAGCGGCAGCGCGTGCGCGCCGCCGGTGTAGCTGCCGCCGCGCGCGCGCACGCCGATGAAATCGGCGGTGTGCGCGGCCACGCCGAACTCGAGCTTCAGTTGCCACGGGATGTCGGCGTCCGGCGCCGCGCCGCCTTCCAGCGTCTGCATGAATGCGCGCCGCGCCTGGTCGGCGTAGGCGCGCAGCGCCGCCGCCAGCGGTTCGCTGCCGGCCGGCAGCTCGGGATAGACGATGTCGATGCGGTAGCGCCTGTCCTGCTCGTGATCGGCGTGCGCGGCGATCGGCGCGGCGGCCGTCGCGGCGGCGCGCGCGGCCGGCGCCGGCGGCGTGCGCCCGCAGGCGGCGAGGCCGAGCAGGGCGAGGGCGGCCGTCAGCGCGGCGGCGCGGCGCGGCGCGGTGCGTGTCGCCGCCGGCCTCAACGCGACCACCACGCGCCGGGGTAGTACACGCCCGGTTGCGGGCGCTCGCGGAACACGTCGCGGCGGAAGCGGAACAGCTCGGCGGGCCGGCCGCCGGTGCTGCAATCGCGCTCGCCGGTGCCTTCGACCAGCCCGGCGCCCTCCACCAGCCGGCGGAAATTCTGCGTGTGCAGGCGGTTGCCGGCCAGCGCCTCGACCACGCGCTGCAGCTGCGACAGCGTGAACTTCTCCGGCAGCAGCTCGAACACCACCGGGCGGTAGCGGATCTTGCCGCGCAGCCGGCCGAGCGCGGTGGCGAGGATGCGGCGATGGTCGAGCGCCAGCGCGCGGCCGGTGCCGGGCAGCGGCGCGGCATCGCCGCCATGGTCGCGCCGCGCCTCGGCGACGAGGCCGGCCTCCCACAGCAGCTCGTAGCGTTCCAGCGTGCGCTCGGGATCCCACGGCGCGCCGTTCAGGCCGAAGGTGAGATCGACGCGCTGGCGCCGGCGCGCATCGTCGCCGGCCCAGGCGTACAGGCGCGGCGCCAGGTCGCGCTCGATCAGCAGCGGGCGGTCGTGGCGCCAGTCCTCCCAGGGCAGGAAGGCGTAGACGTCGCGCCAGTGCGCGTCGAAGGTCGGCGGCAGCGCCTGCTCGCGCACCAGCGCGAGGTATGCCACCGAGATCACGCGCGCGCCGCCGGCGCGCTCGCGCGGGTCGCGGAAGCGGTCGCCGAAGCTGTAGAGCTGCTCGACGTAGCCGAGGCCGAAGCCGGTCGAGCGCGCCACCCAGTCGCGCACGCCGCGCTCCAGCGTCTGGTGGCGCTCGACGTCCAGCGGACCCGACGGCAGCGCGTCGGCGTCCTCGCCGCGCGCGGTCAGCACGCGCGGCGTGTCGCCGGTGACCGCCACGATCACCGCATCCAGCCCGATCACCACCCCCGGTTCGTCCATGCGCGCAGCATAGCGGGCGCGCGCTTCGGGCCCAAGACGGCGCGGCGCTCAGCGGTGCGGCGCCCGCGGCGGCGCGTGCCGCACGCGCGTATCCGGCGACGGCGCGCGCAGCCGTTCGTCCAGCATCGCGCGCAGCGCCGGATCGCGCACGGCGGCGATCTCGAACAGGCCGCTGGCGCGCACCGTCGGCAGCAGCGCCAGCAGGCGATCCTCCAGTACGCAGCGCTCGCGCTCGTCGTCCGCGGCGAGCAACGCGCGCGCCAGCGTCACGAAGGCGTGCAGCGCGGCGGCGTGGCGGCGGTCGGCGAGGTCGTCGCGCGGCATGGCGGGGCTCAGTCGAGCCGCTTGTGGAAGCGCAGCGTGGCCAGCGTCAGCATCACCGCGGCGAACGCGAGCAGCGCGGCGAGCTCGCGCCAGAGGTCGGCGAAGCCGGCCGCGCGCAGCACGATGCCGCGCACCAGGCGGATGAAGTGGGTTAGCGGGAACAGTTCCGCCAGCCATTGCGCCGCGCGCGGCATGCCGCCGAACGGGAACATGAAGCCGGACAGCAGGATCTGCGGCAGGAAGGTGAAGAACGCCAGCTGCAGCGCCTGGAACTGGCTCTTCGCCAGCGTCGACAGGAACACGCCCAGCGCCAGGCAGGCGACGATGAACACCAGCGCGGCGCCGTAGAGATCGGCGAGCGCGCCGCGCACCGGCACGTCGAACACGAACACGCCGAGCAGCAGCACCAGCGTCGCCTGCACCAGGCCGATGCCGACGAACGGCAGCACCTTGCCGACGGTGAGCTCCAGCGGCGACAGCGGCGTGGCGATCAGGAACTCGAGGTTGCCGCGCTCGCGCTCGCGTACCAGCGCCATCGCCGTGAACAGCACCATGGTCATGGTCAGGATCACGCCGATCAGGCTGGGCACGGTGTTCAGCGGCGCGCGCCGCTGCGGGTTGTACCAGTTGACGATCTCGACCTGGCCCTGCGGCACCGCCGCGTGCAGCGGCGACAGCAGCGTGGTCACCGACAGTCCGGCCAGCTGGCGCGCGGCCTGCTGCACCACCTGGTCGGAGCCGTCGACCACCATCTGCACCGCGGCGCGGTCGCGGTCGGCGAGGCGGCGCTCGAAGTCGCGCGGGATCACCAGCGCGGCGCTGATGCGGCCCTCGCGCATCAAGGCGTCGATCTGTGCGGGCGAATCGAGCCGGTAGCGGAAGTCGAACACCTGCGACTGCGCCAGTTCCGCGACCAGCTCGCGCGCGTTGCGCGTGTGCGCCTGGTCGAGCACGGCGGCGTCGAGGTGGCGCACGTCCATGTTGATCGCGTAGCCGAACAGCAGGAGCTGCATGGTCGGGATGCCGACGATCATGGCGAAGGTCAGGCGGTCGCGGCGCAACTGACGCAGCTCCTTGACCACGATCGCCCAAAGGCGGCGCAGGCTGAAGGCGTTCATGCGGCCGCTCCGTCGGCGTGGCGCGGCCGCTGCGTGGCGGCGACGAACACGTCTTCGAGGTTGGGCGGCGTCGGCTCGACGCGCGCGCCGATGCCGGACGCGGCCAGCGCGTGCCGCAACGCGGCGGCATCCGCGGCGCTGCCCTGCGCCAGCACGCGCAGGCTGGCGCCGATCTGCGCGGTCGCCAGCACGCCCGGCGCGCCGGCCAGTGCCTGCTGCGCGGCGCGCGGCGCGGCGCATTCGACCAGGAAGGTCTGCCCGGGCAGGCCGTCCATCAGCGCGCGCGGGCTGCCGTCGGCGACCAGGCGGCCGCGGTCGAGGATCGCCAGGCGGTGGCAGCGCTCCGCCTCGTCCATGTAGTGCGTCGACACCAGCAGGGTGGTGCCGGCGTCGGCCAGCTCGAACAGCGAATCCCAGAACTCGCGGCGCGACTGCGGATCGACCGCGCTGGTCGGTTCGTCGAGGAACAGCAGCGCCGGTTCGTGCAGCACCGCCGCGGCCAGCGCCAGACGCTGCTTCTGGCCGCCGCTCAGCGTGCCGGCGAGCTGGCGGCGCAGGTCGGTCAGCCAGTAGCGCGCGAGCAGCGTCTCGACGCGCGCGTGCGCCGCCGCGCGCGGCAGGTCGTGCACGCTGGCGACGAACAGCGGGTTCTCGCCGACGCTGAGGTCGTCGTACAGCGCGAACTTCTGCGTCATGTAGCCGACGCTGCGCTTCAGCGCCTCGGCCTGCTGCGGGATGCGGCGGCCGAGCACCTCGATGTCGCCGGCGCTCGGCAAGAGCAGGCCGCACAGCATGCGGATGGTGGTCGACTTGCCGGAGCCGTTCGGGCCGAGGAAGCCGTAGACCTCGCCGCGGCGCACCTCGAGGTCGAGGCGGTCGACCGCGGTCAGCGCGCCGAAGCGGCGCGTCAGCCCGCGCGCGCGGATCGCCGGCCGGTCGTCAGGGACGCTCATCGGCGAGGCGCTCCGCATGGCAGGGCAGGCCGGCCGGCAGCGCGCGCGCGGCGTCGCCCTGCAGCACCAGTTCGGCGCGGTAGACCAGGCGGCCGGCGTCCTCGCCGGACAGCGCGTAGTAGGGCGTGAACGCCGGATCGCTGCGCACGCTGCGCAACACCGCGTCGAACGGCTGCGCCACGCCGTCGACACGCACGCGGAAGCGCTGGCCCGGCTGCATGCCGGCGCGCAGCCGCTCCGGCACGTAGACGCGCGCATACGGCGCATCGCCGGCAAGCAGGCTGGCCAGCGTGGCGCCGACCGCAGGCTGGTCGCCGAGGCGGTAGGGCAGCGCGTCGACGCGGCCGTCGCGCGGCGCGCGCACGTCGAGGCGCGCGCGTTTCACCTTCAGCGCGTCGACCTGCGCGCGCGCCGCGGCCAGCGCCGCCTCGGCCTGGGCGATCTCCTCCGGCCGCGTGCCGTGCAGCAGCTCCTCGAGTTGCGCGCGCGCCGCGCGCGCGGCGGCGCGCGCCATGCGCAGGCCGGTCTCGGCGTTGTCGAGGTCGGCCTGCGCGTTCGAGCCTTGTCTGCGCAGCGCGGCGGCGCGATCGCGCACGCGCTGCGCGTTGGCGGCGTCGCTGTCGGCGCGCGCCAGTTGCGCGCGCATGGCGTCGATGGTCTCGATGCGCGCGCCGTGACGCAGCTCGTCGAGATTGGCGGCGAGGCGGTCCGCGTCGGCTTCGGCCGCGGCCAGTTCGGCATCGGTGCGTCGCGGGTCGAGGCGCAGCAGCAACTGGCCCTGGCGCACCGGCTCGCCTTCCTTCGCGTCCAGCGCGATCACCGGCTCGGACACCTCGGCGAGCACGGCGATGCGATCCCACTCCAGCGTGCCGGGCAAGTTGTCGGCCGCGCTGCGCGCGCAGCCGGCGAGGGCGAGCAGCGCCAGCGGCAGGAAGCGTTCAAGCGGAAGGCGCATGGGGCGGCTCCAGGCCGTGCCGCAGCAGGGCCAGCATGTGACGGGTCAGGGTGTCGGCGTCGATGTCGGCGTTGCCGGGCAGGCGGCTCCAGATCGGCGCGGCCGCGAACGGGAACACGGTCAGCGCGATCAGCGACACCAGCAGCAGGCGCGGATCGAGCGCGGGATTGAGCGCGCCGCGCGCCTGCGCCTCGGCCGCCAGCGCGGCGACGCGCGCGGCCACCCGCGGCGCCACGCGCCCGATCAGGCGCTCGCGCAGCAGGCCGCCGGCGCCGACCACCTCGCGCAGCCACAGCGGCGGCAGCCACGGCGTGGCGGCCAGCGTCTGCATCAGCTGGCGGGCGAAGCCGAGCAGGGCGGACGGCAGGTCGGCGCCGGCGTCGGCGATCGGCATGGTCGCGCGCTGCATCAGCGGCACCAACCGTTCCTCGACCACCGCGTCGATCAGCTTGTCGCGGTTGCCGAAGTAGTAGTGCACCAGCGCCGGCGTGACGCGCGCGCGGCGGGCGATGGCGTTCAGCGGCGTCGCGGCGATGCCGCGTTCGGCGAACAGCTCCAGCGCGGCCTGCAGCAGGCGCGCGCGCCGATCGGCGGACTTCTCGGCCGGCGGGCGGCCGCGGCGGCGGGGGGTGGCGGGGCGGGTACTCATCGGCCTGCAATTTATTTGAATATAAATTTAATTACAAGCCCCGGGCCGACCTCCGCAGCAACGGCCGATGCCGCTTAGGAAAGTCTTAGGGTCCGCGTAGGCAAGATTTAGCAACGCCGAGGGCGCGCGCGGCCTAGGCTGGGAATTCCGTGCATTCCCCGAGGAATCCCGTCCGATGAACCGAATCGGTCTGATGGCCGCCGCCCTGGTGCTCGGTGGGCTCGTCGCCGGCATGGCGGGCGCGCTCGCCCTGACGCGCGCGTCGCAGGCGCGGGCCGGCGCCGACGCGACGCATCGCCGCGCGGACGCCGACGCCGTCGCCCGCGGCCGCTACCTGGTGCGTGCGATGGGTTGCAACGATTGCCACACGCCCGGCTATCCCGAGCGCAACGGCGAGGTGCCCGAGTCCGAATGGCTGACCGGCAACGCGCTCGGTTGGCGCGGCGCCTGGGGCACCACCTATCCCGCCAATCTGCGCCTCAGCCTGACCGCGATGAGCGAGGACGAATGGGTGCGCTACGCGCACACCTTCGAGACGCGTCCGCCGATGCCCTGGTTCAACCTGCGCCACCTCGGCGACGATGACCTGCGCGCGATCCACCGCTTCGTCGTCAGCCTCGGTCCCAAGGGTGAGCGCGCGCCGGCCTACGTGCCGCCGACCGAAACGCCGAAGGGGCCGTACGTGCAGTTCCCGGCGCCGCCGGGGCCGTAGGCGCGACCGCGCGCGGTCCGCGCAGCGGGCCCTGGCTGGCGTCGAAGTCGTCGAACCCCCCATGCGGGGCGGGCTGGCGTCGGCAAGCGAAGCCGACGCGCGCGAGGCGCGCCGGGCCCTTCGACTTCGGCCCTACGGGCCTGGGCTCAGGGTGAACGGCGGGCGCCAGCGAAAGCCCGGGTGCCAGCCGTGCCGGGAACAAGGCCCACCGTCGGCTAAACTGCGCGGATGACGTTCCGCCCCGCACCCGATGCCTGGCGCCTGTGCGTGGCGCCGATGATGGACTGGACCGATCGGCACTGCCGCTACTTCCACCGGCTGCTGAGTCCGCGCGCGCGCCTGTACACCGAGATGGTGACCTCGGCGGCGCTGGTGCACGGCGACCGCCTGCACCTGCTCGAGCACAGCCGGGAGGAGCATCCGGTCGCGCTGCAGCTCGGCGGCAGCGAGCCGGCGGAGCTGGCGCAGGCGGCGCGCCACGGCGCCGCGGCCGGCTACGACGAGATCAACCTCAACGTCGGCTGTCCGTCCGATCGCGTGCAGTCGGGGCGGTTCGGCGCCTGCCTGATGCGCGAGCCGGCGCTGGTCGCCGACTGCGTGCGGGCGATGCGCGACGCGGTGGAGGTGCCGGTGACGGTCAAGTGCCGCATCGGCGTCGACGACCAGGACGCCTACGCCGACCTGCAGCGCTTCACCGAGGCGATGCTCGGCGCCGGCGTCGAGGTGCTGATCGTGCACGCGCGCAAGGCCTGGCTGCAGGGGTTGTCGCCGAAGGAGAACCGCGAGATCCCGCCGCTCGACTATCCGCGCGTCTACCGGCTGAAACGCGAATTTCCCGCGCTCACCGTGATCATCAACGGCGGCATCGGCAGCATCGACCAGGTGCGCGCGCACCTTGCGCAGGTGGACGGCGTGATGCTGGGCCGCGCGGCCTACCACGATCCGTATCTGCTGGCCGAGCTGGACGCGGCGCTGTGGGGCGGCACGCCGCCGTCGCGCGAGGCGGCGCTGCGCGCGATGCGCGCGTACGTCGAAGCGGAGCTGGCGCGCGGCACGCGCCTCAAGCACATCGCGCGGCATCTGCTGGGGCTGTACCACGGCCGGCCCGGCGGCCGCGCGTTCCGCCGCATCCTCAGCGAGCGCGCGCACCGCGACGACGCCGGCTGGGAAGTGGTCGAGGCGGCGCTGGACGCCGTGCGCGCGCCGGCGCGCGACGCCGCATGACCGACGCCGCCGATTTCCCCGCCGCGTCCGCGTCCGGGCGATGCCCGCCGCGCCGCCCCGATTCAGCGCGAATTCAATGCCGGCCGGCATGATCGCCGGACGATCTCCCGGCGCGTTGCGCCGCCGCGCCTTGCGCTACCATCCTCCCATGCCACGATTCCGCAACGCCCTGCCGTGTCTCGTGCTGGCGCTGGCCGCCGGCGTCGCCTGTGCCGAGGAACTGACCCTCGAGCAGGCGATGGAGAAGGTGCAGCGGGAAACCAAGGGCAACGTGCTGGCGACCGACACCCTGCACTACGGCCGCACCACCGTGTACAGCATCAAGGTGCTGACGCCGGACGGCCGCGTGAAGGTGGTGCGGGTCAAGGCCCAGGTCGAGAAGAACGACAAGGGCGAGGGCAAGAACGACAAGGAGAAACGCTGATGCGCATCCTGCTGGTCGAGGACGAGGCGCCGCTGCGCGAGACGCTGGCCGCGCGGCTGAAACGGGATGGTTACGCGGTCGACGCCGCCGCCGACGGCGAGGAGGGCCTGTACCTCGGCCGCGAGGTGCCGTTCGATCTGGCGATCATCGACCTCGGCCTGCCCAAGCTGTCCGGCATGGACCTGGTCAAGATGCTGCGCGACGAGGGCCGGCGCTACCCGATCCTGATCCTGACCGCGCGCTCGTCCTGGCAGGACAAGGTGGAGGGCCTCAAGCACGGCGCCGACGACTACATGGTCAAGCCCTTCCACGTCGAGGAGCTGCTGGCGCGCATCAACGCGCTGGTGCGCCGCGCCAGCGGCTGGTCGCGGCCGGTGCTGAAGTGCGGGCCGATCAAGCTCGACACCACCGCGCAGACGGTCGGCGTCGACGGCCGCCCGGTCGACCTGACCAGCTACGAATACAAGGTGCTCGAGTACCTGATGCTGCACGCCGGCGAGCTGGTCTCCAAGGCCGACCTCACCGAGCACATCTACCAGCAGGACTTCGACCGCGACTCCAACGTGCTCGAGGTGTTCATCGGCCGCCTGCGCCGCAAGCTCGACCCCGACGGCGCGCTGAAGCCGATCGAGACCGTGCGCGGCCGCGGCTACCGCTTCGCCATCCCGCGCGACGAAAGCGAGGACGAGTGAGCCGAAGGCCGCTCTCGCTCGCGGCGCGGTCCACCCTCGCCACCGGCCTCGCGCTGGCGGCCTTCCTCGGAGCCACCGGCTTCGCGCTGGACCGCGCCTACTACGAGGGCGCGATCAGCGTGCTGCGTGATCGCCTGCAAGGCTATGTCTACGCCTATCTGGCCGGCTTCGAGGTCAGCCGCTACGGCAAGCTGATCCCGCCGGACCCGGACAAGCTGCCCAATCCGGACTTCTCGCGGCCGGGCTCCGGCCTGTACGCCGCGGTGATCGGCGAGGGCCTGCGCTGGGATTCGCCCTCGGCGCTCGGCCGCGACCTGCCGTTCGGCGCGCGCCTGGCGCCCGGGCAGACGCAGTTCCGCGGGCCGGTGCCGACCAAGGTCGGTCGCGTCTACCTGCTCAGCCAGGGCGTGGCCTGGCTGGTGCCGAACCGCGGCGAGATCAACCTGACCTTCCACGTCGCCGAGAACGAGGCGCAATTCGAGCGCCAGCTCGCCGCCTACCGGCGCACGCTGTTCGGCTGGATGGCCGGCCTCGGCGTGGCGCTGCTGCTGCTGCAATTGCTGCTGCTGCGCTGGTCGCTGTCGCCGCTGCGGCGCGTGTCCAGCGACCTCGCGCGCATCGAGCGCGGCGAACGCGAGCGCCTGTCCGGCCGCTATCCGCCCGAGCTGGCCAGCCTGACGCGCAGCCTCAACGACTTCATCCAGAGCGAGCGCGAGCATCTCGCGCGCTACCGCAACACGCTGGCCGATCTCGCGCACAGCCTGAAGACGCCGCTGGCGGTGGTGCGTTCGCGGCTGGAATCGGAGAACGGCTCGCTGGAGCTGCGCCGGGACGTGCTCGACCAGGTGCGGCGCATGGACGAGATCGTCGCCTACCAGCTTTCGCGCGCGGCCACCTCCGGCCACCAGACCTTCGCCGCGCCGGTGCCGCTGGCGCCGCACGCCGAGGAGGTGGTGCGCGGCCTGGAGAAGGTGTACGCGGCGAAGAACATCCTCTGCGAATTCGACATCGAGGAAGGCGCGCGCTTCTACGGCGAACAGGGCGACCTGCTGGAGCTGATCGGCAACCTGCTGGAGAACGCCTTCAAGTGGGCGAACCACCGCGTGCTGCTGACCGCGCGCCTGCAGATCGTGCGCGGCGCGCGGCGGCCGGGCCTGGAGCTGATCGTCGAGGACGACGGCCCCGGCATCCCCGAGGACAAGGTCGCCCTGCTGCTGCAGCGCGGCGTGCGCGGCGACGAGCGCGTGCAGGGCCACGGCATCGGCCTCGCCATCGTGCAGGACATCGTGCGCGCCTACCGCGCCGAACTCGAGGTGGACCGCTCGCCGGAGCTGGGCGGCGCGCGCTTCCGCGTGCGCTTGCCGGAGGGGTGAGGCGATGGGGGTGGGGAACCGCGAGTCGAGAGAGTCCGGGAGCGAAGACGTAACCGGTTCGTGTCGTTCTCCACTCCCTACTCCCTACGCCCAAACACCGGCGACACCCCGTAAAACGCCTCCAGCAGTCGCGCAACCTCGGGCTCGGCGCGCTTCAGCGTGGCCGGGTCGGAGAAGTGCAGCTCGCTGACCACCGCGAAATATTCGTCGGCGCTTTCCGCCGCGTACGGGTCGATGGCGGTGCGGCGGCCGCGCTCGACCGCGGCGGCGAGGCGGTCGTAGCCGCGCTGGAACGCCTCGATCCACGCGCGCCGCGCGATGCCCGGCGGCAGGCGCGGCACGCCGTCGGCGGCGCCGTCCAGCATGTCCAGCTTGTGCGCGATCTCGTGCGCGACCACGTTGAAGCCGTCCCACGGCTGCGCCAGGTCGAGTTCGACGTCGGCCCAGGACAGGATCAGCGGCCCGCGTTCCCAGGCCTCGCCGACGCGCACGTCCTCGTCCTCGGTGACCACGCCGGTCAGGTGGTCCTCGTGCGTGCGTTTCACCTTGAACTCGCCGGGATAGACGATCACCTCGCGCCAGCCCGACAGCCAGTCGAAGCCGAGTTCGAGCACCGGGATGCAGGCCTGCAGCGCGATCTGCGCGCAGCGGCGGTCGTCCAGCACGGCGCCGCGCACCGGGCTGAACGTCTTGCGCGCGAGGAACTGCGCGACCAGCGCGCGCAGGCGTGCCTGCCGCGCCGCGTCCAGGCGCCGCGCCAGCGGATTCGCCTGCACGCAGTCGCGCCAGAAGTCGTCGGGCAGCGGCGGCGCCGGCCGCAGCAGACGGCCGAAGCGTTCGAGCAGCGTGGTCATGCCGCGATGGTCGGGGCGCGAGACGCGCCGATCAAG
Organism: Mizugakiibacter sediminis; assembly: GCF_000953855.2. Classification (GTDB taxonomy): domain Bacteria; phylum Pseudomonadota; class Gammaproteobacteria; order Xanthomonadales; family Rhodanobacteraceae; genus Mizugakiibacter; species Mizugakiibacter sediminis. The sequence continues at coordinate 23,196 of NZ_DF970195.1, forward strand.
CCGCGCGCAGTCCGTGGGGCGGAAGCGCCGTGGCGCTTCCGCCGGACCGCGCGACGGCGTGGCGGAAGCCGCGGCGCGGCTTCCGCCCTACGACTCGCGGGTCGTCTCGCGCAGCAAGGGATGGGGAGGCGAGAGCCGGGCGTGCGAAGCGATGGCCTTCGAGCCGCCGTATCGCACCCTATTGGATCGAGCCCGGCAGCAGCGACTGCCAGCTCGGTTCGCCGTTGCGCGGCTTGCGCGGCGCCGCCGGTGCGGCGGAAGGCGTGCCGCCGTTGCGGGCGGTGTCGCGCACCGGTTGCGGCGGCGCCGCGTCCGGCGTGGTCGGCATGCGCGCGGCGCCGCGCGCCGCGCCGGCTTCGGAGGCGCTGCCGTCCTCGCCGCGATAACCGGTTCCCTGGACCACGCCGCCGTGCGAGCCGCCGCCATACGGACGGCCCCCATCGCGATCGCCGAGCAGGCTCGTCATCGGCGCATCGCTGGCCGCCAGCAGGTGATCCTCGACGATGAAATCGCGGGCCTGGGCCGCGCCGGCCATGCCGGCACCGAAGGCGAGACAGACGAGCAGCGGACGTTTCATGGCGCCGGACCTCGGGGTCGTGCGCGGGGCAGTCCGCTCATGGTGGCAGAAAGCGGAAGCGGCCGCCACCCGCCCGCGTTGCAATGCAACATACGCGCGCGCATCGCGCGGTTAGACTGCCGCGATGCATGCGACCGTCATCCCCGCTTCGATCGCCGGCGGCGCCAGCCTGCGCCGCGCGCTGGCCGCGGGCATCCGCCGCGTGACCGAGCGCCGCGAACACCTCGACCGCATCAACGTGTTCCCGGTGCCGGACGGCGACACCGGCTCCAATCTCGCCTTCACCCTCGGCGCGGTGCAGCGCGGCCTGCAGCGGCGGCGCGCGCGCGGCGCCGCCGGCCTGCTGCGCCTGGCCGCGGAAGCGGCGGTGGACGGCGCGCGCGGCAATTCCGGCGCCATCCTCGCGCAATTCCTGTGCGGCGCCAGCGCCGGCGTCGGCGACGCGTCGCGGCTGACCGCGCCGCTGCTGGCGCGCGCCGTCGCGCTGGGCGCGGAGCAGGCGCGCGGCGCGGTGGCCGAGCCGCGCGAAGGCACCATCCTCTCGGTGATCGCCGCGTTCGCGCAGGCGCTGCGCGAGCAGGCGGCGGAAGGACGCGATCTGCGCACGGCGTTCGCGCAGGCGCTGGAGGCGGCGCGCGCCGCGCTGTCGCGCACGCCGCAGCAACTGCCGGCGCTGCGCCGCGCCGGCGTGGTCGACGCCGGCGCGCAGGGCTTCGTCGAACTGCTGGAAGGCATCGCCGATTTCCTGCGCGAGGGCCGCCGCGTGCGCGTGGCCGACGCCGCCTACGCCGGCGAGGCCGGCGCGATCGCCCGCGCCGGCGACGGCGACGACCGCCACCGCTACTGCGTCGAGTGCGTGGTCAGCGGCGAGGCGCTGCCGCGCGAGGCGATCATGCGGACGCTGCGCGCGCTCGACGGCGGCAGCCTGGTGCTGGCGGGCACGCCGGCGCGGCTGCGCGTGCACATGCACCTCGACGCGCCGCAGCGCCTGTACGACGCGCTGGCCGCGTTCGGCGCGGTGTCGGCGCAGAAGGCCGACGACATGCACGCGCAGCAGCACGCCGCCGGCACGGCGACGCGGGTCGCCATCGTGGTCGATTCCGCCGCCGACCTGCCCGATGCCGAGATCGAGCGCCACGGCATCGGCGTGGTGCCGGTGCGCGTCGGCCTCGGCGCGCGCGACTACCTCGACAAGGTGGCGATGAGCAACGCCGAGCTTTATCGGCGCATGCGCGAAAGCCCCGAACCGCCGCGCACCTCGCAGCCGCCGCCGGGCGATTTCCGCCGCCTGTTCGAGGTGCTGCTGAGCCATCATCGCGAACTGGTCTACGTCGGCATCTCGCGCGCGCTGTCCGGCACCTTCCAGGCGGCGGAGAGCGCGGCGCGCGCATGCGGCGGACGCGTGCACCTGTTCGATTCGGCCACCGCCTCCTGCGGCCAGGGCCTGTACGCGCTGCTCGCCGCCGAGCAGGCGGCGCGCGGCGCCGATGCGGCGGCGGTATTGGCCGCGCTGGAGGCGGCGCGCGGACGGGTGCGCACCTACGCGCTGGTGCGCGAACTCGACCACGCCGTGCGCGGCGGCCGCATCCCGGCCTGGAGCCTGCCGCTGACGCGCTGGCTGAAGCTGGCGCCGCTGTTGCAGGCGCGCGGCGACGGCCGCCTGCGTTTCGCCGGCGCCACCTTCGGCGCGTGCGCGCCGGAGCGCTTCGCCGCGTGGGTGGCGAAGCGTGCGCGCGGCGTGTCGCGCGCGCTGGTCGGCCATTGCGACAACCGCGCCGAAGCGGAACGCCTCGCCGCGGCGTTGCAGCGCTTGCTCGCGCTGGCGGAAACGCCGGCGATCGTCGAGGTCGGCGCGGCGATCGGCGCGCACGCCGGACCGGGCACGCTGGTGGTGGGCGTCGTCGCGGGCGGCGGCTAGACTCGCTACATGCTCGCACTCGCCAAACTGTTGCTCGCCTACCTGCTGGGCTCGCTGTCCGGCAGCCTGCTGCTCGGCCGCCTGCGCGGCGTCGACATCCGCACCCAGGGGTCCGGCAACGCCGGCGGCACCAATGCGCTGCGCACGCAAGGCTGGGGCTTTGCGCTGGGCGTCGTCGCGATCGATCTCGGCAAGGGCGCGCTGGCGGCATGGCTGGGGCTGGCGGCGGCGGGTGCGCCGCCGCTGGCGCTGGCCTGCGTGTTCGCCGCCACGCTCGGCCACGTCCATCCGCTGTATTTCGGTTTTCGCGGCGGCAAGGGCGCGGCGACCCTGGCCGGCGGCCTCGCCGTGCTGCTGCCGCCGGCGCTGGCGCCACTGCTGGCGCTGTGGCTGCTGGTGCTGCTGGCCAGCGGTTACGTCGGCCTGGCGACGATCTGCGCCGCGCTGGCGCTGCCGTTCGCCGCGCTGCTGGCGCCGCCGCCGCTACGCGGCGCCTTCGCGCTATTCGGCGTCGCCGCGGCGCTGCTGGTGCTGTGGACGCACCGCGGCAACCTGGCGCGCCTGCGCGCCGGCACCGAGCATCGCTTCGAGCGCGCGCG
>NZ_DF970195.1:26388-32145 GCF_000953855.2 Mizugakiibacter sediminis
ACGCGCGCGCGCTGGTCGCGCTGCTCGCGTCCGGCGAGCCCGTCTCGGGCGCGGCGCTGGCCGCGCGTCTCGGCGTCACCCGCGCCGCGGTGTGGAAGCAGATCGAGGCGCTGCGCGCGCGCGGCCTGCCAGTGGAGGCGCAGGCGGGACGCGGCTACGCGCTGCCGTATGCGGTCGAGCTGCTGGACGCCGCGGCGATCCGCGCCGCGCTGCCCGCGGCGACGCGCGCACGCCTCGGCGCGCTGGAGGCGCACTGGGAACTCGACTCCACTTCCAGCGAACTGCTGCGCCGCGCCGCGCAGGGCGCGCCGGACCTTTCCTTCGTGCTGGCGGAGACGCAGAGCGCCGGCCGCGGCCGCCGCGGGCGCGCCTGGCTGTCGCCGCCGGCGCTGAACCTGTACCTGTCCTGCCTGAAGCGCTTCGAGACGGGCTACGCCGCGCTGTCCGGGCTGTCGCTGGCGGCGGGTGTGGCGCTGATGCGCGCGCTGGAGGACGCCGGCATCGCCGGCGCCGGCCTGAAGTGGCCGAACGACGCGCTGGCCGACGGCCGCAAGCTGGCCGGCATCCTGGTGGAACTGGGCGGCGAGTTCCTCGGACCTTGCCACGCGGTGATCGGCATCGGCGTCAACCTGCGCCTGCCGCCGGCGTTGCGCGCGCAGGCCGGGCAGCCGGTCACCGATCTGGCGACGCTGGCCGGCGGCGCGCCGCCGGCGCGCAACGCCTTCGCCGCGCGCCTGGTCGCGCGCCTGGTCGAGGCGCTGGATGCGTTCGCCGCCGACGGCTTCGCCGCCTTCGCCGACGCCTACGCGCGCCACGACCTGCTGCGCGGCCGCGCGCTCCGCGTCAGCGGCGCGCAGGGCGCGTTCGACGGCATCGGCGCGGGCGTCGACGCGCGCGGCGCCTTGCGCGTGCACCGCGCGGGCGGCGACATCGTCACCGTCGACAGCGCCGAGGTCAGCGTGCGCGCCGCCCCGGAGGCCGCATGAACCTGCTGCTCGATCTCGGCAACACGCGCCTGAAGTGGGCCTGCGCCGACGGTGCGGCGCTGACGCCGGGCGCGCCGCTGGTGTGGACGGAGGAAACGCTGCTGCACGGCCTGGCGCGGCGCTGGGCGGTGCTGCCCAATCCGCGGCGCGTGCTGGTCGCCTCCGTCGCCGGTACCGAGCGCGACGCCGCGCTGGCCGACGCGGTGCGCGCGCGCTTCCATCTCGATGCCGAATTCGTGCGCTCGCCGGCCGCGGCCTGCGGCGTGCGGAACGCCTACGCCGAGCCCGAGCGGCTGGGCGTCGACCGCTTCCTCGCCATGGTCGCCGCGCGCGCGCAGGGGCTGGCGCCCTGCGTGATCGCCGGCGGCGGCACCGCGCTGACGCTGGACGCGCTGGCCGCCGACGGCCGTCACCTCGGCGGGCTGATCGCGCCGGGACCGACGCTGATGCAGTCGGCGCTGCTCGGCGCCACCGCGCGCGTGACGGTGGAGCGCCCCGGCCGCATCGTCGACGCCGCCGACAACACGCCGGACGCGCTCGCCTCCGGCTGCTGGCAGGCGGCGGCGGCGCTGGTCGAACGCTTCCACGCGCGCATGGCGCCGGCGCTGGGCGGCGCGCCGCGCATGCTGCTCGCCGGCGGCGACGCCGACGCGCTGGGGGCGCTGCTGGCGGTGCCGCACCAGCCGCTGCGCGACGCGGTGCTGCACGGCCTTGCCGCCTGGGCCGCGGCGCACCCGGCCTGACGCAGCCGATACAATGCCGGCGACCCCTGGTGCGCCCGCATGTTCTTCCGACTGCTGTTCCTGCTGCTGCTCGCCCTCAACCTCGGCGTCGCCGCCTGGCTGACCTTCGGCGACGGCCGCGTCGCGCCGGTCGTCGCGCGCACCGACCCCGGCGTGCCGCCGCTGCGCCTGCTGTCCGAGCGGCCCGGCCCGCCGGAGACGCAGAGCGCGGAGCTGGACGCCGCGCCCGAATCGCGCGCCGCGCTGGCCGCGGACCGCTGCATGACGCTCGGCCCGTTCCCGACCCAGGCCGACGTGCGCGTGGCGATCGACGCGCTGACGCCGCACGTGCCGCGCATCCAGTACCGCGAGGCCGAGGCCACGCAGTCGCGCGGCTGGTGGGTGTTCCTGCCGGCGTTCCCGACGCGCGAGCAGGCGCTGCAGACCGCGCGCGCGCTGTCGGCGAAGGGCGTGCGCGACTACTACGTGGTCACCGCCGGCGACCAGCAGAACACCATCTCGCTGGGCCTGTTCCACGATCCGGCCAACGCCGAGCGCCGGCGCGCGCAGGTGGCGGCGCTGGGCTTCCAGCCGCAGCTGCGCGAGCGCACCGAGGCGATGCCGGTCTACTACGTCGACTTCGCCCTGCCGGACACGCCGCAGTTCGACTGGCGCACCTGGCTGCCGCAGCGCGCCGACATGCAGGCGCAGCCGGTGGCGTGCTTCTGAGGCGCGGCGTCTCCATGCCGCGCCGCATCCGCTCCGCGAGGAAACGCGCATGACCACGATCCGCGCCTGGGCCGCGCCGCGCGCCGGCGCCGCGCTGGAACCGTTCGCCTACGATCCCGGCCCGCTCGGCGCGGACGAGGTGGAAGTCGCGGTCGAATCCTGCGGCCTCTGCCATTCCGACCTGTCGATGCTGGACGACGTCTGGCGGCGCGGCGCCTATCCGCTGGTGCCGGGGCACGAGGCGATCGGACGCATCGTCGCCTGCGGCAGCGCGGTGCCGCAGGCGGCGCGCGCCGTCGGCCAACGCGTCGGCATCGGCTGGAACGCCTCGAGCTGCATGCACTGCGCGCAGTGCGTCGCCGGCGATGCGCACCTGTGCGCGGACGGCGGCGAGACCATCGTCGGCCGCCACGGCGGCTTCGCCGAGCGCGTGCGCTGCCAGTGGACGTGGGCGACGCCGCTGCCGGAAGGCATCGACGCCGCCACCGCCGGGCCGCTGTTCTGCGCCGGCATCACCGTGTTCAGTCCGCTGGTCGAGTTCGGCGTGCGTCCGACCGACCGCGTCGCCGTCGCCGGCATCGGCGGGCTCGGCCATCTCGCCCTGCAGTTCCTGCGCGCCTGGGGTTGCGAAGTGACCGCGCTCTCGTCCACCGCGGCCAAGCGCGCCGAGGCGCGCGCGTTGGGCGCGCACCACGCCGTCGACAGCCGCAGCCGCGAGGCGCTGCGCGCGCTGTACGGCACTTTCGATTTCGTGCTGGTGACGGTGAACGTGCCGCTGGACTGGCACGCGCTGCTGAAGACGCTGGCGCCGCGCGGTCGCCTGCACTTCGTCGGCACCGTGCTGGAGCCGCCGGCGTTGCCCGTGCCGCACCTGATCGGCGGGCAGAAGCAAGTGTCCGGTTCGCCGATGGGACGTCCGGCCACGGTGGCGGCGATGCTGCGGTTCTGCGCGCGCCACGGCATCGCGCCGCGCGTCGAGCGCTTCCCGATGGCGCAGGCCAACGCGGCGCTGGCGCATCTGCGCGCAGGCCGCGCGCGTTACCGCGTGGTGCTGGACGCCGACTTCGCGTAGGGGGCGCGCCGCGCCGCAACGGCTCGCCGGGCCGCTCGTCGCGCACGTCGATGCGAAATGCCGGACGGCGGCGCGGCTGCGCCGATGGCGGGTCGCGACCCGCCCGACTAGAATCGGCCGACGTGCCGGCATAGCTCAGTCGGTAGAGCAACCGCCTTGTAAGCGGTAGGTCCCCAGTTCGAATCCGGGTGCCGGCACCATTCCCGATCCGCGCGGCGAAGCGGAGCGTTCGCATGCATCCCTCGGACGACGACGATTTCGATTTCGACGCGCGGCTCGCTGCGCTGACCCGCGACTACGTGCGCGCGCTGCCGCAGCGGCGCGACGAGCTGGCGCGGCTGTGGGACGCCTGCCGCGGCGGCGCGGCGGCGGCGGAGGATTGGGCGGCGCTGCGCCAATCGGTGCATCGGCTGTCCGGCTCGGCGCCGAACTACGGCTTCGAGGCGCTGGGCGAGGCGGCGCGCGCGGTCGACGTGCTGCTGTCCGGCACCGCGCCGTGCCGTGACGCGGCGACACTGGCGCCCGCGATCGCCGCCTGCGCGGCGGCGCTGGAGGCGGCGATCGCCGGCGGCTGACCTCCGCGGTGGCCGCGGTGCGTCGGCGGCCGCTATCCTTGGAGGCCCGCCGAACCGAACGGAGGTGTCCCATGCGAATCCGGACCGTTGCCGCCGCGCTGGCGGCCGCGCTGTCGGCCGTCGCCGCCTTCGCCGGCGAGCCGCCGCTGGCGCCGCAGGCGCTGGCCGGGATGCAGAGTGCGCACATGGCGCCGCGCGTGGTCGACGTGCGCACCGCCGAGGAATACCGCGACGGCCACATTCCCGGCGCGCTGAACGTGCCCTACGACCAGATCGCCGCGCGTGCCGACGCGCTGGACGTCGCGCGCGACGCGCCGGTCGTCGTCTACTGCCGCACCGGCAAGCGCGCGGCGATCGCGCAACACACGCTGGAAGGGCTCGGCTACACCCATGTGCGCCTGCTCGACGGCAGCTTCCAAGCCTGGCAGGCCGCGCGGCTGCCGGTGGTACGCGAAGCGCCGTCGCGCTGACGCTCATTGCGAGGAACCGCATGCGTACGTTTCCCCCCGTCTCCCTGATCGGCGCGCCGACCGACATCGGCGCCGGCCACCGCGGCGCCTCGATGGGCCCGGAGGCGCTGCGCGTCGCCGGCCTGGCGCCGGCGCTGACCGCGCGCGGCCTGGATGTGACCGATCGCGGCAACCTGGCCGGACCGCTGAATCCCTGGCTTCCGCCGGTCGGCGGCTATCGCCATCTCGAGCAGGTGGTGGCATGGAACCGCGCCGTGATGGAAGCGGTGACGGCGGAACTGGACGGCGGACGCCTGCCGATCCTGCTCGGCGGCGACCACTGCCTGGCCATCGGCTCGATCGCCGCGGTCGCGCGCCATTGCCGCGCGCGCGGCAAGAAGCTGCGCGTGCTGTGGCTGGATGCGCACGCCGATTTCAACACCAGCGCGATCACGCCCTCCGGCAACGTCCACGGCATGCCGGTGGCCTGCCTGTGCGGACTGGGGCCGCAGGCGCTGACCGAGCTCGGCGGCGCGGCGCCCGCGCTGAAGCCGGAGGAAGTACGCCAGATCGGCATCCGCTCGGTCGACGCCGGCGAGAAGAAGCTGGTGCGCGACGTCGGCCTCGACATCTACGACATGCGCTACATCGACGAGGTCGGCGTCAAGCGGGCGATGGAGGAAGCACTGGAGGGGTTGGACGCCGATACCCACCTGCACGTCAGCTTCGACGTCGATTTCCTCGATCCCGGCATCGCGCCGGGCGTCGGCACCACCGTGCCCGGCGGACCCGACTACCGCGAGGCGCAACTGGTGATGGAGATGATCGCCGACACCGGCCGTCTGGCGTCGCTGGACATCGTCGAACTCAATCCCGCCTTCGACGAGCACAACAAGACCGCGATCCTGGCCGTGGACCTGGTGGAAAGCCTGTTCGGCAAGTCCACCCTGATGCGCGACTGACCCGCGCCGAGGGCGTCGCCGGCGCGGCCGCCCCGTCAACAATCGTCACAGCCCGGCCCGACAGGCCGCGGACAGCGCTGTCAGGCGGCGCGTGCGCACGCGTCTTGCACTGCTCCGCGGCAGGCGCCGAGCGGTTCGGCGCACGGCACGCCGGGGGCGGACATGCGAACGCAGGCAGCGACAGGCGAGACGGGCGGTGCGCGGCGCCGTGCGGCCGCGCCCCTGGCGCGGCCGCACGGCCGCGTCCTGCTGGCGGCCGGCG
>NZ_DF970196.1 GCF_000953855.2 Mizugakiibacter sediminis
CGGCGCATGCGCCACGCGTGCCAGCGCGGCCAGCAGCAGCCCGGCGCCGGCCAGCGCCGCCAGCCCGACCAGCGCGCCGCGGCCCGGGCGTGGCCGGTGCGCGTCCAGCCAGGCGCGCAGGCCGCCGGTCTCGCCGTTCTCCAGGCGCGCGGCCAGTTCCTCGACCGCTTCCAGCATCTCCTCCGCGTTCTGGTAGCGCTCGGCCGGCGTCTTCGCCATGGCGCGGTCCAGCAGCGGTTGCCACAGGCGTTTCATCGGCGGCAGCCGCGGCACCGGGTTTTCCAGATGCGCGATCGCCACCGACAGCGCGTCCGGGCCGTGGAACGGCAGTTCGCCGGTCAACAGCTCGTAGCAGACCACGCCGAGGCTGTAGAGGTCGGAGCGGCCGTCGGTGGCCTGGCCGCGCGCCTGCTCCGGGCTCATGTAGCCGGAGGAGCCCAGCGTCGCGCCCTCGCGCGTCACGCGCAGGTGGTTGCGCGTGGCCAGCGCGATGCCGAAGTCGGCCAGCAGCGGCCGGTCCAGCTTGTCGAACAGCACGTTCTCCGGCTTGACGTCGCGGTGCACGATGCCCTGTTCGTGCGCGTAGGCCAGCGCCTTCAGCAGGGCGCGCATGATCTCGACGATGCGCGCCGGCTGCTCGCCCAGCTTGCGCCGGCCGAGGTCGCCGTTGGGCAGGTAGGGCATCGTGTAGTAGAGCTGCCCGGTCGAGGTGCGGCCGACGTCGTAGATGCTGACGATGTGCGGATGGTCGAGGCGCGCGATCGTGCGCGCCTCCTGCTCGAAGCGCGTGGCGGCCTCGTCGTTCGGCGTGTGCTCGGCGGCCAGCACCTTCACCGCCACCGGGCGCCCCAGCGACACTTGGATCGCCAGATAGACGGTCGCCATGCCGCCCTGGCCGATCTGGCGCACGATGCGGTAGCCGGGGATGTCGAAACTGGCGCCGGCGACGGCGTGGTTCATGTTCACGGAAACCCCATGGACAAGCCCGCCGATTCTAGCCCAAGCGATGTTCAGGCCCGCGTGGGACAATCCGGCCGTGCCCGCGCCCCCGGTTCTCCTGCTGATCGCGCCGCTCGGCCTGCCGGGAGCGGGCAAGAGCGCGCTGGCGCGGGCGCTGCAACGGCGGCTGCGCCTGCCGCGAGTCTGCCGCGACGCTATCCGGGCGGCGATGTTTCCGCAAGGCGGTGCCGGCGCCGGCGAGAAGCGCGCCGCGTTTGCGGCGGTGCTGGCCGCGGCCGCGCTGCACCTTGGCGCCGGGCGAAGCTGCATCGTCGACGGCGCGACGTTCGCCCGCGAGGCCGACCGGCGCCGCCTGCAGGCGCTGGCGCGCCGCCACGGCGCGCGCGTCCTCTGGCTGCATCTCGACTGCCCGCCCGCGCTGGCGCGGCGGCGCGTGGCGCGTCAGCGCGCGCATCCGGCACCGGACCGCACGCCGGCGCTGGTCGATGCGGTGGCGGCGCGTTTCGCCCCGCCGCCGCGGGACGCGTTGCGGCTGGATGCGGCACGGCCGCGCGGCGAACTGCTGGCGCAGGCGCTGGCGGCGATCGCGCGCGTCAGGGCGCCGCGGCCTCGCGCGTCCGCGCCTTGAGCCGCACGTAGAGCTGCTTGCGCACGCGCGCGATCACCTCGCCGTCGGCGGTCTTCAGCTCGGTCTCGAACCAGCGCAGCACGCGCTCGCCGTTCGCCGCGGCGATGCGCAGCTCTTCCACCACGGCGTCGTCCAGCTCGAAATCGGCGTAGACGTCGGCGCGGCCGGGCGCGATGAAGTCGATCGCGCCGGCCTTGTCCCAGACGACGTAGTCGCGGCCGAGGCGGTGCATCGTCAGCAGCATCCAGAACGGATCGCTCATCGCGAACAGGCTGCCGCCGAACTGCGTGCCGACGTAGTTGCGGTTCCAGCGCGTCAGCCGCAGGGCGACGCGCGCCGAGCGCCAGTCGTCGGCGATCGCCAGCACGCGCACGCCGGCGAAGAGGTAGGGCGGCCACAGGTTCATCACCCGCCGCAGGGTGCGCGGAGACAGGTTCATGGCTGCGAAGAGCCCTTATCGCGCTCGAGATGGAAGCGGTGCAGCAGGCGGTGCGCGAACGGCGCGAACAGCAGGCCGGTGAGGAACATCACCACCAGTCCGCTGTACAGCGCGTAGCTGCCGGCGAACAGCTTGCCGGCGCCGGTCTGCGGCGCCGCCAGCGGACCCATGCCGGAGAGGATCATCGCCGCGTTGGCGTAGGCGTCCAGCCAGCCCATGCCCTCGGTGCAGTGGTAACCGAGCATGCCGATCGCCAGCGAGGCGGCGACGACGATCATGCCGGCGAGCAGGGTGCGGGCGACGCGCCGGACGAAGCGCCGGCGCGGCAGCAGCGGATCGGAGCGGTGCTCGAAGCCGCGCCAGATCATGGCCGCTCAGAACAGCAGCGAAGCCATCTTGCGCCGGTACGTGCCGACCAGTTCGGCGTCGTCGAGCACGTTGAAGGCGGCGATCAGGCGCTTCTTCGCCTGGCCGTCGTTCCAGTCGCGCTGCGCGCGCAGGATGTCGAGGAACTGCTCCAGCCCGGCCGCGGTCTCGCCTTCCACCAGCAGGCGCACGCCGAGCAGGTCGCGCGCGGCGTGGTCGTCGGGATTGCGGGCGAGACGGTGCTCGAGCTCGGCCATCGGCGGCGCGCCTTCCAGCGCACGCGCGAAGTCGAGCTGGCCGCGCAGACGCCTGGCGCGATCGTCGGTGGCGAGGTTGGCCGGCAGCGCGTCCAGCTCGGCTTCCGCGGCGGCGGCGTTGCCGGCGCGCATGAACGCCAGCGCCAGATCCAGCTTCAGCTCCGGCTTGTCGGGCTGCCCGGCGATGGCCTGCTGCAGGCGCGCGATGGTTTCCTCGGGCGTCTCGGCGAGGTAGTCCTCCGCTTCCTCGGCGAGCGCTTCCTCGGCCGGCGCCGCGCCGGGCTGCACGTGGCGCGACAGGAACTCGCGCAGCGCGCTTTCCGGCAGCGCGCCCTGGAAGCCGTCGACGATCTGGCCGTCGCGCACCAGCATCACCGTGGGAATGCTGCGGATGCCGAACATGCCGGCCAGCATCTGCTCCTTGTCGCAGTCCACCTTGGCCAGGCGCACGGCGCCGTCGTACTCGGCGACCAGCTTCTCCAAGAGCGGGCCGAGCGTCTTGCACGGGCCGCACCAGGTCGCCCAAAAATCCACCAGCACCGGCTGCTGCAGCGAGGCCTGCAGCACCTCGGCCTCGAACGTGGCCTGGGTGACGTCGAAGACGAAGGGTGAGGCGGCGGGGGCGGCGTTCATGAGGGCGGTCCGTGATCCAGATCGCCGTAGATTGTGCCAGCGCCCGTGAATACAAGGCAGCCCGCCGCGGGACGAAGCGCCGCCGTCCGGTGTTTCGCCGCCGATACGGGGCGCCCCCCGGCCCCGCGCCGCCGGCCCGGCGAAGGCCGGGACCGAGTCGTTCGTCCCGCGCCGCCGTCCCGGCGAAAGCGGGGACCCAGCGCCCCGGCTGTGCGCTGCGGGCGCTGGATTCCGGCGTTCGCCGCAATGACGCGGGAGGCTGCGGCGGACCGGGCGCGGTCGCGGTGCGGTTCGCGTGCGCGTTCAGGGCGCCGCCGCGGCGTCGTTGCGGTACACCTGGCCGTCCTTCATCACGAAATCGACCTTCTGCATCAGCGTGATGTCGTCCAGCGGATTGCCGGGCACGGCGACGACGTCGGCGTACTTGCCCGGGGCGATGCTGCCGAGGTTCTTCTCCTGCCGCAGGAGCTCGGCGGCGTGGGTGGTGGCAGCCTGGATGGCGAACAGCGGCGGCATGCCGGCCTGCACCATGTACTCGAACTCCTTGGCGTTCTGGCCGTGCGGATACACCGAGGCGTCGGTGCCGAAGGCGATCTTCACGCCGGCCTTGTAGGCGCGCCCGGCGGTGGCCTGGATGATCGGCCCGACCTGCTTCGCCTTCGCCGCCACCTGCGGCGGGTAGTAGCCCGGCTTGTCCGCCATCTGCTCGACGTACTTGCCGGCGATGATGGTCGGCACGTACCAGGTGCCGCGCTGCTTCATCAGCTTCATGTCCTCGTCGTTCATGAAGGTGCCGTGCTCGATCGAGTCGACGCCGCCCAGCACCGCGCGGCGGATCGCCTCGGCGCCGTGCGCGTGCGCGGCCACGGTGTAGCCGTAGTCGTGTGCGGCGGCGACGACGGCCTTGATCTCCTCCAGCGTCATCTGCGGGTTGTCGGCGCTGGCGCTTTCGTCCAGCACGCCGCCGGAGGGCATGATCTTGATCAGGTCGTCGCCGTCCTTGTAGTGCTGGCGCACCGCCTTCCAGGCGTCCTCCGGGCTGTTGACGATGCCTTGCCTGGGGCCGGGGTCGCCGGCCAGGTCCTGGCGGTAGCCGTCGGTGGGATCGGCATGGCCGCCGGTCGAGCCGATCGGCACGCCGGCGGTGAAGATGCGCGGACCCGGCAGGATGCCGGCGTTGATCGCGTTGCGCAGCGCCACCGATTCGTTGTCGGTGTCGCCGAGGTTGCGCACGGTGGTGAAGCCGGCCATCAGCGTGCGCCGGGCGTAGACCGTCGAGCGCACCGCGTAGTCGGCGATGTTCCAGCGGAACTGGTCGCTGTAGCCGGTGGGGCTGGTCTGGCCGGTGAGGTGGGTGTGGCTGTCGATCAGGCCGGGCAGGCAGGTGTCGGCGGCGGGCAGCCTGATCGTTTGGGCGCCGGGGCGTTCCTGCGCGCCGGTGACGACTTCCTTGATGCGGTTGCCCTCGATCACGACGGTGGTCGGGCCGAGCATCTTGCCGGCCGCCACGTCGAGCAGGCGGCCGCACTGCAGCACGGTCGCCGCCGGCGCGGCGGGGGCGTCGGCGGCGCAGACGGCCGCGGCGGAAACGGCGAGTACGGCGGCGATCGCCGCGGCGAGGCGTGGCTTCATGGCGGTTCCCCAAGTGTGTGGATGGTCGATGCTCCATCTTTGGCGATATGCCGCCGCCGCGCGGGTGCCATTCGGCAGGGGGGACGGCGCGACCTTGGTCGCGAGGCGGGACGTCGCCCGCGGACATGTCGGGTTGGCGCTTTTGCTGCGCTGCGGTAGGCTGACCCGTCACGCAGCCGCCGCGCCGCGCCGGCGCCCGCTCCAGCCGACACCCGAGATATGCAGGAACACTACGATCCGAAGGCGGTCGAGGCCGCCGCGCAGCAGTTCTGGAACGCCACCCGCGCCTTCGAGGTGAAGGAAGACCCCTCGAAGCCGAAGTTCTATTGCCTGTCCATGCTGCCGTACCCCTCGGGCGCGCTGCACATGGGTCACGTGCGCAACTACACCATCGGCGACGTGATCAGCCGCTACCAGCGCATGAACGGCAGGAACGTGCTGCAGCCGATGGGCTGGGACGCGTTCGGCCTGCCTGCCGAGAACGCCGCGATCAAGCACCGCACCGCGCCGGCGAAGTGGACCTACGCCAACATCGAGCACATGAAGGCGCAGCTCAGGCAGATGGGCTATGCCATCGACTGGTCGCGCGAGTTCGCCACCTGCCGTCCCGAGTACTACGTGCACGAGCAGCGCATGTTCGTGCGCCTGTTCAAGCAGGGGCTGGTCTACCGCAAGAACAGCGTCGTCAACTGGGATCCGGTCGACCAGACCGTGCTGGCCAACGAGCAGGTGATCGACGGCCGCGGCTGGCGCTCCGGCGCGCTGGTGGAGAAGCGCGAGATCCCGCAGTGGTTCCTGAAGATCACCGCCTACGCCGAGGAACTGCTGGCCGAGCTGGACCATCTGCCCGGCTGGCCGGAGGCGGTGAAGACCATGCAGCGCAACTGGATCGGCCGCTCCGAAGGCCTGGAGATCCGCTTCGCGGTGGAGGGCGAGGCCGAGCCGATCACCGTGTTCACCACGCGCCCGGACACGCTGATGGGCGCCACCTACGTGGCGATCGCCGCCGAGCACCCGCTGGCGGCCAAGGCCGCGGCGGCCGATCCGGCGATCGCGCGCTTCATCGAGGACTGCCGCCACGGCGGCGTCTCCGAGGCGGAGCTGGAGACGCAGGAGAAGAAGGGCATCGCCACCGGCTTCCATGCCGTGCACCCCGTCAGCGGCGAGAAGCTGCCGGTGTGGATCGCCAACTTCGTGCTGATGGGCTACGGCACCGGCGCGGTGATGGCCGTGCCCGGCCACGATCAGCGCGATTTCGAGTTCGCGCACAAGTACGGGCTGCCGATCAAGCAGGTGATCGCGATCGACGCGGCCGATGCGGATGCGGCCTACGATCCCGCGCGCTGGAAGGACTGGTATGCCGACAAGACCCGTCCGGACATGGTGGTGATCAACTCCGGCGCGATGGACGGCAAGAACTACCGCGAGGCGTTCGACCATATCGCCGCCGAGCTGGAGCAGGCCGGCAAGGGCCGGCGCAAGGTCAACTACCGCCTGCGCGACTGGGGCGTCAGCCGCCAGCGCTACTGGGGCTGCCCGATCCCGATCATCCACTGCCCGAAGTGCGACGCGGTGCCGGTGCCGGAAGAGCAGCTGCCGGTGGTGCTGCCCGAGGATGTGGCCTTCAGCGGCGTGCAGTCGCCGATCAAGGCCGATCCCCAGTGGCGCAAGACCACCTGTCCGCAGTGCGGCGGCGCGGCCGAGCGCGAGACCGACACCTTCGACACCTTCATGGAGTCGAGCTGGTACCACGCGCGCTACACCAGTCCGGGCGCGGCCGAGATGGTCGACGCGCGCGCCGACTACTGGCTGCCGGTCGACCAGTACATCGGCGGCATCGAGCATGCCATCCTGCACCTGCTGTACTTCCGCTTCTATCACAAGCTGATGCGCGACGCCGGCCTGGTGCGCTCCGGCGAGCCGGCCACGCGCCTGCTGTGCCAGGGCATGGTGGTGGCGGAGACCTTCTTCCGCGACGAGGCCGACGGCTCGAAGACGTGGATCAACCCGGCCGACGTCGAGGTGCGGCGCGACGAGCGCGCGCGCGTGGTCGGCGCGGTATTGAAGGCCGACGGCCGGCCGGTGCGGATCGGCGGCATCGAGAAGATGTCGAAGTCGAAGAACAACGGCGTCGACCCGCAGACGATGGTCGACAAGTACGGCGCCGACACCGTGCGCCTGTTCTCGATGTTCGCCGCGCCGCCGGACCAGTCGCTGGAGTGGAACGAGGCCGGCGTCGAGGGCATGGCGCGCTTCCTCAAGCGCCTGTGGCGCGAGGTGCACGCGCACGTCGCCGCCGGACCCGCGCCGGCGCTGGACGTCGCCGCGCTGGACGCGCGCCAGCGCGCCATGCGCCGGCAGTTGCACGAAACCATCCAGAAAGTCGGCGACGACATCGGCCGCCGCCACGCCTTCAACACCGCGATCGCCGCGCTGATGGAGCTGTTGAACGCGCTCGGCAGGTTCGACGATGCGAGCGCGCAGGGACGCGCCGTGCGCCAGGAGGCGTTCGCGGCGATCGTGCTGCTGCTGAACCCGATCACGCCGCACGTCTGCCACGCACTGTGGCAGGCGCTGGGCCACGGCGAGACGCTGCTCGAGGACCAGCCCTGGCCGCAGGCCGACTCGCAGGCGCTGGTGCGCGAGGCGGTGACGCTGGCGGTGCAGGTCAACGGCAAGCTGCGCGGCACCATCGAGGTGCCGGCCTCGGCGCCGCGCGAGGAGGCCGAGAAGATCGCGCTGGCCGAGCCCAACGTGGTCAAGTTCATCGACGGCCAGCCGGTGCGCAAGGTGATCGTGGTGCCCGGCAAGATCGTCAACATCGTGGTCTGAGCCGATGCGTGCGCGCGTCGGCGGCGGCACGCCGCGCCGGCGCTCGCCACGGCACCGGCGCAGGCCGTACGATCCGCGCATCGCGCGTCCGTCCCCTTCGCCCGGAATCCGCACATGACCCTGCGCCGACTGCCGCTCCTCCTCGCCGCCTGCGCCGCGCTGCTGCTCGCCGGCTGCGGCTTCCACCTGCGCCGCAGCGCCGCGCTGCCGGAGGCGATGCAGCGCGTGTATCTCGACGTCAACGGCGGCGGCGACCTGCCGCGCGAGCTGCGTCTCGCCGTGCGCCTGTCCGGCGCCACGGTGGAGGACGCGCCCGGCCCGGGCATCGCCACGCTGGAAGTGCCGGTCGCCGCCTTCCGCACCGACGCGCTGACCGTCAGCGGCTTCGCGCGCATCACCGAGTACGCGGTGCGCTACCACGTCGAGTTCGACGTCAAGGCCGCCGACGGCAAGCCGGTGGTGGCGCGCCAGGTGATCGACATGTCGCGCGAGTACACCTTCGACCCCACCCAGGTGGTCGGCAACGAGGCGCAGCAGGAGGAGATCCGCCGCGGCCTCACCCGCGACATGGTGCAGGCGATCATGCGCCGCCTCGAAGCCGCGCGCCTGCATCCGCAGGCGGTGCTGCAGCCGGAGTCCTCGGCGCCGCCGCAGGACGACGGCGGGCCGTCGCCGCGCTGAGCGATGCCCACCGGACTCGCCCAGTTCCACAAGGCGCTCGGCGCGCAGCAGCTCGCGCCGGTCTATCTGCTGGCCGGCGAAGAGCCGCTGCTGCTGCTGGAGGCCGCCGACGCGCTGCGCGCGCGCGCGCGCGCGATGGGCTACGGCGAACGCGAGGTGCTGGACGCCGAATCCGGTTTCGACTGGAACGAGCTCGCCCGCGCCGCCGCCGGCATGTCGCTGTTCGCCGCGCGCCGCCTGCTCGACCTGCGCCTGCCCGGCGGCAAGCCCGGCAAGGACGGCGCCGCGGCGATCGCGGAGTACTGCGCGGCGCCGCCGCCCGACACCGTGCTGCTGATCACCTGCACGCAGTGGGACCGCCGCAGCGAGGGCGCGTGGGTGAAGGCGGTCGAGCAGGCCGGCGTGTACGTGCCGGTGTGGCCGCTGAAGCCGCACGAGCTGCCCGGCTGGATCGGCGAGCGCATGCGCTCGCGCGGTCTCGCCGCCACCCCCGACGCGATCGCCCTGCTGGCCGGGCGCGTCGAGGGCAACCTGCTCGCCGCCGCGCAGGAGATCGACAAGCTGGCCGTGCTGCACGGCGAGGGCCGGCTGGATGCGGCGACGCTGGAGCAGCTGGTCGCCGACAGCGCGCGCTACGACGCCTTCCGCCTCAGCGACGCCGCGTTCGGCGGCGACGGCGCGCGCGCCCTGCGCGTGCTGGCCGGGCTGCGCGGCGAAGGCGAGGATCTGATCCCGCTGCTCGGCTGGCTGATCAGCCAGCTCGGCATCGCCGCGCGCCTGGCCGCGGCGCGCGACTTCGCCGCCGCCGCGCGCGCCGAGGGTCTGTGGCAGGCGCGCGAGCAGCTGTTCCGCAAGGCGCTGAAACGCGCGCCGGCGGATCATTGGGCGCGCTGCCTGATGCGCGCCGGCTCGATCGACCGCATGGCCAAGGGCCGCGCATCCGGCGATCCGTGGCGCGAGCTGGAGCGCCTGGTCGTGGCGATTGCCGAGCCGCGCGCCGCCGCGGCGCTGGCATGAGCATGCTCGCGTTCCTCGGCGGCACCTTCGATCCGGTGCACCTCGGCCACCTGCGCGTGGCCTGGGAAGCGGCCGAGGCGCTGGACGCCGAGGTGCGCCTGCTGCCGGCGCACGTGCCGCCGCACCGGCCGCCGCCGCAGGCCGGCGCCGCCGAGCGCGTCGCCCTGCTGCGCGCCGCGCTGGCCGGGCAGTCGCGGCTGACGCTGGACACGCGCGAGATCGAACGCGGCGGGCCGTCCTACATGATCGACACCCTGGTCGACCTGCGCCGCGAGGTCGGCCCGGCGCGGCCGCTGGTGCTGCTGCTGGGCGCCGACGCCTTCGCCGGACTCGCTGCCTGGCATCGCTGGCGCGAACTGTTCGCGCAGGCCCACCTCGGCGTGCTGACCCGGCCCGGCGCCGCCCCGGCACTGCCGGCGGAACTCGCGGCGGAAGTCGCCCCGCGCCGCGTCGGCGACGCCGCGGCGCTGCGTGCCGCCCCGGCGGGGCACGTGCTGGCGATCGCCGTGACTGCGCTGGACATCTCCGCCAGCCGCGTGCGCGCGCTGCTGGCCGCCGGGCGCGAGCCGCGCTACCTCGTCCCCGAGGCGCTGTTGGCCGACCCGGCCCTGCTGGCGCCGTACCGCACGCCCCGCTGAACCCGCGGCCGGAGCCGCCGACCGCAGCCACTTTCCGGCCGGAATCGCGGCGCTATACTGGCCCCGCGCGCAGCCGCGCGCCCGACGAGGTAAGGCGCACTTGGCCACACGTTCGACATCCCGCAAGACCGTCCAGAAACCCCTTCCTTCCACTTCCGACCAGGCCCTGCGCAGGCGCGTGCTCGACGCGCTGGACAAGCTCAAGGCCAAAGACGTCCGCGAGATCGACGTGCGCGGCAAGACGTCGATCGCCGACCTGCTGATCGTCGCCTCCGGCACCTCCAGCCGCCACGTCAAGTCCATCGCCGACGAAGTCATCAAGTTCGCCAAGCAGGCGGGCGTGCTGCCGCTCGGCGTCGAGGGGCAGCAGGAAGCGGAGTGGGTGCTGGTCGACCTCGGCGACATCATCGTGCACGTGATGCTGCCGCGCATCCGCGAGTTCTACGGCCTCGAGCGGCTGTGGACCGTGGGCGACGACATGCCCGAAGCCGCCAACGCGGGCTGAGCGCGGCGCGCCTGCGCCGCGCGACGCGTTTCCCACCCGGTGCCCACCGGCGCCGGAGCGACGCTCACGCAACGCGAATCCGATGCGCGCCCGCATCCTCTCCGTCGGCGAACGCATGCCCGCCTGGGTGGCCGGCGGCTACGCCGAGTACGAGAAGCGCCTCTCGCGCGACCTCAAGCTGGAGCTGGTCGAGATCCCGCTGGGCAACCGCGGCAAGGGCCGCGATCCCGCGCGCGCGATCGCCGAGGAAGGCGCCGCCGTGCTGGCGGCGATCCCGCGCGACGCCCAGGTGATCGCGCTGGATGGCCGCGGCCAGGCCTGGTCCAGCGAGGACCTGGCGCGGCAGCTCGCGCACTGGCGCATGGCCGGCCGCGACCTCGTGTTCCTGATCGGCGGCCCCGACGGCCACGCGCCGGAAGTGCTGGCGCGCGCCGACCAGCGCTGGTCGCTCGGCCCGCTGACCCTGCCGCACATGCTGGTGCGCCTGGTGCTGGTCGAGCAGCTCTATCGCGCGGCGACGATCGTCGCGGGGCATCCCTATCACCGCGCGTAGCTCTGCCATCGTTGTTCGGCAAGTCGCGCCGCGCGTCGACAGCTTCCTTCCCCCGCCGCGGGCGGGAGAGGGGCAGGGTGAGTGTGGCGGCGCCGCAAGGCGCCTGATGGAACGTTTGCCGCAGCTCACCTTGTTCCGCTCGCTGCCGCGAGCGGGTGACTTTCTCTTGCTTGTCTATCGCACCATCGACGCTTGGCCAGCATTCGTCCCTGATGCGCTGTCCCGGCCCGGCATCCATGCCGGGCGCTCGTCCGTTCGATGTAGCGCGCCATTTGGGTTGCGCGCGGGCGACAGATGGTGTGCACATGGGTGGTGCCGGCGCCAGTAGGCGGGTGACGCGGCTGCCGGGGGCCAGGCGGCAGGGTACGTGACACCGCCCCTGTCCGTGGGCTCACCAACTGCGGATCGCCAGCTCGCTGCGGGGCTGGCCACGCCCGCCGCCGACGGTGTAGTGGGTGGTCAGGCGGGTGGTACGCAGGCCGGCGAACAGCGCCCGGATGTCGGGATGGTCGTTGAGGGTCAGCAGCGCCTTGCCCTTGAGGCGGCGCATGGCGACTGCCAGGGCCTCGTACTGGTCCCAGCCGAAGGGGACGCCGTAGCCGGCGAGCTTCCAGTACGGCGGGTCGAGGAAGAAGAACGTCTCCGGCCGGTCGTAGCGCTCGATGCACTCCCGCCAGTCCAGGTGCTCGATGGTCACGTGCGCCAGGCGCAGGTGCACGGCGCTCAGGTCTTCCTCCAGCCGCAGCAGGTTGAGCCTAGGCCCGGCCTTGGGCGAGGTGCCGAAGGTCTGGCCGGTGGCGCGTCCACCGAAGGCCAGCCGCTGCAGGTAGTACCACCTCGCCGCTCGCTGGATGTCGGTCAGGCTCTCGGGGACGCGTTGCTGTTCCCAGAGGAATACCTGCCGGCTGGTCAACGCCCAGCGGAACTGGCGGATGAACTCGTCCAGGTGGTGCTGGACGACGCGGTAGAGGTTCACCAGTTCACCGTTGATGTCGTTGAGCACTTCGACGCGTGAAGGCTCCGGGCGCTGGAAGAACATGCCGCCACCGCCGGCGAAGGGCTCGACGTAGGTGGTGTGCTGGTTGTCAAAGAGCGGGAGGAGCTTGGGTGCCAGGCGCGTCTTGGCGCCGAGCCAGGGGAACATCGGTTTGGTCACGGTCTCAGCCTTTGAGAGGTCGATGGTGGAGGCTTGCCGGACCTTCGAAGGTGCACGGAGCCTCGGCTTGATCTCACGCGGCTGATGCGTGGTCGGGCGGTAGTCGCATGCTCCCACATGCGGCTGCCGCTCCGTGTCTTGGGTACTTGTCAGGTCGCTGCGCTCGTCGATGGATGGGCCTCCTCAGACCGAGCCGTCGACGGACACGTTGAACGTGCACGTCGAGTCCGTGAGGACCACGCCATCCGATGCGCGACGGATCTGCACGCGCACGGTGTCGATGGCGTCGTGCGACCCCGACGAAGGCCCGTACGGGCCCAGCGCCACGCTCACGTTGCGTTGCGTCGACAGGCTTACCCATGTCGCCGCGTCGTTCGTGATGGTACCGGGGCCGGTTCCGCCGCCCGTGTCCGTGACCGTCGCGAGCACTTGGTAATTGCTGACCGCGCCGCCGCCCGTGTTCCATGTACCAGTCGCGAGCGTGGAACTGCCGTTGTGTGACGTCGAACGGACGATGTCATACGTTCCGTCGATCTTGAGCCGCAGCGCGAGCGACGCCGATCCCTGCGACTGCGCGGGGACGGTTTCGCCTGCCGTGTACGTTGCGCCATCGAATGGCAGCGTGTACTTCGCTGTTCCCTTCGCGGCCCACAGCGTGCTGACGTCCGCGCCGGACGACAGACGGAAACCGACATCCGGAGCCTTGGTGCCGAATGCGATGGGCGCATACCTGTTCGCCAGATCGACGCCGTCGCTGGTGCGATGCCCGGTGTTGGCCGGCTTCGTGCCTTGCTGGTACGGATCGAACAGGCTGTCGAAGTCGACGCCCGCGCTGTTGCGGAAGCCGCTTGCCATCACGCGCCCGCCTGCGCCGCCGCGCGTTCGTTGAACATCACGTCGTATGCGGCTTTAACGATCAGCACCAGGCCGGCGGCGCTGACCTGGCTCAGGTCCGCGCCGGTCACGGGGTCGACGGTGCCGGCCGGCGCGAAGCATCGCGCGGCGATATCGGCGAGCTGCGCCTGCAGGATGTTGAAGTCGCCCGCCAGCGGTTGATAGGCACCGTTCACGAACAGGCTTTCGCGACCCTGAAACGACACGCTGCCGCTGCCGTCCTGCGGGTTGTAGAACAAATGGACCTGCTCGGCGATCATTTCGGCGTCGACGCCGGTGGCGATGTTGCGGACGCGTGCGTTCGTGGTCATGCGATCAGGCTCGCTTTTTCAATGGCGCGCAGGCGCGCGGACAGTTCTTGCACGGCCGAAATCAGGACCGGCACAAGCTGCGAATACTCGACGGACGCGTAGCGTTTGCCGTCGTGTTCGATGCCATCCTCGAACACGGCTTCAGGGACGACGGTTGCAAGCTGCTCGGCAATCACGAACAGGCGGCGCCGCCCGTCGGCGGTGAACTCGGGGATGTAGCGGCCGCGGCGCACGGCGATGGCGTCGATTTCGTCGAGCCCGTAGGGCAGCGGTTCCAGGTCGGTCTTCAGGTGTTCGGACGAGCCGACCTGAAAGCCGCCCGTCGCCGTCAGCGCGCCGGTCACGGCGACGCTGCCGTTGCCCAGAGTGATCTGGGACCACCCCGTTCCGCCGATCTTCACGGTACCGTCGTTGAACAACTTGAAGGGCGTGCCCCACGTGTTCGCGTTGACCAGACTGATGCCGTCGGATTCGCACCAGATGCCACCGCGTGCGGCACTCCCATCCGCCAGGTTGACGCACAAGCCCCATTGATTGTTCGCGGTGTTCACGCTCGCGCGTGTGGTGAACACCGGCGCATTCAGTGGCGCCTTCGCGTCCAGCGCCGCCTGCAGACCATTGACGTTGGCGATGGCGTGCGTATGCGCGTCCGGCGGGAACGTCGCCGGCTTACTGGTGACATCGGTCCATGCCGGCCAGCGCGTCGCATACACGGGAACGTTGATCAGGTCGGCCCAGTCGTGGGTGTGCGCGGTAGGCGTGAACGTCGCGGGCTTGCCGGTGACTTCCAGCCACGTCGGCCAGCGCGTCGCGGTTTCGGGTTTGCCCGTGATGGCACCCCACGCCACGCCGCCGCCGGTGATCGCCTGGATCGCCTGCCAGAGTTGGTTGTTGGCGTTCGGGTCGAGCGTCAGGCCGGCGCCGGTGATGACCGCGATGATCTCTTCCTGGATCGCGTTCATCGGGGCGGCCTTGACGATGGTGCCGGCCTCG
This sequence comes from Mizugakiibacter sediminis, assembly GCF_000953855.2. GTDB lineage: Bacteria > Pseudomonadota > Gammaproteobacteria > Xanthomonadales > Rhodanobacteraceae > Mizugakiibacter > Mizugakiibacter sediminis. The sequence goes on from NZ_DF970196.1 coordinate 14,496, forward strand.
CCGCTTTGCGGATCGAAGTCGTGGTACAGGCCATCGGGGGTGTCGATGCGCCGCATGTCATGCCTCCAGGAACTGGCACAGCGTGTGCGCCGGTTTCAGATCGTCGAACACCACCTGCAAGGCGGCGTCCGTGGTTGCGTCGGCGCCGGCGGGCCGCGAGGTGATGGTGACCTGCCAGACGAACACCACGTCCTCGCCGTAGAGGCGCTCGCCGCAATGGCTGATGCCGCAGCGGAAGGCTCGCGGCTCGGTGATCGCGACGCCGTAGCCCATGCCGGCGGCCAGGCGCGTGAAGTAAGGGATGGACAGGCCGCCCAGTGCTGCCAGCTTGGCCAGCACCGCTTGCGCACGCATGGCCAGGCTCGCGTCGGGGCGAGGCGTGATGGCCAGTGTGCGCTCCCACTCGGCGAGCGCCGCGTTGTCAGCCACCTGCGGGTCCATCGCGTCGGAGATCGCCTGCGCGCTGTCGATGGCCGCCTGCAGTGCATTGGCTTCGCCGGTGATGACGGCGCCCACCGTCTCGCCTTGCGGGTCGTAGGCGGTCGGCGGCAGCAGCGCACGCAGCAGATCGGCCAGCGTCACGGCATGACCTCCAGCGTGACGGTGCCGATGCGCGCCCATTCGATGTGCGTCGCATCGACCAGCGGCGTGACGTTGGCGGCGGGCGCGGTGAGCGTGCGGTCCACCACGCCAGCCAGACCGGAAATGATCGCTTCCAGGCGCGAGCGATAGACGATGTCGCCGGGCGCCAGCGCATTCACGGCGGTGGCCAACTGTGCGGCGGCATCCGCCTGAACGTCGGCCAGCGTGTAGCCATCCGCCAGCTTCACCTGCGCTGACACATCCACCGTGACCAGGGTGGGCGCGAGCACCAGGCTGTCCCAGGCAGTCACGGGCCGCAGATCGTCGATATGCGCCTGCACCGTGGCGATCAGTTCGGCCGTGGGCAAGCCGTCGGCGCTGACGATCGCCACGTCCACCGTGCCGAGCCCGCGACGCAGCGGGTACACGTACGCAGCCACCACGCCCGGCACGTCCAGTGCCCAGCGTTGATAGTCGTACTTGTTGCCGCCGGCCGGCGGCTGGCGGATGAGGCTCAGCAGGCGCTGCAGCAGGTCGGCATCGGATTCGGTGTCGGCACCGCCGGCGAGCGGCATGGTGATCGTTGCCGCAGCATCGACGCCGAGCGGCGGGCTGGTGAGAGTGACGGCGCCGTCCAGGCCATTGGCGGCCGCACCAGCGACGGCGGCTGCCACGCGCAACGTCGCGCTCCCGTCGGCACCGATCGGCGTGTCGGTGGTGGTCGACAGCAGAGTGCCGTTGGCATGCCGCACGGCCGTGCCCGCGGGCACGGTGGTGCCCGTCCAGCCGGTTACGCGGATCTCGCCCGTGGCCGCCACCGAAGGCTTGCGCGCCAGACCGCGAATCGCCGCATGGCGCTCCAGCGCCTCGCTGTCGGAGGTGTCTGGCCAGATCTGGCGGTACAGCCACGCCTGGTGCTGATAGATGCCCTCCACGGCCGCGCCGACGCCCGCGGCGCGCACGTAGTGGTCGCTGTCCGGGCCGATGTCCGCGTCCGGCAACAGGCTGCGGATGTCGCGCAGGATCGCGCTGCGGATGGCGTCGTAATCGGGCGTTTGAAGGGCCATCAGTGCACGCTCAAATCACGCTCACAGGATGTTCGAAGGTCTGCTGCCGGCCGCCGGCGTTCACTACCTCGATCCGCAGCAACAGGCGGCCATCGGCCGGACGCTCGGTGGTCACCACGATGCTGCGCGCCCGGCCGGCGTCGATCAGCGGCTGCAGCGCCTGCTCGGCGTACTGGCGAGCCAACACGGCGATGCGGTCCAGATCCTTCTGCCGGCGCAACTCGTGCAGGCGGCTGCCCAGCGCCGGGTCCGCCCACCAGCCGCCCAGCGGCACCATGAGCCGAAGGTAGACGGCGTTGGCCAGCGTGGTGATTCGCCCGCCTGTAAGGTCGCCCGTGCGCGGATCGATGCCTGCGTCCATCGGTCACTCCTGCTGATTCGGCGGCGCGGTGTTGCTGCCGCCGGGGCTGACGCCGCCGTGGGTGTGGGCGTTGTAGATGTCGCGGTCGGCCTGCATGCTGCGCACGCCGTCGCTCACGTCGCCGTCGGCGTGCGCATTGCCGTCGATCTGTGCGTCGCCGGTGAGTTCCAGACGCGGCGACTCGAAGCGCACCTTGGTGCCGGCCTGCACGAGCAGGGTGTCGGTGACCACCTCGACCAGGCGACCGCGCTTGAGGTGCACGTGGTCGCCTTCGTCGGTATGCAGCGCCACCTCGCCCGGCTGCAATTGGATGCGATAGCGGCCGTCGACGCTGGCGATGATCACGCCATGTGCGCTGGCCCCGCCGATCGGCAGCACGATCACTTCGGCGCCGGCCAGCGGCGCGCTGGCGATGCCGTAGTGCTGCATCAGCTCCACGGCCAGCTTCTCGCCGGCCAGGCCGGCCACCTGCGCCGGCGGCAGCGGCTGAGTGGCGTCGAGGCGGCGCAGCACGCCGCGCAGCGCCTGGCGCACGCCGGCCTGAGTCGCGGCCGCTGCACGGTGCATCAGGCGGTGCAGGCTCACTGCAGCCGCTCCATGTCGTCGCCGCTGCGCTTGCGCGGCCGCTTGGTGTGCGCCGTGACCACCCACGCCTTGTCCTCGCGCAGGCGCAACTCGGTGATCGCGCCGCTGCGGCGCGTCAGGCGCAGCGTGCGCGCCATCAGGAAGAAGGTGCCATCGAGGCCGTGGGGTTCGCTGACCAGGCGCACGCGCTGGCCAGGCGTCCACACGGCGCCGCCGCTGGCGCGCCAGCCCGGCACCAGCGCCACGGCCTCGAAGCCGGCCATCTCGCTGTCGGCCAGCAGCTTCTGCGCGCGGGCGCGCGCGAGGTCCGTGCTGTCGCAGCCGCTGTCCAACACCACGCGCGGGCGGAAGATGCCACGCCGCGCGAGCGCGGTGTCCTGGATCTTCGCCTGCAGCGTGGTGCGGTCGGTGTCCCAGCCGTCGCCCTCGAAGGCGCCGTGCTGGCCGAGCACCGTGACCTGGCTGTAGCGGTCGGCGATCGAGCGCCGCACCGACAACCGTTCGACGTTGTTCCCGGTGGCGGCCGTGCCGGTGCGCAGCACGAGCACGCCGACGGGCGGCGTCGCATAGTCGGGGCCGCCCACCACCAGGCGCCCGTCCGGCTCCATCCACGGCCACAGCCCGTTGGCCTCGGCGACTTGCTGCAGGGCCTGCCAGGCGGACTGGCCCGGCTGCACCTGGATGCGCCGACGCACCTTCGCGGTGTCGGTGCGCAGTTCGATGCGGCTGACGCCGAGCGGCTTCACCACCTGGTCCACGATCTCCTGCAGGCTGGCCTCGCGCAGGCTCACGAACGGCGTCGAGCAATCGACCAGCGGCGCGGCGAGATCGCGACCGACGATGCGCACGGTGTGGCCGCGCCGGTCCACCTCGTGTTCCACTTCGTCGATCACGCCGGTCAGCACGGCGTCGCCGGCGAGGTCCAGCGTGCAGGGCGCGCCCTCGGCCACCTCCGGCGGCAGCGTCGGCGCGCCGCGCGTGTACAGCTCCAGCTCGAAGGCATCCGCCGGCGTGAGCAGGTCGCTGTCCACCGACCAGCCGGTCCAGGTGTCGTTGGCCACGCCGCCCACGGTGAGGCGGATGCGTTCACTGGGCGTAGGCACGCAGCACCTCGCCGGCCTCGATGTCGTAGGGCGTCCGCAGCGTCGGGTTGAGGCGCAGCAGCTCGGGCGCGCGGCGGTGGTCGCCGTACCAGCGGTGCGCCAGCAGGCGCAGGCAGGCGGCCGAGGCGGCCGCGCGATCGACCAGCGGCGGCCGCGCCACGATCACGCCACGCGCCGCCGCCTGCAGCAGCGCGGCGATGTTGCGCATCGGCTCGATCACGTCGAGCGCAGGCTCCACGGCGTACAGGCGCCGGTGCAGCAGCGCCGCGCCCTCGAGGAGCGCGCGTGCGCGGCCGGCGAGCAGGTCCACTTGCGTCGGCGTCAGCGTCGGCGTGGCGCGCTCGGCATCGAGCACCTCGGCGGTGATGCCGGCGACGGACAGCGCCTGCTGCGTCGCCGCCAGCGTGACCAGCGCCAACCCTTGCGCCGCCACCGGATCGGCGGGCAGCCCTTGCGGCACGTCCAGGCCGCCGTCCTGCGCGGTCGCCGCGAGCTGCGGCGTGCTCGCGCTGCGCGCGGCCGCGAGCACGGTGGCCCACGCTCGCTGCGCGATGCCTGGCAGGTCGCCGGCGCCGGGTACCTGGTTGGGCAGCGCAGCGCCGGTCAGCAGCCGCGGCGCGTCGGCGCCGCCCGTGGCAGTGCGCGGCATGGACGCCTCGATCAGGTCGGCCATGTCGGTGGGCACGCGGGCCGGCACGCCGACAGGGTCGAAGCTGGGTACGGCGGCCCCCGTCATGCCGGCGAGGCTCGACAGCACGCCGAGCGTCTGGCTGCGCAACTGCGCCAGGCGCAAGCCGATGCCGGGCAGGCCCAGCAGGTGCTCCGCCAGACTTACCCAACCGGCGCCGATCAGCGCCTGCACCTGCGCGGCCAGGCTGTCCACGCGGCTGAGCAGGTCGCGCAGCCGGTCCTGCCAGTCGATGCCGTCGTCGACGCCCGCCGCCAGTGCGCCCTCGGCCGACTGGAACACGCGCCCGAAGAACTGCGGATCCTCGACGGCCTCCACCAGCGTCATGGCGACTTCGGCGTAGTCGGGGCGCTCGGCGTTGTGGCGCACCTGCCACTGCTCGGGCAGCACCGTGACGCTGCCGTACACCGGGTGGATCAGCGTGGCCTCGCCCGGCGCCTCCAGCGCGCGCAGCAGTGCCTGCAGCGCTGCCTCGTAGGCGTCGCCGAAGCACACCGCCTGCAGCTCGAAGCGCCGCGCTTCGCGGCCGAGATCCTCGACGGTGTCGCCGTCGCGGTACGGCATGCCATGCTGCGCCAGTGCGCGCCGCGCCGCCAGCGTGTCGTCCAGCAGCTGCACCGGCACGTCGCGGTAGCTTGCATCGAGCAGGGTGTCTTTCCAGCTCATCCGCGCCGCGCCTCCCGCTCTGCGCGCTGCACCACCTTGGCGTGCAGCTCCGGCGTGTCGCTGGTCACTTCGATGCGCAGCGGCTTGCCGAGGATCGACTCGAAAGCGCGCCGCGCCGCGTCCAGCGCGGCGGTGACCTGCTGAACCTGGTCGGGCGATGCGCTCTTGCCAGCAGCGGGGCTGTCCAGCTTCGCTGCCTGGCTCGCCACCCAGCGCAGGTAGTCGTCGCGCGGGCCTTCGTTCAAGCGCTGCCACCATCCGCGCGTATCGCCGTGCTGTGCGCGCCACTGCTCGAAAGGCATGCCCTGCATCACTGCCTGGCGCGCGCTGACCTCCTCGGGCGTCAGGTGGCGTCGCTCATCGAGCGGTTGCAGGCTCGCGTAGCGGCCGCCGGCGCGCCATTTGCCGCTGTCGATCGCGTTCTCAATAGCACTCTCGCGCTGCACTGCCGTGACGGCTATGGCACTGGATACGGTGATGGGTACTACCGCGCCGCCGATGACCTTGGCAGCGGTGCCCGTGGGTACAACCGACGGCGTTCCACCGCTCGCAGCAGCGGGCGCGCCACTCCAGTTCGTGACGAACACCGGAAGCACGCCGGTCGCGTCATGCAACGCGCGACCGACGGCGATGTTCCGCAATGTATCGGTGCCGCCATCGAGCCACTTGCTGATCTTGCCCAGACCGTACTTGCCGAAGCGGCCAAGGGAGTGGGCGCCAAGGCCTGCTACGAAGGTGCCACCGATCAGTTGCTCGCCACTCAGATTCAGGTCGTCGAGCAGGTAGCTGCCAGCATCCGCGAATGCCTTGTTGATCGGCTGCGCCATGCGATCGATCGCTTCGCCGAGCGTGTTGCGCATGCGGCCGGCGACAGCCGTGGCGCTGGCGCGGTTTTCAGCGAGATCGCGGCTCGCCACACCATGCGCCTGTGCCACCTGTTGTTGCGTGCCGCGGAACGTCTGCAGGTTGTTGCCGGTCAGCAGAAACTGGATGCCCTTCTGCGTATCCAGATCGGCATGACCAAACGCCGCTGAGATGAAGCGCATGCGCTGTCGGTCGGTGCCGAGCTTGTCGTAACGACCTTTCAGGTCGGCAAGCACGTCGACGATGTCGCGTCGCGAGCCGTCCTGATTGAAGAACCGCACATGCGTAGCCTTCTCTGCAGCGCGCATGTAGTTGGCGTTCGACCATAGGCGCAACGTGGATTCGCCCAACGTCGCCAGACGCTCGGGCTGCATCTCCAGGCCGGAAAGCGTCTCCACCAAGGCCAAGGTCTGCTCGAAGCCGAGTCCGGCGCGCGTAGCGTTGGGGCCGATGCGAGCAAAGATGTCGGACAGGTTCTCCAGTTCAGCATTGCCCGCGCGACCAGCCACGATCATCTTCTCCAGCATGTCGAGCGCGCGGCCAGGTTCGGCAAGGTCGAAGTTGAATGCCTTGGCACCCACCAACAGGCCGCGTGCCAGTGTGGTGGGATCGGCGTCACTGATCGTGCTGCCAACGTCGACGGCCTTGATGGCTTCCTTCGCTGGTTGGTAGGAGAGGCCAGATGCGACGAACGTGTCGAAACCTTCGCGCAGACGGTCCACGTCGTTGCCATTGCTGCGGCCTAGCTGGAACAGCAGGGTACGCAAGTCCGCCTGTTGCGCCGGCGTCATGTCGGCGGTTTGGCGCGTGCGGATCAGCGCGCGATCCAATCGCGCGCTGGCGACCACGGCCTGCCCGGTCTTGAAGCCGACGCCCAACGCGGCCAGCTTGCCCATGGTGCTGTCGATCGCGCTCTTGATGTGCTTCAGCTCGCTGCGCACCGCGCGGCCCATGATGCGGAACACGCCGCCGCTGTCGCCCACGCGGCGCAGCATGCGCTTGATGCGGTCGCCCAGGCGGTCGGCTTCTTCGCCGGCGCGACGCTCTTCGCGCACGCCGTCCTGCATGCCGCGCTTGATGGCGTTACCGGCCGCGCCGCCGCTGCGCTTGACGTCGGCCAGCGCATCGGCGGTGCCTGCGGCGGCCTGGCGGATGGCGGCGGCTTGCGCGCTGGCGGCCTGCTTTACCTGCGCGCCGGCGGTCTGCGCCGCCTTGCCGACATCTCGTGTGGCGCGGCCGAGGTTCTGCGTGGCTTCGGCGGTCTGCTGCAGTTCGCGCTGGGCCTGTTTGCCCTCGGCGCGCACGCTCAAGCCGACTTTCATCTCGCTCATCAGGCAGTCTCAACGACGGCGGCGGGTGCTGACGTAACGCTTGCGGGCGCCGGGCGTGCGCCCGGCGAGCAGGTCGAGGCGTGTCTCGATCTCGGCGCGGGTCATGCGCCGGATGTCGGCGAGGGCGTAGCCGTGACGGACGAGGGCGTGCTCGACGCGGCGCCAGTCGAGGAGCCCGGCCTCGGCGGCGCGAACCTTTTTCCCAGCTCGGCGTCCGCGCGCTCCAGCTCGGCCATGTCGATTTCGGTCAGTTCGCTGCGCAGCAGCTCCAGGGTGATCGCCTCTGCCGGAATCTCGCCCAACTGCAGCAACTGACGGCGGTAGAGGTCCAGCGCGACCAGCCGCACCAGCCCCTGCGGGTGGGCCTCCTGCGCGTCGACCAGGTCGCCGGCCAGCGGCACGCGCAGGGTGTAGTCGCGGTGGCGCGTGCCGGCGTACAGCACGCCGATGGGCAGCGTGCCGCTGATGGTGAGTCCGTCCCAGCGTTTGTCGCTCATGCCTTGTCCTCGATGTCGATGAGTTGCCCGATCCAGAACTGGAACACGGGCGGGTGGTCGGGATAGCGCAGCGCGTGCAGCGTCGCTTCGATGTGATGGAATAGCGTCATCACGGCCTCCATCGGCGCCCATTTGGCTGCGACCACGGGGCTGAAGGAATCCAGGTCGCCGATCCAGATCGGCACGCCGAAATACTTGCCGTGGTGCGTGAAGCCGGCGGCGCGCGCTTGCCTTGCGGTCATGTAGCCGAGCATTCAAAGCTCCGTCGAAGCCGCGGGGCGCCCGTGGCCGGTGGCGCCCCGCGATCGCTTCCTCCCGCCTCGTTGCCGGCATGGCGGGCCGTCTCCCGGCGCTGCGTTATTCGGTGTAGTAGTTCAGCGCGCCCAGCGTCAGGTCGCGCGTGGCTTCGTTGTCGCTGCCGAACTTGCTGCCGACCTCGACCAGGAACACGCCGGTGTAGGTTTCGCGCTTGCCGCCGCCGTCCTGCGGGTAGATGGTCAGCTTGGCGTCGAGCATCGCGCGCCAGTCCGGCTCGCCCGATTTCGGGATGGCGACAGTGACCTTGAGTTCGTATTCCTCGATGCCTTTCGCGTGGCCCAGCGCGCGGCCGGTGCGGTTCATGGTCTTGACCACCTTGCGGTTGGTCTTCACGTTCGGCTCGAAGCTCTGCACCTCGTACTCGACGCCGTTGATTTCGAGCACGATCAGTCCGACGTAGATATCGGCCATGGTCCGGGGTCCTCTCAGAGCAGCAGGTCGACGCGGGCCGCGAACACGTGCAGGCCGTTGACGACGTCGGTGGGGATGCTGGCGTTCAGCCGGCTGGGGTCCTGCGTCGAGCGCTCGACCACCAGCGCGGCGGCATTGGCGTCGACGTTCTCGACGATCTCCAGCTCCTCCAGCTTCTTCAGCACGTCCAGCAGCTCGCTGCGCACCTTCTCCGGCGTGGCGCCGGACAGCTTCGAGCGAGGGAAGCGCTGGACGATGCGGTCGCGGCAGGCGCGGCGCACGTAGTACAGGGTGCGCATGGTAGTGAGGTCGAGCAGGGCGATGTCGGCGCTGCCGGCGGCGTTCTTGGTGTAGGTGCTGATGGCGCGCACGATCTGCACCACCTCGCCGGGACCGACCTCCAACGGCGAGACGCCGTTGGCCAGGCAGGTTTCCTGCTCGGTGCGGGTGAGGCGCGAGGCCAGCGGCGGCGGCGCGATGCCGGTCAGCGGCAGCGTGTTGAGCGGCCGCGCCGGATCCTGCTCGCTGGCGATCACCGCGGCGTAGGCGGCGGCGATCTCGGCGGCGCTGCTGGTGCTGCCGGGCAGCAACGCCAGCGTGATGGCGCCGGCGTTGAGCGCCGTGGCCAGCGTAGTGGTGGCGGCCAGCGTGTCGGTGCTGGCGGCGACGCCGAGCACGGCCTGCTGGTTCACCGCGTCGGTGACCGACGCGATGTGCGTGCGCAGTGCGGTGAGCGCGACCTGGCTCTGCCAGGCGCTCACCAGCACGTCGAAGCCGGCGGCGGCGATCGCGTCGAGCGCCGCGGTGATGTCGGGCTCGGTCACTTCGTCGGCCACGCCGATGCCGATGCACGAGAGATCCAGGAAACGGTTAGCCGTCACCGCCGCCTGCACCATCTTGGCCGCGATGGTGCCGCCGAACAGCACGCCGGCGGCGTCGGCGTCGTTCACCTGGATCGGCGTCAGCGGCGCGGCGGTGCCGATGGCGGCGCCCGCCGTCAGCAGCGGCACGATCAGGCACACGCGCTGTGCGTTCGCCGGCAGCGTGCGCACCGCGAGCGCGGTGTTGAACTCGATGTACGTGCCCGGCTTGCGCAGGGACGCCGGGATGGTGTCGAACTGGATGGTCATGCTTTGCTCCCCTTCTTGGGCGCGGGCGGCGTGGCGGCCTCTGCCGGCGGCGCGGCCGGCGCGTCGACGCGCACCAGCTCGCCGGCGGCGAGCCGACGACGGTAGTAAGGCGTATCCGCGACCTCCTGCGGTTTCGCCTCGATGTAAGAGCGAGGGGCGTGTTCCATCGGCACACGCAGGCCGTCGGCGGCGCGCACGCGCATCACGGGTTCTCCGGTGGGTCGACGCGGTCGGCGGCATCGGCCTGGCCGTCGTCGGGTTGCAGGTAGTAGCTGAGGTCGATGCCGGCGATCGGCAGGGCATCGGTGGGCTCCGGCACGCTCCAGTCGTTGGCGACGCGGAACGTCTGCCCGAGCACGGACAGGTGATCGCTCTGGAAACTGCCGCTGACCAGGTTGTTGAACTCGGTGGGCTCGCAGCCCGGGCGGTCCGCCCACGGCTGCCAGCCGGCCAGCAACTGCATGCAGCTCGCCCACAGCGCGTAGGTGCCCACGCCGGTCGCATTGCCGCGGCGCGTGTCGCGCTCGCTGCGCGGATGGCGCATGGCCATGACCAGGCGGAAGGTGATGGCCATGCCGAAGCGCCGCGCGGCGCGGCGCTCGAAGGTCACCTTGGGCACGGTCACCAGCACGGCCGGGCCGCTGCGCACCAGGTTGGCCAGCAGGTCGGGATCGGACAGCTCGCCGCCGTAGCCCTGCAGCACGATGCGCGGCTGCGCGGCGCGCAGCGCTTCCAGCCGGGCCAGCACCGCGTCTTCCAGGGCGTCGAGCATCACAGGTCTCCCAGCGTGTCGCGGCTGAACAGCCGTACGCGGCTTTGCACCTGCACGGTGCTGCCGGCACCGCCGACGCCCGCGCCGGCCTTGGCGTCTTCCTCGGCCAGCGTGCGCAGGCGCGCGATCACGTCCTGATAGCGCAGGCGCACCGTGGAATCCTTGGCGCCGGCGGTGTCGTAGAGGTGGTAGCGCGCCAGCTCGGCCAAATCGTCGGCGAGCCACGCCGGCGGCGCGGCGGTGTCGGCACGGAAGCGCAGGTAGTAGCCGGCCTCGCTGCCGGCGCGCTCGATGGCGACGGCGATGCGCGCCAGCGCCGCCTGCGCGGCGGCCTGCTGCTCGGGCGTCCACGCGTCCAGCGGATCGCCGGCGGCGGCCGCGCGCAGCAAGGCCGGCTCCACCGCCGGATAGTCCTTGGGCGTGGCCACCTCGGCGATCTCGCCGACGGCGTAGTGCGCCAGCAGGTCGCTCGCGCTGGGCAGCGTGAGGCTCACTTGCCGGCCTTCTTCGCTGACTTGGTGTTGCCCTCGGGTGCTTCCGCCTTCACCGGCTCGGCGTCGCCCTCGGGCGCTTCCGCCTGGCGCTCCTCGACCACCAGCATCGGCTCGCGGTGCAGCGCGGCGAGCTGGTCGGTGTCGAACGCGTCGGCGGGCACGGTGGTGGGCGCGGTGGACCAGGCGCGGCCGGCGCGGCGGAAGCCGTCGCGCTTGGCGGTCACGGTGATCAGGGTCTGCAACGGCATTTCAGGCTCCTTCAAGCGGCCGGCGGCGCGTGGCCGCCGGCGCATGTCGATGAACGGCGATCAGCTCGCTCCGATCCGGGCTCAGGTCAGCCAGGGCGTGACCAGCAGATCGGCGGTGCCGGCCCACTGGTTGCCGCCTTGCGCGTCCTTGACCAGCAGGCTGCGCGCGGCGCCTTCCAGCGAAGGCGGCACCACCAGCAGGTTCGGGCGGATGCCCAGCGGGCGGCCGCCGTCGGCGGTGTAGCCCTGCATGGCCTTGCGCGCGGCGGCATAGCCGGTGGCGTCGAGCGCCTGGTTGCTGGCGAAGGCGAACTGCCAGAAGCCGAAGCCCACGTTCACGCGCGCATCCACGCCGTAGCGATACTTCTTGCTGGTGAACACCGCCTCGTCGTCCTGCTTGGTCATGGCCGCGAGGTTGTAGTCGCGGCGCTTCTGGAAGATCACCGGCTTGAGCGCGCGGCTGACGTCCAGCAGGTACCAGGTCGGGTTGTTCGGCCGCGCGACGGTGTCCACGTCGGCGTTGGCCACCGACACCGCCACGCCCGTGCCGTCCGCGTTCGGGTAGACCGGGTGGTCGGTGTCGAAGAAGTTCTGGCCGTCGTAGCACAGCGTGCTGGTGCCGGCCTTGAGCAGCGCGAACACCAGCTCGTCCGGATGCGCCTTGGCGGCGCGGCCCATCTCGACGAACAGCGGCTTGTAGATGCCGATGTTGTCGTCCTCGATGTCGTCGCGGTCCACCGCGACCGACGACTCGAACGACTTGTTGTCGATGCTGTAGCCGTGCGCCGCGAGGTCCTTCAGCACGCGGTCGCCGACCCATTCGCGGAACTGCGGGAACTGGCCAAGCCAGCCGTAGGTGTTGCTCTTGCTGGTCGACGGGACTTCGGTGGCGATCTTCTGCCAGTCGGTCGGGGTGTCCGCCTGCGCGCGCTGGAATTCGGCGCGGAAGGCGACGAAGAGCGCGGTGAGCGAGGAAGGCGTGATGATCATGTCGGTGGTGTCCTCGTGGTGGCGCTCAGGCGCTCTTCGCCTTCGCGTAGTCCTCGGCGCTCATGCCGAAGGCGCGGGCGACGGCCTGCTCCTCGGCGTTGAGCGCGGTGGCGGTGCCGGCCGGCTTGCGGCCGTCCAGGCCGGACGGGTCGGCGATGCCGGGCGCCGTGGCGACGAACGCCTTGAAGCGCTCCAGGCCGTCCTGCTCGGCGCAGGTGGCGCGGTAGTAGTCGGCGCTGGCCGGCGCGATCTTGCCGGCCTTGAGCGCGGCATCGATCGCGGCGTCCACGGCTGCCTTGTGGTCGGCCCGCTTGCGCTCGGCCAGCGCCTGCTCGGCATTGGTGGCGCGCGCCAGCACCTGGTCGTAGTCGGCGCGCGGCACGTACTTGTCCAGGCTGGGGGTCTGCTCGCGGTTCGCCGCCGTGGCGGTGGCCTTGAGTTGGTTCACGGCGGCGACGGCCGCCTCGTCGGTGGCGTCGGTGGCGAGACCGAGCGCCGCGGCAAGAGCTGCGGAAAGGGACACGGAGGGGTTCTCCTGGTTGAGGGCCTTGAGCGGCAGGTTGGGCTTGTTGGTCAGCGCCGCGCTGACGAGACGCACGATGCGGCCGGTGGCCGGCTCGTACTCGAACACGGGCGAGAGGAAGCGGTACTCGCGGTCGGCGATCTGCTGCGCGGCGCGCGGCGTCCACTCGACGCGGCCCCACAGCGCGTTGCCGTCGCGCAGCTCCAGCTGCTGGGTCCAGCCGGCGGCAGGGGCCTCGAGGCCGTTCGGGGCGCGGGTCTCGCTGGCGTGTTCCCAGTCGATCAGCAGATCGATGCCGCGCTGCGCGAACGCGGCGAGCACGGCGTCGGCCGCGGCCGGGTCGAAGGTCCAGCGGCGACCGTCGCGGCCGACCACGTCGGGGCCGGCGGGAATCAGTTCCACCCACGTCGGCGCCGCGCCCTCGGCGGAGGGCATCAGCTCGACGTTCAGGGCAAAGCGGTGCGTGCGATGCGGCATGCCGCCATCGTGGCGAGCGGCATGCGGGGCGGGGTTTCAGGTGGGTGTAAGGCTAGCCGATCAGCGGGAGCTGGTCGCCCACGCGTTCCTTGTGCTCCGCAACCTTGACGATCGTGCGCTCGGTCTTGAGGTTCGGACCGGAGCGGATCTGCGTCACGCGCAGGTCCACGATCAGCACGTCGCCCTTGCGGAAGGGCTCGCCGGCATCCACCCGGCGCAGGAACGCTTCATCCTCGATGGCGATGGGGACCGAGTTCTGGCCGTCCCAGAATCGCCACTTGTTGCCATCCTTGAAGCTCGGCATCTCGATCATGAGCGCTTGCCGCACGACATTCTCCAGAAGAAGCTGGTCGGTGTCGATGCGGCGGTAGTAGGAGGCCTCGCCCTGCTGCACCGAAGCGAGAGGCGCCCCTTGGGCATCGGACACGCTGACCGACTCCATGCCCGGTCGATCGAGCGCGCCGGCGACGAACGTTTGCACGGCCTCGCCGGCGCGACTGTTGAGCGTCAGAGCCAGCGACTCGATGTTGATGGTGATGACCTGCCCGGTGTTGTTGGTGACATGCACCGAGCGGTCCGACGTGTGCTCGACCTTCGCCGGCGCCTGTCCGTGGAGAAAACGGTATAGCCCCAGTGCTTCCTTGATGGTGGTGAGCAGGCGGCCCGTGTCGGACGTCGTGGCAAGGACGCTGGCGGCGGCGCCGGCCAGGTGAAACATCAGGTCCGTGGCGAACGATCCGCGCTGGAAGGCGCGCACCTCAGCGCGCACCTCCGTCTGCTCGCCGAAGACGCCGTGCGCGGCCGCGACGACGAAATCGGAAAAGGCCACCATGTTGGCAGCGGCGGCATACACGTCCATCGCGCCGGCCTCGACGGCCGTACCGGCGTAGCGCAGGACAATGCTGGTGCTCATATCTTCCATTCCGTGGCCTCCCCGTTCCCGATGCGCAAGCCTAACGGGCGCCAGAGGCATTTAAAACCCGTTTAACGGCCCGGCCCGCCCCGCCGGGAATACCCCAACCGCACCGGAGCCCTCCGTGGCGCTCACAGGCCCGCTCAGGCGGTCGCCCCGTCGAGCAGGTAGCCGGCCACGATCCGGCCCAGTTCGGCGAGGTCGTCGTCGGACACGCCGATGAAGGGCCTCGGCGGCAGGCCGGGGTGGTGGACGGCGGCGACCGGATGCGGCAGACCCGGCCACCACAGCGCCTTGCCGTGCTTCGGCCGAAGGGTGCGCGCGGGCAGGCCGAACTGCTGGGCGGCGGCATAGACGACGTCGGTGCCGAACTGCAGCGTGTCGCCGGCGAGCTGGTAGCGCAGGCTCTGGCGCAGGCGCTGGCTCTCGCGCAGGATGCCTGGCCCGCGCTTGCGCGCCAGCGTGCTGGCGGCCAGCGGCGCCCAGGGCGCGCCGTTCGGCGCCACGCCCTGCGCGAAGCGCCGGTCGTGGGATTCCAGCAGGTACTCGCCGAACTCGCGCAGCGCGTCGGCCAGGTCGCCCGCGCGATCGGCGATCCTGGCCAGTTCGGCACCGGCGCGGCCGTCGACGCGGACTTCGATCATCGCGCCGGCCATGACGCCCCCTCGCTTGCGGCGCGATCGGCGGGGCGTACAATGACCCCACGGACGCGGTGTTTCCAATGGGAACGGTTACGGTGGTCCGCCAGCGTATTATCCGGTTCGAATCCGGCCCGCGTCCGCACTACTTCACCTCCCCGGCCAGCCGCACGTACTTCGCTTCGGCCAGGTTGTAGGCCTCCACGATCTCCACCGTGACCAGCCAGTTGGCCGCCAGTTGCGCCTTGCGCATGGCGCGGCCGCCGCGGCGCTCGTCCAAGCGGAACACCGCCTTCACCCAGCGCCCGTCCTGCAGCGCCCAGGCGTAGATCAGCGACGGCGCGGCGTTGCGCTGATCCGGCGGCGCCGTGTCCCACAGCACCGTCGTGGCCGGGTCGGCCAAACGCTGTGGCAGTTCCTTCAGCGCCTGCGCCAGCCGGGCGTCGACGGCGCCCGTTGCCGAGCGCAGCGCGTGGTAGACCTGCGTATCGTCGGCGCCCAACAGCGCGGTGTCGGCGCGCGGTGCGACGAAGCGGCGCTCCTCCAGCCCGGCGCCGGCTTCCAGCGCCTGCGCCACCTGCGGCCGCAGGAACCCCAGCGGATGCGCCGTGCCTTTCGGCTGCCGCGCCAGCGCGGCCGTCTCCCCGACGGCGCGCGTCACGACGGCCGGCCAGTCCGCGAACAGGTCCGTCGGCCGCCGCTGCGCGTCGGCCAGCACCGCGTCGCGCCACGCCGGCGGCAGGCCCATCACGCGCTGGCCGAAGCGCACGGCGGCCGGCATCGAGCGCGCGGCCGTGCCGACGTTGTAGTCGAAGCTCTTGTCGACGCCGGCCGGCTGGCCGTCGGCCTGTGGCGGATCCTCGGGCGCGGGGTCGGGGCCGTCCTTGCCGCGCGCGGCCAGATCCCGCGGCGACAGCGCGCGCACGGTGCACTTGCAGCCCCAGCCGTTGGGCGGATAGTGCACGCCCCACCACGGATCGTCCGCCGACAGCACCTTGCCGTTCCACGCCAGGTGTTGGGGGCGCGGATGCGCTTCGCCGTCGGCGTGCACGTACTCCCAGTACGGGCGGCGGTGCTTGATCGCCTGCAACTGCTCCCAGCGTCCCGCCTGGTAGCTGGTGCGCAGGTTCGTTTCGGCGATGATGCGGCTGCGCCAGTTGCGCGAGCCGCGGTAGCTCCAGCCGTACTTCGCCACGATGCGATCGAAGTCGGTGCGGAACTGCTCCAGCGTGGCGCCGGCCTGGTACTGCTCCACCGCCTGGCGGAAGTCGTCGAGCATGTCCATGCGGGTCACGCCGGCGACCATGAAGCCGTGCGCGTGATCCTCGCGCTGCAGGTCGTCCCAGCGTTGCGTGGGGACGTTGACCTTGCGCTGGAAGAAGGCCGCCTGCTCCTTGAACGGCAGGTTGAAGGCGCGGCCCTGCGGGTCAGCCACCGCCGGCCTCCTGCAGGATGTCATAGCGGCCGGCCATGCTGGCGGCGGTGAGCGCCTGCTGCATGGCGCGCGCGTAGTCGTCCAGGCTCAGCTCACCGGTGAGCGCCAGCAGCCCCTCGCGGATCTCGTCGAACGATTGCGCGCGCTGCACCAGCGCGTGGATGCGGTCCAGCCACGCATCGGTGGTCGGCTGCAGATCCTGCTCGAGCTGGCCGGTCATGCGATCGGCTGTGTCGGCCGGCGCCGCGGCCGGCTGCTCGCGGTTTGCCGCAGTGGCGGTGGGCGGCGCCGCCGTCGGCTGGCGCAGTAGCACGGCGCCCTTGTCCGGGTCGGGCAGGCCCAGCTTGTCGCGGATCACGCTCTGCTCGACTTCCAAACCGAGCGGCACCAGCTTCTGCAAGGCGTCGACCAGGAGCTGCGTGTTCTCCGGCTTCGGCACCACCAGGTCCAGGCGCGGATAGCGGCCGGCCTGCCCGAAGTTCAGGTCGATGAAAGGCCGCACCAGTTGCCGTTGCAGCGTGTTCGAAAGCGCCTTGGCGTCGGCGGTGAGAATGTCCAGGCGCACGAGCTGGTGCACCTGCGCCTGGGCCAGGCTGGCGCCGTCGTCGGCGGTCATGGTCTGGCCGAGCACGCCCTTGCTGACTTGCTTGTCCCACCACTCGGCGAGCGACCGGAAGAACTCGCCGGCGCCCTGCGTCTGCGCGGCCTGCTCGAAGTCGATGCGCATGCTGTCCGGGATCGCCGCCGCCGCATCGCTGCCGAGGTTGGCCACCGCCGCCAGCAGCTTGGCGATGTCGTCCTCGCTCGCGCCCGGCCCGTAGCGGCCCACGCGCATGGGCAGGCCGTAGATGTCGGCGAACGCCATCCAGTCGCGCCACGTCCACGCCTTGCACATGTACGCCACGGCGGCGAGGCGCGCCAAGCCGCCGCGGATCGGCAGGCCGGCGCGAATGCGCGGCAGGTGCACGATGAACTTGTACGGCGCCAGCGGCACGCCATCGACCAGGTCGGACGCATCAAGCAGGCGCAGCTCGCGGCCGGTCTCGCGGTCGAACTGGAAGAAGCGCGGGTCGCGCGGCGCGTAGCGCTCGGGCATCCACGTCTTGCCGCTGCGATCCCACAGGATCTCGCTCACCGCGTAGCCCTTGCCGAGCGCATCGACCAGGTCGGCCACCAATTCGCCGAACTCCGGCGCGGCCACCACCTCGCGCAGCGCGTCGGCGCGGCGCACGTCGTCGGCGTCGTCGCTGGCCGCCTCCACGCGCACATCCAGCGCCGACAGTGCCAGCTTGCGCGTGCCGAGCACGCTGGCGTAGTGGAGATCGCGCTCCTCCATCTCCTCGGCCAGCGTGAGGTAGTCGTAGGCGTTGCCGTCGGCGGCGCCCTGCAGGATGTCGGCCAGCCGCGTCGGCGTGAGCCCGTTGGCCACCGACGGGTACCACACCTGGCGGATGCCGGTGATGCTGGGAGCCGCCAGCTCCTCGGTGAGCGTGTCGAGTTCGATCGGGCGGCCGTCGGGGCCGAGGATGCGCGAGATGGCCATGGTCAGAAGATACCCTTTGCGGCGCGCCAGCCGGCGCCGCGCTTGATCGCGCGCGGCAGCTCGGCGTCGGGCGCGATGCGGTGGTACGCGAAGGTTTCCTGCCCGCCGCCGGCGGCGTTGACGGCGAGGAAGCACGCCCACGCCCGGTCGGCGTGGCCGTTGCTGTCGGCGTCGGCGACGAAGCGCGGCGCGCCGGTCGGGCTGCTGACCCGGCGCAGCTTGTGCAGATCCGCGCGCAGCTCGTTGCGCCCGGCGGGAATGCGCAGGCGCCGGTCCTCGAAGTGCTCGCGGCCGCGCGTGGCGAGCGTCAGCTTGTTCGGGCCGGTGAACAGCACGCCCTCCACGCGCGCCTCGCCGTGGCGGCGCCTGGCGTCCTCCACCGGCTTCTCGCCCATGCCCGTCTGGTCCATGCAGGCCCGCAGCACGCGGTAGCGGCGGAATACGTCGTCCAGCAGCATGTCCTGCTCGGCGAAGCTGGCGCGCTTGCGCTCGACGATTTCGCGCGTCCACAGCACGTCGCCGACCTGCTCCAGCACCCAGATCACGAACAGGTCGTTGCGCGCAGCGATGTCCACGCCGATGAAACACGGGCCGCCCTGGTAATGCTCGGGCATGCCGGCGGCGTCGTGCTCGCAGCCGGTGATCAGATCGAAGTCCAGCCAGGCGCTGGCCTCGTCGAGCCACTTCAGCTCGAACTCCTGCGCCCACAGGTCCTCGTCACCGGCGCCGCGGCGCAGCTCCTCGATGTCGCGCGGCAGGCCATCGGCGACGGCCTGGTAGATGTCGGTGACGTGCCGCGACCAGCCGTCGTCGTGGCCGCTCATGAGGTCGTAGAACTTGTTGCCCTTGCCGTTGGGCGTGGAGATCACGCGCAGCTTGAGACCGGGTTTGGAGATCACCGGGAACAGCGCGCGCCAGATCGCGCGGCTGTCCTGGTGGAACGCGAACTCGTCCAGCAGCACGTTGGCGCTGAAACCGCGCGCGGTGTCCGGGTTGGCCGGCAGCGCGGTGATCTTGCTGCCACCCGGCAGCTCCACTTCCAGCGCGCGGGTGTCCGGCGCCCAGCCGTATTCGTAGTCGTTGAAGCCGGCTTGCAGCGCCCGCAAATGCAGCTTCACGCCCTCGTTGATCGCCTCGCGCGCCTGCCGCTCGCCGCGAGACAGGATCACCCAACGCCGACGCTGGCCCAGCGCTTCGGCGCGCACGCAGTCAAGCACCAGCTCCAGCGTGCTGGTGAACGTCTTGCCGCACTGGCGCGCGAACATGGCGATCTTGAAGCGGCTGTCGTCGGCGAGCCAGCGCTGCTGGTAGGCGTACAGCGGGAGCGCGGGCGCGTTCATGCGATGCCGTAGATGTCCTGGGTGATGCTGGCCAGCGTCTCCGGGCTGATTCCCGCCGCGCGGCACTTGGCCTCCACCTGCTGCGCCGCCGCTTCCACCTTCGCCCGCACCTCCGCCTGCCACTTCTTCTGCTGGATGCTGGCGCGGCCGAGGTCGGCGATCGCGCGCCCTACCTTGGCCAGGTCGATCTTGCCGTCGCCGCTGCGCAGCAGCTTGAACAGGCGGTCCTGCACCAGCCGCACAAGCGCGTCGTTCATCGCACCTTCTTCGTCGGGCACCACCGACACCACGGCCTTGGCCTGCTCGTGCGCGATCCTCAGGTCGTGCAAGCGGTCCTCGAACTCCTGCCCGTAGTGGTGCACGGCGGTCTTGCTGACGTCGTAGCCGCGTGCACGCAGCTCGGCGGCCAGCGCCTCGTAGCCGCTGAAGTTCGACTCCACCAGCGCCTTGTCCAGCCAGTCTTTCACCGCCGGCGGCAGGCGCGCGATCTTGCTGCGCGGGGGCATGGGCTCACCGCCTCGGCGGACGGGCGATGCCGGGCAGGCACGGCACCGTGTACTCGACGACGTCGACGCCGTGGTGCGTCAGCTCGGCCGACCAGGTGGACGTGTCGCGGTCGATGATCGTGATCAGCTTGCGGTCCTCGAGATAGTCCAGCTCGCGGCGCAGCTCGTGCGGGGTCACCGGCAGCCGCGCGTCGTCCAGCGCGAGCTGCAGGGTGTCCTCGGTCACGCCGCCGGGGCGGCCCACGTCCAGGATGCGCAGGATGCGCCAGCGCACCTGTTCTCGCAGGGTCTTGCTGAGGTCGATGTCACTCACGGGGTGCCCCTCGATTGCGGTAGGTGATCATGTCGGCCAGGCGGTCCAGCTTGGCGTCGATGGTGCTGGCGAAGCGAATCCAGTCCTCACGGCGCACGTACTCGAGCGGCAGCGAGGCGTGCAGTTTCTCCACTCGATGCACCACGTCGGTAATGCGCCCCGCCGTGGACTCCAGGCTGTTCTCGATCGCTTCCATGCGCTGCGCGTGCGAGCGCTTCTCCTCGTCGCGCAGATCGGACTGCGCCCGGAAACGTTCGTCCATGCGCTTCTCGAACTGCGCCAGCAGCAGGCGCCCGAAGCCGAACACCAGGCCGGTGAAAGCGCCGATGAGGATCAGCACCTCGCGCGCGTTGAGCTGGATCACGGTGCCCACGGGCTTCTCCGGCGGTGGTGGCGGTCGCGGTGCTCGGCGGCGGCCTCGCAGTCGGTGCAGGCCACGGCGTTGGGCACCGCGGCGAGGCGCTGGTGCGAAATCGGCTCGCCACAGTCGATGCAGATGCGCCGGCCGTCGGTGGCGTGCTGCGGCGGCACGCGCGGCTGCTGGCCGCGCGCCACCTGCAGGCGCACCAGCGCGGAGCGCTCGCTGTCGGCCAAGTCGTTGGCCTGGTCGATCACGTCAGCCACGCAGGCCCTCCTGCATCAGCAGGCGGCGCAGCTCGTCGGCGCAGGCGCGCCGTGTGCGCGCCTGCATGCCGGCCAGGCGCCGCTCGATTGGCGCAATCGCATCGCGCGCGGCCTGCTGGTCCAGCGCGTAGGCCTCGCGGTCCCAGCCCTGAGCCAGCCTCTCCAGCGACGCGGTGGCCACGCTGCCGCGGCTCACGGTGCCGTCCCCGGTGCGACGATGGGCGCGCTCAGCCGCGCGGCGTCGGCGCGATCGGCGTTGGCCGCCTGCAGCAGCGCGCGCCACTGTTCGACCCACGCCAGCGCGTCGATGACGCAGACCGCCGGCACACCGCCCAGCACGCAGTGCGCAGGCGGCGGCGCGGGCTCGGCCAGCGGCGTGGTCAGTGCGGCCGGCAGCGGCTTGTAGGCCGGCACCGGCACCGGTACCGGTTCAGGGCGTGCGATGGTCCGCGTGGGGCCACAGGCGGCGAGCCACGGCAGGACATACAGGCAGATCAGCCAGCGGCTGGCAGGATTCATCGGTGGTCTCCTTGCGGATGTCGGCGGCGCGCTGGTTTGCGGCACGCTGCAGGTCGGCGATGCGCTGGTCGCGTGTGGCGACGTCCTGCTCGGCGCGCTGCACCAGACGTTGGTGTTCGTCGATCTGCTGCTGCAGGCGCGTGCGCACGTCGGCAAGGCCGGCGCGCATCGTCTGCAGGCGCGCGGCGAGGTCGGCGGCGTTGGCCCTGGCGGCGGCGAGCGCCTTGGCCTGTTCGGCCACGCCGGCGTCGTGGCCGCGGCGATGGCCGAGCAGATAGCCCGACGTCCAGCAGGCGACCGCGCAGAGCAGGATGCCGGCGACGGCGATCAGCATGGGCTTAGCCACGGCACGCCACCGCACCGGGCCAGCCGGCGTCCTCGTAGCGAGGTTGCAGCGTCAGCAGGATGCGGGACGGATAGGCGCGGTTCTCCGCCCGCGCCCAGTCCGCGCGCTGGGTTTGGCGCTCGACCTGACCCCACCAGCGCGAGGGGTCGCACGCAATCTCGCGTCGGCACAGGGCGCGGTCGCGCGTCAGCCAACCGCTGCCACCGTTGTAGGCGGAGAGCGTCATCGCCCAGCGGTCGCAGTCCGTCGCCGTGTCGGCGAGGTTCGACCACAGGCGTCGGTCGTAGCGCACCAGCGCGCGGATCGCCCAGCGAGGATTGACCGCATCGGCCGGCCCCAACTCGGGGTACCAGCGCGCCATGTCGCGCGCGGTGGCCGCGGTGAACTGCGCCATGCCGGCGGCATAGGCGCTGCGCGCGGAAGCGTCCCAGTGCGATTCCTGGTGGATCTGCGCGCCGAACAGCGACGCCGGCGCCGACACGCCCCACACGGCGCGCGCCTCCCGAATCACCGTCGGCTGCCAGACGCGCGCGGCGCTGGGCAGTTCGCCGCCGTGCGCCGCGCCGGCGCCGGCGATCAGCCCCCACAGCAGCACGATGGCGCCGAGCAGGGCGCGGTACGGTGCCGTCGGCTGTTTTGCCGCGCGCGCGGAGCACGCCGGCCACAGCAGCATCCAGAAGCCGGCGATCGCGAGCAGATTGCCGAGCCAGCCGCTCACAGCCCCAGCCCCACGGCCAGCATGGCGCCCAACATCACCAGCGCGCGGCCCACGGTGAGCGCGGCCGACACCACCGGCACCTCGCGCATCGGCTCCGGCACGGCGTGGATCAGCGTAACCTTGCTGAGCTGGTAGCCCACCAGCGCCGCCAGCACCTGCTGGCCGAACTTCAGCAGCAGCACGCCCAACTGCGCAGGCGCGACGATGGCGATGGCGAGCAGCAGCGCGGCGGCGACGATCCACCAGCGCCAGGTGCGGGTCGGAGAGAAAGGCATCGCGGCGTCCTCGTGGGCGGCGCCGCGCGGCGGCACCGGAAAGGTGCCGTCAAAGGTCGTTTAGATGGGGGGCGGGCTGCGTTTCAGCCCGATGTAAGAAGCCCCGCGCGGGGCGGGGCTTGGGTGCTTCACAGCATGCCGTTGTCGCGTAGCCCTTGAATCACCTTGTAGGCTTCAATATGGCTCGCCTGTTTCTCTTTCATGGTACGCAGGGTCGCGTACATCGACAGCACGGCGGCGCAGTCATGTCCTGCCTTACCGTCCCCGAGAATGCCGTTGACAACGTCCAGAAGATCGTAGCGGCTGACGTTCAAATTCTGCTTCTTGAGCAGGTTGTGCGTGAAGGCAATCATGTCGCCGAGGTGAGCAACTTCATCATCGACTTCATTGTTCGGCTTACACAGTGCCGCTGCGCGCGCCAGCATATTGGTGGCTTTGGAAGCTGGCATCCCGGCGGGGAATCCGTCGCGGGCATCCAATATGGCCAGCTTTTTGACAACATCCCCTGCCGTCTCCGCAGCATTGGCCCAGGCAGGCACCAGCGCCATGATGATGAACATCAGTCCCGAACAACATCTCATCACGTTGATCCCCCTGTCTCATCCTGAAACCCAAACAAATCCGGCTCCTGTCGCCGGGCCAACTCGCGCTGCCGCGCGATGATCTCGTACACGGTCTGCACGGCCAGCCGGTACTTCCGGGCCAGCGCCGGCGGTAGCAGGCCGCCGTAGCGCCAGTCGTGGAAGAGCTGCGCGTCGCGAATCGCCTGGTGCAGCACCGCGCCGCGCGGAAGGTAGCACACGCTGCCGCCCACGGTGTCGCACAGGGTCAGCACCACCGCCGGCGCCAGCCGCTGCGCCTGCTCGGTGCCCAGCGGCTCCGTCAGCGCGTGGGTCACCGCGTCCAGCATGTCGCGCAGCGTGCCTTCCCAGCGGTGCGTGCGCGGCACCTGCAGGTGCTCCAGCGCCTTGGCCGGATCGAGCTGGTCGGCGCCGCCGAACAGGTCCTCGCTCATGCCGCACCTCCGTAGCGCCGCTTGGCGTCGGCCACGCGCCTGGCGTACTCCGCCTTGTCGAGCGCGCCGTACTCGAGCTGGCTGGCCAGGTAGCGCAGTTCGTTGGTGAGCGCATCCTCCTGCACCACGGGCGCCGGGGCGGCCGGTCGCCGGCCTTCGCGCAGCGCCTGCTCGCGCGCGCTCGGCGGCGGCTTCGGCCGCGTCCGCCATCCCGAAAACGATCTGTCGCAAGTAGTTGTGATTGGCGAGCGGCAGCACCAGGCGATCGCGCTGCATCAGCATCTGCTCGATGCCGGCCGCCCACAGCTCGGCAGCGGCCGGGCGGCGCACGCCGGCGCGTTCGTCGCGGCAGACGGTGCCGGCGTCGGCCAGGTCGGCCAGTTCGGCCAGCAGCCGCACCGCGCGCGCGAGGCGCAGCGAGGTCTTGGCCGGCTTGAACAGGTGCAGGTACTGCAGCGCCGCGCGCCCGAGCACCGGCTCCATACCGGCCAGCACCGCGCCGAGGCGCTTGGCGTCGCCTTCGACCAGGCCGGCTTCCGCCGGAAAGTCGGTGCCGCAGCTCGGGCAGGTGATGCGGACGGACATCGCTCAGCCCTGCGCGTCCAGGTACTGCAGCACCAGCCGCAGCGACGGCCGGTGCCGGCGCCAGTTCGGCCGCAACGGGCGCAGCAGCTCGACCACGCGCTCGGGCGGCCAGCCCAGCGCCTTGAGGCGGGCATCGACGGCGGTGTTGAGGTCGCGCTTTTCCTGCTCCACGTGCAGTGCGGCGATGATGGCGCGCAGTTGATCGGGTTGGCGCACCCACGCCACGCGGGCGATGCCGTGCTGCTGCCGGGCGATGGCGTCGGCGTAGCTCCACGGCAGCTTCATGTCGGCGAGCTGCGCCTCGATCTTGGTGATCAGGTCCGGCATGGCCCGGCTGTCGGCGTTGTGCGGCCGGCCGGGATATGCCGCGGGCTTGATGCGGCCGGCGCGCGGTCGCGCGGCGCCGAGGCGGCGCAGCTCGTCGAGCACGGCGCGGCGCTGCGCCGCGTCCAGCGCCGCGCTGCTGCGAACGCTCCGGCCGTGCGCGGCCGACACGCGCGCCAGCAGGTCGCGGTAGGCGTCGTCGTCCATGCCGAGCTGCTGCCGCGCGACGTGGATGGCGGCGAGCTGGCGCCGGCGGCGCGCCGCGCGCGGATCGGCGGCCGGCTGCATCATGCGGCCTCCGTCGGCCGCGGTGCCGGCTCTGGCACCGGCGCCCAGGCGTAGACGCCGCGGCACGGCGTTTCCGTGCCGCTGAACACGAACTCGTCCGGCCTGAGCGCGCGCCGCCACGCCATGAAAGTCTGCGGCATGTCCTCGCCCGGCAGCAGCGCGCTGACCAGCACGTCCTCGGTGGGCGCGGGCGCGGTGGCGGTGATCGGCTTCCAATCCATCTTCAGACTCCCGTGGTGGCCGCTTCGCGGGCGAAGTCGGCGGTGGCTTCGGACAGCGTGCCCAGCCATTCCCGCGTGCCGTCGGCGTGCAGCACGCACCAGCGCGCGCCGCCGCCGAGCGCGCGCGCCAGCGGCGGCAGCGCCGCCAGCACGGCCTCGCGCTGGCTCGCATCGAATTCGACCACGCGGCGCCAGGCGCCACTCTCATTCACCTGCAGTTGCACGTCACACCCCCGCGATGTCCAGGCTGATGGGTTGGTACTGGCCGGCGTCGTCGCGCTCGTACAGGCGGACATAGCTCTTGGAGCCCACCACCTGCACGGCGTCGCCGATGGCCTGCATGGCGCGCTGCCAGCGCGCGTCGGCGATGTCGAGCCGGCGCAGCGCCAGCACGTTGCCGGTGCGGATGTTGCCGGCGGCGTCGACGCGAAAGGCGTCCTGCACCAGCGTGACGATCTCGGGGCGCGCGCCCTCGGTCCAGTCGCGCAGGCAGGTGTCGATCAGCGCCTTGGCCGCCTGCAGGCGCTCGTCGAACTGGATGTGTTCGGCGATCGCGCGCACCACCTTGTAGCGACCGTCGAAGCTGAGCAGCGTGACGTTGCCCTTGCGGCCGCCGAGGTGCACGCCGTACTGCTCGGCCGACAGCGCCACGAACGCGTCGATGTCGGCGAAGGCCTGGCGCTTGTAGTCGGCCAGCTTGGCCTGCACGGCGCGGCCCTTGG
Source organism: Mizugakiibacter sediminis (assembly GCF_000953855.2). GTDB lineage: Bacteria > Pseudomonadota > Gammaproteobacteria > Xanthomonadales > Rhodanobacteraceae > Mizugakiibacter > Mizugakiibacter sediminis. The sequence goes on from NZ_DF970196.1 coordinate 39,928, forward strand.
CGACCAGCTCGGCGACCAGCGCGTCGCGCGCCTGGTCGATGGGCTTGATCTGGCTTTCATGCACCAGCCGGCCCTGGGCGTCCTGCCGGTAGCCGGCGGGGATGTCAGTGGTGGTGGGCGACTTGGACACGGGCTTCTCCGGGGCATGCCTTGGCGATGGCGTCGTAGGCGAGGCCGGCCAGATACTGGCTGGCCGGCGGCTGTCCTCTCAGCACGGGCGGCGTGCTGAAGGTCATCGTCATGTTCACGGTGTCGCTGCCCTCGACCGATTCGATGACGATCGTGACGCGGTGGGTCTTCGGGGCCTCGCTCACTGCGGCGCTCCGATCAGCGAGAACGTGGCACCGTGCAGGGCCCTGGTGGCCTGAGTGAGCTGCAGGATCACCGGCGGCGGCAGCGGAATGCGCACCGCGCGTTCCAGTGTCTCGTCAGCCATCGCGCCGGTGGTGCGCAGGAACTGCAGCAACTCGGCGAGCGGCGACGCCTTCGCCTCCTCGCTCGTGGCGGGCGCGGTCGGCGCCGCGGCGGCAGGCGCCTTCGCCTGGCGATCGCCGCGATGGGGACGGCGGCCGCGCGGTGCCGGCACATAGCCGGGCTCGAACGCGTACGTCGCCTTGCCGTCGACGATCTCGACGCGCACTTCGCCGCGCTGCTTGGCGGCGTACATCTGCTTGCGGATCGTTTCGACATCGAGGCCCGTGGCGTCGGCCAGCTCGGCGGTGGTCATGCCGGTGCCGGAGGCGCGCAGCGCTTCGCGGATTTTGTCGGCGTCGGTGGACATGTTCATTCCTTGGTGGAGGCCGCGTCGGCCGCGGCGTGGTGGATGTCGGACAGCGTGTCGCGGAAGCGCTCGCCGACGCACGGCGGCGGTTCGTCGTCCGGATCGCGCTCCCACGGCCACAGGGGGCGTGTATGCGGATGCTCGTCGTAGACGCTGCCCGCCTTGTCGTTCCATTCCTGCCGGCGCTCGCGCGGCTCGCGCCAGCCCAGCCGGTCGTCGCGCGCGGGATCGATGACGATGCTCATGACGAGGCTCCACGTCGATGCGGACACGTCGGACACGCCTGCGCCAGCGCCACTCGCAGCGGGTTGGTGGCGGCGAAACCGCGGCGCTGGTATTCGAGGCAGCGGTGGCGCGGCAGCTCGCCGATCACCGGGCAGTTCACGGTGAGCCCCATCAGGGCGCCCTCGACGGCCTTGCGCACGCTGCGCAGATCGCCCGTGTAGGTGCCTTTCAGCACCTGGTTGACCACGGCGGCCGAGTAATCGATGCGCCGGCCCACCGCGGCCTGCGAGCTGGCGGCGCAGGCTTCGCGCAGCACGGTCAGCCAGTCTTCGTCTTGGCTCACAGCGGGTACTCCTTGTCGGTGTTGAGGTCCCACACGGTGCGGCCGCGGTGGATTACCGACGGGCCGTGCGGGCCGCTGTCGCGGATCAGGTGGTAGCGCGACGGCTCGTGGCGCGCGCCGTCGGCGTGCACCACGCGCAGGAAGCCGGCGCGGCGCAGCAGGCTGAGGTAGGCCTGCACCGTGCGGCGTTCCTCGACCTCGCAGGCGGCCATCAGCTCGCGCACGGTGAACTGGCGCATGATGCGCATCGCCTGCCACAGCCGCTGGCGGCGCTTCTTCCTGGCGCGCTGGCGCAGCGTGAAGTAGCGCGTCTTCGGCAGCATGGTCAGGCGGCCTTGGCCGGACGACGCGGCGCGTCGCCGAAGAAGAAGTTCGTGCCCGCCGGCCAGTCGGCCAGCCCGATGCGCTTCTGCCCCTTGGCCTTGGCGCGCGCCTCGATGTGCGAGAGGCCCACCACGGCGAGACGCATGGAGCCGTGCGTGGCCTCGTGCAGCGCGCCCAGCAGCGCGTCGTCGATCTCCACCTCGGCCAGGTGCTGCGCCAGCAGGCGCACGTCCTCGCGCGTCGCGGGCTGGAACTCCACCCATTGCGCGATGCGCCCGGTGAGCTGCTGGCGCGCCTTGATCTTGCGCTGGATGCCGGCCATGCCGATCAGCACCACCGGCACGGTGGCGAGGTCGTGGATGTCGCGCAGGGTTTCGACCAGCGCTGCGCGGTTGACCAGGTAATCGGCTTCGTCGACGAACAGCGGCCGCCCGGTCTCGGCCAGGCGCTGCACGATGGCCTCGACCGTCTCGACGTTGCTCGGGCGCGGGTCCAGGTCCAGCTCGCGCGCGATGGTGCGCAGCAGGCTGCTCGGCGTGGTGGTGCTGAGCGCGCGCACGTAGACGCCGTTGTTGCGCGTGATCAGCCAGGTCACCGCCGTGGTCTTGCCGAGCCCGGTGTCGCCGTGGATCAGGCCCATGCCGGGCATGCCGGCGGCGCGGTCCAGCAGGGCTTCGCTGGCGGCCGACAGGCGCGCCACGTTGCTGACGGGTACGATCTTGGTACGCATCACAGTTCCCCTCGATGGGCGCCGCTCGGGCGCAGGTGGTCGTAAGCGGTGCCGAGGCCGAACGCCTCGCCGCCGAAGTCCTCGAACACCATCCACCGCCCGCTGAATTCGGGCGTGCCGCGGTAGCTCTTGAGCCAGCGCGCGTTGATCTCGTCGATGGCATCGCCCTGCGCGAGCAGGCGGATGGCGCGGCGGAAGCGGTCTTCCTCGTTTTCGTCCTGCTGCTGCACCTCGCGGTTCATGCGGTGCACCAGGTCGATGTCGGCCTGGGTGACAGGCCGCTGGTCGTGCGGCAGGTCGGCGGCGTCGAGCGCGGCCGCCGCGGCGCCGGCCTGCTCGATGGCGGGCGTGAGGTGCGCGACGGTCGGCGCCGGCAGCACGGACAGCGCCTTGGCGGCGCGCTCGCGCGCCTCGAGGATCTCGAAGGCGATCTCGCGCGTCTTGGCCTTGCGGCCCAGCGCTTTGAGTTCCTTGCGGCGTTCCGCGATCTCGCGCTGCTGCCGCGCCTTGGCTTCGATGGCGATTTCACGGCGCGAGGTGCCCAGCACTTCGGGACACTCCGCCACACAGACGAAGGTGTCGTCGTGGTAGACCACGACGCGGCCGAGGTCGGCTTCGTCGTACAGCACGCGCACCTGCTGGCCCACGAGTGCACCCAGTTCCGGCGCCGCGTAATACAGGCCGCCGTCGCGGATGCCTTTCTTGCCGACGGTGCGCAACCCCTGGTCGCCGGGGGCCTCGGCCATCAGCAGGTCGAGCGCGCGCATGTCTTCCACGCGGCGCACTTCCACGCCGGCGCTGGCCACGCGCTCGAACACCGTCATGCCGCCCAGGCCGTGGCGCGGTTCGTGCGCGTACAGGTCGCGGCACCAGCGGTCGCAGAACGCCTGCAGCTCGGCGGCGGTGAGGCGGATTTCCACCGTCTCGTTCTTCTTGAACAGGCGCTCGGCGAAGCTTTTGCTGGCGCGCAGCGCCTGCGCTTCGGCGACGTTGTGGCCGATATAGCCCGGCAGCAGCTCCAGCAGGTCGTGCGAGAAGGTGCGGAAAAGACGCTCGATATGAGGCTTTTCCCAGGGGCTGAACGGCGCCGACAGGTGCACGTCCACGCCCAGCCCCGCGAAGGTGCGCTGCACGCGCTCGCTGACGTAGTCCTGGCCGTTGTCGAGCTTGGCGCGTTCGGGCACGCCCCAGTCGAGCAGCGCGCGGCGCAAGGCACGGCATACGCCCTCCGCGCTGCTTGTCTTGTGCACCTGCAACAGCGCGCGGCGCGACCACACGTCGATGATGCCGATGATGGTGTGCCGCCCGTCCAGCAGCATCACGTCGCCTGGCGTCGAGTCGAACTCCCAGCGCGCGTTGAGGTGCGTCGCGTCCTCGCTGGCATTGCCGAGGCCGAGCATGTAGCGGTTCTTCCACGCATCGGGGTCGGCCAGCGCGGTGAACACCTGGCCGTTCTTCGCCTTCCACGTGGTCAGCCAGCGCTGCACGCTGCGCACGGTAGGCAGCGCGATGTCGGCGTCGCCGAAACGCGCGTGGATCGCACGATGCAACTGCTTGCCGCCGATGTGCGGCGTGCTGGCGATCATGCCGAGCACGAACTCCAGCAGCGTGGGGTTGCTTTCGATCAGGCCGCTGCCGGCGCGGTTGCCGTAGTCGCCCGCCAGCGCCGCGGCGCCTCGCGTCCTGAGCGCCCGGCGCCAGCGCCGCAGGCTGGACGGCGACACGTCCTCGCCGATCGCCGCGCGCGTCTTGGCGTCGCCGATCTCGCCGGCGGCGTAGGCCGCGCAGAAGGCTTCCATCGCCTGGGTGATGCCGACGCGCTGGTGCGCGGCGAAGCTGTTCAGGCGCACCAGCAGATCCAGCCGCGCGTTCATGCGCGCGGCGGCGCGTCCGGTCAGGCCGGCGGCGGCGGCCATGCCGGCCTGCATCGCGCGCTGCGAGGCCGCTTCGTCCACTGCGGCGGCGACGGCGAGGCGGCGGCCGGCGATTTCGCCGGCCTGATAGGCCGGGCTCGCCTGCACGGCCTGCGCGGCGGCGATGGCGTCGGCGTGGCGCAGGGCGCGCTGCACGTCGTCCGGCAGGTCGGCCAGGGCGTACAGCCGGCGGCGGCCGCCGCGGACGGATTGCTCGGTGAAAGGCCACTGCTCGCGTGTGGCGCGCAGTTCGGCAGCGCGCTTCGTGATTCGTAGCGCGTGCGCGATGCGCTGCACGTCGTACGTCTGCACGGGTGCCTGCGCCGAGCCGTCAGCCATGGCGCCGCTCCGATGCAGGACGACCCGCCGCGGCGCCTGCCGCGCCCAGGGGGGAGGCGCAGCCCGGCAGCCGCGACGGGTCGAAAAGGCGGGGGCTGCTACCCTGCGCGGCGGCGCTGCCAACGCCACCTACCGCAACAGGGAGAGTCCCCATGAACGAACCGAAGCCAGCAGACGCGAAGGCGCTTGCGCTGACGTACGGGTATACGGCGCTGATCAAGACGTTGAACGAAGTCGGTGCCATCGACATGGATCGCCTCTTCAGCAACCTGGCCGGCGCGCAAGCTGCTGCCAGACGCGTTGGAGAAGTCGACGCAGCCGACTTGCTTGGCTCGCTGGCCGAAAGCCTGCAAGGCATCGGGTAGCCCAACCGGCCGGGGGCGTGTGGTCGGTCCAGTAGTCCATCACCGCCCCCTCCTCAACTGGTCCTTGATCGCGCGCTCCTGCTGCGCCAGCTCTTCCTTCATGCGCTCCACGCGGCCCAGCTCGGCCGCGAGCGCGTCGCGGCCGACCAGCAGCCGGCCGCCGCGGATGCTCGCCAGCCAGTTGGAGTAGACGTAGCTGCCGGCGGCCACCTCGATCACCGGCATGATGAACGCCGGCGCGTTGTAGTCCTCGCGGGACTCCGCGCAGTAGCTGTCCAGCATGTACTTGGTGACCTCGCGGCCGGTCAGTTCGCTGACCTTCGCCGCAATGGCGAAGCGGCTTTGCCCGCTCTCCTCGAGCATGGTCGAGAGCAGACCGCACACCGTGGTGCGGTAGTCCATCGACCCGGGCAGCGGCGCCGCCGGACGCGGCACCTCGAACAGGTCGGGCGTCACGTAGTCGCGACGTGTCATCACAGCACCCCCTGCGATCGGCTCCAGAGAATGGCCAGCGCCGCGAGGCCGATCAGCAGCAGCACGGCGTTTTCGGCGCGGCGGCTCATGCGGCGTACACCTTGGCCAGCCAGGTGCGCACGGCCTCCGCTTCCAACGGATCGAGCGCGAACTCGGCACCGCCGCAGAGCAGCGTGCAGGCGGCCTCGTTCAGCAGCGCCCGATCGCCTTTCAGGGCGCCGGTGAAGGCGTGGGCGACGATGCGTTCCGCGCGCGGCCACAGGCCGCTGAAGCAGGTGACCACGACCCCGATGGGGCGCAGCACGCCCCGTCCCCGCTGCCCGGACACCATGCCCAGGCTGAGCAGCCGGTCGCGCGTCGTGCTGCACAGGTCCAGCGGCGGCACGCGGCCGTCGACCCCCTCGACGCCACTCACCGCGAAATCCCCGCGCCGGATTGCGTATTGCGTGCTTTGCCCCCGGTGATACCCTGACGAAAGTCAGCGGCGGAGGCGCCGGCCGGGCGGACCGGCTGGCGGCCTTTCACTCGGTTGGGCGTGCCGTCCGCGCGGTAGCGGCTGGGCCAGATCGTCATCGGATGCACGCCGATGGCGTCGGCCACGATCCTCTCGGCCTTCGGCCAGGGTTGCCGCAGCACCGCGGTCAGCGTGCTCTTGCTGGTGTAGCCGTGGGCCAGGCCGAGCTGATTGAACGACCAGCCGGCCTTGGTGAGGGCCGCCTTGATGTCGGCGGGGTGCCAGTCCTTCGGGGCCGGCTTTTTTTGGGTCTGCGTCATGCGTCTGTCCGCGTCGTTACGGTGGGTGCCGTATGCGGCGCAGATAATGGGCACGAATGTTCCTTGTGTCAAGCACGTTTTTGCTTCGCACTTTCGACAAAAGGGCACATCCATGCCTTTCCTAGAAAAATCACGTGTGCTCAATGAGTTGGTGAAAGTGCGAAGCGCGAATCTGCCCAGCATGGCGTTTCGCACTTCGGTCATGGGAAAGTGCGAAAGGGGCGAGCGGCGATGATCGGCACCCGACTTGGGCACATTCGTGCCCATAGATCGCAGCGGGAAATGGCCGATTTCCTCGGGGTCGCGCTGCGCACGTACGCCAACTACGAACGAAACGAGCGTGAGCCCGATGCCCAAGTCTTGGCGCGGCTTGTGAAGGCGGGCTGGAACGCGAACTGGGTGTTGACTGGCGAAGGACCGGAACGCCTGGAAGCCTTGCAGGACACGGGTTCTAAGCCGGCGAGACCGGACCTCGCCATCCTGAAATCGGCCGTCGAAGTGCTGGAGCGTGCGCTGGACGCTGCGGACGCGACCACTACAGACGCGGCGGGACGAGCCGAATTACTCGTGGCCGTATACGAGCTGCTGGAAGAAGGCGCAGCTCTGGACGCCGCGGAGCGCATCGTGGCCAGCATGCTGCGCGCAGTTGCCAAAACAGGGGGCGCGTCGACGCAGAGCGCCTGAACAGCAGGGTTCTAGAATGAATCAGGAAGCTCTCAACAAGGTCGTCGAGGTAGCGAAGCGAGTCGTCGAAACGAAGAAGCCGAAGGACACTGAGCCGCTCCGAGCCAGCATCACCGCCGGTCGAGGCGCGGTGGTCATCAACGGCAACAACAGCGGCAACATCATCGTCGGTGCCCAGCACAGGCCGCGCCGATTGTGGCTTGAACGCCTGGCCATGCTGCTTGCGGGCGCCGCCGCGGTGATGGCGTTGCTGTGGTGGGCGCAGGCCGGTGCGTCCGAAGCCTCGAGCAGCTGGTGCCAGTCCATCAGCTACCCGAGCGGCCACACGGTCACATCATGCGTCGCCACGCCGCCGGCGCGCGCCAGCAGCGCATTCCATGTGTCGCGTGTCGGCAGCGTTGCGCTCGCCTTGCTCGCACTCGCAAACGGCTGTTTTACCGCGCTTTCATCCGACTTTTTCCAGCCTAATCCAGCCTCTTCCAGCTTTCCCCCGTTCCTCTCACTCCATGTGTCGGGGAACATTCGAGATGCCATTCAAGGCATCTAGAACGGTCTTCGCCCCTACGGGCGCGCCCTTCGGGCATCCTGCCCTCCGGGTTCGCGAGAGCGCTACGGGGGTTCGCCGACAGGGCTCCTGCCCTGACGGCGAACTGGCCCGCATCCATGCGGGCTTCCGGCCCTCGCGCACAGCGATCGGGCGCTCTTCGGCGCGCGAGCCAGTGGCTCGCAAACGCGCCTCATCGCCCCTGCGGGCTTGATCCTTCGCGCTCACGCCGCGTCCGAGGGGCCCCTTCAGGCCGCCATCCTGGCGGACCCAGGCGTGATGCCGAAGCTGTGCGAACGGTTAGGATGCGCGCCATGCTCTATCTCGCCTCGCAATCCCCCCGCCGCCGCCAGTTGCTCGAACAGATCGGCGTGCGTTTCGAAGTGGTCGATGTCGATGTGATCGAGGCGCGCGCGCCGGGCGAGGCGGCGCAGGCCTACGTGGAGCGCGTGGCGCGCGACAAGGCGCGGGCGGGACTGCGGCGCGTGGACGGCGAGCGCGCCGCGGTGGTGCTCGGCGCGGACACCGAAGTGGTGCTGGACGACGTGGTGTTCGGCAAACCGGCCGACGCGGAGGAGGCGGCGGCGATGCTGCGGCGGCTGGCCGGGCGCACGCATCGGGTGATCTCCGCGGTGTGCGTCGCCGACGGCGCGCGCGAAGCATGCGCGGTCAGCCTGTCGGAGGTGACCTTCGCGCCGCTGGACGAGGCCGCGATCGCCGCCTACGTCGCCAGCGGCGAGCCGTTCGGCAAGGCCGGCGCCTATGCGATCCAGGGCCGCGCCGCGGCGTTCGTCGCCCACCTCGCCGGCAGCTACTCCGGCGTGATGGGGCTGCCGCTGTTCGAAACCTGCGGCCTGCTGCGCGCGTTCGGCGCGGCGCCTTGAGCGAGGCGACGGACGATTTCCTGAACCGCCAGGTCCATTGTGAACCCGCGCCCAACGCGGCGGTCCCAGCCCCATCGACGGCCCGCGGACCGCGACATGGCGCATCGACAGGCCGGACGCCCGCCGGCTATAAAGCCGGGTGGTGAGGGGGCGGCTCCGGTGAGCGAAGAGATCCTGATCAACGTCACCCCGCGCGAGACCCGCGTGGCGGTGATCGAGAACGGCATGCTGCAGGAAGTGCACGTCGAGCGTGCGCAGAAGCGCGGCTATGTCGGCAACATCTACAAGGGCCGCGTGCAGCGGGTGATGCCCGGCATGCAGGCGGCGTTCGTCGAGTGCGGCCTGGAGCGCGCGGCGTTCCTGCACGCTTCCGACATCGTGCGCCCGGCGCCGGCGATCCCGGTGGAAGGCGCCGAGGGCAACGGCCACGCGCCGACGCCGCCGATCGGCGAGCTGGTGCACGAGGGCCAGGAGATCGTCGTGCAGGTGATCAAGGACCCGATCGGGTCCAAGGGCGCGCGGCTGTCCACGCACCTGTCGATCCCGTCGCGCTACCTGGTGCTGCTGCCGTACTCGCGCATGCTCGGCGTGTCCGCGCGCATCGAAGACGACGACGAGCGCCAGCGCCTGAAGGAGCTGGTGGCGGAACTGGCCGGCGAGAACCCGCTCGGCTACATCGTGCGCACCAACGCCGAGGGGCAGTCGCGCGAGGCGCTCGCCTTCGACGTCACCTATCTCGGCAAGGTCTGGCGCGTGGTGCAGGAGAACATCGCCAAGGCGCGCGTCGGCGAGCGCGTCTACGAGGAGCTGTCGCTGCCGCTGCGCGCGCTGCGCGATGCGCTGCACGAGGGCGTGGAGAAGGTGCGCGTCGACTCGCGCGAGACCTTCGAGAGGGTGCTGAAGTTCGTCAACAAGTTCATGCCGCAGCTGGCCGACCGCGTCGAGCACTATCCGGGCGAGCGGCCGATCTTCGACCTGTACGGCGCCGAGGACGAGATTCAGCGCGCGCTCAACAAGGAAGTGCCATTGAAGTCGGGCGGCTACCTGATCGTCGACCAGACGGAGGCGATGACCACGATCGACGTCAACACCGGCGGCTTCCTCGGCTCGCGCAACCTCGAGGAGACGGTCTACCGCACCAACCTCGAGGCCGCGCAGGCGGCGGCGCGCCAGCTTCGGCTGCGCAACCTCGGCGGCATCATCATCATCGACTTCATCGACATGACCGACGCCGAGCACCAGCAGCAGGTGCTGCGGCAGCTGGAGAAGGCGCTGGCGCGCGACCACGCCAAGACCACGGTCTATCCGATGTCGCCGCTCGGCCTGGTGGAGATGACGCGCAAGCGCACCACCGAAAGCCTGGAGAGGCAGCTGTGCGAACCGTGTCCGGCATGCAACGGCCGCGGCACGCTGAAGACGGCCGAGACCGTCACCTACGAGATCTTCCGCGAGATCACCCGCGCCGTGCGCCAGTTCGAGGCGGAAAAGCTGCTGGTGATGGCCAGCGCCAAGGTGGTCAACCGCATCCTCGAGGAGGAGTCCGCCGCGGTGGCGGAGCTCGAGGAGTTCATCGGCAAGACCATCCGCTTCCAGGCCGAGGAGCACTACTCGCAGGAGCAGTACGATGTCGTGCTGCTCTGATCGACCACGCGCGGCCGCGGCACGGAGCGACGCTTGAACCGCTGGCGACGCGTACGTTTCGCGGCCGGAGCGCTGGCTGCCGCGCTGCTGGTCGCCGCGGCGGTGGCGATGGGCCTGGCGCAGCTGCTGCTGCCGCTGGCGGCGCGCTACCCGCAGCGCATCGCCGCGCTGCTGAGCGACCGCCTGCACCGGCCGGTTTCGTTCCAGACGATCCGCGGCGAATGGCAGGCCTCCGGCCCGCTGTTCGCGGTATCGCGGCTGACGCTGGGCGCCGGGCCCGACGGCACCGCCATCACGTTGCCCGAGGCGGAACTGAAACTCGACTTCGGCGCCTGGCTGAAGCCGCACAAGCGCTGGATCGAGCTGCGTCTGTCCGGCCTCGACCTCGAACTGACGCGCGACCTGCAGGGCGCCTGGCACGTGGCCGGCTTCGGCGGCGGCGAAGAGGAAGGCCAGCGCGCGTCGCTGACCTCGCTGCCCGCCGACCTGCTGGTGCGCGATCTCAGCCTCAGCCTGCTCGATCAGCGAGCGGGCACGCGCTACGTGTTCCTGGCCGACGTGCTGCGTCTCACCAATGCCGGCGGCGACGTGCGCGTCGCCGGCCGTCTGCACCGCAACGGCGCCGCCGGCAGCCTGCGTTTCGCCGTGCGCATGCGGCCCGACCTGCGCGGCGGCGAACTGTATGCGGGCGGTACCGACGTCGATCTCGCCGCCCTGCTGGGCGGCGTCGATCTGCGCGGCTATGCCGTCAAGCGCGGGCGCGGGCAACTGGAAGCGTGGACCGACTGGCGCGACGGCCGCGTGATCCGCGCCACCGCGCGCCTCGACATCGCCGCCCTCGACGTCGCCAATCCCGGCGGCGCGCACGCGCGCATCGGCGTGCTGCGCGGCGTGTTCGACGCGCAGCGCCTGGCGCGCGGTTGGCGCCTCGCCTACGCCGCGCCGTCCACGCGCGAGGCCGACGGCGGAGTGGCCGTGCTGGACGTCGCCGACGGCGCGCCGCGCCGCTTCGCGCTCGGCGCGCGCGCGCTCGACGTCGCCGGCCTGGCGCCGCTGGCGGCGCTGCTGCCGCAGGCTTCGCCGGCGCTGGCCGACTGGCTGGCCGCCGCCGCGCCGCACGGGCACATCGCGCAGGCGCGCCTGCGCTGGGCCGGTGCGCAGGCCTTCGACGTCGAGGCGCAGCTCGACGGCATCGGCTTCGCGCCCAGCGGCGCGCTGCCGGGCATCGATCGCCTGGTCGGCACGCTGCGCGGCGACGCCGGCGCGCTCAGCCTCGAGCTGCCGGCGCAGTCGACCGTGTTGCGCTACCCGCACGTGTTCCGCGAGCCGTTCGTGCTCGCGAGGCTGGCCGGCACGGTGGCGGCGTGGAGCGATGCGGACGGCACCCACATCGGCACCGACGCGCTGACCCTCGAAGGCGAAGGCTACGGCGGCCAGGCGCGCGGCGAGATCCTGCTGCAGGGCGACGGCACGCGGCCTTACCTCGATCTCTACGCCGTCGCCACGCACGGCGACGTGCCCGCGGCCAAGCTGTTCTGGCCGGTCAACGTGATGCCGCCGTCGGCGGTGGCGTGGCTGGATCGCGCGCTGGTCGCCGGCCGGCTGACTTCGGCGCGCGTGCTGGTGCGCGGCGATCTCGACGACTGGCCGTTCCCCGAGCACCGTGGCCGCTTCCAGGCGCTGGGCGAGATCGAGGATGCCACGCTCGACTACGGCGAAGGCTGGCCGCGCGCCGAAGGCATCGCCGCCACCGCGGACTTCGTCGACGCCGGCATGGTCGTGCAGGCGCGCGCCGCGCAGGTGGCGGGCAACCAGGCCGCGGCCGCGTCGGCGGTCATTCCCGATCTCGCCAATGCCGTGCTGACGCTGGCGGTGGAGGGCAGCGGCAAGGCGGCGAACCTGCTGGAGTTCGTGCGCCGCAGCCCGATCGGCGCGCGCTACGGCAGCGCGCTGAAAGGGCTGCGGCTGAACGGCGGCAGCGGCCGGCTCGGCTTCACCCTGGTGCTGCCGGTCGCGCACGCCGAGCAGTTCGCGCTGGACGGCAAGGTGCAGCTCGTGGACGCCGACCTGACGGCGAAGGACTGGAACCTGCGCCTCGACAGGATCAACGGCCCGCTGGCCTTCGACGCCGGTGGCTTCACCGCCAGCCCGCTGACGGCGCGTTTCCACGGCGTGCCGGCCACGCTCGCGCTGGCCGTCGGCAGCGATACCGCCGATCCGGCGCACCAGCTCGAGGCGCGCATGGACGGCCGCTTCAGCGTCGCCCAGCTCGTCGAAGGCTATCCGCAGCTCGCCAGGCTGCCGCAGGTCGCCAAAGGCGACGGCGATTTCGACATCGGCCTCGTCATTCCGGCCGCGCCGACGCTGGATGCGGCGACGCCCGTCCTGCAGGTGCGCTCCGATCTGGTCGGCGTGAAGGTGGACCTGCCGGCGCCGCTGGACAAGGCCGCGGACGACGCGCTGCCGCTCGATCTGCGCCTGGAGCTGCCGGTGGCCGGCCACGCCTTCACCGTGGCGCTGGGCGACGTGCTGCGCGCGCGCGCGCGCATGACGGCCGATCCGAACGCCTGGCCGGCGATGAACATCGCGCTGGGCACGACGATGCCGGCCGACGTCCCGGCCTCGGGCGTGCGCATCGGCGGCCACGCGCAGCGCTTCGACCTGAGCGGCTGGGCGAAGCTGGCGATGGCGGGCCAGGACCAGGGCCCCAATCCGCTGCAGGGCGCCGACTTCACCACCGCCGACGCGCGCGTGTTCGGCCGCAGCTTCCGCGCGCTGGCCGTGAAGCTCGCCTTCGAGCCGGCGCAGACCATGCTGAGCCTGTCCGGCGACGCCGTCGCCGGCACGCTGTCCATTCCGGCGCAGGACCTCGCGCGGCGCGGCATCACCGCGCGCTTCGACCGCCTGCACTGGCCGGAGGAGAGCAGCGGCGCGGCGGGCGCCGCGCCCGCGCCCGCGGCGCCCGCCGCGGCG
>NZ_DF970197.1 GCF_000953855.2 Mizugakiibacter sediminis
GCGCGCGCGCCGAGCGCGTGGCGCGTGCGCTGGGACGCGAGGCGCAGGCGGCGCCGGCGCTGGCGGCGCTCGTTCGCTAGCGCGGTCGCCCGCAATCCGATCCCGCACGAATCGGAAAAGGAAAGGCCGCCTCGCCAGGCTGTGTGAAAAACACGGACACGTCGGCTGCAGTAACCGGCCATGTCCGCAACGCAAGTTGCGGGCATGGCCTTTGATGGTTTGCGTACGCGGCGAGGACCGGAAGGACAGCCTTTCGGATGGATGCTTCGGTGGCACGCACCAGCGATTCGCGCCGGCCGCGGCGTCCGTTCAGTGGCCTTCGGTCCTCTGCGTGTTCGCGCGCTCGATCATCTTCTCGACGTTGTCCACCTGGCCGACGGATACGAAAGATTTTCCGTCGAACATGAGGATGGTGCATCGATCGCCCTGGCAGGTTTTCACGGCACAGGGCTGCCTCCCGCTGATGTCGCAGACCTGGTCGAAAGCGGGCTTGTACTGCTGAACCGATGCCTGTGGCTGCGGCGCGGCCTGCGGATGCGGCAGGCGCTGGTATGAGCCGACCGGGATGCAGCCGTGGGAGTCGCAGTGCCAGACCGGGCAGGTCGTGGCGTTGCATGTCACGATGGTGCAGCCGTTCGTGCAGTCGATCGGCCCTGTATCCGCTCGCGCGGCGGGCGTGACGGTCAGCGCGATCGGACCGAGAATGAAACAACAAAGCGCAAGACCGAGGGTTCGCATGGCGGATGCTCCGTCCCTAGGAAACGACATGGCCTCACCCCGCAGGAAACGCTAGCGCAATTCTCAGGGGGGGGCATTCTGCGGCGCAAAAAAGCAAACGGCCGGCATGCGAGCCGGCCGTTCGTGCTCCGCCATGTTCCGCTCACGCCATCTGGCTGGCGGCGAACTCCCAGTTGACCAGGTTCCAGAACGCCTCGACGTACTTCGGCCGCGCGTTGCGGTAGTCGATGTAGTAGGCGTGCTCCCACACGTCGCAGGTCAGCAGCGGGCGGTCGGCGCCGGTGATCGGCGTGCCGGCGTTGGAGGTGCTGACCAGGCCGAGCGAGCCGTCCGGGCGCTGCACCAGCCAGGCCCAGCCGGAGCCGAAGGTGCCGACCGCGACCTTGCCGAACTCCTCCTTGAACTTCGCCACCGAGCCGAACGCCTTGACGATGGCGTCGGCCAACTTGCCGGACGGATCGCCGCCGCCCTTGGGCGAGAGCGAATTCCAGTAGAAGGTGTGGTTCCAGATCTGCGCGGCGTTGTTGAACATGCCGCCGGTGGACTTCTTGACGATCTGCTCCAGCGGCGCGCTTTCGAACTCGGTGCCCTTGATCAGGTTGTTGAGGTTGGTGACGTAGGCCTGATGGTGCTTGCCGTAGTGGTAATCGAGGGTCTCGGCCGAGATGTGCGGCTCGAGGGCATTGCGCTCGTAGGGCAGCGGGGGAAGCTCGATCGCCATGATGGTCTCCTTAGCGTTGGCAGGGAACGGCTGTGTTTCGGCCGGGAACGGGCGGGGTCGCGCGCGTCGCGCGGCCCCGCGGCGGGAGGCGGCTGCTACAATCCGCGCCGTGCGGCGCACCGCGCCGATCTCCCATTGTAGTTCGTCGAAGCTATGGACGTTATCGAGCGGATCAAGACCACGCTGGCGGCGCACCCGATCGTGCTGTTCATGAAGGGCACGCCGCAGTTCCCGATGTGCGGCTTCTCCAGCCGCGCCGTGCAGGCGCTGAAGGAGGCCGGCGCCGAGTTCCACGCCGTCAACGTGCTCGAGGATCCGGAAATCCGCGCCAACCTGCCGCGCTACTCCAACTGGCCGACCTTCCCGCAGCTTTTCATCCACGGCGAGCTGATCGGCGGCTGCGACATCACGCTGGAGCTGCTGGCGTCGGGCGAGCTGGCGCGCATGGTGCGCGACGCCGCCAGGGCCGCGTCCGAATGAGCCTGCCGACCGCGCGCCTGCCGGCCGGCTGGACGCCCGCGCCGGGCGCGCTCGACAAGCGCGTGGTGCTGGTCAGCGGCGCCACCGGCGGGCTGGGCGAGGCCGCCGCGCGCGCCTGCGCCGCCGCCGGCGCCACCGTGGTGCTGCTCGGCCGGCGCGTGCCGGCGCTGGAGAAGGTCTACGACGCGATCGTCGCCGGAGGCGCGCCGGAGCCGGCGATCTATCCGGTCAACCTCGAGGGCGCCACGCCGCGCGACTACGACACGCTGGCCGACGTGATCGAGCGCGAGCTGGGCGGCCTGGACGGCATCGTGCACGCCGCCGCGCACTTCCACGCGCTGACGCCGCTGGAGCTGCACAAGCCGGAGGAGTGGCTGCGCGGCCTGCAGGTCAACCTGACCGCGCCGTTCCTGCTGACCCAGGCCTGCATGCCGCTGCTGAAGGCGCGCGCCGACAGCGCCGTGGTGTTCGTGCTCGACGATCCGCAGCGGCTGGCGCGCGCGCACTGGGGCGCGTACGGCGTCGCCAAGGCGGGGCTCGAGCGCTTCGCCGCGATCCTGCACGAGGAGACCGACCGCAGCCCGCTGCGCGTGCACGCGCTGCTGCCGGCGCCGATGCGCACCACGCTGCGGCGCATGGCGTATTTCGGCGAGGACACGCAGAAGCATCCGCATCCGGCAGCGGTCGCGCCGGCGGTGGTCTATCTGCTGTCGCGCGATGGCGCCGCCGCGCGCGGCCACGTGCTTGATCTGCGCCAGGCTTGAGCGCGCCGCGGCGTACGGCCGCGGCATCGGAGGGGCGATGGAAACGCAGATGACGACGCTGTCGGCGGGGATCCTGCTGTTCCTGATCCTCGATCCGCTGGGCAACATCCCGCTGTTCCTCGGCCTGCTGAAGCACGTGCGGCCGCAGCGCCGCCGCTACGTGCTGGCGCGCGAGCTGCTGATCGCGCTGGGCGTGCTGTTCGCGTTCCTGATCGGCGGCCAGTTCATCCTGCGGCTGCTGCAGCTGAAGCAGGAGTCGGTCAGCATCGCCGGCGGCATCGTGCTGTTCCTGATCGGCATCAAGATGGTGTTCCCGCCGAGGGAAGGCGGCATCTTCGGTGCGGTCGGCGAGGGCGAGCCGTTCATCGTGCCGATGGCGATTCCCGGCGTGGCCGGCCCTTCGGCGATGGCGGCGCTGCTGCTGCTGACCAACGCGCAGCCGGGCCGCACGGTCGAGTGGGGCATCGCGCTGTTCATCGCCTGGCTGGCGACGGCGGCGATCCTGATGTCCTCGACCTACCTGTTCCGCTGGCTGGGCGAGAGCGTGCTGACCGCGCTGGAGCGGCTGATGGGCATGCTGCTGGTCGCGCTGTCGGTGCAGATGTTCCTCGGCGGCGTGGCGGCCTACCTCAAGGGCGCGGGCCTGTGATCACCGCGCTGTAACACGCGCGCTCCAGCATGGCCGCATCCGCGAGGAGGCCGTCATGCTCAGCATCGAACGCACCCTGGACCGGCGCCTGCCCTGGCTGGCGCAGCACCCGCGCCTGAAGCGGCCGGTGGTGGGCCTGCTCGGCAAGCTGGCCGCGGAGGAACGCTTCAACCGTGCGTTGGCCGGGCTGGCGCCGCTGGAGGGTTTCGACTTCGTCGAGCGCGTGCTCGACCACCTCGGCGTCGGCTACAGCGTCGGCCACAGCGAGCGCGAGCACATCCCGGCGGAAGGGCCGGTAGTGGCGGTCGCCAACCATCCGCTGGGCATGCTGGACGCGCTGGCGCTGCTGCACCTGGTCGGCAGCGTGCGCCGCGACGTGCGCATCCTCGGCAACGACGTGCTGGCGGCCTTCGCGCCGCTGCGCCGCCTGCTGCTGCCGGTGGACGTGTTCGGCGGCGGCGCGCCGCGCGGCCGCCTGCGCGAGGCCTATCGCGCGCTCGACGACGGACAGGCGCTGATCGTGTTCCCGGCCGGCGAGGTCTCGCGCGTCGGCCCGGCCGGCGTGCGCGACGGCCGCTGGTCGCCCGGTTTCGCCCGCCTGGCGCTGCGCAGCGGCGCGCCGGTGTTGCCGGTGCACGTCGAGGCGCGCAATTCCGCGATGTTCTACGGCATGTCGATGCTGGCGCCGCCGCTGGCGGCGGCGCTGCTGCCGCGCGAGGTGTTCGCCGCGCGCCGCACGCGCATTGTCTTCAGCATCGGCGGCCAGATCCCCGCCGCCGAACTGGCGCGCGCCGGCGGCTCGCCGCGGCAGTTGGCGCGGCTGATGCGCCGCCATGTCTACCGCTTGCCGCGACGCCGCGCGGCGCTGTTCGGCGCCCAGGGGCCGGTGGCGCACCCCGAGCCGGCGGCGGCGGTGCGCACAGCGCTGGGACGCGGCGAAGTGCTGGCCGAGCTCGCCGACGGCAAGCGCCTGATCCTGCTGCCGGGCGCGCCCGACTGTCCGGCGTTGCGCGAATTGGGGCGCCTGCGCGAGCTCAGCTTCCGCCGCGTCGGCGAGGGCAGCGGCCGCCGCCGCGACCTCGACGCGTATGACGCCCACTACGAGCACCTGATCCTGTGGGACGAGGCCGCGCTGGCCATCGCCGGCGCCTACCGGCTGGGGCACGGCGGCAGCATCCTGGCGGCGCGCGGGCTCGCCGGGCTCTACAGCGCCGCCCTGTTCCGCTACGCGCCGGCCGCCGAGCCGGTGCTGCGGCAAGGGCTGGAGCTGGGCCGCAGCTTCGTCGCGCCGGCGTACTGGCGCAGCCGCGCGCTGGACCGGCTCTGGCAGGGCATCGGGCTGTACCTGCAGCGGCACCCGGAGCTGCGGCACCTGGTCGGGCCGGTCAGCCTGTCCGCCGCGCTGCCGCGCGAAGCGCGCGAGCGCATCGTCGCCGCGCACGAGCATTACTTCGGCGCTTCCGGGCTGGCCGAGGCGCTGCGGCCGTTCCGGCCCGCGGCGGACACGCTGGCGGCGGTGCGCGCGCTGCTGGACGGCCGGGACGCGGAGTCCGGCCTGGCCGCGCTGCGCCGCGATCTGGCCGCGCAGGGGGTGGCGTTGCCGGTGTTGTACCGGCAATACGTCGATCTGTGCGAGCCGGCCGGCGTGCGCTTCCTGGCCTTCGGCGAGGACCCCGACTTCGCCGGTTGCGTGGACGGCTTGGTCGTGCTGGATCTCGCCCGGCTGAAGCCGGCCAAGCGGGCGCGCTACCTCGGCGGCCGGGTCGAGACGGACGGGATATGAGCCTGTCATAATGCCTTGGTAAACTAATTCTTAACGGCCGGCAGGGGGATTCCGCCGGCCATGGGGCACCACGCAGGGCCAGCGACGCGCATTTCGGGCTTGCCGCACACCGGAAACGGCGTTTCCGGTTGCGTGCGTCTTTGTGCCGCCGCCGCCGACCACCCTCCGAAAGCAAAGGAAACGAGAATGGAAAAGCGCATCCGGGTCAGTCTGTTGCCGTTCGCCATCGCCTCGCTGCTGGCGATGTCTTCCGCGCTGGCGCAGAACACCGCCGCGTCGATGAGCGGCCGGGTGGTCGACGCCAACGGCCAGCCGGTCGCCGGCGCCACCGTGCAGATCGTGCACGTGCCCTCGGGCACCACCAAGATCGTCATCACCGACGCCGAAGGCCGCTACAACGCGCCCGGCCTGCGCGTCGGCGGTCCGTTCGACGTGACCGTGACCAAGGCGGGCATGCAGAAGAGCGAACGGGACGACGTCTACCTGAAGCTCGCCGAGGACACCAGCATCAACATGACGCTCGGCGTCGCCGCGCAGGAACTGCAGGGCGTGCAGGTGCGCGGCACCGCGCTGGCGCAGGTGTTCCAGCCCGACAACAAGGGGCTCGGCACCAACATCTCGCAGCGCGAGCTGAAGGTGCTGCCGAATCCGGGGCGCTCGATCCAGGACATCGCGCGCATGGATCCGAACATCACCGTCACCAACAAGAGCCGCGGCGAGTTCTCCGCGCTGGGCCAGAACAGCCGCTACAACAACATCACCATCGACGCGGTGCCGACCAACGACTCGTTCGGTCTCGAGGCCAACGGCCTGCCGTCGCTGAACCAGCCGATCTCGCTGGACGCGATCGACGAGTACAACATCTCCACCGCCAACTACGACGTGACCGCCAAGCGCGCGGTCGGCGCCAACGTCAACATCGTCACCAAGAGCGGCACCAACGATTTCCACGGGTCCGTGTACTACGTGTACAAGAACGCCAACGACATGATCGGCAAGGACCAGGACGGCAACAAGTTCAACGGCTACCGCAAGCAGGACACCAAGGGCTTCACCCTCGGCGGCCCGATCGTCAAGGACAAGCTGTTCTTCTTCGTCAACTACGAAGAGTCCAAGCAGGTCTCGCCCGGCCCGACCCGGGGCCCGCTTGCGACCGGCCGTCTGACGCAGGCCGAGCTCGACCAGATCATCAGCATCGCCAAGGGCTACGGCATGACGCCGGGCGACCTCAGCGCCTCCTCGGTGGATCAGGACGAGAAGAAGTACCTGGCCAAGCTCGACTGGAACGTCGCCGACGGCCACCGCATGAGCCTGCGCTGGAACCGTTCGAAGAGCACCCAGCCGATCATCCAGGCCAACAACGACACCACGCTCAACCTGTCGAGCTTCTGGTACAACCAGTTCCGCGACCTGAAGAGCACGGTGCTGAACAGCTACGACGACTGGACCGACAGCTTCTCCACCGAGGCTTCGGTGTCGTACGGCACCTACTTCGCCACGCCGACGGTGCTCGCCAAGCAGCCGCAGGTCACCATCAACACGGCGTCCGGCGCGCGCATCAACCTGGGCGAAGAGCAGTTCCGCCACTACAACATCCTGAAGGTCGACACCACGACGGCGTTCTTCGCCGGCACCTGGTTCCTCGGCGACCACACCGTCAAGGCCGGTTTCGACTACCAGAAGGACAAGTTCTTCAACCTGTTCGGCCGCACCGAATTCGGCGCCTACAACTTCGGCAGCATCGCCGATTTCCAGAGCGGCGATTACTCCTCGTTCAACCTGTACAAGCCGAACCCGGCGTTCTGCGGCAGCACCGCCGACATCAACTGCATCGCCGCCGACTGGACGCTGCAGCAGTGGGGCTTCTTCGCGCAGGACACCTGGCAGATCGGCAACCTGTCGCTGCAGTACGGCCTGCGCTACGACCTGCCGGTGGTGAACAAGGCGCCGCTGTCCAACCCGGCGGTGCGGCAGGCGTTCGGCGTGCCGAACAACGGCACCATCGACGGCAACGGCGTGATCGAACCGCGGCTGTCGTGGAACTGGGCGTTCGACACCGAGCGCCTGACCCAGCTGCGCGGCGGCATCGGCCTGTCCGAGGGCGTGACGCCGGGCGTGTGGCTGTCGAACCCGTACACCAACAACGGCCTGACCATCAACACCTACTTCGATTCCACCGGCTGCGGCGCGTTCAACCCGAACGCCTTCTCGCAGACGCCGCCGCCGTGCTCGGCGCCCGGCGGTCAGCAGGCGGTCGACATCGTCGATCCGAACTTCAAGCTGCCGACGGTGCTGAAGTTCAGCCTCGGCTTCGACCGCGAGCTGCCGTGGTGGGGCACGGTGTTCTCGGCCGACTGGGCGCATCTCGACGTGCAGGACGGCATCTACTACCAGTACCTGAACCTCGGCGCGCCGAACGGCACCCTGCCGGACGGCCGCAACAACTACTGGAGCAGCACCAACCCGTCCAACTTCACCAACCCGAACAAGCCGAAGGCGAAGCAGCGCGTGAACGCCAACCCGGCGTTCAGCACGGTGAGCTATCTGACCAACACCAATCTCGGCAAGGCCGACTACGTCACCCTGCAACTGCAGAAACCGTTCTCCGACACCTGGTTCGGCAACGTCGCCTTCGTCTGGGGTCGTTCCACCGAGGTCAACCCCGGCACGTCCAGCCAGGCGACCAGCAACTTCAGCTCGCGCGCGACCTACAACCCGAACGAGGAGAAGGCGGCGCGCTCGAACTACGACATCCGCAATCGCATCATCGCCTCGCTGACCTGGCAGCACCGTTTCTTCGGCGACTACACCACCAGCGTCTCGGCCTTCCTCGACTCGCACTCCGGCCAGCCGTACAGCTGGGTGTACGGCAACGACAGCAACGGCGACGGCATCACCAACAACGACCTGGTCTACATTCCGCGTCCGGGCGAGGTCGAGTTCGCGCCGGGCACCTCGCAGAAGGTGATCGACCAGTTCTACGCCTACATCCAGAGCCAGAGTTACCTGAAGGACCACCAGGGCCAGGTGGCGCAGCGCAACGGCGCGGATTCGCCGTGGGTGCACCAGCTCGATCTGAGCTTCCGCCAGGAGGTCCCCGGCCTGTTCAAGGGCAACAAGGGGGAGATCCGCTTCGACATCTTCAACTTCACCAACATGCTCAACAAGAAGTGGGGCAACATCTACGCCCCGATCTTCGCCAGCCAGGGCGGCTACAGCCGCGACCTGGCGAACTTCGCCGGCGTCGATCCGGCCACCGGCAAGTACGTCTACAGCCTGCCGACGGTGAACGGCAACTACGCGCCGGAGCAGCTGAACCGCGACGATACCAACGCCGTCTCGCGCTGGTCGGTGCAGGTGACCCTGCGCTACACGTTCTGACCGATCCGTGGCGCATCAAGAGGCCGGCGCCCTGCGGGGCGCCGGCCTTTCGTTTTCCGCACCTTGACCCGGCGGTCGCGGTATGGTGTCGTGACGCGTTCCGCCACGCCGCCGCAGCGCCGATGCCAGACCACGCCAGGACCATGAACGACATCAAGACGGCTTCCCGCAGCCGCCACGCCGAGACGGTCAGCGCGCGCATCTCGCCGGTGGGCGGGCTGGACGTGCTGTCGCGCAACGAGGTGGCGCGCCTGCGCGACGCCACGCAATCGGGCCTGCACGCGCTGCTGCGCCGCTGCGCGCTGGCGGTGCTGACCTCCGGCAGCCTCAGTGACGATGCGCGCGGCCTGCTGGAGCGCTACCCCGACTTCGACGTCCAGGTCCTGCAACAGGACCGCGGCATCCGCCTGGAGCTGACCAACGCGCCGGCGCAGGCGTTCGTCGACGGGCAGATCATCCGCGGTATCAACGAGCTGCTGTTCGCGGTGGTGCGCGACATCGTCTACGTGTCGACGCAGATCGAGGCGGGCCAGTTCGACATGCACGATTCGTCGGGCATCACCCACGCCGTGTTCGACATCCTGCGCAACGCCCGCGTGCTGCGCGCGCACCAGGACCCGAACCTGGTGGTGTGCTGGGGCGGGCACTCGATCTCGCGCGAGGAATACGACTACACCAAGCTGGTCGGCTACCAGCTCGGCCTGCGCGGCCTGGACATCTGCACCGGCTGCGGTCCGGGCGCGATGAAGGGGCCGATGAAGGGCGCGACCATCGCCCACGCCAAGCAGCGCCGCCGGCAGAACCGCTACATCGGCATCACCGAACCCGGCATCATCGCCGCGGAATCGCCGAACCCGATCGTCAACAACCTGGTGATCATGCCCGACATCGAGAAGCGCCTGGAGGCGTTCGTGCGCGTCGGGCACGGCATCATCGTGTTTCCGGGCGGCGTCGGCACGGCGGAGGAGATCCTCTACCTGCTCGGCATCCTGCTGCACCCGGACAACGCCGCCATACCGTTCCCGCTGCTGTTCACCGGGCCGCGCATCGCGGCTCCCTACTTCGAGCAGATCGACCGTTTCCTGCGCCTCGCCCTCGGCGACGCCGTCGCCGAGCGCTACCAGATCCTGATCGACGACCCGACCGCGGTGGCGCGGGCGATGGTCAAGGGCGTGGACAAGGTGCGCAACTATCGGTTGGACACCAAGGACGCGTTCTTCTTCAACTGGGCGCTGCACGTGCCCTACGAGTTCCAGGTGCCGTTCCGCCCCACCCACGAAGCCATCGCCGAACAGCAGATCAGCCGCGATCTGCCTCGCCACGCGCTGGCCGCGAATCTGCGGCGGGTGTTCTCCGGCATCGTCGCCGGCAACGTCAAGGAGGAGGGCATGCGCGCGATCGAGCAGCGCGGGCCGTTCGAGATCGACGGCGACCCCGCGATCATGCGCGCGCTGGACGCATTGCTGCAGGATTTCGTCCGCCAGCAGCGCATGAAGCTGCCCGGCACCGCCTACGTGCCCTGCTACCGCGTGCGCAACGCCGCCTGAGGCCGACGACGCCCCGCGGCGACGCCGACGGCGCTTGACAAGCCTGGCGCCCGTCGCGATCATTTCCGTTCTCTCGCGCCCGAATAGCTCAGCCGGTTAGAGCACCTGACTGTTAATCAGGGGGTCGTAGGTTCGAGTCCTACTTCGGGCGCCACGCGATTGCCGAAGGCCTGCAGCGATGCGGGCCTTTTTCGTTGCGGCGGTGTCATCCCCGCACGCATTCGCGCGCCCGCTGCACGGAAGGCCGGCCCTGCCGGATACGCCCGGAGTTGGCCATCACCACGCCGAGCGCGGATGCCGCAGGGGCGCCGCGGTGGCAGATCGTCAGGCTGACGTTGCTGCCGGCGGCGCTGCCGTCGCCGCGGAACACCAGGCGCGTGCGGCCGGCGCTGCCCAGCACCACCGTGCCCGGCGGCAGCGCGTCGCCCACGGCGATCGGCTCGACACCGGCATCCGGTTCGCCGTCGCGATCGCGGTCCCAGGCGAGCAGCCAGCCGTGTTCCCAGTGCACGTCGGCGACGCAGGCGGCGCCGTCGCGGCTGGGGCAAAGCACCACGTGCGCGCCGCTGCGCACCGCGCGTTCGCGCGCGTGCTGCAGGGCGGCGACCACGGCGTTGTCGGCGGCCGTCGCCGCATTGCGCGCCAGCAGTCCGCCCAGGGCCGGCGTGGCGGTCACGACGAGGATGGCGAGGATGCCGACAGCGAGCAGTTGTTCGATCAGGGTGACGCCGCGCTGGCGCCGCGGGGTGCCGTCCATGGCGGGCTCCTTCCGGTTGACCCGTCCAGACTAGCCATCGCCCGCATGTCGTCGTAGCGGCGCGCGACCCGGCGCCGTGTCGGCCCATGCTGACAAGGGCTGTCAGCAGCCGCGGCCTATAATCGGCTTCCCTGCAGCGTGCGCTTCGACATGACCGACCGCTTCGAACTTGCCGCGCCCTACCGGCCGACCGGCGACCAGCCGGAGGCGATCCGGCGCCTGGTCGAAGGCTTCGAGGCCGGTCTCGCCCACCAGACCCTGCTCGGCGTCACCGGCTCGGGCAAGACCTTCACCATCGCCAACGTGGTGCAGGCGGTGCAGAAGCCGACCCTGGTGCTGGCGCCGAACAAGACGCTGGCGGCGCAGCTGTACGGCGAGTTCAAGGAGTTCTTCCCGCGCAACGCCGTCGAGTATTTCGTCTCGTACTACGACTACTACCAGCCGGAAGCCTACGTGCCGTCGTCCGACACGTACATCGAGAAGGACGCCTCGGTGAACGAGCACATCGAGCAGATGCGTCTGTCCGCCACCAAGGCGCTGCTCGAGCGCAAGGACGCGCTGATCGTCGCCACGGTGTCGGCGATCTACGGCCTGGGCGATCCCGGCGAGTACTTCAAGATGGTGCTGCACCTGGTGCGCGGCGACCACCTCGACCAGCGCGAGCTGCTGCGCCGCCTGACCGAGCTGCAATACACGCGAAACGAGATGGAACTGCGGCGCGCCACCTACCGCGTGCGCGGCGAGGTGATCGACGTGTTCCCGGCGGAGAGCGAGAGCGAGGCGCTGCGCATCGAGCTGTTCGACGGCGACATCGAGAACCTGACGGTGTTCGACCCGCTGACCGGCGAGACCATCCGCCGCGTGCCGCGCTACACGATCTACCCCGGCTCGCACTACGTCACCACGCGACGCACCGTGCTGGAGGCGATCGAGACGATCAAGGCCGAACTGAAGGAGCGCCTCGAACAACTCTACCGCGAGAACAAGCTGGTGGAGGCGCAGCGCCTGCAGCAGCGCACGCAGTTCGACCTCGAGATGATGGCCGAGGTCGGCTACTGCCAGGGCATCGAGAACTACTCGCGCCATCTCACCGGCCGCGCGCCGGGCGAGCCGCCGCCGTGCCTGTTCGACTACCTGCCGGCCGACGCGCTGCTGGTGGTCGACGAATCGCACGTCACCATCCCGCAGCTCGGCGGCATGTACAAGGGCGACCGCTCGCGCAAGGAAACGCTGGTCGAGTTCGGCTTCCGCCTGCCGTCGGCGCTGGACAACCGTCCGCTGCGCTTCGAGGAATGGGAGCGGCGCGCGCCGCGCACGATCTTCGTCTCGGCGACGCCCGGCAAGTACGAACTCGAGCACGCGCGCGGCAACGTGGTCGAGCTGGTGGTGCGGCCGACCGGCCTGGTCGACCCGGAAGTGGAGGTGCGTCCGGTGCGCACCCAGGTCGACGACCTGCTCTCCGAGATCCACCGACGCGTCGCCCAGGGCGATCGCGTGCTGGTCACCACGCTGACCAAGCGCATGGCCGAGAACCTCACCGACTACCTCGGCGAGCACGGCGTGCGCGTGCGCTACCTGCACGCCGACATCGAGACGGTCGAGCGCGTCGAGATCATCCGCGACCTGCGCCTCGGCGTGTTCGACGTGCTGGTCGGCATCAACCTGCTGCGCGAGGGCCTGGACATGCCCGAGGTGTCGCTGGTGGCGATCCTCGACGCCGACAAGGAAGGCTACCTGCGCTCGACGCCGTCGCTGATCCAGACCATCGGCCGCGCCGCGCGCAACCTGCGCGGCAAGGCGATCCTCTACGCCGACACCGTCACCCGCTCGATGCAGGCGGCGATCGACGAGACCGAGCGTCGCCGCCGCAAGCAGATCGAGTACAACGAGGCGCACGGCATCACGCCGCGGAGCGTGGTGAAGAAGGTCGCCGACATCATGGAAGGCGCGCGCGAGGCGCCGGCGGAGGCGCGGCGCGGCCGCGGCAGGGCGGCGCCCGCGCGCAAGGTCGCCGAACCGGCGGCGGACTACCACGCGCTCGATCCGGCGCAGGCGGCGGCGCTGATCAAGAAGCTCGAGGCGCAGATGTACAAGCACGCCCAGGACCTCGAGTTCGAGGACGCCGCGCGCGTGCGCGACGAGATCAAGCGCGTGCGCGAGCAGGCGCTGATCGGCTGAGGCGCGGTCGGCGGCCGGCGTCGCCGCCAACGCCCGAGGAGGCGAAAGCGCGGCCGCACGCCGCCCGATCTCTTGAGGCGCCCCGCGGCGTCGTGTTAAGGTTCGCGACCCTTCGGGCGGTTAGCTCAGCGGTAGAGCACTACCTTGACATGGTAGGGGTCACAGGTTCGATCCCTGTACCGCCCACCACTCCCACCCCGGCGAATCGCGGGCGGTGCGGGTGAATCCGACGGCCTCTTCGGCCGCGTCTCCTCCAGGTCGCGTTCGCGCCGTGCCGGCGCCTTCATGCGCGGGCCGCTCACGGCCGCGCGGTCTCCGCCCTGCACCATGGTCGCGGCTGCGTCGGCGCGCCCCGCGGCGGAAGCGGCGCGTCCGCGCTCGGCCGGCGACGCCGATCACAAAAATCGCATCGGCATGCCGCCCTCGCGGGCCAATCGTGTCGAATTGTGAACCGGATGCCGGATGCCGCGGCCGGCCGGAGCGAGGCTACACCCACGGAGTCAGGGGTGTGATGCGACACGCTCCATCGGGACGACGGCCGGGAGGGGGAGCGGTGCGGCGCGCGACGAGCACGGCGTCGCGCGCCGCCACCCGCTTCCACCGGGAGGGGGCATGAGAACGGCGCTGCTGGCACTGTTGCTGACGACCTTCGCGACCGCCGCGCAGGCGCAGGACTGGGACGCGGCCGCCGCCGCGGCGGGCGCCGCGCCCGGCACCGCTTCGAGAGCGGCGCGCTGCGGCTCGGCGCCGACCTGATGGATCTGGACCGCAGCTTCGATCTCGGCGACGCGCGCTACAGCGCCGACCTGCAGTCCGAGCAGGTGCGCGCCTACCTCGATTTCTTCCCCTCGGCGGGCGTCTTCCGCATCACCTTCGGCGCGGTGGCGGGACGCAGCCGCGTCGCCGGCGCGGCGACGGCCTTCGACCGCACGACGGCCGCCGACGCAGCGGACGCCAACGTCGGCACCGTGGCGGTGGACGCGCGCTGGCCGCGGGTGCGGCCTTATCTCGGTTTCGGCTGGGGACGCGTGCCGGAGCGCGGCCTCGGCTTCTCGCTCGATGTCGGCGTCACGCTGGGTTCGCCCAGCGCGCGCGTCTGGGCCACCGCGGATCCTGCCGCCCAGGACGTGCCGGCCGCCGAACAGCAGCGCGTGCAGGACGCCCTGCAACACTACGCCGCCTCGCCGACGGTCAGGTTCGGGCTGGCTTTCGCGTTCTGAAACTCGTCCGCCGGGGCGCCCGATGCGAACGGCGTTGCGGGAAACCGCGCCTGATCACTCCACCGTCACCGACTTGGCGAGATTGCGCGGCTGGTCGACGTCGGTGCCTTTCAGCACGGCGACGTGGTAGGCGAGCAGTTGCAGCGGCACGGTGAAGGCGGCGGCGGCGATCAAGTTGCCGCCGGCGTCGAGCTTGACCAGCTCGCCGCGGCCGCCGTTCGGCGGCAGCGTCACCTCGTGGTCGGCGAACACGTACAGCTCGCCGCCGCGCGCGCGCACTTCCTCGAGGTTGGATTTCAGCTTTTCCAATAGCTGGTTGTTCGGCGCCACGGCGATCACCGGCATGTCCTCGTCGACCAGCGCCAGCGGGCCGTGCTTCAGCTCGCCGGCCGGGTAGGCCTCGGCGTGGATGTAGGAGATCTCCTTCAGTTTCAGCGCGCCTTCCTGCGCCACCGGGTAGTGCGCGCCGCGGCCGAGGAACAGCGCGTGGTGCTTGCCGACGAAGCGCTCGGCCAGCTTGGCGATCGTCGGCTCGAGCTGCAGCGCCTGTTCCAGCACGCGCGGCAACGAGGCGAGCTCGGCGCACAGGCGCTGGCATTTCTCCGTCGGCGCGCCGTTGAGGCGCGCCAATTCCAGCGTCAGCAGGCCGAGCGCGGCGAGCTGCGTGGTGAACGCCTTGGTCGAGGCGACGCCGATCTCCGGGCCGGCGCGCGTCATCAGCACCAGGTCGGCCTCGCGCACCAGCGAGGACTCCGGCACGTTGCACACGGCGAAGGTGCCGAGGTAGCCGCGTTTGCGCGATTCGCGCAGCGCCGCCAGCGTGTCGGCGGTTTCGCCCGACTGCGAGATGGCGACGAACAGCGTGTCCGGCGGCACCACCACGTCGCGGTAGCGGTACTCGCTGGCCACTTCGACGCAGACCGGCAGGTGCGCCAGCCCCTCGATCCAGTAGCGCGCCACCGAACCGGCATGGTAGCTGGTGCCGCAGGCGACGATGTGCACGCCGCGCACGCGCTTGAGCAGCGTCTCGGCGTCGATGCCGAAGATGTTGGGCAGCACGCCGCGCGGGCCGAGCCGGCCTTCCAGCGTGTCGGCGACGGCGCGCGGCTGCTCGAAGATCTCCTTCAGCATGTAGTGGCGGTACTCGCCGCGCTCGACCGCGTCGGCGGACAGTTCGCTCTCGTGCACCGTGCGCTCGACCGGCCGGCCGTCGGCGGTATAGACCTGGTAGCGGTCGCGCTCGATCTCGACCACGTCGCCCTCGTCGAGATAGACGACGCGGTTGGTGACCTTGATCAGCGCCTGCACGTCGGAGCCGAGGAAGTGCTCGCCGATGCCGATGCCGACCACCAGCGGACTGCCGCGGCGCGCGCCCACCACGTGGCCGGGCTCGGTCAGGCTGACCGCGGCGATCGCGTAGGCGCCCTCGAGGCGGCGCAGCGCGGTCAGGGCGGCGTCGCGCAGACCGAGCCCGCCGCGCATGGCCTCGTCGATCAGGTGCGCGATCACCTCGGTGTCGGTCTCCGAGGTGAAGGTGCGACCCTTGGCCTGCAGCTCGGCGCGCAGTTCGGCGTGGTTCTCGATGATGCCGTTGTGCACCACGGCCACCGTGCCGGCGACGTGCGGGTGCGCGTTCTCCTCGCTCGGCGCGCCGTGCGTGGCCCAGCGCGTGTGGGCGATGCCGGTGCCGCCGGCGAACGGGTTCAGGCGGTAGCGTTCTTCCAGTTCGCGCACCTTGCCCTTGGCGCGCACGCGCTGGATGGCGCCGGGGCCGAGCACGGCGACGCCGGCGGAGTCGTAGCCGCGGTATTCGAGCGCCTTCAGCCCCTCGATCAGGATCGGGGCGACGTCGCGCTGGGCGACGGCAGCGACAATTCCACACATGGTCGGTCGGCTCCTGGGGGACGGTTATCGTAAGGCCATTATATACATGACAAACCAAGCCAATGGCATGGGCTT
>NZ_DF970198.1 GCF_000953855.2 Mizugakiibacter sediminis
CGAGGCCGCGCCAGCCGGCGTGCGCGGCAGCCACCGCGCCGCCGTCGTCGCGCGCGAACAGCACCGGCAGGCAGTCGGCGGTGAGGATGGCCAGCACGCGGCCGGGCGTGCGCGTCACCGCGGCGTCGGCCTGCGGCTCGCCGTCGCCCGCCGCGGCGTCGGCGTCGACGACCTGCGTGCCGTGCACCTGGCGCAGCCACAGCGGCGCGGACGGCAGCGCCAGCGCGGCGACGATCGCCGCGCGGTTGGCGGCCACCGCCGCGGGATCGTCGCCGCCGCGCACGCCGAGATTGCAGGGACCGAACGGCGCCGCGGACACGCCGGGCGCATCGCGCGTGCTGACCGCGGCGCGCACGCGCGGCGGCGCGGGCCATTGCGGCGACAGGAAGCCGGCGCCCATTCAGCGCGCCTCCGCGGCCGACGCCGCGTCCGCGCGCAGCGCCTCGATCAGCGCCCGCAGGTCGGCCGGCCGCTCGGCGGCGAATGCCAGCGCGCGGCCGTCGACGGGATGGGCGAAGGCCAGGCGCTCGGCGTGCAGCGCCTGGCGGCGGAAACCCTTCAGCGCCTCGACCAGCGCCGGAGCGGCGCCGCGCGGCAGCCTGAGCCCGCCGCCGTACAGCGGATCGCCCACCAGCGGATGGCCGATGTGCGCGAGGTGCACGCGGATCTGATGCGTGCGGCCGCTCTCCAGATTGCACTGCAGCAGGGTGTGCGCGCGGTAGCGCTCGCGCACGCGGTAGTGCGTCACCGCCGGCTTGCCGGCGTCGCCGTCGCGCACCGCGCGGCGCAGGCGGTCGACCGGATGGCGGCCGAGCGGCGCATCCACGGTGCCGCCGGCGACCAGCGTGCCGACCACCACCGCCTCGTACTGGCGATGGATCTCGCGCGCGGCCAGCATCGCCGCCAGCGCGGCGTGCGCGCGCAGCGACTTCGCCACCACCATCAGGCCGGAGGTGTCCTTGTCGAGGCGGTGCACGATGCCGGCGCGCGGCACCTGCGCCAGCGCCGGATCGTGGTGCAACAGCGCGTTCTGCAGCGTGCCGGCCGGATTGCCGGCGCCGGGATGCACCACCAGGCCGGCCGGCTTGGCCAGCACCAGCAGGTCGGCGTCCTCGTAGCGGATGTCCAGCGCGATCGGCTGCGGCGCCATCGCCACCTCGGCCGCGAGGCGCGGCGTCAATTCGACGGCCTCGCCGCCGCGCACCACGTGGCGCGGGGCGACCGCCGCGCCGTCGAGGCGCGCGTGGCCGTCGCGGATCCAGGCGGCCAGACGCGAGCGCGAATACTCGGGGAACATCTGCGCCAGGGTCTGGTCGAAACGCCGGCCCGCCGCCTCCGGCGGCACCGTGGCCCGCCGCACCGGTCCGCTCATGCCGCCCTCCGCGGGCGCGGTGCCGGCCGGGGCCGGGTTTGGGCTATCATCGCCATTCGTGTCCGCCTCCGGGATATTCCATGCGCGTCGCTCCGATCCTGCGTCTGCCGCTGCTCGTCCTGCTCGTGCTGCTGGTGGGCTGCTCGCACTTCGGCAAGAACAAGCGCGACGAGGCCGAGACGGCGCCGGTCGAGGAGGTCTACGCCAAGGCCAAGCAGTCGCTCGAGATCGGCAACTACGGCCGCGCCGAGAAAGCCTACCAGCGCCTGATCGCGCGCTTCCCGTTCGGGCCGTACACCGAGCAGTCGGAGCTCGAAATGGCCTACGCGCAGTACAAGAGCGGCAAACCCGACGACGCCTACTCGACGATCAACCGCTTCATCAAGACCTATCCGACCAACAAGCATATCGACTACGCGTACTACCTGCGCGGCCTGATCAACTTCAACCGCACCGGTTCGTTCCTCGAGAACTTCGTCAAGCGCGACAAGTCGCGCCGCGACCCCGGCTATGCGGTGCAGGCGTTCAACGATTTCTCCGACCTGGTATCGCGCTACCCGAACAGCCGTTACGCCAACGACGCCCGCCAACGCATGATCTTCCTGCGCAACGGCCTGGCGCAGTACGAACTGAACATCGCGATGTACTACCTGCGCATCGAGGCCTACATCGCCGCCGCCGACCGCGCCGAGTACATCATCGAGCACTATCAGCAGACGCCGCAGGCCGCCGACGCGCTGGCGGTGATGACCAAGGCGTACCGCAAGCTCGGGCAGGACAAACTGGCCGACGACACCGAGCGCGTGCTCAAGCTGAACTACCCGAACCATCCCTACCTGGCCAACCCCAAGCACTGGCCGAAGCGGCCTTCGACGCTGCGCCGGCTGATTCCGTTGTCGGGGCATTATTGAGCGACGGCAGACGGGAGACGGGATGTCATTCCCGCGCAGGCGGGAATCCGCGTCGCCTTCCCCTGTCGCCTGCACGCAGGCTCCTGCCCGATGGCGAAATCAACGCCAACCTGAGGTGATCGGATAGCGGCGGTCGCGGCCGAACGCGCGGGTGGTGATGCGCGGGCCCGGCGCCGACTGCCGGCGCTTGAATTCGTTGGCCAGCACCAGCCGCGCCACCCGGCGCACGGTCTCCGCCTCGTAGCCGGCGGCGACGATCTCGGCCTGCGACTGTTCGCCTTCGACGAAACGCGCGAGGATGGCGTCGAGCACGTCGTACGGCGGCAGCGAATCCTGGTCGGTCTGGTGCTCGCGCAGCTCGGCCGACGGCGCGCGTTCGATCACTGCCGGCGGGATCGCCTCGCCGCGCGCGTTGCGCCAGCGCGCCAGGCGGTACACCAGCGTCTTGTAGACGTCCTTCAGCGGCGCGTAGGCGCCGCACATGTCGCCGTAGAGGGTGGCGTAGCCGACCGCCATCTCGCTCTTGTTGCCGGTCGACAGCAGCAGGCGGCCGCTCTTGTTGCTGAGCGCCATCAGCATCACGCCGCGACAGCGCGACTGCAGGTTCTCCTCGGTGACGTCGGCCGGCTTGCCGGCGAAGGCCGGCGCCAGCGTGTCGAGGAAGGCCTGGAACGCCGGCTCGATCGGCAGCACCCGGTAGTCCACGCCGAGGCGCTCGGCTTGCACCTTCGCCTCGCGCAGCGACAGCTGCGAGGTGTAGCGCGTCGGCAGCATCACCGCGCCGACGCGCGCCGGTCCCAGCGCGTCCACCGCCAGCGCCAGCGTCAGCGCCGAATCGATGCCGCCGGACAGGCCGAGCAGCACGCCGGGAAAGCCGTTCTTGCCGACGTAGTCGCGCACGCCGCGCACCAGGCCGGCGTAGACCGTGGCTTCGACGTCGGCGTCGTCCGCGCGCGGCCAGTCGAGCGCGGCGAGACGCCGCGTCGCCGGGTCATATTCGGCGAACAGCAGCGCGTCGACGAATGCCGGCGCGCGCGCGGCGACCGTGCCGTCGGGCTGCACCAGCAGCGCGCCGCCGTCGAACAGCAGGTCGTCCTGGCCGCCGACGACGTTGACGTAGGCGATCGCCACGCCGTTGTCGCGCGCGCGCTGCGCCAGCAGGCGCTCGCGCGTCGCCGCCTGCTGCAGGTCGTAGGGCGAGGCGTTGATCACCAGCAGCAGCTCGGCGCCGGCGGCCGCGGCCTTCGCCGCCGGCTCGGGCTCCCAGATGTCCTCGCAGACCAGCAGGCCGACGCGCACGCCGTCGAACGCGAGCACCGCCGTGTCGCGGCCGGGGCGGAACCAGCGCTTCTCGTCGAACACGGTGTAGTTGGGCAGCGCCTGCTTGCGGTAGGTCAGCGCGACGGCGCCGTCGCGCAGCAGGCTGGCGGCGTTGTAGACCTCGCCCTGCGCGTGCGGGTGGCCGACCACGACGGCGATATCCCGTGCCGCGCCGGCGAGCTCGCCGAGCGCACGCGCGCAGGCCTCGAGGAAGCTCGGCCGCAGCAGCAGATCCTCGGGCGGATAGCCGCTCAGCGTCAGCTCGGGGAAGGCGACCAGCGCCGCGCCGCCGGCGCGCGCCTCGTCCATCAGCGCGCGCACGCGCGCCGCGTTGGCGGCGACCGCGCCGACCGGGAAATCGTGCTGGGCCAGCGCGAAGCGCAGCTTGGCCATCGGCTTCTCCTTGGCGTGGGTGGCGCTGGCGCGCCTTTATGCTCCGCGAGAGCATAACACGGAGCTCCGCGCCGACCGCACCGACTGCCGGCGCAAAAACGAAGGCCGCGGCGTGCCGCGGCCTTCGTCCGGACGGCTTGCCGCCGCGCGCGCTTACTTGCGCATGCGCTCCGCCAGCGTCTTGCCGAGGTCGGCCGGCGAGCGCACGGTGGTGACGCCCGCCCTCTCCAGCGCCTCGAACTTGGCCGCGGCCGTGCCCTTGCCGCCGGAGATGATCGCGCCGGCGTGGCCCATGCGCTTGCCGGCCGGGGCGGAGGCGCCGGCGATGAACGACACCACCGGCTTCTTCACGTATTCGGCGATGAACTCGGCCGCCTCTTCCTCGGCGCTGCCGCCGATCTCGCCGACCATGATGATGCCCTCGGTCTGCGGGTCGTCCTGGAACAGCTTCAGGCAGTCGATGAAGTTCATGCCCTGGATGGGATCGCCGCCGATGCCGATCACCGTGCTCTGGCCGAGGCCGACGTTGGTGGTCTGGAACACGGCCTCGTAGGTCAGCGTGCCGGAGCGCGAGACGATGCCGACCTTGCCCGGCGTGTGGATGTGGCCCGGCATGATGCCGATCTTGCACTCGCCCGGAGTGATGATGCCCGGGCAGTTGGGGCCGATCAGCACGGTGTCGGGATAGCTCTTCAGCGCGTTCTTCACGCGCAGCATGTCCAGCACCGGAATGCCTTCGGTGATGGCGACGATCACGCGGATGCCGGCGTCGGCGGCCTCCAGGATCGCGTCGGCCGCGAACGGCGGCGGCACGAAGATCACCGAGGCGTCGGCGCCGGTGTCGTCGACCGCGTCCTGCACGGTGTTGTAGACCGGCAGGCCGAGATGCTCGCTGCCGCCCTTGCCCGGCGTCACGCCGCCGACCAGCTTGGTGCCGTAGTCGACCGCCTGCTCGGAGTGGAAGGTGCCCTGCTGGCCGGTGAAGCCCTGGCAGATGACCTTGGTGTTCTTGTTGACCAGTACGCTCATGAGTTCTTTCCTTCCCCTCAGGCCGCGGCCGCCGCAACGGCCTTCCTGGCGGCGTCGTTGAGGTCGTCCGCCGGGGTGATCTTCAAACCGGAGTTGGCCAGCAGTTCGCGGCCCTGCTCGACGTTGGTGCCCTGCAGGCGCACCACCACCGGGATGGTCAGGCCGACTTCCTTGACCGCGGCGATGATGCCCTCGGCGATCAGGTCGCAGCGCACGATGCCGCCGAAGATGTTGACCAGGATCGTCTTCACCTTGTCCGAGGACAGGATCAGCTTGAACGCCTCGGTGACGCGCTCCTTGGTGGCGCCGCCGCCGACGTCGAGGAAGTTGGCCGGCTCGCCGCCCGCCAGCTTGATCACGTCCATCGTCGCCATGGCGAGGCCGGCGCCGTTGACCATGCAGCCGATGTTGCCGTCCATGGTCACGTAGTTGAGGTTGTGCTCCTGCGCGATCGCCTCGGCCTGGTCCTCCTGCGACTTGTCGCGCATCGCGGCGAGGCGCGGGTGACGGAACTCGGCGTTGTCGTCGGAGTTGACCTTGCCGTCCAGCGCGAGCAGGTCGCCGGACTTGACGATCGCCAGCGGATTCAGCTCGATCAGCGACAGGTCCTGCTCCATGAACAGCTTGTACATGCCGAGCATGATCTTGGTGAGCTGGCCGACCTGCTTGGGGTTGAGGCCCATGGCGAAGCCGAGCTTGCGGCACTGGTAGGGCTGCAGGCCCTGCACGTAGTCGACGACGACGGTGTGGATCTCGTCCGGCGTCTCGCGCGCCACCTGCTCGATGTCGACGCCGCCGCGCGCGGAAGCGATGAACGCCACCGCCTTGCTGCCGCGGTCGACCAGCACCGACAGGTACAGCTCCTTGGCGATGTCGTTGGCGTCGGTGACCAGCACCAGGTTGACCGGCAGCGCGCGGCCGCCCGACTGGTAGGTCTCCATGCGGCGGCCGAGCATGCCGGCCGCGGCGGCCTTCACCTCGTCGAGGCTCTTGCAGAACTTGACGCCGCCGGCCTTGCCGCGGCCACCGGCGTGGATCTGCGCCTTCACCATCCACTGCTCGCCGCCCAGCGCCTTGGCGGCTTCCACCGCCTGCTCGGGGGTCGCGGCGACCTTGCCCGGCGGCACGGCGATGCCGTACTCGGCGAACAGCTCTTTGGCCTGATATTCGTGGAAATTCATGCCTGCACCTTGAACGAACGGAAACGGGGGAGCGCGCCGCGCACGCCGCACGCGCGGTTGCGCGGGAGGGTGCGCAGGGGAACGCGCGGCCGGCGAGCCGCGCGCAAAGCAACGGGGTATTGTCCCGGAAGCGTCCGCCGATGGCAAAGGGGAAGCCGGCCGGCCATCGCGCCGCCCTGCCCGCGCGCGGCTGCGGCACTGCGACTAGGCAAGCGCGCCGCGCGCGCTTACCTTAGGCGCATGGGTGCGCCCGCCATCTTCCCTCGCCTGGTCGCTTGAGCCCGGATCCCGCCGTGTCCACGACCGCCGTCCCCGCCTCGCGCCCGTC
This sequence comes from Mizugakiibacter sediminis, assembly GCF_000953855.2. Taxonomy (GTDB): domain Bacteria; phylum Pseudomonadota; class Gammaproteobacteria; order Xanthomonadales; family Rhodanobacteraceae; genus Mizugakiibacter; species Mizugakiibacter sediminis. The sequence goes on from NZ_DF970198.1 coordinate 6,535, forward strand.
TTCCGGCAGCGGCCCGGTACGCCGCGAGATCTACTTTTTCAACCTGTTCCGCGTGCTGCAGGCGGCGGTGTACATCGGCCTGAGCTTCAGCCCGCTGGCGGCCGAATGGATCCCGCTGCACGAACCGCTGCTGGGCCGCCTGACCGCCGTGCTGTACCTGCTGTTCGCGCTGCTCGCGCTGGTGCAGACGCGCGTGTGGCAGCAGCACGCACAGGCGGCGATCGCCGTCGCCCTGTGCGCCGACGTGCTGGCGGCGCTGCTGACCATCGCCGCGCTGCCCACCGCGCGCAACGGCGTGGCGCTGATGCTGGTGGTGGACGTGTCCGCCGGCGCGCTGCTGCTGCCGCTGCGCCACGGCATGTTCTTCGCCGCGCTGGCCACGCTGGCGGTGCTCGGCCACACCTTCACCGAAGGCAACGCCCTGCGCGACGCCGAGCGCGACATGCTGGAGTCGGCGCTGTTCGGCCTGGCCTACTTCGCCGCCGCCTCGCTGTGCTACGCGCTCGGCAAGCAGATGCGCGAGACCGAGGCGCTGGCCGAGCGCCGCGGCCTCGACCTGGCCAACCTGGCGCAGGTCAACGAACTGATCATCCGCCGCATGCAGACCGGCGTGCTGCTGGTCGACGAAACCAACCGCATCCACCAGATGAACGAATCGGCGTGGATGCTGCTCGGCAGTCCGCCGGCCGACCGCCGCGACCTCGGCACGGTGGCGCCGGAACTGTCGCGCCGGCTGTACCACTGGCGCACCTCCGACAAGACCGACCAGACCTCGGTGGCGCTGGCCGAGGGCGTGCCGGAAGTAGTGCCGCGCTTCACCCGCCTCGCCGCCAACGACGATTCGCACGTGCTGATCTTCCTCGACGACACCTCGCTGGTGTCGCGCCGCGCCGAGGAACTGACGCTGGCCTCGCTCGGCCGCCTGTCCGCCTCGATCGCCCACGAGATCCGCAACCCGCTGGCGGCGATCCGCTATTCCGCGCAGTTGCTCGCCGAATCCGAGGAACTGCCCGCCGCCGACAAGCGCATGGTGGAGATCATCAACAACCACTGCGGGCGGATGAACGACATCATCGAGAACATCCTGCAGCTCTCGCGCCGCGACCGCTCGCGGCCGGAGGTGCTGGACCTCAACGCCTGGGTGCTGGCCTTCACCGACGAGTACAAGGAGTCCAACGACCTCGGCGGCGACTCGCTGCGCGCGATCGTGCAACCGCGCGCCGTGGAAGCGCTGGCCGACCCGCAGCACCTGCAGCAGGTGGTGTGGAACCTGGTGCAGAACGCGCTGCGCTACGGCCGCATGCCCGGCGAGCCGGCGCGGGTGATGGTGGTGGCGCGCCACGTTTCCGACTTCGGCCCGCCGGTGATCGAGGTGATCGACCGCGGCCCGGGCATCCCGCCCAAGGTCGCCGCGCAGATCTTCGAGCCGTTCTTCACCACCCACGAATACGGCACCGGCCTCGGCCTGTATCTCGCCAAGCAGATGTGCGAAGCCAACCAGGCCACGCTGGAATACGTGCCGGTGGCCGGCGGCGGCAGCTGCTTCCGCATCACGCTGACGCCGCCGGCGAACGCGCCGGGCGCGCCGGCCTGAACGCCGCGCTTTGCCGCGCCGCGCGCGCGCGGTACTCTCGCCGGGCGCGGGCGAGGGGTCGCCACCGTGAAGTCCGCGTCCGTCCGCATCCCTGAGTCGAACGAAGACCCGCCATGAGCAAGCAGACCGTCCTGGTCGTCGACGACGAACGCGACATCCGCGAACTGCTGACCATCACCCTCGGCCGCATGGACCTCGACGTCGACGCCGCCAGCAACGTCGCCGAGGCCAAGCGCATGCTCGCCGAACGCAGCTACGGCCTATGCTTCACCGACATGCGCCTGCCGGACGGTTCCGGCCAGGAGCTGATCGAACTGATCGCCAGGCAGTACCCGGAGACGCCGGTGGCGATGATCACCGCCTACGGCAACGTCGATGCGGCGGTCAACGCGCTCAAGGCCGGCGCCTTCGATTTCGTCTCCAAGCCGGTCGACATCGGCATGCTGCGCCGTCTGGTGCAGACGGCGTTGAAGCTCTCCGAGGAACGCCGCGGCGGCGATCCGGCGGTGGTGGCGGCCGCCAGCGCGCGATTGATCGGCGACTCGCCGGCGATGCAGCAGGTGCGCGCCACCATCGGCAAGCTGGCGCGCAGCCAGGCGCCGGTCTACATCAGCGGCGAGTCCGGCGTCGGCAAGGAGCTGGTCGCGCGGCTGATCCACGAGCAGGGGCCGCGCGCGGGCGGGCCGTTCGTGCCGGTCAACTGCGGCGCGATCCCTTCCGAGCTGATGGAGAGCGAGTTCTTCGGCCACAAGAAGGGCTCGTTCACCGGCGCGCACGCCGACAAGGAAGGCCTGTTCCAGGCCGCCAACGGCGGCACGCTGTTCCTCGACGAGGTCGCCGAGCTGCCGGTGCACATGCAGGTCAAGCTGCTGCGCGTGATCCAGGAGAAGGCGGTGCGCCCGATCGGCGGCCGCGGCGAGGTGCCGGTCGACGTGCGCATCCTGTCCGCCACGCACAAGGACCTCGCGCGCCTGGTCGAGCAGGGGCACTTCCGCCAGGACCTGTTCTATCGCATCAACGTGATCGAGTTGCGCGTGCCGCCGCTGCGCGAGCGCCGCGAGGACGTGCCCAAGCTGGCCGGCCGCATCCTGATGCGCCTGGCCGAGGAGAGCGGCGGCAGCGAACGGCCGACGCTGCGCCCCGCCGCGCTGAAGGCGCTGATCGACTACGACTTCCCCGGCAACGTGCGCGAACTGGAGAACATCCTCGAGCGCGCGGTGGCGCTGTGCGAGAACGGCCAGATCGAGGTGGCCGACCTGATGCTGTCGACGCGCGGCCCGCGCGTCGCCGCCGGCACTGCCGACGAGGACGAGGACGATGCAGCCGACGTTCCGGCCGGCGAGATGCCGCTGGACGACTACATCTCCAACCTGGAGCGCGAGAAGATCATGAAGGCGCTGCAGGAGACCCGCTACAACAAGACCGCCGCCGCCAAGAAACTCGGCATCACCTTCCGCGCGCTGCGCTACAAGTTGAAGAAGCTGGGGATCGATTGAAGGCGGAGGAGACGGGAACGGGGAGCGGGGCATGAAGGGCGGGGAAATGCGCGGGGTGCGGTAGGCGCAGCGAACCGCCGACGTCGCTGCCCCTCTTCCCTGCTCCCGCCACCCCGCTCCCCGCCTTTCAGAACGGAATATCGTCGTCCTCGAA
>NZ_DF970199.1 GCF_000953855.2 Mizugakiibacter sediminis
CGCAACTGGCGCGGCTGCCGCGGGGCGAAGGCGCGCCGCGCCTGCCGCACGTCGGCACCGGCATCGGCATCGCGCAGGGCGTGCTGCTGAGCGGCGGCGAAGCGGTGCTGACCGATGTGGCGATGCACGCCGGCCGCCTCGCGCCGGGCGAGCGCTTCACCTTCGGCTTCCGCGCGCGCGACGCGCAGGGCGGCATCTACACGCTGAACCTGGCCGCGGTGCCGCGCGAGGAGGTCGGCGCCGTGCAGCTCGATGCGCTGACGCTGGAGCTCGGCATCGGCGACCTCGCCACAGCCCGCCTGGCCGGCCAGGCGCGCTGGTCCGGCGGCGAGGCGCTGGACCTCGCGCTGGCCGGCGAGCTGCGGCGCGAGGGCCACCCGCCCTACGCGCTGTCGCTGCGCGCGACGCCGGCGACGGCGGCGGCGCCGGCCGATCTCCGCGTCAAGCTGGACGGCGCCGACGCGCACGCCCGGGCGCAGCTCTCGCCGCCCGCGCTGCTCACCTGGTGGCGCGGCCTCGCCACCGCGCCCGGCAACGCCCTGCCGCTGCCGCCGCTGGCTGGCAGCGCCAGCGCCGCCAGCCTCGACCTCGGGCCGGCGCACATCGAAGGCCTGCGCATCGAGTCCGGCGCCGACGTCGCCCTGCCGCCGGAATTGCAACCGGCGCCCGCGACCAGCGCCGCCAAACCGGCGCCCCGCAAACGATGAGCACGCTGGCCGCGCGCCTGCTCGACTGGCACGACGCCCACGGTCGCCACGATCTGCCGTGGCAGCATCCGCGCGCGCCGTATCGCGTGTGGATCGCCGAGGTGATGCTGCAGCAGACCCAGGTGGCGACGGTGATCCCGTACTTCCTGCGCTTCGTGCAGACGCTGCCGACGCTGCCGGACCTCGCCGCCGCCGACGAGGACCGCGTGCTGGCGCTGTGGTCCGGCCTCGGCTACTACCGGCGCGCCCGCTTCCTGCACCGCGCCGCGCGGATCTGCGTCGAACGCCACGGCGGCGAACTGCCGCGCGACTTCGACGCGCTGGCCGCGCTGCCCGGCATCGGCCGCTCCACCGCCGGCGCGATCCTGGCGCAGGCGCACGGCCTGCGCTTTCCCATCCTCGACGGCAACGTCAAGCGCGTGCTCGCGCGCTACCACGGCGAACGCGGCTGGCCGGGCGCGACAGCGGTGGAAAAGCGCCTGTGGGCGCACGCCGAGTCGCACACGCCGCGGGCGCGGCTGGCCGACTACACGCAGGCGATCATGGATCTCGGCGCCACCGTGTGCACGCGCGCGCAGCCGCGCTGCGCCGCCTGCCCGCTGGCCGGCGACTGCGTCGCGCATCGCCACGGCCTGACCGCCGAGCTGCCGCAGGCGCGCCCGTCGAAGCCGCTGCCGCAGCGCGCGGCGACGCTGCTGCTGCTGCGCGACCGCGACGGCCGCGTGCTGCTGGAACGCCGTCCGCCGCAGGGCGTGTGGGCCGGCCTGTGGAGCCTGCCGCAGGCCGACGACGCCGACGCCGCCGCCCGGCAGGCCGGACGCTACGCGCGGTTGCCGGGCGCGGCGCAGCCGCTGCCGACGCTCGTGCACGCCTTCACCCATTTCCGCCTGCACGCGCAGCCGCTGGCGTGGCGCGACGTGTCGCCGCTGCCGGCGATCGCGGATAATGCGCGGTTGCGCTGGTGCACGCGCGCGGAAGCGGCAGAACTCGGCCTGCCCGCGCCGGTGCGCCGCCTGCTGGAAGCGATCGAGGAGTACGCCTGATGCCACGCATGGTCCACTGCGCCCGCCTGAAGCGCGAAGCCGTCGGGCTGGATTTCGCGCCTTACCCCGGCGAGCTGGGCAAGCGCGTGTACGCGGAAGTGTCGAAGGAAGCCTGGGCGCAGTGGCTGGCGCACCAGACCATGTTGATCAACGAGTACCGGCTGAATCCGCTCGACCCCAAGGCGCGCGCGATGCTCGAAGAGGAAATGAAGAAGTTCCTCTTCGAGGACGGCAACGCGAAGCCGCCCGGCTACGTGGCGCCGGAAGACCGCTGAACGCGCAAGACCGGCGCGTCGCGGCGATGCCCTTCTAGCCGCCCTTCTCCGTCGACAGCTCGGCGCGCACCGCGGCGTAGTCGACCGGCTGGATCGAGGCGATCTGGCAACGCTGCCGGTCGAAGGTCACGTAGTCGAAACGCGTCTTCACGGTGCCTCCGGACGAGGTCACGCCGATGGTCTTCGCCCAATCCAGGTTGATGCAAGGCTTGGCGACCTTCAGCAGATAGACCTTGTTGACGCCGGTCCACACGGCCACGGCCTCCTTGCCGAGCGCCTGCCACTGGTAGATGCGCGGATAGAAGAAGGAATCGATCGGCGGGCCGGCGTGCTTCTCGAACAGCGCCAGGTTCTTCATCTGCGTTTCGAGGGTATCCGCCCGCGCCGTGGCGACGACGGCGAGCAGGACGGCCAATGCGGTTGCGATGCGATGCGGCGTTTTCATGGGCCACCTCCTGCGTCTCGAGGACGGCGGGGCAGCCGCAACCGTCGCGCCGCCGCCTCGCGCCGTCAAGCACGCGCCGCACCGCGCTTGACGCGCCAGCGGCAAGCCGATTTAATACGCGGCTCCCACAGTCGCGGTGCCGGCCCGCACGGCCGCCTCCGCACCCATGGCCAGGTAGCTCAGTTGGTAGAGCAGGGGACTGAAAATCCCCGTGTCGGCGGTTCGATTCCGTCCCTGGCCACCACCTCTCCCGAAGCGACATCCACGTCCCGCATCAGCGGCCGCGCCTTTTCGGTCGCGGGCCGGGTACTCGGTTTGCGGTTGCCGCCCAGTACGCCGATTGGTGCGCACTCACCGGTGCCGACGATCGCCGCTGTCGCCTTGACCGGGCTTGGCCACCGTCTTCGCGTGCTGGCGCACATCCTGGCTCAATGAACGGCTGACATCATCGGACTCGACGAAACGCCCCTGCTCGTCGCGGCGCACGTAGCGCTTGTCGCCCTTGTGCGGTTCGATCAGTTCGCGCTTGCCCTTGCTCATGATGGATCCTCCGTCGCGATGGATGGCGGCTGCACTCACCCCGGCTTGCGTTTCGGCGCCCTGCCCTTGGGCTTGGTCGGGCGTACGTTTCGCACCGTCTTCGCCGCGGGTTGCGCCGCCGCGCGCAGCGGCGCTGCGGCGCGCAGGGCGCCCGGCGGCGGCGGCAGGTCGAGGCGTTCGGCGGCCTTGCCGAGCGCGAGCAGACGTTGCGTGCAGGCGGGGATCCAGCGGCAGCAGCATTCGCGGTAGACGCCGGCGGCGTCGACGCCGCCGAGCACGGCGCGGTGGTGCAGGCCGCTGGCGCGCACGGCGGCGGCCGTCGCCTTGCCGCTGGCGTCGGCTTCCTGCGGCCAGTCCAGCGTGCCGTTGCCGGCGACGCGCGCGGGGATGACCCAGTAGTCGCCGGTGGCGTAGAGACCGCCGGGTTCGAAACGGATCTGGATGCCGTCCTCGAGGTCGAGCCACTCGCCCTCCTGCACGTCGAGCACGCCCTCGGCGGCGAGGTCTTCGCCCTGCTGGTCCCAGCGCCGCAGCAACGGATGCTTGTGCGGATCGGCGCTGGGCTGGTACGGCGTAAGGCTCTTCGGCACCTGCAGGGTGACGCGGCGGTTGGGCGCGTCGATGGCGATTACCTGCAGCAGCGGGAACGCGCGCTGCGCCAGCGCGTAGTCGTCGTCGAGCAGTTCCACGCGATCGCCGACGGCGAGGCCGAGGCGCGCGTCGCGGCCGAGGCTGGCCAGCGTCACCGGCATCGACGCGCTGCCGTCCGCATCCGGTTCGCCTGGCGGACCGCAGTCGACGATGGGGAAGATCACCGAACCGTTCTCGCGCGACCACTTGAAGGTGGCGGACGCCGCACCGGCCGCCACGACGCCGGGTTCCGCGACGGCCGCCAGGCCGCCCTGGTGGATCTCGACGCGGTAGAGCTGGTTCTCGCAGCCGCGATAGCGCGCGTCGGCGGCGATCACGCAGGGGTCCTGGTCGGACTCCGGCGGCTGCAACTGCGCGCGCAGTTGCGGGCAGGCATGCGTGGCGCGCAGGTTCAGCAGCGCGCGCAGGCGTTCGCAGGCGAGTTCGACATGGCGCTCGTCGCCGGCCGTGCCGCCCAGCGAGGCGTAGATCTCGTCCAGCAGCTTGCCGCCGTTCTTCTGCAATGTCTGGATCGCCGCGTCGAGCTGCTTCGCCTCGTCGCCGGCGGGATCGAGCGCGTCGTGCCGCCGCTGCAGCGCGTCCAGCACCGCCTGCAGCGATGCCTTGGCCGCACCCTCGTCGAGCAGGCGCAACTGCCACACCACCTGCGCGCGCGAGCAGGTGTCGACGCCGTTCAACGCGGTATCGGCGACGTGCGGCGCCTCCACCCACGACAGGTGCCGCTCCCACACGTCCAGCCACAGCGCGTACGGCCCTTTGGCGTTCTCGAAACCGGTCCTGCCGTCGGCGATGCCGTAGTCGGGCGTCGGTCGGTAGGGCTCCCCGGCCAACGTGCACGCGGTCTCGTTCACGCAGAGGATGCCGTCGGCGTAGAAGTGCCCGGCGGACAGGCTCCAGTCCTCGAGCGGCAACGTCTTGTTGGCGCTGTCGACGGTAGTGATGCGGAAGCCGTTGCCGGCGGCCCAGCATGGGCCGATCAGATCCGCCGCCAGCGTCCGCAGCAGATGGAGCTGGATGGCGCCCTGCTCGTTCCAGTCGGCTTCCAGCAGCACGCGGCCCTGCTGCTGGAACACCTGGCTGTAGTGCAGCGTGGGGTCGAAGGTGACGCGGGCGAAATCGCCTTTCATGGATGCCTCCTAGCTCGCGAAGATGATTCCGGCGTCCGTGCCGGCGGGCACGTATTCCTCGAAGCGCGCGGCGAGATTCGCCTCGCGCTGCGGTTCGTGCAGGTCGTGCCAGACGCCCATCGCCGAACGGTCGGAGGCGCCGGTGCGGATCTCGGCGCAGCAGTCGTCGGCGAGGCGCATGTAGTCGGGCGTGGCGTAGCGCACGCTGATGAACTGCGGCGCCACGCGCCGCAGCTCGCCGGCGCGCGCCGCCGCGTCGTCGGGCGCGACCGCGGCCAGCGCGAGGTCGGGCTGGCAGTGGAAGCGGCGCGGCGTGCGCGAGCCGTCCGCCACGTAGCAGAAGCGCACGCAGCCGTGCTGACGGCGCAGTACGCGCACGCGGCTGGCGAAGATCGAATCCTCGGCCAGCGCGATGCCGTGCGCCTGGATCTCGCCGATCACCGTGCAGCGCTCGAACGTCGCCTCGACATAGGCCACCGCCTCGTCGGGCGAGCCGAGCGCAACGCGGTCGATGCCGGTCGCGTCCAGCACGCTGTCGCAGATGCGCAGCGGCGAAGGTTCGCCGCGCCGCACCGGGCTGATCACGGCGATCGCGCCGAGGATGCCGTGCTCGATGCGCAGCGCGGCGCGCGTGCGGTCGAGCGTGACGCTGGGCTCGCCGGGACGCTTGGGATCGCAGTCGCAGTGCAGCGACCAGCCCGGCACCAGCGTGCAGTGACGGATCACCAGTTCGCACAGGTCGTCCTCGGGCGCGCACAGCAGGTCGTCGTCCGCCGGCCCTTGCACCTCGATGCCGCGGCCGACCACCAGCAGGCCGTCCAGCACCACGCGGCTGCCGCGCAGGCCGCCGATGGTCAGCGCGTCCGGTTGGCTGGCGCGCACGTCGAGCAGGCGCAGCACCGGGCGCGTGCGCTCGGCGGCGCGAAGCTGGATCGCCTCGCCGGCTTCGAGCTGCAGGTCGATGCGGCCTTCGTAGACGCCGCTCTCCGCCAGCTCGACGATCAGCGCGCGCGGCCGCCGCGCCTTCGCCTGCGCATGCGCCTCGTCGTCGGGGAGCTGCGGATCGGCGTCCTTCAGCGCGGCGAACGCCTGCGCCTCGGCCGCGTCCTTGGCCTCGGCCCAGGCGTCCAGCGCATCGGCGATGCCGGCGAAGTGGCCGGCCGGCAGCGGCGTCTTCGCCGGATCGCGGTCCGGCAGCGCCGCGTGCACGACGTAGCGCACGGCGCCCTCCAGTTCCGGCATGCGGCGTGCGTATTCGCCGCCGCCGATGTCGCCGGCGAAGCCGTACTGGTACGACACCCACACGCCGCGCTTCGGCCGCTGGTCGGGCGGAAACACCAGGCGCCCCAGTTCGGGATCGACGGCGATGCGGCCGCGCGGCACGCGGTAGCGCCAGCCGGACAGGTCGGCGGGGATCAGCGCGTCCAGCGGCACCGGCAGGCCCTGCCCTTTCGCCGGCCAGTCCGGCGCATACACCAGCACGCTGCGGCCCTCGCCATACACGTCCGCCGACGCGCGCGCGTAGTCCGCCGCCGCGCCGCGCTCGGCGAAACGATAGCGACGCAGCGGCACCGGCAGGTTGCGCTCCTCGGCGATGTGCGTCGGTGCGGGTTCCGCGATCGGCCGCTGGTACAGCGGCGCATCGTTGCCGAGCACGCTGAAGGTGTAGCAGTGCGGCCCGTTCTCCTCGGCGCAGTACGCCGGCGTGGTCGTCACCGGATAGCTCTTCAGGCGGAACGCGAACAGCCCGACCTCGGGCAGGTTGTAGCGGCCGCGGCCACGGCGGCCGACGATGCGGCGCACGTCGACGCTGTGCGCGAACGGATCGAACGCGCCGCGCTGCCAGCCGGGCAGCTGCAGCGGGCCGGGATCGCGCAGGTCGGCGCTGCCGCCGCGCGAGAGACGCCGATGGTCGAGGTGCTGCATCCAGCCGAGCAGGCGGTAGGACTCGACCGCGCGCGCCGGCCAGCCGGCGGCGTCGCGCGCGAGATCCTCCAGCAGCGAGAGCGTGCCCTTGCGACGACGCGCGTCGATGGTGTTGGCGACGTCGGCGCGCGGCGCCAGCACGCGGCCGAGGCCCGCGGCGCAGGCGCCGTCCTCGTCCAGCGTCGCCGCTTCCGGCAGCAGCGTATAGCCCAGCAGGTCGCCGATGTACGGCACCACCCAGTCGTCGCAGGTCTCGATGAAGGCGTTGTCGTACAGGCGCGCGATGTCCGCTTCCAGCACGTCGGCCTGCCGGCCCGGCACGCGCAGCAGGTCGCGCAGCGGATAGCCCTGCTCGGCGTCGCGCATGCGATAGACGACGGGCAACAAGTCGTACAGGCGGTCCGGGCGCGGGGTCATGGCTTCGCCTCCTGCAGCAGCAGCGTGTCGGGGACGTTCGGCAGCAGGCAGGCGAGCTGCGCCGGCAGCAGCGTCCTGCCGTCGGCGGCGTAGCGCGCCGGCAACGCCTGCACGCGCGGTGGCGGAGCGGATGCCGCGGCAGGCGCGGTCGATGCGGTGGCGAACGCCGTCTTCGGCAGCATCGATCCGCCGTCGCCGTCCGCCGGAGGCTCGCCGTTGCCGCGATCGCCGAAGCCGGCGACGAGGGTCGCCTCGTCCAGGCTGCCGAAGGCGTCGACGTCGATCCAGGCCACGCCGCGCACGGCCTGGATGCAGGCCACGAGTTCGCTGAGGTAGACGTTCTGCGCCAGCGCGCGGTTCTCGAAGCCGAAGGCGTCGAGCAACGCGGCGCGCACCCGCGGCTCCACCGACTCCCAGGCGTAGTCCGGCGCCAGGCCCACCTTGGCGCTGAACGTCAGCGCCAGCAGTTCGCGCACGACGAGGCTTGCCGCCAGCGATGGATCGCCGTAGCGCTGCAGCGCCTGCAGCAGGTTGCGGTAGAGATCGGAGTTGGGATCGACCGGCGCGTCGCCGGCGCCGGCGATGGTGACGACCACGCGATCGCCCAGCTTCGTCGCCGCCGCCTTGCCGACGCCGCCGAAGCTGCGCGCGAAATCGGCGTAGTCGGGCACCGACACCAGGCGGTCCAGCGCCAGCACCGCCAACGGCACGTTGCGCCGCGCCTGGTCGCGCGTCTCCGCGTCGGCGCCGCCGGAAGCGCGCAGCGGGTTGATCACTTCCTTGACGCCGAGCGGCCGCGTCGCCAGCAGGCTGATCTGCCGCGCGCGCACGTTGCCCGGCGCGCCGATGCCGTTGCGGTAGGTCGCCCTGACGTTCTCGATGCCGGTCGGCAGGCGCGCGCCGTGGACGCCGTCGCCGAACGTGACCGTGGTCTTGCCGTCGTCGCCCGTGGCGGTGACGAAGCTGCGGTCGGCGGGACCGGCGAAGGCGAGGTTGCGCACCTCGCGCCACTCGATGCCGTTGACGCGCACGAAAAGCGTGCTCTGCACGCCGTCGACGGTCGGCGCCGACACGTAGGTCAGCGGCGGCTGCTTCAGCACGAAGGTCTGCATCGGCGTCGCCGCGCTGCCGCTGCCGAGCACTTCGTTGCGCGTCTCGCCGTGGGTGGCGCGCACCACGTTGGCGTGGATCGACACGCTGTCGCGCCGGTAGGCATAAGCCAGGCCCTGGTCGGCGAACACCAGCGTGCTGTGCACGGTGTCGCCGGGCAGTTGCGGGTCGGCGCCCTGCTCCACCGCCTCCACCATCACCAGCTCGGCGGCGGTGACGGCGCCGGTGCCGGGCACGTCGGTGCGCTGGCCCTCGACGATCACCCAGCGCCCGGCCTTCAGGCCGTCCACCACGCCGTCCAGCGTGACGCGCTTCGCCGCGGCCGCGTCCTCGGCAGCGTGGCCGACATCGGCCGCGATCGTCTCCTCGGCCAGCGGCAGGAATTCGCTCTGCGCGTAGACCTGGGTCGCGCGCAGCGTGCTCATGCCGGGCGCGCTCCAGACAGGCGTCTCGCCACCGGACGTGTCGGCCAGGACGATGTCGGTGGTCTTGCCGCTGATGCCGTAGTCGCTGCGCGGGTGCACCTGCACGCTCTGGGCCTGTGCGACGACGGGCGCGTATTCCGCCGGCGATTCGATCACCAGGTAACTGCCGGGCTGCACGCCGTCGTAGGCGTTGTCGAGCTGCACGCGGTCGTCCTGTTCGGCGGAATCCCAGTCGCCGTCCGGTTTCGACACGTACGGCACCGCGCCCTTGGTCGCGTTGTCGGTATTGAGCGCCAGACCCATGATGCGCGGCGCGTTGTAGCCGAACAGCGGCGCCGCCAGGCGCAACGCGTAGACGCCGCTCAGCGCGGGCGAGGGCTGTCCGCGCGGCACGCTGGCCCAGGCGCGGTAGAAGCTGTCGGCGAGGCGGAACTCGAAATCCAGCAGCAACTGCGGACGCGCGTCGCTGGCCGGCCCCAGCGCGGTGGCGACGTTGCGCGCGAGACGCAGGCGGTTCGCCGGCTGCAGCGCCGGCGGCGCGGTGAGCGCTTGCAACAGCGCGACGAAGCTTCCGCCGCCCGCCGCCGGCGGCGGCGACGTCGCGCCCAGCGCATCGGCGATCGACTGCCAGAAGCCCAGCGCTACCGGCTGCAGCGCGGCGGGCAGATGCGCGGCCGCGAGCGGCCCTTCGCGCATGTGCGCGACGTACCAGCGGTTGCTCAGCCCGCGCAAGGCGGCCTTGCGGTAATCGGCCAGTTCGCTGCGCAAGGCATGCGCTTTCGACGCCGCGTCGCCGGTGTACGCCGCCGCGTCGAGGCGGTCGATGGCGGCCTTCGCCGCCGCCGCGACCGCCGCGGACAGCGCGTCCAACGGCTGCAGCATCACCTTGCTGCGGTTCGCCGACGGCTGCGCCTCGACCGACTGCACGCGCCGGATCGCCGGCGTGCCGGTGGCGAGATCGCCGAACAGGAACAGCAGGCGGTCGTTCGCCTTCAGGCCGGCCGTCGCATCGGCCACCCACAGCGCGTCCAGGGTGTCGATGTTGTCGAGGGTGATGTTCGGCGGCCGCGTCAGCCGCGGCTTCAGCGTGTTCCACTCGTAGCGCGCGTCCAGCGGCTCGCTGGTCTCGAAGGTCTGCATCTGCTCGCCCGGCGCCGGGATCGACTGCGCGCGCGCGCCGGCGGGGATGGTCACCGGCGGCGCGTCCTTCTCCACCGTGTAGGCGAGGTAGACGCTGGCGGCGACGCCGGGACGCAGGCGGTAGTCGACCAGCCGCGCCAGCTCCAGCACCGAGCGCCGTTCGGTGGCGGTGCGCAGGTAGTTTTCGTTGGCGATGCGCTCCTGGTAGAACGTGAGCACGTCGGCGCCGACGGCCCAGGCGTCGATCAGTGCCATCGCCGGATCGTCGCCCTCGCGCGTGCGCAGCCCGGCCGGCGCCGGCAGCGCGGCGTCGCCGAGATCCGCCTGCATGGTGGCGCGGAAGTCGGCGTACGTGCCGACGCGATAGCTCAGGCTCGACAGCCCGGGACGGTTGTGCAGCGGCAGCGGCGTGCCGACACGCGCGCCGCAGCCGCAGGCGCAACCGTGCTTGCCGCAAGCGGCGCAGCAGCTCATCGGCCACCTCCCATCGCGAACGCGATGCTGCCGTGATCGGGATAGTCGGGATCGCCGTCGACCCGCGCGATCTCCTGCGCGCCGATTTCCAGCACGCCGTCGGCGGGGACGTCGCCGGACCTTCCGCCCTCCATGCGCGTCAGCGTGATCAGCTCGACGTGTGCCACGCCGGGGACCGCCTGCGCCTCGGCGATCAGCGCGCTGGCGTACAGCGGCGCGCCCAGTTTCAGGCGGTCGGGATGGAAGAAGCCCGGCGTGCCGTCGCGGCGCAGGCCGGCGCGGAAGCGGTCGCGCAGCTCGGCCTCGACGTGCGCCGCCAGGAAGTCGGGCAGCACGCACACGCGCAGCTCGATCAGCAGCGGCACGTAGCAGGCGCCGGTCACGGCGACGTCGTGAACGATGCGGCGGTAGCGCTCGAGATCGGCGGCGATGCGCGCGGCCAGCGCGGGGTCGAGCACCTCGCGGCCCAGCGGGTCGGCGACCACGTGCGCCTCGTACCAGCTTCCGGTCCACTGCAGCGCGCAGGCCGCGCCCTGCAGCTCGGGCGCGCGCGCGGCGAACATGGCGTAGTCGTCGGCGACGATCGCGCGCAGCGGCCGCGCGCGGAAGGCGCCGGGCGCGTACAGCTTCGCCTCGGCGACGCTCTCCGGCGCGGTGCCGCCGCCGGCCGCCAGCGGATTGCGCGGCGCGATCGTGGCGCCCGACAGCGCGCCCGATTTCAGCGCCAGCCAGACGATGCTGTCGCGGCCGACGTTGCCCGCCGGGCCGTTGCCGATGCGCGGCGCGGCGCGGAAGAAGTCGCCGGCCTGCGGCTGGCGGCCCAGCGTGCCGTCGCCGAAGCGCAGGTGGGCGATGCCGTCGTCGTCCACTTCGACGACGAAATGGCGGTCGTCCGGCCCGCTGGCCAGCAGATCGTAGCGCGGCTCCCAGCGCCAGCGTGCGTCGGGCGCGCCGTCCACCAGCACCGCGGCGAGCGGTCCGCCGTGGACGGCGAGCTGCGGCAGCGCCGCGCGCGGATCGCGCGACAGCAGCCTGCACACCGGCGCGTGCGAAGGCAGCGGTTCGGCGAAGGTGAGCGGGCCGAGCGGCAGCGCGTGGCCGGTGTCGGCGGGCGGCCGCGTCACGTCCTGCACCGCGCCTTCGCAGCGGCAGCAGTCGTACTCGACTGCGCCGGGCACCATCCAGCAGTCCTCGGTGAGGTCGCGGCAGCGCCGGCAGGCGTCGGGCAGCGCCGCCAGCGCGGCGGCGAGACCGGGATAGGCGCCGTCGCCGCCGGCGGGTTCGCAGATCGCGCCGCAGTCGCAGGCCAGGCGCACGTGTTCGCCGTGATCGACCAGCAGCACGTTGCCGCGCGCCAGGCTGACGTCGTGCAGCCAGGCGCAGTCCGGCGCGGGCGTGCGCACGGAAAGGCATAGATCGAACGGCAGCGCGTCGCAGGCGTCCCAGGCGACTTCGAGCAGCGGCGTGCCGTCCAGCGGATCGATAGAGACTTCGACCGTGGTCAGGCGTACGGCGTGACGATGCGCCGGATCGGCGTCGGCGGGGTTGCCGGTCCGCGGGCCCCGCACTTCCTCGAAGATCAGCAGGTCGCCGGCAGCCAGCTTCAGCGCGCGCGGCGGCGATGCCGCCGCGGTGTCGCCCGCCCCGACGGAAGCGACGCCGGGCACGGCCGCCGACGTGCCCGCCGGCGGCGCGTCGACCAGCGTCGCCCGCGTGCTGCCGCGCGGCAGGCAGCACAGCTCGTCGCCCCAGGTGTGCAGGCGAATGGCGCTGTGCGCGGCGACGACGTCCAGCGTGGTGGCGCCGTCCAGCGGCATCGGTTCGAACACCAGCGCGCCCTGCGCGCGCGCCGCATCGAGCCGCGCGGCATCGATCACGCCAGGCTTGGCATCGGCCTCGCCGGGCGGCGGCACCAGCAGCAGCAGGTTGCCGAGGTCGAGGCTGAGATCGGTGTCTGACGCGAGCGTCACCAGCGCGCGCGCGTTGCAGCCTTCGTGCAGACGGTAGTCGACCAGCCGCGCGTGGCGGCGCACGGAGATGCGCCGGCGCGCGGTGCCGAGGTAGGCCTCGGTGGCGACCGCGTCCTGGTAGTAGCTCAGATAGTCAGCGGTGTAGGCCAGCACCTCGACCAGGGCGATGCCGAGATCCGGCACGTGCCGCTCGCGCCAATCCGGCATCGTCTGCGCGAGGCGGTCGAGGAACAGCTGGCGGAAGCTCGCGTAGTCCTTGGCGAGGTAATTGATCTCGGGCAGCGGCGACGGCGCCTCGACGCACGCCGTTTCCTCCTTGCAGTCCTGCCCGCGCGCGCAGTCGAGGCGGAAGCGCAGCTCGGCGCAGGCGTAGCGCGGGTCGAAGCCGGGATACGGCGTCCACGCGGCCGGATCCGTGCCCGAGGCCGCATCCACCAGGCACAGGCAGTACGGCGTGTGGTCGCCCTCGCGGTCCAGTACCACGCGCAGGCAGGCGTCGTCGTGCATCTCCGGCTCGTGCTCGATCTCCACCTCGACCACGCGCAGCCCGGTGATGCGCCGGCCGCCGCTGACGCGCACGTTGGCGACGCCGATCCCCGCCGGGATGTCGCCGAACAGGTGCACGCACAGGGTGACGCCGTCGTCGCCGACCTCGACGTAGTCGATGCCGTTCAGTTGCCCGGATGCGCGCAGGCGCGCGCGCCGCGCCGGCTCGCCGCACAGGGGCAGGCCGTCGCAACCGATCGGGGCGATGCGCGCGGTCGTGTTCATGACAGGCTCCGCTCGAAGCTGTCGCTGCGCGTCTCGCCGCTGGCGCGCAGGGTGTAGGTGAGGTCGACGCGCAGCGTGGAATCGACGCTGCTCACTTCCAGCGCGCCGACGTCGATCACATCGCCCAGCCAGCGCTGCAGCGCGGCCTGCAGGGTGAACTGCAGCGCCGCGGCCAGCTCCGGGCTGTTCGGCGCGAACACCAGCTGCAACAGGCCGCTGCCGAAGTCCGGGCGGTTGACGCGCTCGCCGGGACTGGTGAACAAGAGCTGCTCGATCATGTCGCGCACGTGGTCGGTGTCGTCCGTCTCGGCGCTGCGGCCGCGCGTGTCGAAATGGAACGGGAAGTCGATGTTCATGACGGCCTCACATGGCGGTGACGCGTGCCTGCGTGGCGACCACCAGCAGCGGCGTGCCGGTCGGCGCGCAGATCGCCTGGCTGTCCAGCAGCAGCAGCGGCTGCGCGTTCGAGGTGACGCGCGTCGCCGCGGTGACGAATTGCGCGGCGACGCAGGGACCGTTGGCGGCGGGCGGCGGCGGCAGCGTGCAGCCGGCGACCAGCCACGGCGCCGGCAGCGTGACCGTCGGCTGGCCGCTCACCATGACGCGCGGATTGGGCGCGGTCGGCTGCGCCTGCCCTGCGTGCGCGCAGAGCACGGTGGCGCCGACGTGGAGGACGAAGCCGGGCATGGCGCGTCTCCTAGGTGTCGAGCTTCGACACGCTGCTTCTTTTCCCCTCTCCCCGACGGAGAGAGGGAAAAGCGGCGCGCATGAAGCGCATCAACGAGTCGTGGTCCACCAGCATCGCAACCACCTCACGAATTCCACGTCTTAAGTCACCACCAGCGCGCCGTTGTTGATCGTCACCGTCGGCCCGGCGAGCACGATGGTGGCGCCCTTGCCGTTCGAGATCGTGATGCCGACGTCGTTCACCAGGATCATCGCCCCGGTGGTGCTCTTCAGCATGATCCCGCCCGCGGGTCCGGGCAGGTCGCTGATCGTCACCACGTTCTGCAGGCCCGACTGCAGCACGATGCTCGGGCTGGCAGGATTGCCGGCCAGCGCCAGCGCCGGCACTTCGGCGGCGATGCCCCAGAAGCAGCCGGTCCAGATCGGGTAGTCGGGATCGCCCTGCTCGAACTCGATCCACACGCCGGCGCCGATCTGCGGCACGAACCAGCTGCCACTCTGCTTGCCGGCGATCGGCACGCAGGGCATCGCCCAGGTCGAGGGGATCAATCCGGACACGTCCGGCACCATCACCTGGATGCGGCCGCGCTGCTCGGGGTCGACGTTCTGCACCACCGTGCCGCGGTACTTGCCGTAGAACCTGCGTCCATTGCTCATGGCGGCACCACCGGCAGCGTGGAGATCAGGCCCTTGCGCGACAGGCCGAAGCTCTGCTTGTACTCGCCGCGCTTGATCGTGTGCCGCACCTGGGTGACGTAGTGCAGGCCGTCGAACGCCGGACCGGCCCCGCGCACGCCGACCAGCTGGCGCGGCTTCAGCACGCGGCCGTAGCGCGCGACGTCGAGGCTGCCGGTGCCGGTGACGGTGTCGGCGGACTTCGCCGCCTCGGCCATGCCGAGCAGCAGCGCGCGCACCGGCGTGTACTTCGCCGTCTCCGGCAGCTCGCGGAATTTCTGCGGCGGCGGATCGACCAGGCCGAGCGGCGGATTGAGCGGGCCGATGTCCGGAATCGGGATCGGCAGCGGCACCTTGGTCTGCTCGTTCTGCACGTAGACGATCGGCAGGCTGCGCGCGTTGCCGTCGTAGCTGAAGCTGAGCGACTCGACGTTGCTGGCCGCGTCCATGTCGACGTTCAGCGCCGGCTGCGGCACGCCCACCTTCACCTTCGGTCCCCAGTAGGCGCGGCTCATGCCCGGCGCCGGGCCGGGGTCGAGGTAGAACACGTAGCCGACGCGCTCGGCCAGCATGCGCACGTACTCGAGGTCGTTGCCCTGCTGGCCGGGAATGCGCTCGGTCGGGATCGGCACGTCGACGGCGATGCTCGGGATCACCAGCGGCACGATGCCGAGGAAGGCGTACTTGGCGAGGATCAGCGCGACGACGGCCTCCGCCGGCATCGCCGGATACGGCAGGCCGGGCAGGCCGGAGAACTCGAGCTTCTGCATCACCGTGGTGAGGTCATCGCCGGTCACCTGCAGCGTGGTGTGACGCTGGTCGGCACCGGGCACGATCTCGGTCTTGGTGACCACGCCGTCGATCAGTACCTCCGGCATGCCGTTGACCGTGGCGACGACGATCACGCGCAGCAGCGGGATCACGCCGCCGCCACTCAGCAGGAACAGCGTGTGCAGCGGCGAGCGCACGCTCAGCGTGAATTGCAGGGTGAAGGCGCCGGCCGCTTCGTCCTGCTGCACCACCTCGACCTGCGTCAACGCATCCAGCACCGGCTGCGGCACCGGCACCGGCACCACCGGACCGACCAGCAGCGTGAGATGCACGCCCGCGATTCGCATTTCTTACATCACTCCGTAGCGAGGGCGCCGAGACGCCGCTGCGGCGCGTCGCGCGGACCGAGAGACGGCGAAGGCGTAGCTGACACTACGTCGAGCCGGACCGAGGAAGCGCGGCGCGCCACAGCGGATGGATCGGCGGCCGCAGCAGGAGCGGTGTGAGAAACGCGGATCACGCATTGGGCGCTCCCGGGATGCCTTCCGGCAGCGTGATGCGCAGCCGGCGGCCGACGGTTTCAGTCAGCTCCTCGGGGCGCAGCGCGCGGTTAGCGTCGCACAGTCGCCAGAACTGCTCGGGATCGCCGAGGTACTGCGCGGCGATGTTGTCGAGGCGCTCGCCCTGCAACACCGTGTGCCACTGCAGCAGGGCGAAGGCTTCCGGCGCCGGCACGAAGCGGCGCTTGAGGTAGG
Organism: Mizugakiibacter sediminis; assembly: GCF_000953855.2. Classification (GTDB taxonomy): domain Bacteria; phylum Pseudomonadota; class Gammaproteobacteria; order Xanthomonadales; family Rhodanobacteraceae; genus Mizugakiibacter; species Mizugakiibacter sediminis. Next base: position 15,910 of record NZ_DF970199.1, read on the forward strand.
CGACGGGCGTGCCGTCGGCGCGCAAGAAGGTGCCGGTCGGCGTCAGCGCATAGCGGCTGGTCGGCGGAAAGATCGCGTCCATCAGGGTACCCCCGTGATGCCGAGCGCAGACAGCGGCACGCCGGCATTGGCGCCGACCAGCCGCTCCTTCTGCTGCAGGTAACTCATGAACAGTTCGGCAGCCTTGTGCCCGGAAGGCACGTCGCTGACCGAGAGCACGCGCAGGCCGAGGCTGACCTTGGCGCGGATCGGATTGAGCGCGGCGTCGAACGCCTCCTCGGTGATGCTGAACTCGGTGACGCGCACCGGCAGGATGCGCGCGCGGCTCCACACGAACAGCGCCAGCGGCGCCTCCATCGGGATGATCTCGAGCGTGCCGACGTTCGACAGCGCGTCGTTGGCGCGCAGCTGCGCGCTGGTCGGATAGACCATCGTCTCCAGCGCGGCGAGCTGCGGCTGGACGCCGTTTCGCGTCGCGACCGCGTTCTGCCCGGGGAATTCGAGCTGGTCGGTGGCGTCGATCTCCGCCTCCAGCTTCAGCGTCTCCACCGGCGGACCCTTCAGGCGCATCGCCTCGGAGCGGTCGCTGCCGTCGGCGCTGATCGCCTGCACCTGCAGCGTGCGCGTCAGCGAATCCGGGTTGTACTGCAGCGCGATCACGCGCCGCACGGCGGCGGTGTCGGCGTCGATCAGCACGATGCCGCCCTTGATCAGCCGTGGGGAATTCGGGAAGGCGCTCATGGCACGTGCCCGAAGCCCAGCAGCCGGTCCATCGCGCCGAGCACGTAGGAGAAGCCTTGCACGCACGGGCTGCGGTTGCCCTCGATGGTGTAGAGCATGCCGTCCCGCACCGAGTGCACCAAGCCGGCGTGGCCCTGCCAGCCCTGCAGGCTGACCCGCCACCACACCACCACGTCGCCAGGCACCGGCGGGTAGCCGCTGCCCGGCGCGTTGGCCCAGCCTTCGCGCCTCAACTGCGCCAGCAGATCGCGCGCGCCGGCGGTGTAGTCGAACGGCATCTTCGCCGCGTCGCCGCCGCTGCCTTGCAGGAAGCACCAACTGACGAAGGCCGTGCACCACGCCTCGCCGTCGCCCAGCCCCGCCGGCGCGAGGTACTTGCGCACGAACGGGCCGCGGTTGTTGCCGCCGACCTCGCAGGCGCCCGCCTTCAGCTCGCCGATCGCCGCGGCCAGCGCGGCGCGGCCGCGGCGGCTGCCGCCGCGCGCCGGCAGCGTGGCGTAGTCCACCGGCACCGGCGGCACCACGAACGGCTTCGGATGCTGCAGGCTCCACCAGGTCAGCGGCCCGACCAACGCGTCGACTTCCAGCGGCTGGCCGTGCGGATCGAGGTTCTGCGACTGGAACGCGCGCACCGCGCGCCAGGTGGCCGCATCGAACTCGCCGCTGGCCGCGACCGGATAGCCGCGCTGCGCCAGCAGCTTCTGCAGCTTGCGCACCTCGCTGCCGCGATCGCCCTTGCGCAACACGTCCATGCGCATCTCCTCAATGCCCGTTGTCGGCCGGCGGCGGCTTCAACGCCACTTTCAGCGCCGGATTGAGCACGACGTGCGGATCCGCCCTTTTCGCGGCCTCGACGTTGGCCGCCGCCTTCTGCGTGTCGCCCAGCTTCACGTAGGCATTGGCCAGCGCGACGTGCGCGTTCGCCGGCAGCGGCGCCGCCTGCGATTGCATCTGCAGTTCCCTGGCGACCGTCGCGATTTCCTGCAGGTGTTCTTCGCGCGCCGGGGACGTGGCAGCCGGCGCCGCCCCCGCCGGCGCGGGCGCGGCGACGGCCGACGGCGACGGCGCGACCGGTGCCGCGGCCGAACCCGATGGCGCCGGCGCAGGCGCAGGCAGCGCCGCGGCGGCCTGCTCGAGCTTCGCCGTCAGCGTCGGCACCAGCGTCTGCCGCACCGCCGGCGCCGGCTTCGTCGCCAGCACCGAGCGCGCGAGGTCGTAGGCCTTGTCCACTTCGCCGATCGCGCGGTAGCCGTCGGCCACCTCGGCCTGCAATTGCGGATTGCCGGCAACGCGCTGCTCCAGGTTGGCCAGCGTCCGCTCGTACTGCTGCTTCTGCTGCGGATCCGTCGGCGGCGCCGGCTGCTCGCGCAGGTGGTCGATCTCGACCATGCCCTGGTTGAACTTGACCGCGGCGATGCCCGGAAAGCCCATCAGCACCACCGCGAACACCAGCAGCAGCATCGCCGCCTTGAAGTCGCGCCGCTGCACGATCATCAGCGTGATCGCCGCCAGCGCGAACACGAACAGCACGAAGCCGCAGATCAGCATCAGCCGCTCGTAGCCGAACAGGCCGTCGAAGATGCCGTCGATCGCGTTCATGGCATGGCCTCCTCGCGTAGCGGCATGGCGCGTCAAACCCGCCGGGCGCCGCCGGGCAGCGGCTGTCGGCGCATGACTTCATCGATGATCGGGCGCGCTTGCTCCCACGTGTAAGTGCGCAGCAACCGCTCCATCAGGTCGGGCGGAACCGCGTCGACGATCGCCAGCTCGCGCGCCCACGCATCCGCGGTCGCAGGCGTGCGGAACACCACGCGCTTCAGCCACTCGCTCTGTGCCTGCGGTATCGCGCCGTAGAGGAAGTCCGGCCGCGACACCGCCAGTGCGTACAGCTCGGCGATGTATTCGCCGCGGCTGCTGCGCGCGTACTCGAACTCGCGACCCGTGGGCAGGCGCGAGGCATCCATCGCAGTCAGGAACAGCGTCGCTCCACCACCGCCCGCTGCGTCGCGCGTGTAGGTGATGCCGCGGACGACGACCGACGCGTTGGGCCGCAACGCGGCCAGCCAGCGGTCGAGCCCGGCCTCGTCGACGCCCAGCGCGCCGCGCAGGCGATCGCGCTCCGCCTGCCAGTTCGCCGGCCGGCCTGCAGGACTGCTGATCCACGCCCACGGATAGTCGTACCAGGGCAGGATGTCGCGGAAGAAGCGCTCGCGCTCCGCGCGCGGAATCTGCGCGTCGATGACGTGCCCCACTTCGTGGCGCAGGGTCTGCTGTGTCGCCGGCAGACGCAGGCTTGCTGAGCGCGAATACGGCTGCGCGCCCACGCCGGCGTCGTAGACGGTGATGCGACCCGTGCCCGGATCCGTTTCGCCACCGACCATCCCGGTGCCTCCCGCTGCGCCATGGCCGACGCACTGGCCCGCCGCGTTCAGATCCTGCGGATGGCAACCGGCGCGGGCGAAGGTGATCAGCTGCGGATTGGCCCAGGTCGCGCTCTCCGGCAGGGCCGACAGCGCGTCTTCGACGCTGGGCCAGTCGGCGTCGCCGTAGCCCCAGGCGGGCGAGGTCGCGGGCGGATTGTCGAACACCACGTTGTAGCGGAACTCGACGCGCACCTCCTGCGCCTTGCGGCTGCAGGTCTCGCGGACGATGTCGAGGAAATCGAGATAGCGGCGCGGACTGTGCCCCAGCGCCGGCAGCGCCGCGCGCAGATCGTCGGCGGCGGCGCGGATCTCGCTCTGCTCGTTGGCGACGATGGCAGCCTGGTGCGAGGCATTGGATGCGGCCGCACCGCGCTGCAGGCACGCCAACGCACCCTGCTCCCAGGCGTCGACGCGGCGAATCGCGGCCGCGTCGCTGGCAGGCACCGGCCTGCGCTCGGCCGCGGCGCACAGCGGCTCGAGGCAGTCGGCAGGGTTGGGACCGCGCGGCGGCGCGTGCGGCATCGCGGGAGGCAGCGTCGATGCCGTCGGACGTGACGCCATCGTCGATCGCGGCTGCGTCCCGGCGTCCGGCAAGGGCAAGCGGCGCAGCACGCCCGGCGTGTGCGTCCGCACCTGCAGCGGCGCATCCGCAGGTCCGCGCATGGCACGCGCGGAAAGCATGTCGGCTTCGCGCTCGGCAGCGTCACCCGGCGCACCCAGCGTCGTCGCGGAGGCGTCGCCGCCGCGCTGCTGCAGGGTATGTACCAGTTCGTGCGCCAGCACGTGCTCGTCGGGCCCTCCCGTGGCTATCGCCTCCGCGCCGAACACGACGTGCTGGCCTACCGTGTACGCGCGGGCGCCGAGCGCGCGGGCGGATGCCGCGGCGCGCGCATCCGCATGCACGCGCACGCCGCTGAAGTCATGGCCGAAGCGCGTTTCCATCCGCGCACGGCCAGTCGGGTCGAGCGCGCGACCCGGTGTATGCAACACGTCGTGAACGATCGCCGGCACTACGGGAAGCGATGACGCACCCGCATCCGGCACGCGTCGCGACGCCCGACCGCGCGGCGGGGCAATGCCCCCGGCTTCCAGGCAGGCGCGACACGACGTGGTCATATCGCCCCCGCGCGTGTGCCAGACACCGTAGCCGGACCGATGCTCATCGACTGCTCCGCGTGCGCGGTTGGTCCGGGCGCTCGCCCGGTCGGCTGCACTCGCCTTCGAACGGATGCTGGATCGGAACGTCGGCGAACAGCGCGCGATGCTCCGCCGTGCAGGTGATCGGCGTGCCGATGACCTGCTGCACCTGAGATTGGCTCAGCCGCAGATCCGGCGGCGGCAACGGCGGCGGCTCGAGCACGATGAGTGCGCGGCGCAGCGGTTCGTAGATGGCCTGCAGGCGCTGTTCGCGCGTTAGGCGCTGCCTTCCGCGCCGGCCGGTACGGAAGGCCTCGACGTCCGCCTCCGTCTCCGCGAGTACGGTGGGCGAGAGACCAGCTCCGATCACATGCTCCTGCGCCAGCGGATCGGGGCTGCCCGGCTGCCGCGGCTGCAGCGTCTGCTGCAGGTGTGCGAACAACGCGGGGTCGGCGACCTCACCGCCGACGCCACGACCGAAGAGTTCCGCGCGGCCCACCACCGGATAGCTCGAGGAAAGCGCGCGCTGCAGCCGCTCGGTGCGCATGATCAAGGCGGAAGCGATCTCGCGGCGGATTGCCTCCTGCAACAGTCGTTGCGCCTCTTCCGCGCGTGCCTGCGCCAGTCGCGTGTTGTTCTGGAAGCGGCCGCGCGGATGCGCTTCGGGCCCCTCCGGGGACGCGCTGCCTTCGATGCGGGCAATGCGGTAGTCCTGGCCTCGGATCAGATCGACCGCCTCGCGCAGGCTTGTACGGTTGAGGCTGTCCAGTCGCGGGTTCGGCGTAATGTCGCTGTACTCGAAGAAGTACGGGATCAGCCTCCGCTGCGGCCGCGACGGAGGCGGCGACGTCGGCGTTTGTCCTTGCGGCGGATGGCGCGTGCAGCGGAACTCGATGCGCGGCTGCGAACACTGGCAGACGCGACAATCGGGTGCGCGCGGATGCGAGCCGCCGAACACCACGCCGCCGGTGATCTGGTAACGGGTCGGCTCGTGCGCGCCGCCGGAGACGCTGCCCTCCACGACGAGCTGCACCGGGCCTACGTCGAACTGCGCACGCGCCGTAGCCTGGCCGGAAGCACCGCCGGCAATGCTGGCGCCTCCAGTGCCTGCAAGGTCCAGCCGGAACACGTCGCTGGCCTGCAGGTTCACGCTTACCCGCGCCTCCGGGCGCAGTTGGTGCAGCGCATTCGCGAACGTGCTGAGCGCCTGCGACGACGGCTGACCCGACGCGACGCCGGAGAGCAAATTTCCCACCGCCTGGCCGGCGGACTGCAGCGCGGAACCGTAGTCGATCTCGCCGTGGACGCCGCCCGCCACGCTGCCGCGGCACATGTCGATCTGCAGGAAGGCGCTGCTCGCGGTAATGTCGCCGCTGGTAGCGGTGCGCGTCTCGGGACCAAGCGTGCAATGGCCCGGCGTCACGACCCGCTCGACGTCGATTTGCACGCGGTCCGGTGCAACCATGCTGCGACGATCGACTTCGCGCGCCAGCAACGGCGCACGCGCGTGCGCCAGCATAGGCGGCGCACCTCCTGCCGCGATCCGATCCGCAGCGGCATCGGCTTCGCGCTCCAGAGCTGAATCAGGCGAATCGATGCCCTGCGGCGAACCCTTCATGTGCCGCTGCTGGACCACGTGCGCGAGTTCGTGCGCGAGCAGGCGGCGCCCGGCCCGTGTCTGTGGCGCATACTGCCCTTCGGCAAACACCACGTCGCGCCCGACCGTGTAGGCGATCGCACCCACCGCACGCGCCGACGCGGCTGCCGATGCGTCCGCGTGCACGCGCACCCCGCTGAAATCCTGGCCAAAGCCTCGCTCCATCGACTGGCGCGTGCCGTTATCGAGAGGACGCCCCGCGCCACCAAGCACGCGGTGCACGCTCGGCGGAATCGCCGGCGCCGCGCCGGCGCCGTCCGGCTTGCGCTGCAGCCGCTTGCGCGCGCACTCCGCGCACTCGCCGCCGCCCGGCGTGTGCGTGCCGCAGGCGCATTTGCGCTGCAGCAGCAGGCCGGCCGTCGGCGCTGACGACGCGCGTTTGCCGGCGACGCTGGCGGTGCGCTCAGCCACGGCGAGCCCTCTTCGCGGCAGACCTGCGCGTAGTGGGCGCCGTGGCGCGCTTGGCCTTGCGCAGGCTGGCGAGGAACGCCTCGAGCTTCGCGGCGTCGACGGTGCGCTTCTTCTTCGCGGTGTCGACCGCGTCGATGATCGCGTAGGCCTCGTCGCAGTATTTGCCGACGAACGCCCAGCTCATCGGCTGCTTGCGGCCCCAGGTCACGCAGACCGGGCCGTGGCGCGTGTAGCCGGAGACGTAGACGTAGTGGCCGTTCTTCGGATTCGGCTTGCCGTTCTTGCCGCGCACCACCTCCCACGGCTTGCCCGCAAAGAACTGCGTCAACGCCGCGTTCGGCAGCGCGAAGCCGAGGCCGGCGCCGATGTCCATGTACACGACGCGTTTGATCTCGTTGCGGGTGTCGGGGTCGATCTGCGCGAAGGCTTTCACCTTGTAGCGCCGCCCCGCCACGCGCCAGCCGCGCTTGCGCCACTCCTTCAGCGAATCGAGCACGACCAGACCGCTGTCCACGCCGCCGGTCTCGTCGAAGTATTCGGTCAGCACGTCCTTGTCGCTGATCTTCAGCAGCCGGTTCTGTTCGGCCTTCTCGAAGCGCAGCGTCTGGTGCGCGCGGCCGGCGATCACGCAGTCGCCGTAGCTGTCGTTGGCGAACATCGGCGTGGGAATGCCCTTGTGCTCGACGTCGAAGTCGTACTCCGCGGGCAGCGGCACCGGCGCGCGCAGGATCGAGGCGAACAGCAGGTTGCGCGGATCGCGTTTGGCGGGACGCTTGCCGAAACGGAGGATGCCGCCGGGGCGGAGTTTGGGAATCGCGCGCATGGTGCTACTCCTTGCCGGCACCCGTGGCCGGCCGTGGTGACGGCGCGGCCGCCGCGGCGATGCCGAGTCCCTGCCCCACCGCGGCGGCGATGCGGCCGCCGAGACGGTCGTGCGCATGCCGCGCCTGCTTCAGCGGCAGCGGCGGCAGTGCGTCCACGGCGCCGAGGCCGCGCAGCGCGTCGAGCGCGCCGGGCGCGGCGAGCTGCCGCGCCAGCTCGCGCTGCAGCGCCGCGCGCACGTCGGCGGCGCGTTCGCCGCCGAGCAGCGCGCCGTCCAGCACCAGGCGTTCGATGTGCAGATCGATCTTCATGCCTGGCCTCCGGCGCGCTCGAGCCAGCGGAACTCGGCTTCGTTGACCGGTTTCTCCAGCTTGCGGAATTCGGCGCGCGCGGCCTCCAGCAGCAGCGCCATGCCGATCGGCGCGTTTTCGCGCGCGGCCATGAAGGCGGCGTTGAGGGCGATGCTCTGGATGCTGCCGCCGCTCAGCGCCAGCCGCGCCAGGCGGTCGAGGTCGAGTGCACCCAGGCGCGCCTCGGGCGGGAACACGCGTGCCCAGATCGCGCGACGCTCGGCGACGCCCGGGAAGGGGAAGTTGACGACGAAGCGCAGTCGGCGCAGGAAGGCCGCGTCCAGCGCGCTCTTCATGTTGGTCGCCAGGATTGCCAGCCCGCGGTAGGACTCCATGCGCTGCAGCAGGTAGTTGACCTCGATGTTGGCGTAGCGGTCGTGGCTGTCCTTCACCTCGCTGCGCCGGCCGAACAGCGCGTCGGCCTCGTCGAACAGCAGGATCGCGCCGCCGTCCTCGGCGGCGTCGAACAGACGGCGCAGGTTCTTCTCGGTTTCGCCGATGTACTTGCTGACCACCGCCGACAGGTCGATGCGATACAGCAGCAGGCCGAGCGCGCGCGCCAGCACTTCGGCGGCCATGGTCTTGCCGGTGCCGCTCTCGCCGGCGAACAGCGCGCTGATGCCGAGTCCGCGGTTCATGCGCGCGCGGAAGCCCCAGTCGTCGTAGACGGCGGTGCGCAGCGCGACATGGTCGGCGATCTGGCGCAGCAGCGCTTTCTCCGACGCCGGCAGTTGCAGGTCGTCCCAGCCGGCTTTCGGCTCGATGCGCTGGGCGAGCTGGTCCAGCGCCGGCCGCGCGCGCGCCAGCGCGTGCCGCCACAGCGCATCGCCCAGCGCCGCCGGCGCGTTTTCCGCTTCTGCCAATGCGGCTTCGGCCACCTGGCGGATCTTGGCGACGCCGAAGTCGAAATGGCCGGCCAGCCGTTGCGGGTGCCGCGCCGCCGCCTCGCCCAGCGCCGATTGCCACAGCGTGCGCTGCTCGTCGACGGTGGGTTTGGCGACATCGACGCTCAGCGCCGGTACGTTGCCGTCGATCCACGGCTCGCGCGCGTCGACGAACGCCAGCCCGCCGAGCCGGACGAGGAAACGGCGCGTCGCCGCGGCGTGCGCGTCGCCGCGCTCGAGCTCGCCGACGTCGAGGTACAGCCCCAGCGGCAGCAGCCGGCTCTCGCGCTGCCACAGGCGGATCAGCGTTTCCTGTTCGGCCGCGGCGGGGATCTGCTCGGCGGCCAGCCGGTAGAGCTGCACGCCCAGCGCCGCGGCGACCGTCTGCGCCAGCATCTGCTTGCCCGAGCCGTCGCCGCCGAGCAGTTGCACCAACGGCAGCGTGCCTTGCTGCGAGGTCGCGCGCAGGCTGCGCGCCAGCGCATCGGCCAGCGCCCGCTGCGAAGGCGGCAGCGGCAGCGTCGGCGGCAACGGGGCCAGCAGCGGCAGCAGGCGATCGTCGAGATAGTTCAGCCCCTTCAGGTAGGCGACGATGCGCTCGTCGGCGCGCAGCGCCGCGGAGACCAGCGGCAGCGCGCCCGGCTGGCTGATCTCGAGCAGGCGCCAGTAGCGCAGCGGCCGCTCCGGCGTCAGCGCATCCCAGCTCGGCGCGTCGAACAGCGCCAGCGCCAGCGCGAAGGTCGGATACGGCTTGCCGGGATCGCGCTGCGCGCGTGCGCACAGCTCGGGCAGCCGAGTGTCCAGTTCCATCGCCGCGCACAGCAGCAGCGCGTCGCGTTCGAAGGCCGACAGGCCTAGCCGCAGGGACAGCAGCTCCAACGCGGAGCGGTGGCGCGGCGCGTCGTCGAAGGGCTGCGCCGGCGCCGCGTCGGCGATCGGCGCCGGAGGCTTCGCGGCGGACGCGGATGCATGCGCCGCGCCGAACAGTCGCGCCAGCCGCGACGAAGGTTCCGCGGGCGCGGCCGGCGCATCGTCGTCGGCCAGGCGCAGCAGGCGCGCGCGCAGGTCGGCCAGCGCCGTGGCGAGGTGGCGCTCGTTGGCCGCCAGCCAGTCCGCGTAATCGCTCATGTCACCTTCACCTGCTGGCTGGCGGCGAACGCGGGCACGGCGCCGCCGAAGTCCACCGGGATGCTGTCGACGCCGTCGACGCGCAGGCGCACGGTCCAGGTGCCGGCGGCGACGCCTGGCACCTGGAACACCAGCGCGGTCGGCTGATGCGTGTCGGCCGGATTGCTGAGGCTGGCCGGCGCGATCACGCGGTCGCCGAACAGCAGGAACACACGCTGGCCGTCGCGGATGCGTGGCGCGCAGCTCACGTTCAAGGTGAGATCGCCGGGGCCGGCGCTGAGCGGCGTCAACGCGATGGTCGGCGCCAGCGCCAGCGGCAGCTCGTTGCTGAGCAGCGACGGCAGGCCGGGACGCTGCACGCGCAGCGCGACGGTGTAGAGACCGGGGGCCCAGCGCGACAGCGCCTCGCCGTCCTCGCCGCTGTCGGCCAGATGCAGGCGCAGCGTGCCCGCGGCGTCGCCGGCGACCGGCACGATCTCGACCGGCGCCTCGAGACGCGGACTGCTGAAGCGCGCCAGCGCGTTCTCGACGGCGAGCCGGCGGCCGGTCACGATCACGTCCTCGCCCAGCCGCACCGCGGCCTGCGCGTGCGGCAGCGTCAGCGCGTCCAGCCCCGGCGCCGCGGAGGCGGTGGCGAACACGCCGCGGTCGTCGGCGCCGCGCCTCAGCACCGGCAGCGGCGCGCGCGCGGCGTTGCGGCTGTCGATCAGCACCACCGCCGCCTCGTAGGCGGTGGAGACGCGGTAGTTGGCCTGGAATGCCGTCCACAGTTTGGACAGCTCCTCGACGTTCAGCGTCTGCGGCGTCAGCCGCACGCGCTCGATCTGCGCGTCGAGGTCGTTGCCGGCGAGCGCGTTGTGGATCTCCGATGCGCCCAGCAGCGCGTGGTCGTAGAGCACGCTCATCGCCGCGGCCAGCGCGCGGTGGCTGAGCGCGTCGTTGTCGCTCTCGCCGCGGCCGTAGGCGGTGAGCAGGTAGTGCAGGTTCAGCGCCAGCGGCGGCAGCGCACTCTCGCCGGGGCGTACCTGCCGCGGCAGGTCGAGGTTGCGCCAGGCGGCGTTGTACGCCACCTGGTACAGGAACAGGTTCAACTGCGCCTTGGTGACCCCCTTGCGCGCGAGGTCGGGCGGTTGCAGCGTCACCTCGAGGTCGGAAAGCTCGCTGTCCAGCGCCGGCACCTGCGTCAGCAGCAGGTTGCGCAGCGTGCGGCTGACCGCGGCGATGGCGAGCGCGTTGCTCATGGCGCGCCTCTGCCGTTGCGCTGACGCAGGTAATCGTCGAGACGCGTCGGCCGCGGCTCGTCGCGGCGGCGCGCGGGCGCCGCCGGCGCGGCGCGCACCTCGATGCGGCCGATGCTGACCTGCACCACGGTTTCGCTGGCGGGTGCCGCCGGCATCGCGGCCGCCTGCGTGCGCGGCCGCGGCGCCGCGGGCGGCGTGGTGGACGGCGGCCGCAAGGCG
>NZ_DF970200.1 GCF_000953855.2 Mizugakiibacter sediminis
CGCTCGAGCGGCAGCGCGACGGCGGCTCGCGGCGCGCCGTCGGTCGAGCGCACGAACACGTCGGCCAGCGCCGGCGCGTCCGCGGTTTCCGCTGCCGTCGAACCCGTGTGCGTCGCGCTCATGCGCGGCCCCCCTCGTTCGGGCCCGGGGCCGCGTACGGCGGATGCGTGGGCTCCACCGGCCGGCCGGCGGCGCGTTGCGCGATGCGGCGCACGCCGAGCAGGGCGGCGACCGCGCGCCAGCCCAGCGCATCCAGCGCCGGATGGCGGCCGACCGACGAGGGATGCAGGCCGGCGCGCCGCATCAGGTAATGCAGGTCGTGCAGCCAGGCGTCGTGGCGGGTGGCGTCGGTGAGGTAGGTGAAGCTCATCGTCACCGACAGATCGTCCCCCGTCTCCACCATGTGCGGACTGGTCGCCGGCATGTAGGCGCCCTCGCCGGCGTGCAGCTCGAACACGTGCGCGCGGTCGCGGAGCTCCTCCCGCCAGCGGATCAGGTCGCGGTGGTGATGGAAGCGGTCGCGCGCCTCTTCGCTCACCGCCACCGCGTCGTCCGGCTCCCAGACGTACAGCGTCTTGTGGCCGCGCATCTGCAGGATGAAGTTGTTCTCCACGTCCATGTGGAACGGCGTGACCGTGTGCCGCGCCGAAATGAAGATGAAGCCGGCGCGGTAGTGCATGCCCGGATCGACGCGCTCCACATGGGACTGGATCGAGTCCAGCACGGTGTCGACCAGGCCGCGGTAGGTCGGATCGATCTGCACGTAGCGCAGTACCGCCCAGCCCTTTTCCGCGCCGATGCGCTGCAGCGCACCGACGTCCGCGGCGGTGGCGATGAACGGCGTGCCGGCTTCGGCGTCGGCGCCGATGCGGCGCAGTTGGCCCGCGGCTTCGAGGCGGCGCGCCAGTGCCAGCAGCTCGTCGAGCTGCAGCAGCGGGTGCCGGTGCAGGCGATGCCGCACCGCCTGCACCCGGCGCGGCTGGAAGCGGGTCCAGTCCAGCGTGAGCAGGGGAGCTGCGGTCGCGTCCATGGCGTTTCCCTCGGCTTGCCGGCGCGCGGCACTCAGTCCGGAGCGCCGCCGAACAGGTGCGCGGCGGCGTATGCCGCGCGTTCCGGGGCGACTTTTCTGCCCAGCAGACGCTGCGCCAGGCGGTGCGCGCCGACCAGCGCGTGCGCGCCGGCGGCGACGGCACGGTCGAACCGCGGGTAGCGGCCCAGCGGGGGCGGCGGCACGCCGCCGCTGTGCAGCCAGTCGCGGAAGGCGTGCAGGCGCGCCTCGCGGCGCGTGGCGTCGGTGAAATAGGTGAAGCTGACGGTGATGGACGGCTCGTCGCCGTTTTCCACCATGTGCGGGCTGGTGGAGGGCATGTATGCGCCCTGGCCCGGTTCGAGGTCGAACACGTGCGCGCGTTCGCGCAATTCCTCGCGCCAGCGGATCAGGTCGCGCTCGTGCATCCGATGGAAGCGGCCGCGGGCGCGCTCGCTCACCGCCACGGTGTCGCGGTGGTCCCACACGTAGACGCGCTTGCGCCCGTGGATCTGCAGGATGAAGTTGTGTTCCTTGTCGATGTGGAACGGCGTGACCGCATGGGGCGAGCTGATGAAGATCCAGCCGCCGCGGTGATGCATGCCGGGGTCCACGCGTTCGGTGTGCAGGCTCGCCTCGTCGAGGACGGCATCGACCAGTTGCCGATAGACCGGATCGGTCTGCACGTTCAGCAGCGACATCCAGGCGCGGGCGTCGCGGATGTCGCCGAGGGTGTCGGCGGCGGAGCGCGCATTCGGGTGCAGGCTGGGGGCGTCGTTGAACGGGGTTCCGGCGCTCGCCCCGTCGCTGTGCGTCCGCACCAGGCCGCGCCGCTCGAGGCGCCGGCCAAGCTCGATCAGCGCGGCCAGTTGCAGCAAGGGGTGGCCGCTCAGCCGATGCGCCACGGCCTGGATGCGCCAGGGGTCGAAGCCGGGCCATTCCAACTGCAGGAGATTCGATGGTGCGTTCGTCACGGTCGCATGGCCCTCGGGCGTCGGCTGAAGCTGCGCGGGGAGCGCCTGCCGAGGTGGGCGGTCGCCCCGAGGGTCGCACCGCGACGGGAGGTTCCCCTGCCCCGCGAGTCCGCCACGCGAACGCCCCCCCGTGCCGGCGGTGTCGTCGTGTGCGAGGCCCCTTTCCCCATGGCCCTTCGTCCCCTGGCGAGGGGCGGTTCCCTCCGCCCAAACCCGATTCGTAGACTGGAAAGTGTGAACTGCGTCACATTTTGTGCCAGTATACCCTCGGCTCAGACGGCGGGGAATGACCTCACGCAAGGAAACCGACCCCGCCTCGGCCAAGTGCCTGCCTGGGCGGGGAGGTCGGGTGTGCGCCGTGCGGGCCGCGCCGGTTCGATCAGGAGACGGACGTGAGCAACGCTTTGATCCACCTGCACCGGATCCTCATCGAGGCGGCGCAACTGCCCGGTTTCGAGCTGCTGGCGCGGCCCTTCTACGAACGGATGTTCGTGCGCAACCGCTGGCGCGACCTGTATCGGGGCGTCTATCCCAGCTTCGAATCGGCGCAACGCAGTGCGCCGCGCTCGCGGCCGCTCGGTTACGACCACGAGGCCACGGCGAAGCTGTACCGCGACCGCCCCCGCAATCTGCGGGCCAGCGACTTCCCGGTCATGTTCTGGATGGCCAATCTGCTGGGGGCCGGCGCCCGGCGCGTGTTCGACCTGGGCGGTCATCACGGCATCAGCTACTACGCGATGGGGCGGCGCATGCGCCTGCCGGCCGACGTCGACTGGTGCGTGCACGACGTTCCTGCGGTGGTGGCCTCCGGCCGCGAACATGCGCGCAGCCACGATACGTCCGGGCGGCTGCGCTTCACCGAACGCCGCGAGGACGCCGACGGCGCCGACGTGCTGCTGGCGGGCGGCGTGCTGCAATACCTCGATTACAGCCTGGCGGACCTGCTGGGCGCCTTGGCGCGCCCGCCTCGGCACCTGGTGATCGGCCAGGTGCCGCTGCATCCGGACCGTTCGTTTTTCACGCTGCAGAGCATCGGCACGGCGTTCTGTCCCTACCGGGTGATGGCCGAAGCGGAGTTCGTCGCCGGCCTCGAGGCGCTCGGCTACGTCTGCATCGACCGCTGGCAGAGCCACGAGAAGAGCTGCCGCATTCCGGGCGCGCGGGGTTACTCGGTGGATTACTACCAGGGCTTCTGCTTCCGTCGCGGCGATTAGGGCGGAGGCGGCTCTCAGCGCCGCAGCTCCATCACCACCATCCAGGCCTGGTAGCGCAAGGGGGAGCGGCGCGCCAGCAGGAGGCGGTCCGCGGCGAGCAGGGCGGCCAGCAGGGGGCGCATCAGGCGCGTGCCGCGGAATGGCACCGCGGCCAGCGCGGCCAGGTGGAAGCAGCGGACGTCCACCCGGCGGAAATACCGGCGCGCCCGCGTCAGGTCGGCGCGCATCAGCGGGTGCTCGTCTTCGGTGCGCAGGTCCGGCGTGCGCCGCCGGTACCAGTTGATCAGCGGATTGTGGCCCAGCGGCTCGAGGAACACGCCGTAGCCGCCGGGGCGCAGCACGCGCGCGATCTCCGGATAGGCGCGATCGAGGTCGAGGTGGTGCAGGATGCCGCTGCCGCAGATGCGATCGAAGGATGCGTCGGGAAAGGCGAGCGCCTCGGCGTTCATCACCTCGAAGCGCGCGTTGGCGTCGAGTCCCCGCGCGCGCGCCTGGGCGCGCGCGATGTCGATGGCGACGGGGGAAATGTCGATGCCGGTGGCGCGGCCGCCCCGCGCGGCCACCTCGTAGGCCGCGGCGCCCGTGCCGCAGCCGTACTCCAGCACGTCGAGGCCGGCGACGTCGGCGAGCACGCGTGCGCGATAGTGCGCGAAGGAGGCCGCGGTGATCGTGTAGAAACGGTCGGTGGCCGCGCGCGTGTCCGCCGCGAAACGGGTGTCGTGGAAGGCGGCTTCGCGCTGCAGCCGGTCGCTGGACTCCTGCTCCGATCGATGCGGCGTCGTCATGCCGACCTACCTGCGCCAACGGCGCTAGTTTTGCGTGCCCTCGTAGAACCGCAGGTACCAGTCGACGAAGCGGCGCACGCCGACTTCCACCGGCGTCGTCGGCGCGTAGCCGGTGTCGCGCATCAGCGCCGAGACGTCGGCGTAGGTGTCCGGCACGTCGCCGGGTTGCAGCGGCAGCAGGCGCTTCTCCGCCTTGCGGCCGAGGCATTCCTCGAGGATCTCGATGTAGCGCGCCAGTTCGACCGGCGTGTGCGCGCCGATGTTGTAGACGCGGTACGGCGCCAGCGAGGAGCCCGGGTTCGGGTGCAGCGGATCGAACGCCGGATCGCCGGCGGGCACGCGGTCGAGGGTGCGGACCACGCCCTCGACGATGTCGTCGATGTAGGTGAAGTCGCGCGTGTGCTTGCCGTAGTTGAAGACGTCTATCGGCTCGCCGGCGAGGATCCTGCGCGTGAACAGGAACAGCGCCATGTCCGGCCGCCCCCACGGTCCGTACACGGTGAAGAAGCGCAGGCCGGTGGTCGGCAGCGCGTACAGGTGGCTGTAGGTGTGCGCCATCAGCTCGTTCGCCTTCTTGCTGGCGGCGTACAGGCTGACCGGATGGTCGACCGCGTCCTCCACCGCGAACGGCAGCTTGCGGTTGGCGCCGTACACCGAGCTGGAGGAGGCGTACACCAGGTGCTCGACCTTGCCGTGGCGGCAGGCCTCGAGCACGTTCATGAAGCCGACCAGGTTGCTCTCGACGTAGGCGTGCGGGTTCTCCAGCGAGTAGCGCACGCCGGCCTGCGCGGCGAGGTTGACCACGCGCTGCGGGCGGAACCCGGCGAACGCGGCTTCCAGCGCCGGGCGGTCCTCCAGCGCGGCGCGCACGAAGCGGAACCCCGGGTGCGGCGTCAGCCGCGCCAGCCGCGCTTCCTTCAGGCGCACGTCGTAGTAGGCGTTGAGGTTGTCGTAGCCGAGCACCTCGTCGCCGCGCGCGAGCAGGCGTTCAGACAGGGCGGCGCCGATGAAACCCGCCGCGCCGGTCACCAGAATGCGCATGGATCCGCTCCTCACAGGCGGTCGTCGACCGCTTCCTTGGGCAGCGCGTGCTTGACGTCGAACAGCACCGCGCCCGGCTTGCAGTAGGCGCGGATGCCGGCCGCGCCGTCGGCCACGAACTGCTGGTGGGCGACGGCGAGGATCACCGCATCGTAGCGTCCCGGCTCGGGCCTGGCGACCAGTTCCAGTCCGTACTCGGCGCGAGCCTCGTCGGCATCGACCCACGGATCGTGCACGTCGACGCGCGCGTTGTAGGCGCGGAATTCCTCGATCACGTCGATCACGCGCGTGTTGCGCAGGTCCGGGCAGTTCTCCTTGAAGGTCAGGCCGAGGATCAGCACGTTGGCCTCGGCGGCGGGAATGCGCCGCTGCGTCATCAGCTTGATCACGCGACGCGCGACATGGTGGCCCATCTCGTCGTTGATGCGGCGCCCGGCCAGGATGATCTCCGGGTGGTGGCCGACCTGCTGCGCCTTGTGCGTGAGGTAGTACGGATCGACGCCGATGCAGTGGCCGCCCACCAGGCCCGGGCGGAACGGCAGGAAGTTCCACTTGGTGCCGGCGGCCTCCAGCACCTCCATGGTATCGAGGCCCATGCGGTGGAACAGCACCGCCAGCTCGTTGATCAGCGCGATGTTGACGTCGCGCTGGGTGTTCTCGATCACCTTGGCCGCCTCGGCGACGCGGATCGACGAGGCGCGGTGCGTGCCGGCCTTCACCACGCGCCGGTACAGCGCGTCGACGTACTCGGCGGCGGCCGGGGTCGAACCCGATGTCACTTTGGTGATCGTCTCCAGGCGGTGCTGCTTGTCGCCCGGATTGATGCGCTCCGGGCTGTAGCCGGCGTAGAAATCGACGTTGAACTTCAAGCCGGACTCGCGCTCGAGGATCGGCACGCACACTTCCTCGGTGGCGCCGGGGTAGACGGTGGATTCGTAGATCACCACGTCGCCGCGCTCGAGCGCCTTGCCGATGGTGCGGCTGGCGCCTTCCAGCGGGCTGAAGTCGGGACGCTTGAAGGCGTCGATCGGCGTCGGCACGGTGACGATGAAGGTGTTGCACTCGCGCAGCGCCTGCGGATCGGCGCTGTAGCGCAACCGGGCCGCCGCGGCGAGATCGTCGGCGGAAACCTCGAGGGTGTGGTCGCGGCCGGCGCGCAGTTCGTCGATGCGGCGCGGGTTGATGTCGAAGCCCAGGGTCGGCAGCACGCGCCCGAAGGCGACGGCGAGCGGCAGACCGACATATCCGAGACCCACGATGGCCAGCCGGATGTCCTCCGGCAGGGGGGCGGCATTGGTCATGGGGGTGCCAAGTCGTTGTCAGGATGCGCTGCCGCCGCGCGCAAGAATCCCTGCTTGCCCGCCGGTGCGGCGCCGGCGGACACAGTCTAGCAGGGTGAAAATGTGAACTGCATCACATTTTCGTGGCACGATGGGCGCCAGGACGCAAGGATCGAGGAGCCGGGGGAGCGCGTGCGCGGACTGGGGCGCCTGCTGGACTTGCCGCGCCGGCTGTACGTCATGCTGGCGGCATCGGAGTTCGTGCTGCTCGCCTGCAGCCTGTATGCGGCTGCCGGGCTGCGCTATCTCAACAACCCGGCGGCCGCCGAAGCCTACGTCGGCCCGCTGCTGCCGCGCGCGCTGGCGTTCGCGGCGGTACTGACCCTGGCGCTGGGCGCGGTCGGCCTGTACCAGGCGCATTCGCGCGAAACCCTGCAGGGGCAGTTCATCCGCGCCGTGCTGGCTTTCGCGCTGGGCGGCGTCGGCCTGATCGTTCTCTACTATCTGTGGCCGTCCCAGTATGTGGGGCGCGGCATCCTGGTCCTCGCCCTGGCGATCGGCATCGGCCTGGTCGGCCTGTCGCGGCTGACGTTCGCGCGGATGGTGAGCCAGGAGGTGCTGAAGCGGCGCGTGCTGGTGCTGGGGGCCGGGCGCAAGGCGGCGCTGCTGACCGAACGCCTGCGCCGGCGCAGCGACCGCCGCGGTTTCCAGTTGCTCGGCTTCGTGCCGATGCGCGGCGAGGCCGTCGCCGTGCCCGCCGGCCTGGTGGTCCCGCTCGGCGAGCGGCTCGCCGAAACGGTGCGGCGGCTGGCGGTCGACGAACTGGTGATCGGTCCGGAGGACCGCCGCGACGTGCTGCCGATGGAGGACCTCGTCGAGTGCCGCCTGGCGGGTACGCGCGTGATCGACCTGATCAATTTCATCGAGCGCGAGATCGGCGCGATCAAGTTCTCGCTGATGTCTCCGGCATGGGTGCTCTACGCCAGCGGCTTCGACGGCGGCGGCATGGAGCGCCCGCTGAAGCGCGGCTTCGACCTGCTGGTGTCGCTGCTGGCCTTGCTGCCGGCGCTGCCGCTGATGCTGCTGACCGCGCTGGCGATCGTCCTCGAGTCGGGGCCGCGGCAGCCCGTGTTCTACACGCAGGAGCGCGTCGGTCAGGGCGGCCGCGTGTTCCGCGTGATCAAGTTCCGCAGCATGCGGCCCGACGCCGAGAAGGACGGCGTGGCGCGCTGGGCGAGCAAGTCGGACGATCGCGTCACCCGCGTCGGCCGGGTGATCCGCAAGCTGCGCCTCGACGAACTGCCGCAGATCTTCAACGTGCTGCGCGGCGAGATGAGCTGGGTCGGCCCCCGGCCCGAGCGGCCGCAATTCGTCGCCGAGCTGGCCAGGCAGATTCCCTACTACGAGCTGCGCCACTGCGTGAAGCCGGGCATCACCGGCTGGGCGCAACTGCGCTATCCCTACGGCTCCTCCGTGCAGGACGCCGAGGAAAAGCTCAAGTTCGATCTCTACTACGTGAAGCACCACGGCCTGCTGTTCGATTTTTCGATCCTGCTGCAGACCGTCGAGGTGGTGCTGTTCGGCAAGGGCGCGCGCTGAGCGGGCCGATGCCGGCCCGGGGCTCAATGCGCGTCGAGCGGATCGCGCACGCCCAGCGGCCGGTGCTCGTCGACCGGCAGCGGCGCCAGCGGCGAGCTGTACCAGCCGCTGACGCGCCCGGCGGCGAATTCGATGCGTGAAGGTCCGTATTCCCAGGTGTCGTCGTGCGCGTAGGCCGGCCGGCCGAGGATCGCCAGCACCTCGTCCTCGCTGCTGCCGAGACGGATGCGGGCGCGCTGCGCTGGCGGAGGCTCCTCGGCGTGCGGGTGGGCTGCCGCGTCCGCGGCCGTCGGCGCCGGAACGGGGCGGCTGAATTCGATGACCGCCCAGATGGCGAACCCGGCGGCCGCGGCGGCGAGCAGGGTGTGGTGCCGCCGCGGGCTTCGCGCCGGCGAACGGCCGCGCGCCGGCGGCGGGGCCTGGGGCCGGGGCGGCGACGGCTGCAACTCCGCTGCCGTCGGCAGGCGGCCGAACCGCCGTCGATGATCGCGCAGCAGCCGGCGCGCGGCGGACAGCGCCGTCAGCGTGGCGCCGGCGTCGATGGTGTTCGCGCCGCCGGCATGGCGGTCGGGGTGCAGCGCCATGACCCGCTCGCGGTAGCGGGCCTCGACGGCGGCGAGGTCGGCGCCCGGATCGAGGCCGAGGCGGCGGTAGGCCTGCAGGAGTTCGAGTCGGTCGTCCATGGAGCGGCGTCAACGGTTTCCGATTCACATTGTATGCTGTATGTCAAGCATCATGTTCCGATTTTGAGAAAAAGGTCACAAAATTGGAAACGGCTGGGGTAAGATCGGTGCCGTCCAGGGGGCAAGAGGAGGAATCCGATGAGATGCGCCGCCCGCGTATTCGCGCTCTGCGCGTTGTTTCTGCTGGGGCTGGCCGGATGCGCATCGCCCGCCGGCAAGCCGCCGCCGCCGGCGACGGCGGCCGACACGCTGAGCGCGGCGCCCTACCGCATCGGCGTCGACGACGTGGTGCAGGTTTCGGTATGGCGCAACCCGGAACTGTCGGTGACCGTGCCGGTGCGCCCGGACGGCATGATCTCGGTGCCGCTGGTCGGTGACGTGCAGGCCGGCGGCCATACCCCCGAGGAGGTGGCCGCCGCCATCCAGGAAAAGCTCTCCGCCTACGTCCGCGACCCCAAGGTGGCGGTGATCCTCACCGAACTGCGCAGCCACGAGTTCATCTCGCGCGTGCGCATCACCGGCGCCGTGCGCAACCCGACCTCGCTGCCCTATCGGCAGGGCATGACCGTGCTGGACGTGGTGCTCGCCGCCGGCGGCATCAACCAGTTCGCCTCGCCGGACCAGACCATGCTCTACCGCAAGAAGGGCGGCGGCACGGAGTCGTTCCATATCCACCTGGGCCGCATGCTCGACCGCGGCGACCTGAGCACCAACTACACGCTGCAGCCGGGCGACGTGGTCACCGTACCCGAGCGCGCGTTCTGAACGGAGGCGCCATGAACACGGGGGAAGAGAAGTCGCTGCTGCTGGATCAGGTGCCGACGCTGCTGCGCGAGCTGCGCGCGCGACGTCTGGCGCTGGCCGCGGCGTTCGCGGGCATCGCCATCGTGGTCGCCGTCGTCGGCCTGCTGTGGCCGTCCAAGTACGAGTCGGCGGCGACCGTGCAGGTGATCGAGCGCAACATCATCCAGCCGCTGATGGAGGGGCGGGCGGTGCCGACCGGCGTGTCCGACCGCGCCGCCATCGCGCGCGAGGTGATCTTCGGCCGGCGCATCCTCAACGAGATCATGGCCGCCGGCGGCTGGCTGAAGAAGAACCCCAGCCCGCGCGAACAGGAGCTGATCGCCGAGGAGATCAAGCGCCGCACCACCATCTCCAGCCCCGGCCAGAACCTGATCCGCATCGCCTACAGCGACTCCGACCCGGAGCGCGCCTACCACGTCGCGCAGAAGTTCGCCGAGCTGTTCATCTCGGAGAGCCTGGCGGCGAAGGAGCGCGAAAGCCGCAACGCCTTCCAGTTCATCGCCGGCCAGGTCGACGAATACCACCGCAAGCTGACCGACGCCGAGAACCGCCTGAAGGCCTTCCGCGAGAAGAACGCCGACGCGCGCCCGGGCAGCGACGCCGACGTCGCCGCGCACATCAGCGCGCTGCGCAGCCGCATCGAGGACGCGCAGACGCAGATCGCCGAGATCGACATGCGCGAGGCCAGTCTCGGTCGCCAGTTGTCCGGCGAGACGGAGCTGAGCGGCGTGGTCACCCGCGAGGGCCAGTACCGCGAACAGATCGCCGAACTGCAGTCCAGGCTGGACACGCTGCGCCTCAGCTACACCGACGAATACCCGGACGTGATCGCGCTGCGCCATCAGATCGACGATCTGCAGAACCAGCTCGCACGCGTGCAGGCCGTGCGCGCGCAGGCGCAAGCCGACGGCCAGCCGGTCGCGCCGAACGTGGTGTTCAATCCGATCTACCAGCAGATGCGCGGCGATCTGACCAAGGCGCGCAGCGACCGCGCGGCGCTGGTGGCGCGCATCGCCGATACCCGCAAGCTGCTCGCCGAGGAAACCGAGCGCGGCAAGCGCGTGGCCGCCTCCGAGGCCACCCTGGCCGAGCTGACCCGCGACTACGAGGTCAACCGCGACATCTACCAGGATCTGCTCAAGCGCCGCGAGGGCGCGCGCCTGTCGATGCAGATGGACGAGGAACACCAGGGCCTGACCTTCCGCATCCAGGAGGCCGCGGCGCTGCCGCTGCTGCCGTCCGGCCTGCGCTTCGCGCATTTCCTCGCCATCGGCCTGATCCTCGGCGCGCTGCTGCCGGTCGGCCTGCTGATCGGCGTGGTGCGCTTCGATCCGCGCGTGCGCGACGCGCAGCTGCTGACCCGCGACTACGGCCTGCCCGTGCTGGTGACGGTGCCGGCGTTCGCCGGCGCGGCGGCGCGCGAGCGCGACATGCGGCTCAATCTGCGGGTGGCGGCGCTGATCGCGCTGGTGGTGGTGGCCTACGCGGCGCTGACGTGGCTGCGCGTGATGAGGTGGATATGAGCCAGGCAGGTGACGTGGAAGGGCGTGGCGCGGCGGTGACGTCGCTGGTGGAGGGGGAGCGGCGCTTCCGGCTCGCGCAGACCTCGCGCGAAATGATCGCGCGCATGCGCGAGCCGGAGCCGCGGCCCGCGCAGGAACTCGACCGCAAGGGCCTGCTCAGCCTGGCGCCGCAGGCGCGGCGGTTCGCCGACGTGTTCCGCGACCTGCGCACCCAGCTGATCGCGCGGCACCGCGGCGAGAATTTCAGCGTGATGGTGGCGCCGGTGACCACCGGCGCCGGCGCCAGTTTCGTCGCCGCCAACCTGGCGCTGGCCTTCGCCCTGGACGAGGCGAAGACCGCGCTGCTGATCGACTGCAACCTGCGCGAGCCCAGCCAGGACCGCCGGCTCGGCGTCGCCGTGCACGCCGGCCTGACCGATTTCCTGGACGATCCGGGCATCGGCATCGAACACATCATCTATCCGAGCGGCATCCCGCGGCTGCGCCTGATCCCCGTGGGCACGCACCGCGAGGGCTCCAGCGAGTACCTGTCCAGCATGCGCATGCGCGCGCTGCTGGCGCACCTCAAGGAGCGCTATCCGGACCGCTACCTGGTGCTCAACGCGCCGGCGCTGGACGCCGCGCCGGATGCGCGCGTGCTCGGCGAACTGACCGATTGCTCGGTGGCGGTGGTCGGCTACGGCCAGGTCACCGCGGAAGCGGTGCGCGATGCGGTCTCCGCGCTCGATCCCGCGCGCTTCGCCGGACTGGTCTTCAACAACGTGCCTTGAGGAGCTTGCCATGGCTGCGAGGAAGCTTGCCTTGGCGTATCTGGCTGGAGCCATCCTCAGCGGTTTCGCCGCGAGGGCGCAGGCCGCGCCGCTGCAATGGGGCGTCGATCTCGGCATCGAGCATTCGGACAACATCGGCCTCAGCCCGGCCGATCCGATGTCCGCGACCGCGCTGATTCCCTCGCTGCTGGTGGCCTGGCAGGACCAGGGCGCGCGCTACCGGGGGGCGCTGGCCGGCACCTTCTCGTACTACCACTACACGCAGGGCGAGATCGGCGACCAGTGGCTGGGCAACGGCAGCGGCAAGTTCGACTGGCTGATGCGGCCCGGGCGCCTGTACTGGGCGTTCGAGGACTACATCGGCCAGGAGCCGGTGGACGTGCTGCGGGCCAGCACGCCGGAGAACACGCAGCGCACCAACGTGTTCGCGACCGGCCCGACGCTGACCCTGCGCCTGGGCAGCGCCACCGAGCTGCAGACCGACCTGCGCTACATCACCAGCACCGCCAACAAGACCGACGCGTTCAATGCGGACCGCGGCCAGGCGGCGGCGCATCTGCTGCGCGAGATCGGCCCGCTGTCGCGGCTGTCGCTGAACGTGAGCGGCCAGGACGTGCGGTTCCGCGAGGACGCGCTCAAGCCGAACGACTACCGCCGCTACGAAGCCTTCCTCGGCTACGAGTACGACGGCCCGCGCCTGCATCTGCAGGCGGCGGCGGGCGGCAGCAAGCTGAAGTTCGACGACGGCCGCGACTTCCGCAAGCCGTATGCGCAGGCGTTGGGGCGGTTCAGCGTCAGCGCGCGCGGCGAGCTCACCTTCGAGCTGGATGATCGCCTGTACGACGCCGCCGAAGACCTGATCGCGCGCGCGCCGGACCCGGCGACGTTCTTCGACCCGCTCGGCGGCGTGAACATGCGCACCACCACGATCAGCCCCGACGTCTACATGGACAAGGAGGCGCAGCTCGGCTACGTCTGGCGCGGGCCGCGGCTGGAGGCGCGGCTCGGCGGCTACTGGCGCAAGCAGGACTTCCTCACGCTCACCAACTTCGACCAGCGCGCCTACGGGCCCGCGCTCAACGTGCTTTATGCGCTGACGCCGCGCACCAGCCTGTCGGCGTTCGCCACGCGCAACGTCACCCGCTACAGCGCCTCCGCGCGCGAGGACCATCTGGGCTACTACGGCGTCGCCATGGGCCACCAGCTCGCGCAGCACTGGTCGGTCGGCCTGCAGTACGCGCGGCGCAAGCAGACCAGCACCGACCCCACCCAGGAGTACACCGAGAACCGCGTGCTCCTGACCCTGAGCTACCGGCCCACCGGCGCCTGAGCCGTTCCACATGCGTGTCGCGCCCGCCATCCTGATGTATCACGCCGTCGGCGCGGGTCCGGATCCGCACTACGCGGTGCGGGTCGACGAGTTCCGCGTCCAGCTCGACTGGATCGCGCAGCGCGGCGGCGGGCGCTGCAGCGTCGCCGGGGTGATCGCCGGCGCGCCGGCGCCGCCGATCCTGATCACCTTCGACGACGGCCATATCAGCAACTACGAGCGCGCCTTCCCGCTGCTGCACGAGCGCGGGCTGCGCGCCGAGTTCTTCGTCAACACCGCGCACGTGGGCAACCCGGGCTTCGTCAGCTGGGCGCACCTGCGCGAGATGGCGGCCGCCGGCATGTCGATCCAGTCGCATGGCCACACGCACCGCTATTTCACCGCCTTGACGCCGGCCGAGCTGCGCGAGGAGCTGGCGCGCTCGCGCGGGTTGATCGGCGACAGGTTGGGAACTCCGGCGACGCTGCTGGCGCCGCCCGGAGGGCGCATGGACGCGCGACTGCCCGATGTCGCCCGCGAGCTGGGCTATGCGCGCGTGCTGGCGTCGCAGCCCGGGCTGTGGCGCCGGCGCGATGCCGCGGTGCTGCCGCGCATGGCGGTGACGGCGGCGCATCGCGGCGCGGCGTTCCAGCGGCTGGCGGCGCCGGACCGCGGCCGGCTCGCGCTGGCGAAGCTGCGCTACGGCGTGCTCGCCGCCGCCAAACGCGCGCTGGGCGACGGCCGCTACGAGCGCGTGCGCGCGAATCTGCTGGGGCAGGGCGGGGGGAGTGAGCGCGCGTGATCGAGATCCTGTTCTGGCTGGCGCTGGCGCTGATCGCCTACGCCTACGCGGGCTATCCGCTGCTGTTGCTGCTGCAGGCGCGGCTGCGCCCGCGGCCGGTGCTGGCGCGGCCGTGGCTGCCACCGGTCAGCGTCGTGATGGCGGTGCATGACGGCGCCGCGGATCTCGCGCGCAAGCTGGCCAATCTCCGCGCGCTGGACTATCCGCAGGACCGTCTGCAGTTCGTCGTCGTCTCCGACGGCAGCGGCGACGACACCGTGGCGCTGCTGCAGCGCGAGGCGGCGGCGGATCCGCGCCTGCACGCGCTCACCGTCGCGCGGCGGCGCGGCAAATCCGCCTGCCTCGCCGACGCGGTGGCGGTGGCGCGCGGCGAGGTGCTGCTGTTCACCGACGTGCGCCAGCGCCTCGCGCCCGACGCGCTGCGCCGGCTGACCGCGGCGCTGGCCGATCCCGCGGTCGGCGCCGCCAGCGGCGAGCTGCGCTTCGAGGCGGATCGCGGCGGCTACGGCCGCGGCATCGACGCCTACTGGCGCTACGAGACCGCGCTGCGCCGGCTGGAGTCCGCCAGCGGCTCGCTGGTCGGCGCCAGCGGCGCGCTGTACGCGGCGCGCCGCGAGGCGGTCGGCGGGATCCCGCCGGGACTGATCCTGGACGACATGTGGATCCCGCTCGGCGCGGCCGCGCGCGGCTACCGCGTGGTCGCCGTGGCGGACGCGCTGGCCTTCGACCGTCCCAGCGACGATCCGCTGCGCGAGCGCGCGCGCAAGCGCCGCACGCTGGCCGGCAACTACCAGTTGATCGCGCGCTGGCCGGCGCTGGCGCTGCCCGGCGGCCATCCGCTGTGGTTCCGCCTGTGGAGCCACAAGTTCCTGCGCTTGGCCGTGCCCGCGCTGCTGGCGCTGGCGCTGGGCGCGAACCTCGCGCTGTGGCCGCAGGGCGGCCTCTATCGCGTCGCCCTGCTGGCGCAGCTCGCCGCCTATGCGCTGGCGCTGCTCGGCATGGCCAGCGCGGGCACGATGCGGCTGGCGCCGGTGCGCCTGTGCGCCGTGTTCGTGCAGTTGAACGCCTACGCCGTGCTCGGCCTGCTGGATTTCCTGCGCGGGCGCGCGAGCGCGCTGTGGCGGTCCGATTCCCTTCCCGGAGGCGCGCAGACATGACGCCGGCCACCGCTCCCAGGCGCGTGCTCTACGTCGTTTCGCTATTCCCGTGCTGGTCGGAGACCTTCATCGTGCGCGAGATCGAGGTGCTGCTCGCGCGTGGCGTCGACGTGCGCATCCTCTCGCTGAAGCCGCCGATGGAGGCCTTGGTGCACGAGCGCGCCGCGCGGCTGCTCGACCGCACCCTGCATCCGCGTCCGCCGCTCGCCACCGCGCTGGCCTGCCTGCGGCTGGCGATCCGCCGTCCCGTCGCGGTGTCCGCCTTCGGCGCGCGGTTGCTGGCCGGGCTGTGGCGGCAGCCGACGAAGCTGCTGAAGAGCATCGGCGCGCTGGCGCGCGCGGCGGGCCACTACGAATGGATCCGCCGTTTCGATCCGGAACTGGTGCATGCGCCGTGGGCGACCTATCCCGCCACCGTCGCCTGGTTCCTGTCGCGCCTGCTGCAGCGCCCGTTCACCTTCACCAGCCGCGCGCACGACATCTTCACCGAAGACCAGATGATGGCCGGCAAGCTGCGGCATGCGGCGCTGCGGGTGACGATCACCCGCCACAACGTCGCTTACCTCTCGCGCTGGATGCGCAAGCCGGGCGAGCTGCCGGTGCACGTCGTGCACTCCTCGCTCGATCTCGCCGACATCGCCTACGTGGAAGACGGGCGCCTGCCGCAGCGCCTGCTGTCGGTGGGCCGGCTCGATCCGATCAAGGGCTTCGACGTGCTGCTGCACGCGCTGGCCTTGCTGCGCGACCGCGGCGTCGCCTTCGACAGCGTGATCATCGGCGAAGGTGCCGAACGCGCGCGTCTGCTGGCGCTGCGCGACCGGCTCGGCCTCGGCGACCGCGTCAGCTTCGCGGGCGCCAAGCCGCAGGCCGAGGTGCACAAGGCGATGGCCGAGGCGACGCTGATGGTGATGCCCTGCGTGGTCACCGAGGACGGCAACGCCGACGGCATTCCCAACGTGCTGACCGAGGCGATGGCCAGC
This sequence comes from Mizugakiibacter sediminis, assembly GCF_000953855.2. Classification (GTDB taxonomy): domain Bacteria; phylum Pseudomonadota; class Gammaproteobacteria; order Xanthomonadales; family Rhodanobacteraceae; genus Mizugakiibacter; species Mizugakiibacter sediminis. The sequence goes on from NZ_DF970200.1 coordinate 15,949, forward strand.
GGCCTGGCGGTGGTGAGCACGCGCGTCTCCGGCATTCCCGAGCTGGTCGACGACGGCGTCAACGGGCTGCTGGTGCCGCCGCGCGATGCGCAGGCGCTGGCGGCGGCGGTCGAGCAACTGCTGGCCGACCCGGCGCGGCGCGCGGCCTTCGCGCGTGCGGGACGGCGCAAGGTGGAGCAGGACTTCAACGTGCACGTCGAGGCCGGGCGGCTGCTGCGTCACTTCGCGGAGGTCGTGCATGGCTAGGCCGCTGCGCGTGCTGGTGGTGACCGACGAGATGGAGGTCGGCGGCAGCCAGCGCCAGATCTGCCACCTGGTCGAGGAACTGGCGCGGCGCCGCGACATCCACGTGGAGCTGTTGTATTTCCGCGAGCACTCGTTCCTGGTGGACGCGCTGCAGCAGCAGGGCGTGCGCGTGACCTGCCTGCCGAAGCGCCGTCGCATCGACCCGGCGTTCCTGCGCGCGCTGCGCAGGTTCCTGGCCGAGGGCCGCTTCGACATCGTGCACGCCTACTCGCTGACGGCGGAGTGCTGGATCACGCTGGCCGCCTCCGGCCTGCGCCCGCGCCCGCGTCTCGTCGCCACCGTGCGCGGCACCTTCCACGTCTATCGCCGCTGGCAGTGGTGGATCAAGCGCTGGGTGCTGTCGCGCGCCGATGCGGTGATCGCCAACGCGCGCGCCGGCGCCGACCTCGCCGCCGCGCGCGCCGGCTTTCCGCGCGAGCGCATCGACGTGATCCCGAACGGCGTCACGCTGCCTGCGCCGGCCGCGCGCGAGCCGGCGCACGTGCGCGTCGGCGCGAAGCCGTCGCAGCGTCTTGAGGCGCTGTTCGTCGGCCGACTGGTGTTCGAGAAGGGGCTGCCGCTGCTGCTGGACGCGCTGGCCTCGATGCCGCCGGCGCGACGGCCGCGGCTGACGCTGGTCGGCGACGGCCCGCTGCGCGAGGAACTCGAGCTGCAGACGGCGGCGCTCGGCCTGGACGGCGACGTGGTGTTCCTCGGCGCGCGCAGCGACGTCGGCGCGCTGATGGGCGAGGCGGATTTCCTGGTGCTGCCGTCGCGCGAGGAGGGGCTGTCCAACGTGGTGATGGAGGCGATGGCGCACGCGCTGCCGGTGCTGGTGTCGGATGCCGGCGGCAATCCCGAGCTGGTCGAGGACGGCCGCACCGGGCTGATGTTCGCCAACGGCAACGGCGCGGAACTGGTGCGCGCGCTCGAGCGCATGGTCGACGACCGCCTGCTGCGCACGCGGCTCGGTGCCGCCGCGCGCGCGCGCATCGCGGACACCTTCACCATCGAATCGATGGTGCGGCGCACCGAGGCCGTGTACCGCCGGCTGCTGGGAGACGAGGCATGGGTGGAGCGGAAGGAAGCGGCATGAGCACCACGCGCGTCTGCGGCAGCCTGCTGATCGCGGCGGGCCCGGCGGCGGCCGCGTGGTTGGCCGCGCAACCGCAGGGCGCCGGCGAGCGCGTCGGCGACGCGCGTCTGCGCGCCCACCTCGACGGCGGCGCGCAGGCGCGCCGCGAGGGCGGCGTGCTGGCGCTGGGCCTGCACGACCTGATCGCCGGCGAACCCGCGCACGCGCCGATCGCGGCCGCGCAGGGGCGCAACCCGGTCGAGGTGTGGACGGACTGGCGCGGCCGCTTCGCCGAGGCGCTGTGGGACGGCGACACGCTGACCGTCGCCAGCGACCATTTCGACTCGATTCCGTTGTACTACCTCGAAGCGCCCGGCCTGCTGCTGGTGGCCACGCATCTGCGCGCGCTGCTGGCATCGCCCTGGTGCGCGCGCGAAGTCGATCCGCTGGCGGTCTACCACTACCTCAACTTCAGCTGCATTCCGGCGCCGGCGACGATCTGCCGCGGCGTGCGTCGCCTGCCGCCGGGCAGCGTGCTGCGCTGGCGCGACGGCCGGATCGACATCGAGCGCTACTGGCGCCCGACCTACACGGAGGACGTCGACGGCGACGAGGACCTACGCGCGCGCGAACTAGCAGCGCAGATCCGCGCCAGCGTGGAAGCCTATCGGCCGGCCGCCGCGGACCGCTGGGGCTGCTTCCTCAGCGGCGGCACCGATTCCAGCAGCGTGCTGATCCTGTTGTCGCGCCAGCGGCCGGACGTGCGCGTGCCCAGCTACTCGATCGGCTTCGAGGAGCAGGGTTACGACGAGCTCGCCTACGCGCGCATCGCCGCCGAGGCGGCGGGCTCCGACGCGCGCTACGGCACGGTCGGCATGCGCCAGACGCTGGAGATGGCGCCGCGCCTGGCCGATTTCTACGACCAGCCGTTCGGCAACGCCTCGGCGGTGCCGACCTACGCCTGCCTGGCGCTGGCGCGCGGCGACGGCATCCGCACCATGCTGGCCGGCGACGGCGGCGACGAGATCTTCGGCGGCAACGAGCGCTACGCCAAGGACCGGGTGATGCAGGCCTACTACCGCCTGCCGCGCCCGCTGAAGGCGCTGGGCGGCGCGATCGGGCGCGCGGTCTCGGGCGGCCGCATGCGCCTGCTGAACCGCATCGGCAACTTCGTCGAGCGCGCCTCGCTGCCCAATCCCGACCGCTTCTACACCGACGACTCGTTCGCCTCGGACCACTACGACGCGCTGTTGACGCCCGACTTCGCCGCGCAGGCGGCGCGCGACGCCTCGCTGCAGGCGTTGCGCGACATCTACGCGGAAGGGCAGGCGCGCGCCGAGCTGCATCGTCTGATGTATCTCGACCTGATGATGGCGATCGCGCAGAACGATCTCGTCAAGGTGCACGGCGCGGCGCGCGCGCAGGGCGTGGACGTGCGCTTCCCGTATCTCGATCCGGCGCTGGTGGAGTACACCGGCGGCCTGGTGGCGGACTACAAGGTGCGCGGACTGCACAAGCGCTACCTGTTCAAGCGCGCGCTGGCCGACGTGCTGCCGCAGGCCATCCGCGCCAAGAAGAAGCACGGCTTCGGCCTGCCGATCGCGGTGTGGATGAAGGAGGCGGCGGAATTCCGCGCGCTGGTCACCGATACCCTGTCCTCGCGGCGCGCGCGCGAGCGCGGCTGGTTCCGCAACGACTTCATCGAACGCCTGTTGCGCGAGCACGTCGCCGGCGCCTGGGACTACTCGGCACCGCTGTGGGCGTTGCTGCAACTGGAGCTTTGGCTTGAGCGCCACATCGACCCGAACTGAGCGCCGGCGCATGCGCGTGCTGATGGTGCTGGAAAGCAGCTTCCCGACGCGCGGCGGCGGCGGCGCCGAATCGCAGTTGGCCACGCTGTCGGGCGGGCTGCGCCGGCGTGGCGTGCGCGTGGTGGTGGTGACGCCGCGGCGCCGCCATCGCCGCGAGCTGCCCGCGGCCGGCCGCCATGCCGGCGCCGCGGTCTGCCGCATCGGTTATCCGCCGCTGCCCGGCCTGGGCGCACTGGTGCTGCTGGCGCGCCTCGCCATGCTGCTGATCGCGCAGCGCCGGCGTACCGACGCCGTGCACGTGCACATCGCCCATCACATGGCGCTGGTGTGCTGCGCGCTGGGGCCGCTGCTCGGCCTGCGCGTGGTGGTGAAGGTGTCCGGCTGGTGGGAGCTCGACCGCGGCCTGCTCGCCGCGCGCGCGCGCCACAGCCTGCGCGGGCGGCTGGCGCGGCGCCTGCTGCGGCGCGCCTACGCGTTCCAGGCGATCAGCCGGCGCGTGGCCGATGCGCTGCAGGAGGAGGGCTTCGACCCCGCGCGCATCCATCTGCTGCCGAACGCGGTCGACATCGACCGCTTCCGCTCCCATGCCGGCCCCGGACAGGCGGCGCGCACGGCGGTCTACGTGGGGCGTCTGGTGCCGGAGAAGGGGCTGGATACCCTGATCGCGGCGCTGGCGCGCGTGCCCGACCTGCGCCTGCGCCTGGTCGGCGCCGGCGACTGTCTGGAGGCGCTGCGCGCGCAGGTGCGCGAACTCGGCCTGCAGGCGCGCATCGAGTTCATCGGCCACAGCGACGGCATCGCCGCCGAGCTGGCGCAGGCGCACGTGGGCGTGCTGCCGTCGCTGATCGAGGGCCTGTCCAACACGCTGCTCGAGTACATGGCGGCCGGCCTGTCGGTGGTGGCCTCACGGGTCAGCGGCAGCGAGGATCTGATCGAACCGGGCAAGTGCGGCTGGCTGGTGGACCCGGGCGACGTCGACGGCCTCGCCGCCGCGCTGGCCGAAGCCGCGGCGCTGCCGCGCGAACGATTGGAAGCGATGGGCTCGGCGGCGCGCTCGCGGGTGGCGCGCTATGCCGGCCTCGACATCGTGCTCGACCGCCTGCTGCGGCTGTATTGCGGCGACGAAACCTTGCCTGCGGTCCGCGCCGCGCATCTGAGTGGAGGCTGAGCCATGTGCGGAATCGTCGGCGCGATCGCCCTGCGTCCCGGCATGCTGCCGGCGCGCGCGGTCGGCGAGCGCATGAACGACCTGATCCGCCACCGCGGCCCCGACGACGCCGGCATGTACCACGACGGCGAGGTGATGCTCGGCATGCGCCGGCTGGCGATTATCGACCCGGCCGCGGGCCAGCAGCCCGTGTACGGCAGCGACCGCCAGGTGGTGGCGGTGTTCAACGGCGAGATCTACAACTTCCGCGAGCTGCGCGCGGAGCTGGAGGCGGCCGGGCACCGCTTCCGCTCGCACTCCGACAGCGAGGTGATCGTGCACGCCTACGAGCGCTGGGGCGAGGCGGCGATCGCGCGGCTGGACGGCATGTTCGCCATCGCCCTGTGGGACCGCCGCCGCAGCCGCCTGCTGCTGGCGCGCGACCGCTTCGGCAAGAAACCGCTGTTCATCCACGAGCGCGACGGCATGTTGGCGTTCGCCAGCGAGCTGAAGTCGCTGGTGGCGCTGCCGGGCTTCGAGCGCGCGCTGGACGCGGACGCGGTGGCCGACTACGTCGGCTTCGGCTACGTGCCGACGCCGCGCTCGATCTTCGCCGGCGTGCGCAAGCTCGAACCCGGCCACTACCTGTGCGTGGAGGGCGGACGCACGCGCCGGCAGCGCTATTGGCGGCTCGATTACACGCCCAAGCTGGACCTGCCGGAGGCCGACGCCGAGGAGATGCTGGCCGGCCACCTCGAGCGCGCCGTGCGCATGCGCCTGGTTTCCGACGTGCCGTTCGGCGCGTTCCTGAGCGGCGGCCTCGATTCCTCCATCGTCGTCGCGCTGATGTCGCGCATGCTGGCGCAGCCGGTGAAGACCTTCAGCATCGGCTTCGCCGAGGCGCGCTTCAACGAGCTCGAGGACGCGCGGCTGATCGCGCGCCATTGCGGCACCGAACACCACGAGCTGACGGTGGCGCCGGATGCGGTCGAACTCGCCCACGACCTCGCCTGGTACCTCGACGAGCCGTTCGCGGATTCCTCGGCGATCCCGACCTATCTCGTCGCCAGGATGGCGGCGGGGTCGGTGAAGATGGTGCTGAGCGGCGACGGCGGCGACGAGCTCGCGGCCGGCTACAAGCGGTACGCCTACCATCGCGCGCTGCAGAGCCTGGGCGTGTTGCGCGGGCCGGCCGCGCTGGCACTGGACCTCGCCGGAAGCGCGATCCGCGGCATCCGCGGCCAGCGCTTCCGGCGCGTGGCCGAGCGCCTGCGTCTGTCCTATCCGGAAAGCTACCTGAGCAGCGTGGCGATGATCCGGCCGGCGCTGGCCGACGCGCTGCTGTGCCGGCCGCGCCGTCCCGAGGATCACTACGCGGCGCTGGCGCCGCATTTCGCCGGCGAGGGCGGCGAACTCGACCGCATCCTCGCCGGCGACGTGGCGAGCTATCTGCTGGACGACATCCTGGTCAAGGTCGACCGCATGACCATGGCCAATTCGCTGGAAGCGCGCGCGCCGCTGCTCGACCACCACCTGTTCGGATTCGTCGCACGCCTGCCCGACCGGATGAAGCTGCGCGGCCTGCGCGGCAAGTACCTGCTGCGCAAGGTGGCGCGGCGCTGGTTGCCGGCCGAGGCGCTGGACAAGCCCAAGCAGGGCTTCTCGATCCCGCTGGCCGACTGGTTCCGTGGCCCGCTGCGTCCGCTGGTCGGCGACCTGATCGAGAGCCGCGCCTTCCGCGAACGCGGCCTGCTGCGGCAGGACACGGCGCGGCGCCTGCTGGCGCAGCACGCGGCGGCCGAGGCCGACCACGCCGAGCCGCTGTGGCAGGTGCTGATGCTGGAACTGTGGGCGCGCCGCTACCTGGATGCGCCCGCGGCGCAGGCGCCGCTCGCGGAAGCGGCGAACGCGTGAGGTCGCCATGCTGAAGCTGCTGCTCGCCGCGATCGTCGTCTACCTGGTCAACCAGATCCATTTCCCGACGGAGCTGGGCGTCAAGGGGCTGAACGTCGCCAACCTGATGTTCCTGCTCGCGCTGCTGATGCTGCCGCGCCGGCTGCCGCGCGAGCAGGAGCCGCCGATGCTGAAGGGAGCGTTGCTGGGATTCTTCGCCGTGCTGGTCATCGCCTTCGCGGTCGCGCAACTGGTGCGTCCCGGCAACCTGCTGGCGGACGTCACCTACCTCAAGAACGCCGTCTTCTATCCGCTGTTCTATTTCCTGTTCCTTGCGGCGGTGCGCGACATGCGCACCGTGAAGTTCCTGCTGTTCATGGTGCTGCTGGTGGCCGCGGTGGCGTCGCTGGAGGCCATCCGCGAGGCGCTCGACTACGGCATCGGCACGTTCGCGGAGAATCACCGTTCCGCCGGACCGTTCGGCATGGACTACAGGTCGGCCAACCGCGCCGGCGTCTACTACGCGATGTTCCTGCCGCTGTTCTTCTCGGTGGCGCTCAATCTGCGCAACCGCAAATGGGTGCGGCTGCTCGCGCTGGGCGGCGCGCTGCTGACCGCGGCGGCCGTGGTGTTCACCTATTCGCGGCAGTCGTACTTCATCGCGCTCGCCGGCATCGCCATCCTGCTGATGCGGCGCGGCGTGTTCACCGCGTTGCTGCTGGGCACGGTGATCGCCTACTCGATCACCCTGCTGCCGAGCGGCGTGACCGAGCGCGTCGAACAGACGCAGCAGACCGGCGACTACGGCCAGGAGGAACTCGATCCCAGCACCGCCAGCCGCTTCGAGATCTGGAAGGGCGCGGTGAGCATGTGGAGCGAGCAGCCGTGGGGCATCGGCCTCGACCGCTTCAAGCAGGAGATCGGCAACTATTCCGGTTTCAAGCACTTCGACGCCCACAACTTCTACGTGTTGACGCTGGCGGAGTGCGGCATCCAGGGCCTGGTCGCGCTGCTGGTCCTGGCGGCGGCGCTGTTGCGCCTGGCGCGGCGCGCGCGACGACAGGCTCTCGATGCCGAGAGTCGCACCCTGGCGTGGGGATTCAGCGTCTGCACGATCTGCATGCTGCTCGGCAATCTTTATGGAAGTCCGTTCCTGGAAGGTTCGGTGATGGGCGATTACTGGATCCTGTGCGCGTTGACAGAGCGCTATTTCCGCCTGCGTCGGGCCGAGCGCGAGAGCGCGCCGGCCGTGGCCGTCCCGACGCCGGCGGATCACACGCCGGTGCCGGCATGAGCGTCGCGGCCCGCCGCAGCACGCTGGGCGTTGCCGGCCTGAACTTCAGCGGCAAGGCGCTGGCCGTGGCGAAGACCATGCTGGTGGCGGCACTGTTCGGCGCCAGCGGCACGCTCGATGCGTTCTGGGTCGCCTACACGCTGCCGTTGCTGCTGCCGGGCGTGCTGACCACGGTGATCACGGTGGCCTTCGTGCCGCGCTTCATGAGCAGCCTGCAGGGGCGCAGCGGACCGGCCGCCTGGCGCGGCGCCAACACGCTGTTCACGCTGGTGCTGCTGGTGGCGGTGGTGGCGGCGGCGCTGTTGTGGTGGGGCGCGGACGGTCTGGTGCACCGCCTCGCGCCCGGCCTCGCGCCGGACGTGCACGCCGAAGCGGTGCACCTGACCCGCCTGCTGATGCCGGCGGTGCCGCTGCTGTGCCTGTCCTCGCTGCTGGCGGCGCTCAGCTACGCCAGCGAGCGTTTCATGTTTCCGGCGCTGGAGGGCGTGACCACGAACGTGATCGTGATCCTCGCCGCGTTGCTGTTGCTGCGCTCGATGGGCATCCAGGCGCTGGTCGTCGGCGTGCTCGGCGGTTTCATCCTGCAGTCGGCGCTGCTGCTGTGGAGCAACCGGCGGATGATCCGCGAGAACCTGCGGCCGGCAGCGGCGCTGGGACACCCGGACTTCCTCAAGCCGCTGGCGCACCTGTTGCCGCTGTTCGTTGGTTCGGCGGGTTCGGTACTCAACAGCCTTGTCAACCAGTACTTCGTGTCCGGGCTGGACGCCGGCGCCATCTCGGCGCTGGCTTTTGCGGGCATGATCGCCGGCATGCCGGTGGAAGTCTTCGCGCAGGCGGTGATGACCACCTACTACCCCGGGCTCGGCCGCAGCTTCGCCCGGCGCGACCATGCCGCCGCCGCGCATGCCCACGCCGACGGCCTGCGCTTCCTCGTCTTCATGACCCTGCCGGCGGCGATCCTGATCGCGCTGCTGGCGCACCCGCTGGTGGTGCTGCTGCTGGAGCGCGGGCGCTTCGATGCCGCCGCCAGCACGCAGACGGCGATCGTGCTGGCGCTGCTGGCGCCAAGCATCCTGATGCGTTCGGTGGCCTACCTCAACTATCGCGTGCTGCACGCGGCGATCCGGCCGTGGACGCAGGTGGCGATCGGCTTGGTCGGCGTGGCGTTGAACGTCGTGCTGAACGCGCTGTGGGTGAACCGCTTCGGCTTGGCCGGCATCGCCGTCTCGACCACCGTTTCCGCCACCATCGCCGCGCTGCTGTCGTACGCCGCCGCGCGGCGCGTGCTCGAGGCGCCGGCGCCGCGGACATTGCGCCTGGAGATGGTCACGCTGCTGCGCATGGCGGTCGCGCTGACCGTGCCTTCGGCGCTCGCGCTGCTCGCCATGCGGGCCGTCGCCACGGATTGGCCGCGGCCGCTGCTCGCGTTGCTGGAACTCGGCTGCGCGGTGCCAGGCCTGCTGTGCGCGGCATGGGTCGGCTGGCGTGCGGGCCAGCCCGACCTGCGCGCCGCGATCGGCAGACTGAGACCGGGCTGGGCGGGGCAGTGAATGATTATATGTGTATACAAATATAGAAAAGTATATTTATTTTAATATCATATTATAAAATATCAATATAAATCAGCATCTTGTTATTCTTCCATTAGGGTTTGCCACGGCAAAGTGTGATGGGTTTGGCAATCGCCAGGCGTTGGCGCCGAATAATCTCCGCACCTGCGAACGGTGTCGCATCCTTGCGCGCGCTCGGCGACTACGTTCCGCGCCAATTCCGACGCCAAACCCTGTGGCAGATCCTCATGCAAGCAAGCCGAAAGCTACTTCCGGTCGCGGCCGTTCTCGGCCTGCTGGCCTGCACGATGACCCGACAAGCCGAGTCGCAGACCGCGGGCTCCGGCGGCCCCTGCGCGAATTTCTACGCGTCGGGTTTCCAGCT
>NZ_DF970201.1 GCF_000953855.2 Mizugakiibacter sediminis
GCCGGCCTGCGCGGCCTCGGCGAGGCGCTGCGCGCTGGTGCGCGCCAGCGCGCGCTTGGCCGCCAGCATGCGCGCGTCGGCCTCGGCCTCGGCCACGGCGGCTTCCGCCTCGGCGACGGCGTTCTGCGCGGCGCCGGCGTCGAGCTGCAGCAGCGGCTGGTTCGCCTGCACGTGCTGGCCCTCCTCGACCAGCACGCGCGCGACCACGCCGTCGGCGCGCGCGGCGAGGCGCAGCACGCCGCTCTCGACGTCGATGCGTCCGCGCGCCATCGCCGCGTAGCGCGGCGCCGGCGGCGCGTCGGCGCCGGGGTGGCGGCCGCAGCCGGCCAGCGCCAGCAGAGCGGCCGATGCGAGCAGGGTGCGGGTCAATCGATTCATGCGGTCTCGCCTTGTCGGTCGGTGCGTGCCGCGGCGGGCGCGCGCACGTCGTCGAGGATACGGCCGTCTTCCATGTGCAGGATGCGGTCGGCGTGCGCGTGCAGGCGCGGGTCGTGGCTGACGCACAGCACCGCGGCGTCGTGCGTGCGGGCGACGCGGTGCAGGATGTCGATCACCGCGGCGCCGTTCGTGCCGTCCAGCGCGCTGGTCGGCTCGTCGGCGAACAGCAGGCGCGGCTGCTTGGCGACGGCGCGCGCGATGGCGACGCGCTGCTTCTCGCCGCCGGACAGCTCCGCCGGCCGCAGGCGCAGTTGCCGGCCGAGGCCGACCTCGTGCAGCGCGGCGGCCGCGCGCGCCTGCGCCGTGTGCGCGTCGAGACCGAGATAGGCCAGCGGCAGTTGCACCTGCTCCAGCGCGGTCAGCGCCGGGAACAGGTTGAAACCCTGGAACACGAAGCCGGTGTGCCGCAGGCGGAAACGCTCGCGCGCGCGCGCGTCCAGCGCCCACAGGTCCTCGCCCAGCGCGTGCACGCGGCCGGCCTCCGGGCGCAGCAGGCCGCTCAGGATCGCCAGCAGCGTGCTCTTGCCGCAGCCGGACGGCCCGGAGATCAGCGTCAGCTCGCCGGCGCGCACGGCGAGATCGAGGCCCTCCAGCACCGGCGTGCGCACGCGCCCGCTGACGTAGCCGCGCACCAGGCCGCGCCCTTCGAGGATCGTTCGGCCGTCGCCGTTCTCGCCCATGCTCACCTCAGCAGCATCGCCGGATCGGCGTGGCGCAGCGCGCGCACCGCCATCAGCCCGGACACCAGCGCGATGCCCATCACCAGCACCGCGCAGGCCAGCGCCTGCCAGGCGCCGAACACGATCGGCACGTCGGCGCGCCGCGCCAGCAGCGCCAGCGCCAGCGCGGCGACGCCGCCGGCCAGCAGGCCGGCGCCGCCGACCCAGGCGGCCTGCTGCAGCACCACGCGGCGCAGATCGCCGAAGCCGACGCCCAGCGCGTGCAGGGTGGCGTACTCGCGCACCGAGCCGGCCACCGCGCCCATCAGCGTCTGGCTGGTGATCACCGCGCCGACCACGAACACCAGCGCGGTCAGGAACAGGAAGCCGAGGCCCGCGCCGGTCTCGAACATCCAATAGGCGATCGCGCGCCGCGCGAACGCCTGCCGCGTCCACACCGCGAAGCCGGCGTGCGCGCCGACGCGCGCCAGGCGCGCGCGCACCGCGTCGGCGCGCGCCGGATCGCGCAACGCGACGATGTAGTAGGCGACGCGGCCGGCGTCGGCGGGATCGGCGTCGAGCGCGCGCGCGGTGTCCAGCGAGGCGACGATGTCGACGCCGCCCAGCGCGCGCAGGCCGGCGGCGGCGCCGACGATGCGCACGCGCCGGCCGTTGATGCGCGCGCTGCCGCCGACGTCGACGCCCAGCTTGGGCAGGTCGGCGCGATCGACGATCACCGCGCCCGGCAGGTCCAGGCGCGCGCGCAGCGCCGGGCCGAGCGCCCTGGCGAACGCCAGGCCGGCGGCGCGCGTGTCGATGCCGGACAGGAACACCGACACGCCGCCGCGGTCGGCCGGGCCGCGCCAGTCGGCGTCGACCCACAGGAACGGCTCGACGCGCGCGACCTCGGGATCCATGCGCAGCAGCATCTCGGTGTCCGCCGGGATGGGCCGGCCGAGGTCGATCGTCTGCGTGCCGGGATAGCCCACCCACAGATCGCCGCCGGACTGGTCGATGTACACCGCGGCGCCGCCGAAGATGCCCAGCAGCAGCGCCGCCTGCATCAGCAGCAGCAGGCCGGCGAAAGCCACCGCCAGCGCCGCCGGCAGGAAGCGGCGCCATTCGTGCAACAGCGTCTTGCGCGCCAGCGCGACCATCAGCGCGCGGCCTCGGCCAGCGGCGGCGGCGCGCCGCCCAGCGCCTTGTACAGGGCGATGAAGGCGACGGCCTCGCGCGCGTGCGCATCGAGCGCGGAAGCCTGCGCGTCGAGCAGCGCCGTCGCGGCTTCGCCGCGCGCCAGCGCGTCGGCGAGACCGAGCCGCTGCAGCGTCGCCGCGGCTTCGTCGGCGCGCCGCTGCGCGGCCAGCGCCGCGTCCACGCGCTCGGCCTGCGCGTGCGCCGACTGCAGCGTGGCCAGCGCCGATTCCACCTCGGCGACGCCGGCGAGCACGGCCTGCCGATAGGCGTCCTCGGCCGCCGCCAGCGCGGCCGAGCCGGCGTCGGCGCGCGCGCGGCGCGCGCCCCAGTCGAACAGCGGCAGGTCCAGTACCGGGCCCGCCGAGGCCAGCGTGCGCGTGGCGCCGCTGCCGAGGCGCACGGCCAGGGTCAGCGCGCCGGCCAGGCTGAGGCGCGGATACAGGTCGGCGCGCGCCACGCCCAGCGCGCCGGCGGCCTGCAGCACGGCCTGCTCGGCGTGCTGGATCTCCGGGCGCGTGCGCAGCAGGTCGGCGGGCGTGGCGGCGAACGCGACCGCGCCGAGGCGCGGCGGCGGCGCCGGCTGCAGCCAG
>NZ_DF970202.1 GCF_000953855.2 Mizugakiibacter sediminis
CGCGGGCAGCATCGCGCGGCGCCTGGTGCAGGCGGGCGCGACGGTGTCGGCGCAGTCCGGGCAGGCGCTGTTCGAGCTGCTGCCGGACCGTCCGCGCATCGTGCGCGCGGAGCTGAACGAGACGTTCGTCGCCGCGGTGCATCCCGGCATGCGCGCCGAGGTGACCGTCGACGGCGACGATCCGCGCGCCGCCGTCGTGCCCGCGCGCGTGCTGCGCGTCGGCCTGGTGTTCGGCCCCAGCCGGCTGGACGACGACCTCGCGCAGGGCAACGACGCGCGCGCGGTCGACTGCGTGCTGGCGCTCGAGCGCGATCCCGGCTTCCGCATCGGCCAGCGCGTGCTGGTGCGCATCCTGCCCGACGCGGAACCGTCGGCGCGCTGAACGGTGACCGGCGTCGCATCCGCGTGTAAGCCCGCAGAAAGGGCCCGGTGGTCTAGTGCCCGAGCGCCGCATGGCGGCGACGACGCGGAGAAAGGCGTGTCACCCTGGACCATCCTGTGCGATTTCGACGGCACCATCGCCGTCGAGGACATCACCGACGCCGTGCTCGAACGCTTCGCCCGCCCCGGCTGGGAGGCGCTCGAACGCGCCTGGCAGGCCGGCGAGATCGGTTCGCGCGAATGCATGGCCGGGCAGGTGGCCCTGCTGGACATGAGCCGCGAGGAGCTCGACGGCTGTCTCGAGGAAATGCGCATCGACCCGGCGTTTCCGGCCTTCGTCGCCGCGGCGCATCGCGCCGGCCTGCCGGTGCGCGTGGTCAGCGACGGGCTGGACTACGCGATCCGCGCGATCCTCGCCCGTCACGGCCTCGACGCGCTGCCGGTGCAGGCGAACCGCCTGGTCGCCGACGGCGCGCGCCGCTGGCGCCTCGAATTCCCCTTCGCCGACGCCGGCTGCCGCAAGTCCAGCGGCATGTGCAAGTGCGCCAGCGCGGTGCGCGCGCACAACACCCACCGCCGCGTGCTGCTGGTCGGCGACGGCGCCTCCGATTTCTGCGCCGCCGGCGAGGCCGACTTCGTGTTCGCCAAGCACCGCCTGATCGAGCACTGCCGGCACGCCGGCATCCCCCACGTCTCCATCGTCGGCTTCGCCGACGCGCTCGAGCTGCTGCCGGCGCTGACCGCCGGCACGCTGGCCGCCGATCCTCGTCCCTTTCTCTCCCAGGATGCCGTCTCCGATGCGTAATGCCGCCCTTCCGGCCCAACCGGCCGATGCCATCGCCGCGCGCGAAGCCGAACTGCTCGCCGACGAGGCCCGCTACTGCTCGTTCGGCGACACCGTCCATTACAGCGAGCCGCCGAAGATCTTCGACCGCTGCGAAGGCAGCTACATGTACGACGCCGCCGGCGTGCCGTACCTGGACCTACAGATGTGGTACTCGGCGGTCAACTTCGGCTACGCCAATCCGCGCCTGAACGACGCGCTGAAGCGCCAGATCGACCATCTGCCGCAGGTCGCCAGCCAGTACCTGCACGTCGAGAAGATCGAACTGGCGCGCGCCATCGCGCAGGACGCCGAGCGCAAGTTCGGCCTCAAGGGCCGCGTCCACTTCAACGTCGGCGGCGCGCAGGCGGTGGAGGACTCGCTGAAGCTGGTGCGCAACTACAAGGGCGGCAAGAGCCTGATGTTCGCCTTCGAGGGCGGCTACCACGGCCGCACGCTGGGCGCCTCGGCGATCACCTCGAGCTACCGCTACCGCCGCCGCTACGGCCACTTCGGCGAGCGCGCGATGTTCCTGCCGTTCCCGTACCACTTCCGCGGTCCGAAGGGCATGAGCAAGGAGGAGTACGGCGAGCAGCTGGTGCGCGAGTTCGCGCGCCTGTTCGAGACCGAGTACTACGGCGTGTGGGACCCGAAGGTCGGCGAGTGCGAGTACGCGGCGTTCTACGTCGAGCCGCTGCAGGGCACCGGCGGCTACGTCGTGCCGCCGATGAACTACTTCAGGGGTCTCAAGAAGGTGCTCGACCAGTACGGCGTGCTGCTGGTGGTCGACGAGATCCAGATGGGCTTCTACCGCACCGGCAAGCTGTGGGCGATCGAGCACTTCGGCGTCGAACCCGACGTGATCGTGTTCGGCAAGGCGCTGACCAACGGCCTCAACCCGCTGTCCGGCATCTGGGCGCGCGAGGAGCTGATCAACCCGAAGCTGTTCCCGCCGGGCTCGACGCACTCCACCTTCAACGCCAACCCGCTCGGCACCGCGGTCGGCCTCGAGGTGATGAGGATGACCGCCGAGACCGACTACGAGGCGATGGTGATGGCCAAGGGCGCGCACTTCCTCGCCGGCCTGAAGGACCTGCAGCGGCGCCATCCCGAGATCGGCGACGTCGACGGCCTCGGCCTGGCGCTGCGCGCGGAGATCTGCGAGGCGGACGGCTTCACGCCCAACAAGAAGCTGGTCGACCGCATGGTCGACATCGGCCTGGCCGGCGAACTGGAGCACCGCGGCCGCCGCATCGGCCTGGTGCTGGACGTCGGCGGCTACTACAAGAACGTGATCACGCTGGCGCCGTCGCTGCACATCACGGCCGAGGAGATCGACCTCGGCATCGCCCTGCTGGACCAGCTGCTGACGCGCGCCAAGCGGTCGCTGGCGGGCTGACGCCCTGCCGGCGCGCCGTGGGGCGGACCGCGGTCCGTCCTACGGCGCGGGTCCGTCCTACGGCGCGCGCTTCAGCGCCAGCACCGCGTTCAATCCGCCGAACGCGAAGGAGTTCGACAGCGCCGCGCGCACCGGCCGCTCGCGGGCGACGTTCGGCACGTAATCGAGATCGCACTCCGGATCCGGGTCGAGGAAGTTCGCGGTCGGCGGCACCACGCCTTCGCGCAGGGCGCCGATCGCCGCGACCAGCTCGATCGCGCCGGCGGCGCCGAGCGCGTGGCCGTGCATCGACTTGGTGGACGACACCGCCAGCGCGTCGGCGTGCGCGCCGAACACCGCGCGGATCGCCCGGGTTTCGGTGGGGTCGTTGGCCGGCGTGCCGGTGCCGTGGGCGTTGACGTAGTCGACGTCGGCGGACGCGAGGCCGGCCTCGTCCAGCGCCGCGCGCATCGCCTGCGCCGCGCCGTCCGCCGCGGGCATCACCATGTCGCCGGCGTCGGCGCTCATGCCGGCGCCGGCGAACTCGGCGAGGATCGCCGCGCCGCGCCGCCGCGCGTGTTCGTAATTCTCCAGCACGTAGATGCCGGCGCCCTCGCCCAGCACCAGGCCGCGGCGCTGCTTCGAGAACGGCCGGCAGGCGTCGTCGGCGAGCACGCGCATCGCCTCCCAGGCGCGCAGCGTGCCCTCGGTCAGGCAGGCCTCGCTGCCGCCGGCCACGGCGGCGTCGACCATGCCGGCGCGCACCATGTGGAACGCCTGCGCCAGCGCGTGGTTGGCGGAGGCGCAGGCGCTGGACACCGCGAACGCCGGCCCGGTGATGCCGTAATCGATGCCGAGGTGCGAGGCGGGCGCGTTCGCCATCAGGCGCAGGATCGACAGCGGATGCAGGCGCGGATTGCGCTCGGCGTACAGCCGGCGCGCCTGCTCGTCGTGCGTGCCCTCGCCGCCGACGCCGGTGCCGATCACGATCGCGCTGCGCGCGCCGAGGCCGCCGGCGCGGAAGTCGAGACCGCTCTGCGCGATCGCCTCGCGCGCGGCCACCAGCGCGAACTGCGTGAAGCGGTCGAGCAGCGGCAGGCGCTTGGCGTCGAAGTGCCGCGCCGGGTCGAAATCGCGCACCTCGCCGGCGATTTTCGCGCGGAAGGTCTCCGCCGGCACCGCGGTGAGCGCGCCGATGCCGACGCGGCCCTCGCGCATCGCCCGCCAGTTCGACGCGGCATCGTGGCCGAGCGCGGAGACCGCGCCCATGCCGGTGATCACGACGCGGTGCACGCGCGCCTCCCGCCCGGCGGCGCTCAGGTGGCGCCGGCGGCCGTCCGCGACTTCTCCGCCAGCAGCCGCTCGACCGCCTCGACCAGTCCGCGCACCGATTCGGTGTCGAAGTTCGGATCGCGGTCGGGCATGGTGATCTTGAAGTGGTCCTCGATCTCGAAAATGATCTGGATCGCATCCAGCGACTGAATCTCGAGGTCCTTCAGCGTGGCCTCGGGCGTGATGCGCGCGACGTCGATCCCGCTCTCCTTCGCGATGATCTCGAAGATGGTGTCCTGCACGCTGCTCATCGCGGCGCTCCGGTGTGTGATTGCCGTGTGTCAGCTTGGTGCGCGCGCCTTTCACGCAGGTTTCGGGGTCGGCGCGCGCGCGCGCCTATACTCGCGCCCGCCATCCCCCTCCCGCCGCGCCATGCCCACGATCACGCTGCTGTTGTGGCTCGCCAACGTCGCCCTCGATACCGTCGGCCAGCTCGCCTTCAAGCACGCCGCGCACGCGCCGGCGGCGGACGACGGCTGGCGGGCGCACTGGCGCGCGCTGCTGCGGCGCCGCGCGCTGTGGCTGGGCGTCGCCTGCTTCGTCGGCGAGTTCGGCGTGTGGCTGGCGTTTCTCTCGCTGGTGCCGCTGTCCTCGGGCGTGCTGCTCGGCTCGATCAACATCGTCGCGGTGATGCTGGCCGGGCGCCTGCTGTTCGGCGAGCGCCTCAGCGCGCGCCGCGTCGCCGGCATCCTGCTGATCGCCGGCGGCGTCGCCGTGGTCGGCGCGGGAGCGTGAACGTGCGCCGCTTCTACCTCCTCGGCTTCCTCGCGCTGATGGGCTTCGAC
>NZ_DF970203.1 GCF_000953855.2 Mizugakiibacter sediminis
CGCCGCGGCGACGCCGGAGGCGCTCGCCGCCGGCGCGGGCGCCGTGCGCACGGGCGCGGACGACGGCGCCGCAGGCGCGCCCTGCGGCGACGCCGGCACGGGCTCGAATACGCCCACCGGGGGCGGCGGCGCCGGCCGGCTCGCGGCCACGGGCGGTTTCGAAGGCGGGACGCGGCCGACGCGCGCCGCGTCCTTCGGCGCCGGCGCGGTCAGCCGCAGCGCCTGGCCGGGATGGATGGTGTACGGCGCGTCGATGCCGTTCCAGCGCGCCAGTTCGCGGTAGTCGAGGCCATGCCGGAAGGCGATGCTGTAGAGCGTGTCGCCGGACTGCACCACGTAGCCGCCGGCGGACGCCGCCGGTCGGGCGACGGGCGCGGCGACCGCGCGCGGACCGCCGATCGAACGGTCGACCACCGGCGCCGGCGAGGAAGCGCATCCGGCCAGGATCAGGGCCGCGGCCAGCGTGCCGCAAACGGGAAAACGTCGCAGTCGCGCCATGGCCGCAAGCATATCAATGCAGCCAGAACCACCACACGCCGAGCAGGCCCAGCGCGCCCAGCACCACCCAGCCCAGCCATTCGATGTGCCGGTGCAGCAGCAGCTCGGCGCGCCGGCCGCCGTAGCGCAGCAGCGCGGCGAGCAGGTAGACGCGCTTGCCGCGCCCCACCGCCATGCTGGCGATGAACGGCAGCAGCGGCACGCCGACGATGCCGGACGCCCAGGTGAAGATCTTCAGCGGCACCGGCACGAAGCCGGCCAGCACCAGGGTCAGGAACACGCCCCACGGATGCGCCACCGCGTCGGCGCGCAGGCGCCCGACCCAGGACTCGATCGCCGGCAGCCAGCCGAGTTCGGCGAACAGCGGCTTGATCGCATCGAACGCGTAATGCCCCAGCGCGTAGCCGACCAGCGCGCCCAGCAGCGAGAACACCAGGCTGACCGTGGCATAGCGCCACGCGCGCAGCGGCCTGGCCAGCGTCATCGGCGCCAGCATCAGCTCCGGCGCCACCGGGAAGACGAACGCCTCGACGAAGCTGAGACCGCCGAGATAGGGCTCCGCGCGCGGATGCGCGGCCCAGCGCATGGCCATCTCGTAGAGCGGCTTGAACAGGCGCATCAGGCGGCCGCCCTGCGTGCGCGCGCCGCCATCAGGCCAGGCCTCCGAGCAGCGGCACGAAGCTGACCGGGCCGAGCACCTCGGTTTCCGTGCCGTCGTCGCCGGCGCGCATGCGCACCAGCTGCTGCTGGCCCGCCGGCCCGACCGGCGCCAGCAGCACGCCGGCGGGACGCAACTGCGCCAGCAGCTCCTGCGGCACCACCTCGCCGGCGGCGGTGAGGATGATCGCGTCGAACGGCGCCTCCGCCGGCCAGCCCAGCGCGCCGTCGTCGTGGCGCGAGCGGATGTTCTCGATCTTCATCTGGCGGAAACGCCGCCGCGCCTGCCGCAGCAGTTCCTCGATGCGCTCGACGGTGAACACCTGCGGCACCAGCGCGGCCAGCACCGCGGCCTGGTAGCCGGAGCCGGTGCCGACTTCCAGCACGCGCTGCGGCACGCCGCCTTCCAGCAGCGCTTCGGTCATGCGCGCGACGATCCACGGCTGCGAGATGGTCTGGCCGTGGCCGATCGGCAGCGCGGTGTCCTCGTAGGCGCGCGAGGCCAGCGCCTCGTCGATGAACAGGTGGCGCGGCAGCTTGCGGATCACGTCCAGCACGCGCAGGTCGCGGATGCCTTCCTCGCGCAGGCGCATCACCAGCCGGTCGCGCGCGCGCTGCGAGGTCATGCCGAGGCCCTGCGCGTCGGCCGCCGGGCTGCGATGGAGGGAACCGGTCGTCTTCACGCGGCCTGCTCTTTCGCGTCCGCCATGGACAGCGCGGCGATCCAGCCGGCGATCTTCTCCAGCGCCTGGTAGCGGGTCAGGTCGACCTGGATCGGCGTCACCGAGACGAAGCCGCGGCGCACCGCGTCGAAGTCGGTGCCGGGGCCGTCGTCCTCGGCGGCGCCGGCCGGGCCGATCCACCAGATCGGGCGGCCGCGCGGGTCGGTCTGCGCGATGCACGGCGCCGAACGGTGGCGGCGCCCCAGCCGGCTGACCTCGAAGCCCTGGATCTCGTCCCACGGCCGGTCCGGCACGTTGACGTTGAGGATGGTGTCGGCCGGCAGCGGGTCCACCAGCAGCCGGCGCATCAGCAGCAGCACGGCGTTGGCCGCCGAATCGTAGTGGACGCCGCGGTGGTTTTCGCTGGCCAGCGACACCGCGATCGCCGGCAGGCCGAGGTAGCGGCCCTCCATCGCCGCCGACACGGTGCCGGAATAGATCACGTCGTCGCCCATGTTGGACGAGTTGTTGATGCCGGAGACGACGATGTCGGGCTCGTGCTCGAGCAGGCCGGACAGGGCGAGGTGCACGCAGTCGGTCGGCGTGCCGGCGACGCGGTAGCGGCCGTCGTCCATCTTCAGGACGCGGATCGGCTGATCGAGGGTGAGCGAGTTGCTGGCGCCGGAGCGGTCGCGGTCGGGCGCGACCACCGTGACTTCGCCGACCGCGGCGAGGCGCTCGGCGAGCACGCGTATGCCGGGCGCGTCGACGCCGTCGTCGTTGCTGACTAGGACACGCATCGAGAATCCGTCGAGAAAGCCGGGACCGCGGCGCGGCGGAACGCGCCGCGGCGGGTGCGCGCAGTTTAACGGATTCGCGGCGGAGCCGCGCCGCCGCTACCATCGCGGCGATGAAGACGCGCCGGCCGCCCAGCGTCAGCGACGAGGACGCCCGCCTGTTCCGCGAGGCGGTGGGGCCGGTGCGCCGCGCGCGCGAAGCGGCGCCGACGCCGCGCGGGGCGCCGCCCCCGCCGCTGCCGCAGATGCGCGAGCGCGACGAGGCCGCGGTCGTCGACGCGTTGCTGACCGCGCCGATCGACCCGGCCGCCGTCGAGGTCGGCGAGGAACTGGCCTTCCTGCGCGACGGCTATCCGCCGCGCCTGCTGAAACGCCTCAAGCAGGGCGGCTACGCGATCCAGGACGAGATCGACCTGCACCAGATGAACGCCGCGGCGGCGCGCGCGACGATCGCCGACTTCCTCGCCGAGAACCTGCGCGTCGGCCACGCCTGCGTGAAGATCATCCACGGCAAGGGCCTGCGCTCGAGCAGCGCGGGCCCGGTGCTGAAGAAACTGACCGACGCCCTCCTGCGCCGGCACGGCGACGTGCTGGCATTCGCCTCCGCGCGCCCGGCGCAGGGCGGCACCGGCGCGGTCGTCGTGCTGCTGCGGACGCGGGCCTGAGCCGCCCGCCTGCGCCACGTCAGACGTTCAGCGGCGCTCCTCGACGGGCTTGCGCGGCATGTTCACCCACACCACGGTCGCGCCTTTGCGTTCCGCCCACTGGTTGACGCTCACCACCTTCTCCCAGTCGACGTCGCCGGGATACAGGCTGGCAAGATTCTGCGGGCGGGTGGTTTCGCCGGCGCAACCGGCCAGTGCGGACAGGGCGACCAGCGTCGCCGCATACAGTGCTGCTCTCATGGTGGCCTCCTCCCGTCCGAGCGGACGGCGAAAACCTGCGAGCGGAATCACTATACCGCCGCCGGAACGCGGCGACGCAAGTGGCGGACGCGGTTTGCGTGCCTCAGGTTCTGGCGAGTTCGCGGACCATGCTGGTGGCGTAGGCGCCGGCCGGCAGGACGAAGCTCAGCTGCAACGTTTCGACGCCCTGCCACGTCCATGTCAGTTCGTGCGGCCGCAGCCGCAGCGGCCGGCGTTCGTGCTCCAGTCCCGCCGCTTCCAGGCCCGCCACCAGCTCCGGCCATTGCGCCGCGATGCCGCGTTCCAGTTCGCCGCAGGCATCGGCCGCAGGCGTGTCGCCGCGGCCCCACAGCGGGCCCGAGGGATGGATGTCGAAAGCCCGGAGACGCGCGGCCAGGCCGGCGTCGAACGCCTGCGGGCCGAACCACGAACGCGAGCCGTCGAGGCACCACAGCTCGCCGTCCAGCGGCGTGTCCCAGGCCTGCCGGCGGACGCGCTCGGCCAGCGCGGCGTTGAACAGGTGCGAGCGCGTCGCCGACAGCAGCAGGCCGCGCGTCGCGCGGTCGACGCGGCGGCCGGCGAACATCGCCCGCGCCTGCGCCAGGTTGTCGCCGCCGCGTCCGAAGCGCTGCTCGCCGAAGTAGTTGGGCGCGCCGCGCGCGGACAGCGCCACCAGCGTGCGTTCGGCGGCCTCGCGGTCGCCGGACACCTCGCGCAGCGCCAGCACGAAGCGGTTGCCGGCCAGCGCGCCGCGCTTGAGCTTGCGCCGGTGGCGCGCGGCCGCGAGCACGCGCACTTCCGCATGCGGAAACGCCGACCAGTCCGGATCGGCGCGACGGCCGAGCTGCACGGAGAACGCCTGGCGCGTCACCGCGTGGCGATCCTTCAGCCCGGCGTAGCCGACCGCGACCGGCGGCACGCCGGCGAAGCGCGCCAGCTCGCGCGCCACCCATTCGGTGTTGGCACCGCGCTTCTCCACGATCAGCAGCGCGTGCTCGCCCTCGCCGTCCGCGGCGTAGCCGAGGATCTCCTCGACCACGAAGTCCTCGGGCGCGGCGCGCAGCCGCGCGGTCAGCGGCGGACAGCCGTGCGCGTGCGGCAGGCAGACATCCATCTCAGCGCGCCGGCAGCAGCAGCGCCACGGCCTGCGCGGCGATGCCCTCGCCGCGGCCGGTGAAGCCGAGCCGCTCGCTGGTGGTGGCCTTGATGCTGATCCGGCCGACGTCGCAGCCGAGATCGGCGGCGAGGTTGGCGCGCATCGCGTCCGCGTGCGGGGCGATCTTCGGCCGCTCGCAGACCACGGTGACGTCGGCATTGCCCAGCGCGTAGCCGCGCTCGGCGATCATCGCCGCGACCGCGCGCAGGAACTGGCGGCTGTCGGCGTCGCGCCAGCGCATGTCCGACGGCGGGAAGTGCCGGCCGATGTCGCCCAGCGCCAGCGCGCCCAGCAGCGCGTCGCACAGCGCGTGGATCACCACGTCGCCGTCGGAATGCGCCAGCACGCCCTGGTCGTGGGCGATGCGCACGCCGCCGAGCATCACGTGGTCGCCCGCACCGAAGGCGTGAACGTCGTAACCCTGGCCAATGCGCATGGACGGCTCCGCGGCGTGTGTGCAACCCGTGTCGAACGAATCTGCGCGCGGCGCGGCCTCAGCCGATCCGCGCCAGCAGGAACTCCGCCAGCGCGAGGTCGGCCGGCGTGGTCACCTTGATGTTGTCCTCGGCGCCCTCGACCAGCAGCGGCCGCCATCCGGCGCGCTCCATCGCCATCGACTCGTCGGTGACGGCGACGCCCTCGGCGCGCGCGCGCTCCAACGCCGCGATCAGCTCGCCGCGGCGGAACAACTGCGGCGTGAACGCGCGCCAACGCGCCTCGCGCGCCTCGGTGACGAGGGCGCGATCATGCTCGTCGGCGCGTTTCAGCGTGTCGCGCAGCGGCGCGCCCAGCAGCGCGCCGCCGGCGGCGACGCCTTCCGCGACCAGCCGGCCGATGTCCTCGTAGCGCACGCACGGGCGCGCGGCGTCGTGCACCAGCACGAAGTCGTCGGCGCTCACGGCATCCGGCAGCGCGCGCAGGCCGGCCAGCACCGAGTCGGCGCGCTCGGCGCCGCCCGTCGCGGTCCGCACCGGCTTGCCGTTGACCGCATCGGCGCCGGGCCACCACGGATCCTGCGCCGCCAGCACCACCACCAGCCCGGCCACGCGCGGGTGCCGCGCCAGCCGTTCCAGCGTCTGCAGCAGCAGCGGGCGTCCGCCCAGCGGCAGGTACTGCTTGGGCAGGTCGCCGCCGAAACGCAGGCCGCGCCCCGCCGCGGGCACCACGCACCACAGCGCGGCCGATTCACTTGCCATCGCCGTCCTTCTTCTTGGCCGCGCCGGGTTCGACCACCTGGTAGAAGGTCTCGCCCGGCTTGACCAGGCCGAGCTCGGCGCGCGCGCGCGCCTCCACCGCCTGCTGGCCGTGCTTGAGGTCGTCCACTTCCGCGGACAGCGCCTGGTTGCGCTGCTTCAGCCGCTCGTTCTCCGCCTGCTGCGCGGAGACGCGCTCGCGCAGCAGGCGCACCTCGCGCATGCCGCCCTCGCCCACCCACAGCTTGAGCTGCAGCGCGATCAGCAGCGCCACCAGAGCCAGGGCGATCCAGCGCAGCATGCGAGTCCGCCCTCCGCGCCGCTCAGCCGGGCAGGCCGGGGAGGTTGGGGAACGCGTCGCGGCCGGCGTAGCGCGCGGCGGCGCCCAACTGCTCCTCGATGCGCAGCAGCTGGTTGTACTTGGCGACGCGGTCGGTGCGGCACAGCGAGCCGGTCTTGATCTGCGTCGCGGTGGTGGCGACGGCGATGTCGGCGATGGTGGTGTCCTCGGTCTCGCCGGAACGATGCGAGACGATCGCCGCGTACTTCGCCTTGTCGGCCATGGCGATCGCTTCCAGCGTCTCCGACAGCGTGCCGATCTGGTTCACCTTGATCAGGATCGCGTTGGCGATCTTCTTCTCGATGCCTTCGCGGAAGATCGCCGGGTTGGTGACGAACAGGTCGTCGCCGACCAGCTGCACCTTGCCGCCGAGCGTGTCGGTCAGCAGCTTCCAGCCGTCCCAGTCGCCTTCGGCCATGCCGTCCTCGATGGTGACGATCGGGTACTGCCGCGTCCAGCCGGCCAGCAGCTCGACGAACTGCGCCGGCGCGTAGGCCTTGCCCTCGCCCTCCAGGTCGTACTTGCCGTCCTTGAAGAATTCGGAGCTGGCCACGTCGAGGCCGAGCAGGACGTCGCCGCCGAGCCGATAGCCGGCCTTGCCCACCGCCTCGGCGATGGTGTCCAGCGCCTCGACGTTGGAACGCAGGTCGGGCGCGAAGCCGCCTTCGTCGCCGACGGCGGTGTTGAGGCCCTTCGCCTTCAGGACGGCCTTCAGCGCATGGAAGATCTCCGCGCCGGCGCGCAGCGCCTCGGCGAAGCTGGGCGCGCCGACCGGCAGGATCATGAACTCCTGCACGTCGATGTTGTTGTCGGCGTGCGCGCCGCCGTTGACGATGTTCATCATCGGCACGGGCAGGTGGCCGGCCTTGCCGGCGGCGAGGTACTGCCACAGCGCCTGGCCGCGCGCAGCGGCGACCGCGTGCGCCGCCGCCATCGACACGCCGAGCAGGGCGTTGGCGCCGAGCCTGCCCTTGTTGGACGTGCCGTCCAGGGCGATCAGCTTCGCGTCCAGGCCTTTCTGGTCGGCGGCGTCGAAACCCCGCAGCGCGTCGGCGATCGCCGCGTTGACGTTGGCGACGGCCTGCTTCACGCCCTTGCCGAGGTAGCGCGATTTGTCGCCGTCGCGCAGTTCCACCGCCTCGCGCGTGCCGGTCGATGCGCCGGATGGCACCGCCGCGCGACCCATGTGGCCGGAGGCCAGGGTGACTTCCGCTTCCAGGGTCGGGTTGCCGCGCGAGTCGAGGATTTCGCGGGCGTGGATCTTCGTGATCGTGGTGGTCATCGTGGTCGCTGGCCTCGAGGCGTGAACGTCGTTGCGGGAATCGCGGCATCGCCGCAAGGCGCTGCCGCGAGACTGGAATCGCTGCGGAATGCTCCGGCGCGCATCCTGCGCCTGCCCTGCCCCGGGGGAAGCAGGGCCGGAACGCTAGGCCCGGTTCTCCAGGAAGCCCGCTTTCTTGACCGCGCGGTCGATCTCGCAAAGGGTCTCAAGCAATGCTTCCATCTTGTCGAGATACCAGGCATTCGGCCCGTCCGACAGCGCCTTGTCCGGGTCCGGATGGGTTTCCATGAACACGCCGGAGATGCCGGCCGCCACCGCCGCGCGCGCCAGCACCGGCACGAACTCGCGCTGGCCGCCGGACTTGCCGCCGAGGCCGCCCGGCAATTGCACGGAATGCGTCGCGTCGAACACCACCGGACAGCCGGTCTCGCGCATCACCGCGAGGCTGCGCATGTCCGAGACCAGGTTGTTGTAGCCGAAGCTGGCGCCGCGCTCGCACACCAGGATGTCCGGGTTGCCGGCGGCGCGCGCCTTCTCGACCACGTGCTTCATGTCCCAGGGCGCGAGGAACTGGCCCTTCTTGATGTTGACCGGCCTGCCGGCGCGGGCGACGTTCTGGATGAAGTCGGTCTGCCGGCACAGGAAGGCCGGCGTCTGCAGCACGTCGACCACCGCCGCCACCTCGGCCAGCGGCGTGTATTCGTGCACGTCGGTCAGCACCGGCACGCCGATCTGCCGCTTCACCTCGGCCAGCACTTTCAGGCCGCCTTCGAGACCCGGGCCGCGGAAGCCCGAGACCGAGGTGCGGTTGGCCTTGTCGAAGCTGGACTTGAAGATGAAGGGGATGCCGAGCCGGCCGGCGATTTCCTTCAGCCGGCCGGCGGTATCGAGCTGCAATTGCATCGACTCGATCACGCAGGGGCCGGCGATCAGGAACAGCGGCCGGTCGAGCCCGACCTCGAAGCCGCACAACTTCACGCCACCGCCTCCCGCGCCAGTTTCTGCCCGTGGCGCAGCATCCTGTACTGGCGCGCGGCCTCGACGAAGCCGATGAACAGGGGGTGGCCGTCGCGCGGCGTCGAGGTGAACTCGGGGTGGAACTGGCAGGCCAGGAACCAGGGGTGCTGCTGCGCGGGCAGCTCGATCATCTCCACCAGCAGGTCGTCCATCGACTTGCCGGCGATCACCAGGCCGAGATCCTCGAACCGCTGGCGGTAGCGGTTGTTGAATTCGTAGCGGTGGCGGTGGCGCTCGCGGATCACGTCCTGGCCGTACAGGCGGCGCGCCAGCGTGCCCGCCTTCAACCGGCATTCCTGCGCGCCGAGGCGCATGGTGCCGCCGAGGTCGGAATCCTCGTCGCGCCGCTCGACGTCGCCCGAGGCGGTGGTCCACTCGGTGATCAGGCCGATCACCGGGTTCGGCGTGTGCTTGTCGTTCTCGCTGGAGCCGGCGTCGGCGATGCCGGCGACGTTGCGGGCGAAGTCCACCACCGCGGCGTGCATGCCGTAGCAGATGCCGAAATACGGGATGCCGTGCTCGCGCGCGTACTGCGCCGCCTGCACCTTGCCCTCGAAGCCGCGCTTGCCGAAACCGCCCGGCACCAGGATGGCGTCGACGTCGGCGAGCAGCGCCGCCGCGCCGCCGGACTCCACCTGCTCGGAGTCGAGCCACTTCAGGTTGACGCGCGTGGCCTGCTTGATGCCGCCGTGGCGCAGCGCCTCGCCCAGCGACTTGTAGGCGTCCTTGTGCTCGACGTACTTGCCGACGATGGCGACGGTGACCTCGTCCTTCGGATGCTCGACCGCGGCGACGGTGCGCTCCCACTCGGACAGGTCGGCCGGCCTGGCGTCCAGGCGCAGCTGCTCGACGACGATGTCGTCCAGGCCCTGCGCGTGCAGCCACAGCGGCAGCTTGTAGATGGTATCGACATCGACCGCGCTGATCACCGCCTTCTCGTGCACGTTGGTGAACAGCGCGATCTTGCGGCGCTCGCTGTCCGGCAGCGGCTGCTCGCAGCGGCACAGCAGCACGTCCGGCTGGATGCCGATCGAGCGCAGCTCCTTGACCGAGTGCTGGGTCGGCTTGGTCTTCAGCTCGCCGGCAGCCTTGATGAACGGCACCAGGGTGAGGTGCATGAACATGCACTTCTGCGGGCCGTGCTCGATGCGCAACTGGCGGATCGCCTCGAGGAACGGCAGCGACTCGATGTCGCCGACCGTGCCGCCGATCTCGACCAGGGCCACGTCGTGGCCGCGCGTGGCCTCGTAGACGCAGTGCTTGATCTCGTCGGTGATGTGCGGGATCACCTGCACGGTGGCGCCGAGGTAGTCGCCGCGGCGCTCCTTGCGGATCACGCTCTCGTAGATCTTGCCGGTGGTGATCGAGTGCTTGCCGGTCAGGCGCGTGCGCACGAAGCGCTCGTAGTGGCCGAGGTCGAGGTCGGTCTCGGCGCCGTCGTCGGTGACGTACACCTCGCCGTGCTGGAACGGACTCATCGTGCCTGGATCGACGTTGATGTACGGATCCAGCTTCATCAGGGTCACGTTCAGGCCGCGCGCCTCGAGGATGGACGCGAGCGAGGCCGAGGCGATGCCCTTGCCAAGCGAGGACACCACGCCGCCGGTGACGAAGATCAAGGGGGTCATGGACAGCAGCTCGTGCTGGTAAAGCCTCATTTTACAGACTCGATTCCCTCCCTGCGAGCATCGCGGATGCCCTCGTCGCCCATGCGGCCGGCGCAGTGTGCGGGGCTTGGCAGCCGGGAAGCGGCGCGCCGACTACGATGACGCGCCCCTGTTAGCATCCGCCGCCATGATCCCGTCCGTCCCCGAGCGCCTGGCCGCGCTGCGCGAAGCGATGCGCGCCCGCGGCGTCGCCGCCTGCGTGCTGCCGACCGCCGATCCCCACCTGTCCGAATACCTGCCGGAACACTGGCAGGCGCGGCAGTGGTACTCCGGTTTCACCGGCTCGGCCGGCACGCTGGTGGTCGCCGCCGAGACCGCCGGCCTGTGGACCGACTCGCGCTATTTCGAACAGGCCGAGCGCGAACTGGCCGGCAGCGGCATCGCGCTGATGCGCCAGGTCGTGCCGCACGCGCCCGAGCACATCGACTGGCTGTGCGCGCACGTCGGCCCGGGCCAGCGCGTGGCGGTGGCCGGCGACTGCATCGCGCTCGGCGCGGCGGGCACGCTGCGCCAGGCGCTGGCCGCGCGCGGCGCCGAGCTTGTCGCCGACGACATCGCCGGCACGGCCTGGCGCGACCGCCCGGATCCGCCGGCGGCGCCGGTGAGCGAACACCCGATGCCGTTCGCCGTGCGCACGCGCGCCGACAAGCTCGCCGAGGTCCGCGCGGCGATGCGGCGCGCCGGCGCCACGCACCACCTGCTCAGCAGCCTGGACGACGTCGCCTGGCTGACCGGCCTGCGCGGCGCCGACGTCGCCTACAACCCGGTGTTCGTCGCCCACCTGCTGCTGACGGCGGAGAAGGCGATCCTGTTCGTCCACCCCGGCAAGATCGACGCGACGCTGGAAGCGGTGCTGGCCGCCGACGGCGTGCGCATCGCCCCCTACGGCGGCGTCGCCACCGCGCTCGCCGCGCTGCCGCGCGGCGCACGCCTGCTGTTCGATCCCGAACGCGTCGCGTGGGCGATCGCCGAGGCGATCCCGGCGCACGTCGAGCGCGTCGCCGCCGCCAACCCCAGCACGCTGATGAAGGCGTGCAAGAACGCCGCCGAGCTGGAGCACGTGCGCGAGACGATGCGCCAGGACGGCGCCGCGCTGGTGCGCTGCGCGCGCTGGCTGGAGGAGGCGCTGGCGCGCGGCGAGCGGGTCGGCGAACTCGACGTCGACGCGCGCCTGCGCGCGTTCCGCGCCGAGCGTCCCGGCTTCGTCGGCGAGAGCTTCGCCACCATCGCCGGCTACATGGCCAACGGCGCGCTGCCGCACTACCGCGCCACGCCGGAACATCACGCGATCCTCGCGCGCGACGGCCTGCTGCTGATCGACTCCGGCGGCCAGTACCTCGGCGGCACCACCGACGTCACGCGCGTGTGGGCGTTCGGCGCCACCACCGAGGAGCAGCGCCGCGACGTCACCCTGGTGCTGAAAGGCGTGATCGCGCTCAGCCGTGCGCGCTTTCCGGCCGGCACCAGCGGCCAGCAGCTCGACGCGCTGGCGCGCGCGCCGATCTGGTCGGCCGGCATCGACTACGGCCACGGCACCGGCCATGGCGTCGGCTATTTCCTCAACGTCCACGAGGGGCCGCAGGCGATCCGCCCGCCGCGCTCGGGCGGGCGCTTCGAGGCGCTGCGGCCGGGGATGATCACCTCCATCGAGCCCGGCATCTACAAGCCGGGACGCCATGGCGTGCGCATCGAGAACCTGGCGGCGGCGGTGCCGGCCGGGGCCGGCGAGTTCGGCGCGTTCCTCGCCTTCGAGACGCTGACGCTGTGTCCCATCGACACGCGCGCGATCGAGCCTGCCTTGCTCGAACCCTCCGAGCGCGCCTGGCTGGACGCCTACCACGCCACCGTGCGCGAACGGCTGGCGCCGCTGCTGGACGGCGCCGACCGCGCCTGGCTGGAACGGCGCTGCGCGCCGCTGCCGGCCCGCTGACAAAGAAACGCCCCGGGCCGTCGGACCCGGGGCGAATGCTCGATCGCCGTGCCGATGCACTCAGCGCCCGGCGGGCGCGTCCTTGCCGGCGTCGTTCTTCTTCGACGGTTTGTGCGTGCCGGCCTTGCCGCCGACGGCGGCGCCGCCATCGGCGTCCGCATGCGCGGAGACGCCGGCATGGGTGCCCGCGTCCACCTGCGCGCCGGTACCGGCGCTGGCGCCCAGTTCCGAATTCGCCGCGGCTTGGCCGCTGCCGTCGTTCACCCGGTCGAGCGCGGTCTGGCTGGCGTGGGTCGCGCCCTGCGCCGCGCCGCGTGCGGTGTCGCGCACCGTCGTGCCGACTTCGCCGCTGGCGGCCTGCGCCTCCTGCACGGCCCCGGTCACCGCGCTGCCGTGCGCGCCCATCGCCGCGCCGGCCTGCGCCCCCACACCGCCGCCGACGCGGCCGCGGGCCACTTCGGTGGTGCCGCCGGCGTCAGCCGCGGCGCTGCCGGCAAGCGTGCCGCCCGCGGCGGCCGCGGTGTCGTTGCCCAGACGCCGCGTCGTATCGGCCGCCGCGCGCGCCGTGCGATCGGCCTTGCGATGCAGCCGCTGCGCGTCGCGCATGACCGCGGCGTCGGCCGAGTCGGTCATGCGGTCCACATTGCCGGTCACGCGAGCGCCGGCCATGCCGTTCAGCGTGCCGCCGACGCCGCCCACCTGGCCTCCCAGGCCGCCGCCGACGTGTACACCGCCTACCTGTGCGTACGCGGGCAGCGCCAGCGCGCACGCCACCATCGTTGCCAGCATCGATCTGCGCATGATTGCCTCCTCGTTGGTCGGTCGCCGCAGGGCCGGCGACGCGGAGCAACTTAGGCAGCCGTGCCGATACGCGTCCTGAACCGCGGCGCGCCGCTTCAGCCCGCGGACAGCTTGCTGAAGTGCGGCTTGACCGCGCCGCGCCCGCCCGCCATCCTGCCCTGCTTCCTTTCGCACGACCCTTGCAGGCATGAGCAGCCGCTACAACGCCGCCGACATCGAGGTTCTCTCCGGCCTGGAACCGGTCAAGCGCCGGCCGGGCATGTACACCGACACCTCGCGCCCGAACCATCTGGCGCAGGAGGTGATCGACAACTCGGTGGACGAGGCGCTGGCCGGACACGCGAAGAACGTCGAGGTGGTGCTGCATGCCGACGGTTCGGTGGAGGTGAGCGACGACGGCCGCGGCATGCCGGTCGACATCCACCCGGAGGAAGGCATCCCCGGCGTCGAGCTGATCCTGACGAGGCTGCACGCCGGCGGCAAGTTCTCCAACAAGAACTACGCCTTCTCCGGCGGCCTGCACGGCGTCGGCGTGTCGGTGGTCAACGCGCTGTCCTCGAGGGTCGAGGTGACCATCCGCCGCGACGGCCAGGTACATCGCATGACCTTCAGGAACGGCGACCGCGCCAGTCCGCTGGAGGTGATCGGCAGCGTGCCGAAGAAGCAGACCGGCACCACGGTGCGCTTCTGGCCGGACCCGAAATATTTCGATTCACCGAGGATTTCGCTGCCGAAGCTCAAGCATCTTCTGCGCGCGAAGGCGGTGCTGTGCGCCGGACTCACGGTCAAGCTGACCGACGCCGCCAGCGGCGAGGTCGACACCTGGTACTACGAGGACGGCCTGGCCGACTACCTGCGCAGCGAGCTGAAGGGCGCGGAGGCGCTGCCGGCGGAGCTGTTCGTCGGCCACGTGCAGCGCGAGACCGAGGGCCTCGACGTCGCCTTCGCCTGGGTGCCCGAGGGCGAGCTGGTGCAGGAGAGCTACGTCAACCTGATCCCGACCGCGCAGGGCGGCACCCACGTCAACGGCCTGCGCACCGGCCTGACCGAGGCGCTGCGCGAGTTCTGCGACTTCCGCAACCTGCTGCCGCGCGGCGTCAAGCTGGCGCCGGAGGACGTCTGGGACCGCATCGCCTTCGTGCTGTCGCTGAAGATGCAGGACCCGCAGTTCTCCGGCCAGACCAAGGAACGGCTGTCCTCGCGGCAGGCGGCGGCCTTCGTCGAGGGCACCGCGCACGACGCCTTCTCGCTGTGGCTGAACCAGCACGTCGAGCTGGGCGAGCGCATCGCCCAGCTCGCCATCGAGCGCGCCGCCGCCCGCCTGAAGGCCGAGAAGCAGGTGGTGCGCAAGAAGGTGACGCAGGGACCGGCGCTGCCCGGCAAGCTGGCCGACTGCGCGTCCACCGATCTCTCGCGCACCGAGCTGTTCCTGGTCGAGGGCGATTCCGCCGGCGGCTCGGCCAAGCAGGCGCGCGACAAGGACTTCCAGGCGATCCTGCCGCTGCGCGGCAAGATCCTGAACACCTGGGAGGTCGAATCGGGCGCGGTGCTGGCCTCGCAGGAAGTGCACGACCTCGCCGTCGCCATCGGCTGCGATCCCGGCCGCGACGACCTCTCCGGCCTGCGCTACGGCAAGATCGTGATCCTCGCCGACGCCGACTCCGACGGCCTGCACATCGCCACCCTGCTCTCCGCGCTGTTCCTGCGCCACTTCCCGGCGCTGGTGCGCGAAGGCCACGTGTTCGTGGCGATGCCGCCGCTGTTCCGCGTCGACGTCGGCAAGCAGGTGTTCTACTGCCTCGACGAAGGCGAGAAGGACGCGCTGCTGCAGCGGGTCGAGCGCGAGAAGATCAGGGGCCAGGTCACCGTCACCCGTTTCAAGGGCCTCGGCGAGATGAATCCGGCGCAGCTGCGCGAGTCGACCATCCACCCGGACACGCGCCGGCTGGTGCAGCTCACCGTCGACGAACCCGAGGACACCGCGCGACTGATGGACATGCTGCTGGCGAAGAAGCGCGCCGCCGACCGCAAGGCCTGGCTGGAGGAAAAGGGCGACCTCGCCTCGCTGGAAGTCTGAGCGCGGACCGCTACGCGCGGCGCCGGCGGTGCGCGCCCGGCGTGGCCTCGGCGTGCGCCGCCCACAGCCGCCTGAGCTGCCGCGCCGAGCCCAGGCCGGCCTGCGCCGCCGCGGCCTCGACGCTGTCGCCGACCGCCAGCGCCTGCCGCGCCAGCGCCACGCGCAGGCGCGCGTGGTAGTCGTGCACCGACATGCCGGCCGCCTCGCGGAAGCGCCGCGTCAGCGTGCGCACGCTCATGTGGCCGAGTTCGGCCAGCCGCGCCAGCGGCCAGTCCTGTTCCGGCCGGCGCGCCAGCGCGTCCTGCACGCGGTGCACGCGCATGTCGAGGTGGTTGCGGCCCTGCAGCCAGGGCGACAGCGCGGGATCGTCGGGTGCGCGGCGCAGGTACACCACCATCTCGCGCGCGACCTCGGCCGACAGCCGCGGCGAGGCGATCTCGGCGATCAGGTGCAGGGCGAGGTCGATGCCGGCGGTGATGCCGGCGCTGGTGTAGACGCCGCCGTCCTCGACGAACACGCGGCTGTCCAGCACTTCGGCGTGCGGCGCGATCGCGCGCAACGCGCCGACCAGGCTGTGGTGGGTGGTGCAGCGCCGGCCGTCGAGCAGGCCGGCGCGCGCGGCGATCAGCGCGCCGGAGCAGATGCAGGCCAGCCGCCGCCCCGGACCGGCGCGGCGCAGCCAGCGCGCGATCGCGCGGGCGTCGCGCGAATCGCTGGCCTTGGCGTCGCCGGCGGCGCCGCAGACGATCAGCAGCGCACCGGCCGGCAGCGATTCGGGCAGGGGTTCGACGCCGGCCAGGCCGAGGCCGAGCGAGGTCGACGCCGGCTGGCCGGGATCGATCGGCGCCGCCACGCGCAGGCGGAAATCGGCGCCGAACGCGCGCGCGATGCGGAAGGCCTCGGCCGCGCCGGCGAAGTCCAGCAGGACCACGCCCGGCGGCAGCACGAACCAGACCTCAGTCGCCGGCGAGGATGGCATCGACGCTGCGGATGCGGGCAAAACGGCCATCGAGCACCAGCTCCGTGCGCTGCTTGATCTCGTCCACATCGTAGCGGCGGCCGCTGGCGGCGTGGACCATCGGGAAGGTCAGCGTCGCCTCGGTCACGAAGTCGACCCGGAAACCGAGGTCGGACGCGACCCGGGTGGTCGTCTCGCAGCACTGCTCGGTGCGGATGCCGGCGACGATCACGCGGCGGATGCCGCGCTCGCGCAGCCAGGCCTCCAGTCCGGTGTCGGTGAAGGCGTTGTGCACGCCCTTGTGGAAGGTCGCCGCGGCCTCCGGCGGCATCCACTCCAGCGGGCGCACCAGCCCGGACTCGGGGGTGAAGCCCTCGTCGCCGTCCTGGTGCAGGACGCGCACCACCGGCCAGCCGCGCTCCGCGGCCCCCTGCAGCAGGCGCAGCACGGCGTCGCGGAAGGCGGGCACGTCGTCCTCGCGCCAGTACGGGGCGCGCAGGAACGACTGCTGGATATCGATGGCGAGCACGGCGGTATCGACGGACATGAGGACGCTCCGTGGGGAAGGAGCCGCCACTCTAGGCGGCCGCGGCGCCCGCGACGAGCGCCGCCGCGGCCCCGATGCGGACGGATCCGGCCACGCTCGCCGGAGCGGCGGCGGCGGTCCGCGGACTTTGCGGGCGGTCGCGGCGGCGCTATCGTGGCGATCCGCCCCGACGAGAAGCCGCATGTCCCTGCCGCCGCCGATCGACTTCAAACGCTGGATCGACGAACACCGCCACCTGCTCAAGCCGCCGGTGGGCAACAAGTGCATCGTCGACGGCGACTTCATCGTGATGGTGGTCGGCGGCCCCAACGTGCGCAGCGACTACCACTACGACGAGGGTCCGGAGTTCTTCTACCAGATCGAGGGCGAGATGGTGCTGCGCATCCAGGAGGACGGCCGCGCGCGCGACATCCCGATCCGCGCCGGCGAGATCTTCTACCTGCCGCCGCGCGTGCCGCACTCGCCGCAGCGCATGTCCGGCTCGGTCGGCCTGGTGATCGAGCGCAAGCGCCTGGCCGGCGAGAAGGACGGCCTGCTGTGGTTCTGCGAGCGCTGCAACCGCAAGCTGTACGAGGAGTACTTCACGCTGGCCAGCATCGAGCGCGACTTCCCGCCGGTGTTCGAGCGCTACTATCGTTCGCGGGAGGCGCGCACCTGCAAGGGCTGCGGCCACGTGCAGCCGGTGCCGGAGAAATACCGCTGAACGTCGCCCGCGCCGGCGGGCAGGCGCCATGAACAAGCCGCGCGCCGCCCTGCTCCGTTCGCCGCTGCTGCACAGCCTGCTGCTGACCCGGCGCCGCGACGTGCCGGTGCGCGTCGCCCTGCGCAACACCGCCGCGGTGGCGCTGCCGCTGCTGCTGGGCGCCTGGAGCGGCCACCTCACCGCCGGCCTGGCGGTGTCGGCCGGCGCGCTCGACACCATGTTCGCCGACCAGCCGGGCCCGTATCGCGTGCGCCTGCAGCGCATGCTGCTGACCGCGCTGGCCGCGGGCGTCTCGGCATGGGCCGGTTTCGTGCTGGGCGGCCACGACGCGCTGATGGTGCTGGTCGCCGCGCTGTGGGGTTTCGGCGGCGCGCTGCTGGTGGCGCTGGGGCCGAACGCCGCGCGCGCCGGCATGATCAGCATGATCCTGCTGGTGATCACCGCCGCCGACCCGCTGCCGTCGGCCCAGGCTCTGCCGGCCGCGTTGCTGATCTTCGCCGGCGGCGCGCTGCAGACCCTGTTCGCCGTCGCCGCCTGGCCGCTGCAGCGCTACCGGCCGGAGCGCCTCGCCCTGGCGCAGGTGTTCGCCGACCTCGCCGCGCTGGCGCGGCAGGCGCCGGGCAGCCGCCTGGCGCCGCCGCTGACCGAAGCGCTGAACGAGATCCAGGCGCTGCTGCACGGCGTGCACGAGGGGCGCAGCCGCGCGCTCGACACCTTTCGCGTGCTCGCCGCGCTCGCCGAGCGCATCCGCGCCGAACTGCTGGCGCTTGCCGATCTGCACGAGGCCGAAGCCGGCGCCGCGCGCCGCGACGCGCAGCGCGCGCTGCTCGACAACGCCGCCGCCGTGCTGGACGGCATCTCCGCCGCACTGACGCAGGGCGAACCGGCGCGGGCGGCGCAGGCGGCGATGCCCGCCTTCGACGCCGCGCTGGCGCACCTCGAGGAAACCGGCGGCGACGACCCGCACGATCTCGTCCGCGCGCGCGCCGCCGGCCTGGCCGGCCAGCTGCGCGCGGCGACGCGCAACGCCGAATTCGCCGGCAGCCGCGGCGAGCTGCGCGCGGCGGCGGCCGAGGCGCGACTGCCGCAGGCGCTGCGCCCGGGCAATCCGCTGGCGACGCTGCGCGCCAACCTCACCCTGGGCTCGGTCGCCTGCCGGCACGCGGTCCGCTGCGGCGTCTGCCTGGCGCTGGCGGTCGCCGCCGACCGCGGCCTCGGCATGTCGCACGGCTACTGGATGCCGATGACGCTGGCGATCGTGCTGAAGCCGGACTTCGGCGCCACCTGGCGCTTCGGCCTGCTGCGCGTGATCGGCACCCTGCTCGGCCTGCTGTTGACCACCGCGCTGCTGCATTTCGCCCCCGGCGGCGTGTGGACCGGCATCGCGCTGCTGGCGGCGCTGAGCTTCGCCTTCCGCGAGCTGGCCACCGTGCACTACGGCATCGCCGTGGCCTGCCTGACCGGCGCGGTGGTGGTGCTGCTGGCGTTCTACGGCGTGGCGCCGGGCGAGGCGATGCACGCGCGCGCGCTGCACACCGCGCTGGGCAGCGGCCTCGCCCTGCTCGCCTATCTGCTGTGGCCGACCTGGGAGCGCGGCCGCGAACGCGCCGCGCTGGCGGCGATGCTGGACGCCTACCGCGCCTACTTCGACGCGCTCGCCGGCGGCGACGAGCGCGCCCGCCACGAGGCGCGCGCGGCGGCGCGCCGCGCGCGCAGCAACGCCGAGGCTTCGCTGGAACGGCTGCGCCACGAACCCGCCAGCGCGCGCCTGGTCGAGCGCGCCGACGCCGCGATCGCCAACGCCAACCGCCTGGTGCGCGCGGCGATGGCGCTGGAAGCGGCACGCGAGGACGCCGGCGCGACCGCGTTGCCGCAAGCCGCCGCGCCGTTCATGCGCGAGGTCTCCGCGCGGCTGGCCGAACTCGCCGCGGCGCTGCGCGAGGCGCGCGCACCGGCACCCGATCCCGGCCTGCGCGCCAGCCAGCGCGCGCTGGTGCAGGCGCTCGACGCCGCGCCGTTCACGCCGCTGGCCGCCGCGCTGCGCGACGCCAGCGACCGCATCGCCGACAGCCTCGGCACGCTGGCGCACCTGCTGGCCGCGGCGCATCCGCCGCCGGCGGCGTGACCGGCGACACGCCGCGGCGGCGGCGCTCTACGGTTAAACTCGCCGCATGCTGAAGATCGACACCCACGCCCACGTGCTGCCGCGGGACTGGCCCAACCTGGCCGATAAGTACGGCGACGACCGCTTCCCGGTGATGACGCACAGCGACGGCCGCCACCGCATCTACAAGGACGGCAAGTTCTTCCGCGAGGTGTGGGAAAACGCCTTCGACATCGAGTATCGCATCGCCGACTACGCGCGCCACGGCGTCGACGTGCAGGTGATCTCCACCGTGCCGGTGCTGTTCTCCTACTGGGCGCGCGGCCACCAGGCGCTGGAGCTGCACCAGTTCCTCAACGACCACGCCGCCGAGGCCTGCCGCGCGCACCCGCGCCGCGTCGCCGGCATCGGCACCGTGCCGCTGCAGTCGCCGGACCTGGCGATCCGCGAGCTGGAGCGCTGCACGGACCAGCTCGGCCTGCAGGGCGTGCAGATCGGCTCGCACTGCAACGAGTGGAACCTGGACGCGCCCGAGCTGTTCCCGTTTTTCGAGGCGGCCGCCGACCTCGGCGCGGCGATCCTGGTGCACCCCTGGGACATGATGGGCCGCGAGAGCATGCCGAAGTACTGGCTGCCGTGGCTGGTCGGCATGCCGGCGGAACAGTCGCGCGCCGCCTGCTGCCTGATCTTCGGCGGCGTGCTGGAGCGCCTGCCGAAGCTGCGCGTCGCCCTCGCCCACGGCGGCGGCAGCTTTCCCTACACGATCGGCCGCATCGAGCACGGCTTCCGCATGCGCCCCGACCTGGTCGCCACCGACAACGCGCGCAATCCGCGCGAGTATCTCGGCCGCCTCTATTTCGATTCCTGCGTGCACGACCCGCGGGCGCTGGCCT
Organism: Mizugakiibacter sediminis; assembly: GCF_000953855.2. Classification (GTDB taxonomy): domain Bacteria; phylum Pseudomonadota; class Gammaproteobacteria; order Xanthomonadales; family Rhodanobacteraceae; genus Mizugakiibacter; species Mizugakiibacter sediminis. Next base: position 20,188 of record NZ_DF970203.1, read on the forward strand.
ACCTGCTCGACGTGGCCGGCCGCGAGCGCGTGATGCTCGGCACCGATTATCCGTTTCCCCTCGGCGAGCAGCAGCCCGGCAGCGGCATCGAGGCGCTCGGCCTCGACGACGCCGGCCGCGCGCGCCTGTTCCACGGCACCGCCCTCGAATGGCTGGGCCTTCCCCTCCACCGTTTCCAGTGACCCGGTATCCGCCATGAACCTGCGCCATGCCCTGCCGACGCTGCTGCTTGTCCTGGCCCTGCCCGCCGCCCGCGCGGGCGACTACACGCTGGCCGACGGCGGCGTGCGCTTCAGCGCGCCGCCCGCGTGGAGCGCGATCATGGAGAAGACCGAGGGCGATCCGCAGTTCATCGCCTTCCAGGTGCACGATCCCTCGCCCAGCGCGGCCAACTCGCTGGCGCGGGTGACGGTCAGCGTGCGCCGCATCGCCAACGACGCCACCTTCGCGCAGTACGTGCAGGAGCAGATGGCGCACGCCAAGGGCTTGAGCGGCTACCAGCCCGCGGCCGCCGCGCCGACGCTCAACCGCCACGACTACACCGCCGTCGAGAGCAAGGTGCGCTACAGCTACAGCGAGCGCTACTACCACAAGGGCAAGCTGGCGGTGCAGCTGCGCTGCGTGCGTCCGGAGGCCAGCCAGGCCGGCCCGGCGTGGACGGCCGCGTTCGACCGCGGCTGCGACGACGTCGCCGTCAGCCTGCAGCAATGAGCGGCTTCGAGGCGACCGAGTCCTGGGCGCTGGCCCAGGATGCCGCCGACCCGCTGGCGCCGTTCCGCGGCGAATTCCTGATCCCGCCGCACGGCGACGGCGAGCAGGTCTACCTGTGCGGCAACTCGCTGGGCCTGCAGCCGCGCGCGACGCGCCAGGCCCTGCTCGACGAGCTCGACGACTGGGCCAGGCTCGCCGTCGAGGCGCATTTCCGCGGCCGCCATCCGTGGATGCCGTATCACGCCGAGGTGCGCGAGCACCTCGCCGAGCTGGTCGGCGCGGAGCCGTCGGAAGTGGTCGCGATGAACTCGCTCACCGTCAACCTGCACCTGATGATGGTGAGCTTCTACCTGCCGACCGCGGAGCGCCACGCGATCATGATCGAGCGCGGCGCGTTCCCCTCCGACCGCTACGCCGTGGAATCGCAGATCCGCTTCCACGGCTACGACCCGGCCGAGGCGCTGATCGAACTCGAGCCGGACGAGCCCGGCGGCACGTTGTCGATGCAGGCGATCGAGCGCGCGCTGGACGAGCACGGCCAGCGCACCGCGCTGGTGCTGCTGCCCGGCCTGCAATACCTCACCGGCCAGGCGTTCGATCTGCGTCTGCTCAGCGAGATGGGCCACCGCAAGGGCTGCGTGGTCGGCTTCGACCTCGCCCACGCGGCCGGCAACCTGCGCGTGCCGCTGCACGACAGCCACTGCGATTTCGCCGTGTGGTGCAGCTACAAGTACCTGAACTCGGGACCGGGCGCGGTCGCCGGCTGTTTCGTGCACGCGCGCCATGCGCGGACGCCGCGGCCGCGCTTCGCCGGCTGGTGGGGCCACGACCAGGCCACGCGCTTCCGCATGGGGCCGCAGTTCGTGCCGACGCCCGGCGCCGACGGCTGGCAGCTTTCCAATCCGCCGATCCTGGCGCTGGCGCCGCTGCGCGTGTCGCTGGAGATCTTCCACCGCGCCGGCATGGAGCGTCTGCGCGAGAAATCGAAGCGGCTGACCGGCTACCTCGACTGGCTGATCCGCAGCCGGCTGGACCACGTGCTGGAAGTGACGACGCCGGCCGAATCGTTCCGCCGCGGCTGCCAACTCAGCCTGCGCGTGAAGGGGCCGCGCGATGCGGGTCGCGCGCTGTTCGAGCACCTGTCCGCGCACGGCGTGATCGGCGACTGGCGCGAGCCCGACATCATCCGCGTGGCGCCGACGCCGTTGTACAACCGCTACGTCGACTGCCTGCACTTCGTCGCCGAGGTGGAGCACTGGGCGGCGACGCGCTGAGGCGCGCGCGCCGTCCGCCTTCGCCATGAAAAGCCCCGCACGAGGCGGGGCTGCGCCGATTCGAACCGGGCGGCGCCCTCTCCGATCACGCCCTTGCGTGACCGGAGAGGGATGCCCGTGACGATGGTCAGCGCGTACGGGGTAGCTTGTTCGTGGTGGTGGTCGTGGTCTTCCACCAGCGCTTGTAGTGATGCTTGCCGCCGCTGGTGCCGCCGCTGGTGCCGCCCGTCGTGCCGCCGGTCGTGCCGCCGGTC
>NZ_DF970204.1 GCF_000953855.2 Mizugakiibacter sediminis
CGTGGCGGCGTCGGCCGGCAACGCGCGGCCGCGTGCCGGCGCCTCGCGGCAGCAGGCCAGCCGGCGCGCTTTCCACGCGGTGAACTGCGCCGCGCCGGCGATCGCGACGATCGCGCCGGCGGCGAGCGGCAGCGCGCGCGCCAGCGCCGAATGCGCCATCGCGATCGCCGCCAGCGCGGCGCCCGGCGGAAACAGCGCCGCGCCGAACGCGATCCACACCAGGAAGTACGCCGCGCCCGCCTGCGCCGTCAGCCGGCCGAGGCGCGCCGTTCCCGTGCGGCCGACCGCCCGGCGATAACGCCACAGCATCGGCAGCAGCGGCGGCAGCATCATCGCCACCATCATCACCGTCCACATGCCGAGGAACGACGCGGCGGCGTCGATCCAGCCCTGCCCGGGCATGCGCATCCACGCCATCGACAGCGTCCAGCCGCCGGGCATCGGCATGCCGCCCATCGACGCCATCGACCGGCACCCGACGATCGTCGCCGCGGCGCTGGCGGCGAACAGCAGCGCGGAAGCGCCGAAGAAGACCGCCGACCGGCTTGACCGGCCCGGGCGTTGCGGCAGCGGATGTCCGGCCGCGGTCATCGGATCCACGACCGAGAGCGCCGCCGGCCTTCCGCGACCTCGCGGCGCGGATCGCGCGCGACGACGGCAGCGCGTCGTGGGCGCGCGATCGCGGGCCGATCTGCGGATGCGCTCGGCGGCATGCCTTGGCAAGCGCGCGTCATCTCGTTTCACCGGGGCGATAGCCCATGGCGGCGGTGGCCAACGGCAGTCTCCGCCCCGGCTTTTCCAGGAAATGCTCGATCACGGGGATCACCTTTTCCGGCTCCGACAAGGGAGCGAAATGACCGGCGTCCGGGATCACGGCGAGTTCGGCGTCGGGAATGCGCCTGAACGTCTCGACGGCGTGCTCGAGACGGACGAAGTCGTGGTCGCCGAGCGCGATGAGGAACGGCGATTCGATCGAAGCCAGTTCCTCGTTCGAGAAGCCTTCCCAGCGCATGCCGGCGACCTTGTCCCAGATCCTCGGCCAGTGATCGGGATCGGGAGCCACTTGCCTGTAGCTGTCCCGGTTGAATTGGTGGGCCCTGGAGTCGTGGGTGGGCGGCTGGTCGAAGCGCAGCATTTCCGGGTCGTGGGCGACCTCCGGCGGGCCGAAGGTCGCGCCGTAGGTGGCGACGCGGCCGGCCATGCCGGGATGGCGGACCGCGATCAGGGTGGCGATGCCGCCGCCGTAGCTGCAGCCGAAGAAGTCCGCCTTCGCGATGCCGAGATGCCTCAGCAGGGCGACCACGTCCTCGGCGTGCTGCTGGAGCGAGAGCGGACGCTCCGGGATGTCCGCCGTGCGGCCGTGCCCCTGGAGGTCGGGGGTAATGACCGCATGGCTTCGGACCAGCGCCGGAAACGAGTGCAGCCCGGCGAAGCCGAATGCGTGAGGGATGTACACGAGAGGACTGCCGCTCCCCTCGATCTCGTAGTACATCTTCAAGCCGTTGACCGGCGCGTATCCGCAGGTCTTCGGCGCCTTGCCGATGGATGCGTTCACGATGCCTCCTTTGCCGTTCCGGATCCGCCTTCGCGGCAGGCGCGGCCCTGGTATCGGCCGCCCGCGTCCCGCGCGCGGCGCCCTTCCGCGTTTCGCCCGCGCGCCGCGCGGCCTCCACGATGACGCCGCGGCGGCGCGGTCCGGTTCAGCGCTGGTCGTACTCGTCGCGGCGGCGCCACCAGACGCCCGTCTCGTTGCGCCCCAGCGGCGCGCGGTCGAGCCACTGGTACGCGCCCCATAGGCCGTCCAGGCCGCGCGCGTAGGTGGAATAGGCGTGGTAGACCACGCCGTCCTCGAGCACGAACGCGCTCATGCCGGGGCGGTCGCGCACGTAGGTGGCCGCATCCGTGCCGCAGGTGGCGGCGAACGCGTGCACCGGCGCCGGGAATTCGGCGGCGACGATCGGGTGGCCGCCGCACCGGTAGTTGTATTCGACGCCGCCCGCGCGCTGCTGCGCCTCGGTGATCGAGACGTTGAAGTCGTAGTTGAAGTCGCCGTCGTGCGAGGACGCCCACGGAAACGCCCAGCCCATGCGCCGCTTGTACGTCTGCAGCTTCGCCAGCGGCGCGCGCGACACCGCCCACAGCATCACGTCGTGGCGGGCCAGGTGCTCGAAGAACCCGTTGAAGCCGTCCGCGATCATCGAGCAGGACGGACAACCTGCCGTGTAGTCGGGACCGAACATGAAGTGGTAGACGAGCAGCTGCGAGCGCCCGCGGAACAGGTCCGCCAGCGTGGCGCGGCCTTCGTCGGTGTCGAACCGGTACGCCTTGTCGACGCGCACCCACGGCAGCGCCTGGCGCCGCCGCGCCAGCGCGTCGCTCTGCCGCGTCAGCGCCTTCTCCGCCTCGAGCAGCTCGAGCCGCGCCGCCAGCCATTGTTCGCGTGTTGCGGTTGCATGTGTCGTCATCGCCTTGCGCTCCATGGGTCCGAATGTCGGCGCCGCCCGCCACGCTCTCGATGCGGCGGCGCCCGTGGGATAGATTGGGCGCGGTCCGGAGGACGGCGGGAGTGACAAGTGTGGCGCGATTGAGATGAGCCCGTTGCCATGGACTCCCTGATCACGGCCGCGGCACGGGCGCTCGCCGCCGGCGATCCGTTCGGCGCGCTGAACCGCGTCGCCCTGCGCGGCGACGCGCCCGCGCTGGCGCTGCGCGGCATCGCCATGGCGCAACTCGGCGATCTCGCCCGGGCGAAGGCGCTGCTGCGCGGCGCGGCGCGCGCGTTCGGCGCGCGGGAAGCCGTGGCGCGCGCACGATGCACGGTCGCCGAGGCGGAAATCGCGCTCGCCGCGCGCGAGCTGGCCTGGCCGACGAAGGCGCTCGAGGCCGCGCGCGCGACGCTGGAGGCGCACGGCGACCGGCTGAACGCCGCGCATGCGCGCTATCTCGAGATCCGCCGCCTGCTGCTGATCGGCCGTCTGGACGCGGCCGAGCGCGCGCTCGCCGCGCTGGATGCGACGCCGTTGCCGCCGGCGTTGCGCGCGGTCCACGCGCTGGCCGTCGCCGGCATCGCCATGCGGCGCGTGCGCGCCGGCGCGGCGCGCGACGCGCTGATGCGCGCCGAACGCGCCGCGCGCGAAGCCGGCATCCCGGCGCTGGCGGCGGAAGTCGAAAGCGCGTTCCGCATGCTGGACGCGCCGGCCGCGCGGCGGATCGCGGGCGGCGAGTCGCGGCCGCTCGCGCTCGGCGAGGTAGAAGCGCTGCTGAAGTCGAAGGCGCTGGTGATGGACGCATGCCGCTACGTGGTGCGCGATCGGCGCGGCGCGATCGCGCTCGCCCGGCGTCCCGTGCTGTTCGCGCTGGCGCGCGCGCTGGCCGAGGCGTGGCCGCAGGACGCGCCGAGACGCGCGCTGATCGCGCTGGCGTTCCGGACGAAGTACATCGACGAAACGCACCGCGCGCGGCTGCGGGTGGAGATCGGACGGCTGCGCAAGGCGCTGGCGCCGCTGGCCGACGTCCGCGCGACGCCGCAGGGATTCGTCCTCGCCCCGCGCCGCGCGCGCGAAGTGGTCGTGCTGGCGCGGCCGGCCGAGGAAAAGCACGCGGCGGTGCTGGCCCTGCTCGCCGACGGCGAAGCGTGGTCCAGCTCGGCGCTGGCGCTGGCGCTCGGCACCAGCCAACGCCATGCGCAGCGCGCGCTCGACGCGCTGGCTGCGGCAGGCAAGGTGCAGCCGGTCGGACGCGGGCGGTCGCGCCGCTGGCTGACGCCGCCGCCGCCGGGTTTCACGACGGCCTTGTTACTCCCGGTCGCGTTGCCGGCCGACTAGAGTGGCGCCACGTCGAACCCCCTTCGCGGTTCGTCCGGAGGCATTCCATGACCGACATCCTGCATCTGCTCAAGATCGACTCTCCCCGCGAAGCCGTCTATCGGGCGATCGCCACGGCCGCGGGTGTCCGCCGCTGGTTGACGCGCGATGCCGATCTCGATGCGAGGATCGGCGGCGGTGGGGAAATCCGCTTTGCCGACGGCAAACGCATCACCCGGATCCGGATCGAGGCACTCGAGCCGGCTGCGCGCGTGGTCTGGAAAGTGCTTTCCGCGCCGATGCCGACCTGGCCGGACACGGAGATCGCGTTCGAGCTCGGCGCGGACGGCGCCGGCACGATGCTGCGTTTCGCGCATCGCGGGTTCGATGAGGCCGACGACCTTTTCGCCATGTCCGCCACCGCCTGGGCGTGCTTCCTCATCAGCCTCAAGCAGCACCTGGAAACCGGCGAAGGCACGCCGCATCCGGACGATGCGCTTTCGCGCGCTGCCGGCCCGAGGCGAGGCTTCGACCGCTCAACGACGAGGATGAACCATGAAACGGTCCACGGCTGAAATCATCGACGAGTACGGCCCCTTCCCGGAGGTCGATCGCGTCAACGGCCTGACCTACGACGGCAAGCGCGTCTGGTTGGCCACCGGCGACACCCTGCGCGCGCTCGATCCCGCGAGCGGGAAGCTGCTCCGCTCGATCGACGTCGCCGCGCATGCCGGCACGGCGTTCGACGGCAAGCACCTGTTCCAGATCGCCGAGAGCCGCATCCAGAAGATCGATCCCGCGAGCGGACGCGTGCTCGGCACGATCCCGGCGCCCGGCGACGGCGGCGACTCCGGCCTGGCATGGGCCGAGGGCTCGCTGTGGGTGGGCGAGTACCGCGCGCGCAAGATCCACCAGATCGACCCGCAGACCGGCGCGGTCCTGCGCACGATCGAGTCCAACCGCTTCGTCACCGGCGTCACTTGGGTCGATGGCGAACTCTGGCACGCCACCTGGGAAGGCGACGCCAGCGAACTGCGGCACGTCGATCCCGGCACGGGCGAGGTCCTGGAAAGCCTGACGATGCCGCCCGGCGTGGGCGTGTCGGGCATCGAGTCCGACGGCGCCGACCGCTTCTTCTGCGGCGGCGGCGGCAGCGGCAAGGTGCGCGTCGTGCGGCGGCCGAAACGTGCGGCCGCGGCGGGCGGCGGTTCGCGCTGAGTCCGGCGGAGCCAAGGATCATCCACCGTCATGCCGCGGGAACGGGATGGCGGAGGCGGTAGCGAATGCCCGGGATACGCCGCGGGGCTCACGCGAGCGCCGACTGCTGTCAGGTCCTGTCAGCAGCGACGCGGCCGCACGACCGGCGGCGCCCGGACTGCCGGCATCATGGGCGAACCCCCCTCCCCGTGATGGCCCCGCGCATGTCGTCCCGCTCCCATGCCGCCGAGATCGCGCTCGCGCTCGGCGCCCTGCTGATCGCCATGGTCTCGTACCAATGCGGCGCGTCCCTGGCCAAGCATCTGTTCCCGCAGGTCGGCGCGCAGGGCGCGACCGCCTACCGCTTGGGGCTGAGCGCGTTGATCCTGCTGCTGTGGCGGCGGCCCTGGCGCCGCGCGGACCGGCGCGGCGACCGGCGCGTGCTGTGGGGCTACGGCCTTTCGATGGGCGCGATGAACCTGGTGTTCTACATGGCGCTGCGCACGATTCCCCTCGGCATCGCGGTGGCGCTGGAATTCATCGGCCCGCTGGCGCTGGCCGTGTTTGGTTCGCGCCGGCTGATCGACTTCGTGTGGATCGCGCTGGTCGTCGCGGGCCTGGCCTTGCTGCTGCCGTTGCGCGGGCAGGTGCAGACGCTCGATCCGGCGGGCGTGACGTACGCGCTGGCTGCCGGCGTGGGCTGGGCGCTGTACATCGTGCTGGGAGCGAGGACCGGAGCCGTCTACGGCGCGGACGCCGTGACGCTGGGGACCTCGATCGGCGCCTTGCTGGCGATCCCCTTCGGCATCGTCCATGCCGGCAGCGCCTTGCTGTCGCCGGCGCTGCTGCCCTACGCGCTGGGCGTCGCCCTGCTCAGCTCGGCCCTGCCGTACTCGCTGGAGATGGTGTCGCTGACGCGCTTGCCCGCGCGCACCTTCAGCACCCTGCTCAGCCTGGAACCCGCCGTGGCGGCGCTGGCCGGCGCAACGCTGCTGGGCGAACGGCTCAGCGCGCTGCAATGGCTGGCGATCGCGGCGATCATCGTGGCCTCCACCGGCGCGGCGCTGAGCGTGCGGCGGCCGGCGCATGCCGAATCGCCATCTCCTTTGGCGGAGCTTGCGCGGGAGGTTCGCTGAGGCCTTCGCATTCCCGCCTTCCGAGCTATAGCGCGTCGGGTGTCGGCGAGAGGGAGGGGCCGCGGCCAACGCGAAAAGCATGACGACCTTCATGGGGCCGTGAGGGCATCAGAAGATTGATTGGCTGCGTTCTCTATCGCGACCCATCTGTATGCCGTGAAATGCCCCCCCCTGAAGAGATCGGGGAGGGCGAATTCGACTTCGAAGCGCACCACGCTTGAAGGACGCCTCGAAGAGCGCTTGAGGCGTGCGGTGGCCTAACCGTTTTTGTGGACGCCGGTTGAGGCGGTCTTCGATCTGTTGCAGTTGCTCGTCGGTCACGGCGCCGAAATCGCTGCCCTTGGCAGGTATTGGCACAGCAGGCCGTTGACGTTCTCGTTGCTGCCGCGCTGCCAGGCGGCGTAGGGGTCGGCGAAGTAGCTGCGGGCGCCGAGCATCGTATCGATCAGCGCGTGCGCGACGGCGCGGGAGACCGCGCGGGCGGTGCCGTTGGACAGGCGGCGCAGGCGCACGAAGCCGGTCTTGCGTTCGACCAGGGTGAGCACCCGCGCCGGGCCGCCTTGGCCGACCACGGTGTCGCCTTCCCAGTCGCCGACGCGGCGCCGTGCGGCGACGATCGCAGGCCGCTGGACGAGGCGGCGGTGGGCGGTGCGGTGCTCGTAGCTGCGATCCGCTCCGGCGTTGCGCGCGAGCTCGCGCAGAATCGTGCTGTGGGCACGGCCGAGCTCGCGGCCGATGAGGTGCGACGACAGCCCGCCGCGATGCAGCCACTGGATCTGGTAGCGTTCGTCCTGGCTCAGGTGCGTGTAGCCCATGTGCAGTTCCACTTGGCGGTGAAGCTGCGCAGGCTACCGCGCCTGGGCCGCTTCAGCGGGTCAGTGGTGCACTTCGTTGTTGAATTCGCCCTCCTTCGGCGGGAGATTGGACTCCAAACCACTGTGCTACTCAAAACCGTGAGCGTCGCTACCGCAACAAGAATGCCAGAGCTATGGCGATTGCATTATGCAATGCATGGGTTGTAGTGGCCGCTGCGTATCCCCACCATCGCCCCAGCACGGACCATCTCGTGTATGCGATAGAAAATATAAAGAACGGCCACAATATTACGATCCCCCAATAGATGTTAAACAGAGAATGAAAAAGACCCCAAGATGCGGAAGAAATAACACAAGTCACAATTGTGCGTTCTTTTAGTAGCTTTCGCAGAGAATCGAGATAGAAGGCCATAGCCGCGGTCTCGATCAGTGGGCCAGTTGTGATCGCGCGCAGCATATCTATTTTGCTCTTAATAATCATAATGCCAAATGGCACAAATTGACTTAGAATAAACACAAACACCAGGGTGGGGACTAAACTCCACGCCACGAAAATCAAGGAGGCCTGCAGCATAGCTGGCACATTCTTCTTGACTGGCTCCATTTGCGACTCGTCTGGTTTCAAGCGCGGCGAGATGCGCGAACATCTCGCCGCGCGCGTGGTTTCAACCTAAAGATCAGGTGCCATATACGTTAGCGGGAAGGGTCGAGTCACCTTCTTCAAAGGCAGTCCCACCCTGATTCTGGCTAGCTATAGCACTCGCTGCGGCATCGAGCACCTTACCGACAGCCCAGCCTACGACTGCCGCGCCAATTGCATCACCCCAGCCTCCACCGGACACGTTTTGGACGTGAGCATCGCTCAATGCGTACATAACACTTCTCCCAATTTATGGCCGAGATTTAGACGCCGTCCCGGCTTCGGCTATCCCGCCGCCTCCACTTCGTGGAGGTGAAGCCGAATGGGTTGCACCGCGCCGTTGGCCACCAGCAGCGCGCGCTGCGCGCTGGTGATGGTTGCTTGGCGGTGTGCGATCACCACGCGGGTGATCCGCAAACGTTGGATTGCTTCGTTGATGTGACGCTCACGCTCGTTGTCCAGATGGCTGGTGGCCTCGTCCAACACCAGCAACCGCGGCTTGCGGTACAGCGCACGGGCCAGGATCAGGCGCTGCTTCTGCCCACCCGACAAACTCGAGCCCATGTCGCCGACCAGGGCCTGGTAGCCCATCGGCATGGCGGCGATGTCGTCGTGGAGGGCGGCGAGACGCGCGGCGGCCTCGATCCGCGCCGGGTTGGCGTCGGGGTCGAAGAAGGCGATGTTGTCGGCGATGGAGCCGGCGAACAGCTGGTCGTCCTGCATCACCGCGCCGACCAGGCTGCGGTAGCGCGCCAAGCCGAACCGACGGATGTCGATGCCGCCGAACAGGACCTCGCCTTCGGTCGGCGTCAGCAGGCCGAGAATCAGCTTGACCAGCGTGGTCTTGCCACAACCGGAGGGGCCGACGATGGCCACCGACTCGCCCGCGTCGATGCGCAGCGAACAATGACGCAGGATCCAGGGCTCGCCCTCGGCATAGCGGAAGCTGACGTTGCGCAGTTCGATCGAGGGCTCGGGTTCAGGGCCCTGGTAGTGCGCATCGAGGGCGCTTTCGGGCGCGCTCAGCGCGATGTCGGCGAGGCGCTCGGCATGCAGTCGCAGCATGCGGAATTCGATGAGCTTGTCGATCAGGCTGGCGCCGCGGGCCGTGAACTGGTCGGCGTAGGCGGCGAAGGCGACCAGCATGCCGGCGCTGAAGGCGCCGTCGAGCACCAGGCGGGCGCCCCACCACAGCAACGCGATGCGCAGCAGACCGAACAGCAGTTGGTTGACGGCGCCGAAACCGATGCCGATACGCTGAATGGCGATGCTGCGGTTCGCCGTATCGACCGTGGCGTTGGCGTAGCGCGCGAGCCGTTCGGGCTGCTTGTTGGCCAGCTTGATCGCCTGCGCGCCGCGAATCGATTCGAGCAGCTCGCTCTGCTGGCGTGCGGCATAGACGATCTGTTCTTCCTGCGCGCGGCGTAGCGGGCCGAAGATTCCCCAGCGCAGGGCGGCATAGGCCACGAAACCCGAGAACACCAACAGGCTCAGATCGATGCTGTAGAGGAGCATCACGACTGCCGTGACCGCCGCCATCATGCCGTCGAGCATCGATGCAACGAAGCTGGTGGTCAGGGTCTGCTGGATGCTCTGGATCGAGCCGAAGCGCGAGACGACATCGCCCACGTGCCGCTTCTCGAACCACTCCAGCGGCAGGCGCATCAGGTGGCCGAACAGGTTGGCGGACCACTGCACGTTGATCACGCTGCCCAACCAGGTGACCGACCAGGCGCGCGCGGCGGTGAACAGGGCCTGGAACTCCACGATTGATGCGAAGCCGATGCCGAGTAGATTCAGCAAGTCGTGATCGGCCGAGACCAGCACCTGGTCCAGGATCCATTGCAAGTAGAACGGACCGACCAGCGCGAACGCCTCCAGGGCCAGCGCCAGTCCGAGGATCACGGCCAGGGCGCGCTTCAGCCCCAGCACCCGGCCGGTGAGCGCGCGCAGGGAGATCGTTTGGCGCGCCTCGATCGGCCGGAAATCCGGCCGCGGCGCGAGTTCCAGCGCGACGCCGGTGAAGTGCTTCGACACCTCGGAGGCCGGCAGGCGGCGCACGCCGCGCGCGGGGTCGTGGATCCAGGCCTCTTTTGCCGTCGCGCGCTTCAGCACGACGAAGTGGTTGAGATCCCAGTGCAGGATGCACGGCGCTCTCAATTGCGGCAGTTCGTCCAGCTCCAGCCGCAGCGGTCGCGTGTCGAAGCCGAGCTCGCCCGCCATCGCCATCACGCGCGCCAGGTTGACGCCCTTGAGCGAGGTCGAGAAACGCTGGCGCAGACTGGGCAGGTCGACGGCGTGGCCGTGATAGCGCGCGATCATGGCGAGGCAAGCGAGCCCGCACTCCGCCGCCTCGGTCTGCAGGACCGACGGCAGGCGCCGCCCCCCGCCGAAGCGCAGTTCGTGCACGAACGCGATGGCCGGCTGATGGCCCATGAAAAATCGCCGCGCTCCGATCGGAGCGCGGCACCAGGCACTACTTCTGCTTTACGGTGTTGTTGGAAGGGTCGCTCAAGTTTCCCGCGGCGACCGGCTGACACGACGCGCTGTAGTGCGCTGCCAGTGCCCCACCGATGGCCGCGCCGGCCGCGGCGCCGACAAAGGCCCCGGCCGGCCCAAAGGCTGCGCCCAATGCGCCACCAAGCGTTCCCACCAGCCCCGACCCGAACTCGATGTCGCTCTTGCACTCGCCCGCGTTCTTCAATTCACCGCCTGAAATCGCGCGCGACTCCTCGAATGAGAGTAGATACATGGCAACCTCCATTTATCGATCGCGTGCCCTTTTGTGACGTCGCAAGAGGACGACACACGCTAGCGTCCCGGCGGGCACCGACACCAGGTACGCCACAAGAACGTCACGGAGCGCGACATGGCCGGTCACCGCCGCCATCAGCGCAACGCAGATCGTTGCGCCCGTCGAGGCAATCGCGAAGAACGTCAGCAAGAGACAAGAAGGGATCGAAATGTCGACGGTCGTCTTCACGGCAAGCTCCTGATTCGACGAGTAGCGTTGGGAGTACAAGTAGACACCGGCAGATCAGGGGGACACAGGGGTTGACCGCCGGCCGGAGCTGGTGCCGCCCATGCGTGACGCAAGCCGTAGAGCGGTTCCAACACCCACTCGATCAGGCGCCGGCGCTCCTGCAGGATGTCCGCCTCGAACGCCATACCCGGCTTGAGCCGTTCCGGTTTGCCGTAGGCCGCCACGCTGTCGCGATCCAGCCGCACCGCCACGCGGTACAGTGGCTCGGCTGCCTGTCGGCCGGTGAGCGCGACGATTTCCTGCGGCGTTAGCGCGCTGCGCGAGACCGCCTTCACGCGTCCGTACTGCTGGCCGAACTTCTGGTAGGGATAGGCCTGATAGCGCAGCACCACGCGGTCGCCCGGTCGTACGAAGCCGATGGCGCGGCTGGGCACCAGCAGCATGCCCTCGAGCGCAGCGCCCTGCGGCAGCAGGGTCATCAACACTTCGCCCGCGACGACACTCTGGCCGGGCTTCGCGGGCAACGTCGAGACGGTGGCCGCTGCGGGCGCGCGCAGCACCGTGGCGCGCTGCGCTTCGTTCTGCGCCAGCTGCTGGTCGATCTCGGCGATCGCCCGCTGGGTTTCGTTCTGGCGTGCGGCCAGCGCGAGGGGCAGCTGCGCGAGCTGCTGCGCGGCGTCGTCGATCTGCTGTCGGACGTCGAGACGCTGGCGCTCCAGTGCCTTCGCCTGCGAGCGCGTCTCCAGCGCGGCGGCTTCCTGCTGCTGCACCTGGAAGGCGGAGACGTAACCTTTCTCGCGCAGCGGCTGGATCCTCTCCAGCAGTTGCTGCGCGCTCGCGGCCTGACGGCGCTGCAGCTCGAGCTGGACGTCCACTTGCGCCAGCGCGTCGCGCAACGTTCGCAGCCGCGTGCGCAGCGCGGCCGCCTGCTGGTCGATGAGGGTGCGCTGGTCCGCGAGATCGCTCTCGAGCCGGGCCCGCTGGCGATGCAGTTGCGCGCCGATCTCGGCGCGCGTGCCGCCGAACGTGGCGCTGTCCGTCTCGCCGGAGATCTCGACGAGCGGATCGCCGGCTTGCACCCGCTGCCCCTCGTGAACCCACACGCGGGTGAGCGTGCCGGCGCCCACGCTGGCGACGGAGAGCAGGCCCGCGGACGGCACCAGTTGCCCCGAAACGCGTTCGCGACGCGTGTATTGCCCCCACATCAAGAGAGTGAGCAGGGCGGCTGCCAACATCAGCCCCAATGCCGCGAGCAGCCGGAAAGAGAGCGGCGCGGCGAGCTGGATCGCGCCCAACCAATCGCCACGCCGCGCTTCGATGACTTCCTGTCGAAACAACCCTTCCATGACCGAATGCCAACCACGGGCATGCGCGCTGGGCCGAGCCATGCGCTCGACGCGGCAGCTCCGCATCAGTATCTGGGGCGGCGTCGGTAAGGCAATAGGAAAAAATTCGTATATCTCTGTAAGACGACTCCTACGGAGTCGCTGCAGAAGCCGAGCGATATATGCCCGTAAGGGGTGCGCTCACAAGGACCCTGCGTGCCGGACGACGACCCTAGCTGCCCTCAAGATATGGTGTGCTGGCAAGCACGCGCCGGCGACACGGTCACCCGCCATCACGTATGGTGACCACTCTATGGGTAAAAGCACATCTGGGGCTTCCACCGACCGTGCACACTTGGATGGCCGTTCATCGAAGTTTGCTCCGGCGCGCAAACTTCACTGAAATGCGCACAGGAGGTCCATACGCGGGGATTGGTGGGCCCACCAGGATTCGAACCTGGAACCAAGGGATTATGAGTCCCCTGCTCTAACCGTTGAGCTATAGGCCCGTCGTGCGGGTGGCGGCGACGCGCGGTCGCGTGGCGGGAGGGGAACGATAGCGGCAGCGCTGCGCACGCGCCAGCATCACCGCGGCCGCTCGCGCGGCCAGTCCGCGCTGGCGAACTCGAAGGCTTCGCTGCCGACGGCGCGGATGGCGGCGACGCGTTCGCGGGTGACGGAGAGGTGCCAGCTCTGCGTCTCGTCGGGCGCGGAGGCGGCGAACGCTTCGGGCGTCAGCAGGGCGACGCAGGCGCCGCGGCGCGGGTCGCGCACGGAGCGGTAGCGGATCGCGCCCAGCGGCGCTTCGCGCGCGGCGCGCGCCAGCGCCTGCGTGGCGGCGTAGGCGACCGGCGATTCCCACTGCGCGCGCTGCGCGGCCAGCGGCGGGCGCATCAGGTCGACGGCGCGCGTGCGCACGCGCGCGCGGAACAGCGTGTGCGGCGTCGGCGCCAGCGCGGTCAGCGCCGGCGCGTCGAGCAGGAAGCGCCAGCGCCAGAACGCCAGCTCGGCCAGCGCGGTGCGCGGCGCGTCGGCGCCGTACCAGACGCCGGGATCGGTGGGCGCGCGGAAGCGCGAGCCGAACGGCGACGGATAGCGGAACGGCGTGGCCAGCAGATAGTGCAGGCGGCGCGCGGCCGCGGGCAGCGGCGGCTTGCCCGCTTCCAGCAGGTCTTCCAGCAGCTGCTGCTCGGCGAGACCGTCGGCGAGGCGCAGCGTCGACGCGCGGTGCTGCGCCTCCACCGCGCGCCAGGCGCGGCGCTCCAGGCGGCGCGCTTCAGAGCGGAGCGCGCATGGCGTCCAGGTAGTGGACGACACGGACCAGTCCTTCGGTGCTCGTGATCAGCTCGCGCGGGCGGCCGCCGAGCGCGAGGTTCTCGGCGTCCAGCCAGGCGCGCGCGGTGGCGTCGTCGCCGCCGACGATCGCGTCCAGCGCGCGGAACGCACGCACGAACAGCACGGCGTGTTCCCACGGCTTGCTGGACGGCTCCAGGGTGAGGCCGGCGCGCGCCAGCCGCGAGACCGTCGCCGCGCTGACGCCGAGCACCGCGGCGAGCTGGGCGTGGCGCAAGTGCAGCAGTTCGGCGGCGCGCAGCGCGGCGCGGGTCAGCACCCCGGCGGGATCGGGTTCGCGGCGGACGGCGGCGGCATTGTCGAGTTTCATTTCTGTAGAAATGATACGCCCGATTTCATTCTGCTGCAAAAACGGGCCTCTTGCCGCCGGGCCGGGCGGCGATGTCGCGATCCGGCGCACCCGGCCTGCTGACACCACGCTGTCAGCGGTGGCATGCGAGTCTCTCGCCATCCCCGCAGCAAGGAGGTTGGCCATGAGCACCGAAACGATCGCCCGCCGGCTGGTGGAACTGTGCCGCCAGGGCAAGTACGAACAGGCGCAGGAGGAGCTGTACGCCGAGGATGCGGTCAGCATCGAGCCGGAAGGCCTGCCGCCGGGCGCGCTCGGCAGCGTGAAGGGTCTGGCGGCGATCCGCGAGAAGGGGCGTCAGTTCAACGCGCGCGTCGAGGCCATCCACGGCAACAGCGTCAGCGATCCGCTGGTCGCCGGCGACTGGTTCAGCGTCGTCATGAAGCTCGATGCCACCTTCAAGGGCATGGGCCGGGTGAACATGCAGGAGATCTGCGTCTACCGCGTGCGCGGCGACAAGATCGTGCACGAGCAGTTCTTCTATACGCCGGGCTGAGCTCGGCGCCGCGCCTTTCGCGACGCCGCGGACGGCCGCCGGCGCGGCCGTGCCATCGCCGCCCTGCCCCTCGTCCGCCACGGGCGGGAGAGGGGATCCTTCGGGGGCGCCGCGTTCACTCGAAGATCCGCGGCGCCTCGCGCCTGCGTGGTCGCGCAACGCAAACGCCCCGCGCGTGCGGGGCGTTTGCGTCATGGCGCGGAGCGCGCGTTCAGTCGAGATCGAGGAACGAGCGCAGCTGCTCGCTGCGGCTCGGGTGGCGCAGCTTGCGCAGCGCCTTGGCCTCGATCTGGCGGATGCGCTCACGGGTGACGTCGAACTGCTTGCCGACCTCTTCCAGCGTGTGGTCGGTGTTCATGTCGATGCCGAAGCGCATGCGCAGCACCTTCGCCTCCCGCGGCGTCAGCCCGGCCAGCACCTCGCGCACGGTTTCCATCAGGCCGGTGGTGGTGGCGGAGTCGATCGGCGAGTCGACGTTGCTGTCCTCGATGAAGTCGCCGAGATGCGAATCCTCGTCGTCGCCGATCGGCGTCTCCATCGAGATCGGCTCCTTGGCGATCTTCAGCACCTTGCGGATCTTGTCCTCCGGCATCTCCATCACCTTGGCCAGCTCGTCCGGCGTCGGCTCGCGGCCGTACTGCTGCAGCATCTGCCGCGAGATGCGGTTCAGCTTGTTGATCGTCTCGATCATGTGCACCGGGATGCGGATGGTGCGCGCCTGGTCGGCGATCGAGCGGGTGATGGCCTGGCGGATCCACCAGGTGGCGTAGGTGGAGAACTTGTAGCCGCGGCGGTATTCG
Source organism: Mizugakiibacter sediminis (assembly GCF_000953855.2). Lineage (GTDB taxonomy): Bacteria > Pseudomonadota > Gammaproteobacteria > Xanthomonadales > Rhodanobacteraceae > Mizugakiibacter > Mizugakiibacter sediminis. The sequence goes on from NZ_DF970204.1 coordinate 14,898, forward strand.
AACTTGTCGACCGCCTTCATCAGGCCGATGTTGCCTTCCTGGATCAGGTCGAGGAACTGCAGGCCGCGGTTGGTGTACTTCTTGGCGATCGAGATCACCAGGCGCAGGTTGGCCTCGACCATTTCCTTCTTGGCGCGGCGGGCCTTGGCCTCGCCGATCGACATCGCGCGGTTGATCTCCTTGATGTCGGTCAGGGGCAGGTGCAGCGCGCGCTCGATGTCGACCAGCTTCTGCTGCTCGGCGACCAGCGCCTCCTTGTGGCTCTTGATGCCCGGCGACCACTTCTGGCGCTTGCGGCCGAGCTCGTCCGCCCAGGCGAGGTTGGTCTCGTTGGACGGGAACAGCTTGAGGAATTCCTTGCGCGGCATGCGCGCCTGCTTGACGCAGATCTCCATGATCTCGCGCTCGTGCTGGCGGATCGCGTTGACCACGTCGCGCAGCTTCTTCACGAAGCCGTCGATCAGCGCCGAAGGCAGCTTCAGCTTGAGGAACGCCTCGGCCATCTGCTCGCGCAGCTTCATGACCTTGCGGTCGGCGCTGTCGTGCTTCTCGGCCAGCTTCTGGAACTTGGCGTAGAGGGTGCGCAGCTCGTCCATGCGCCGCTTCACTTCCTCCGGATCCGGGCCGGACTCGCCGGGGCTGGCTTCCTCGCCGTCGCCCGCCGCCTCCTCGTCTTCGTCCTCTTCGTCGGCCTCGTCGGCCTCGACCAGCGGCTCGGCCAGCTGGGTGGCGTCGGGCTGCTCGATGTCGTTGAAGCCGGCGAGGATCTCGCTCAGGCGGCGCTTGCCGTCGAGGTGCTGGTCGTACTCCTCGAGCAGCAGCTGGATCGCCCACGGGAAGCTGGCCAGGGCGCTCTGCACCTGGTTCAGTCCTTCCTCGATGCGCTTGGCGATGGCGATCTCGCCCTCGCGGGTGAGCAGTTCCACCGTGCCCATCTCGCGCATGTACATGCGCACGGGGTCGGTGGTGCGGCCGACTTCGGCGTCGACCGCGGTGAGCATCGCCACCGCTTCCTCGGTGGCGGTCTCGTCGTCCTCGGAGGCGGCCGGCGCGTCCGGCATCAGCAGATCGGTATCGGGCGCGACCTCGTGCACCTCGATGCCCATGCCGTTGATCATGCTGATGATGTCTTCGATCTGCTCCGGGTCGACGATGTCGTCCGGCAGGTGATCGTTGACCTCGGCGTAAGTCAGGTAGCCCTGCTCACGGCCCTTCGTGATCAGCTGTTTGATCTCGGACTGCTGCTGAGGATTGTTTTCCATACTTGCACCGCTGGACGCCGGAACCGTTCAGTATACCGAGATGGTGATTTTTTGACCAGAGATCAAGTGATGCCGCGAACGGGTCGAGCCGGCACGAAACGTGCCAAAATCCCGATCTTCGCCGCCTTTTCGCGCCGAACGCACCCCGCTCAGCGCGCCTGCAGCCAGAACGTCACCGGGCCGTCGTTGATCAGGTGCACGCGCATGTGCGCGCCGAAGCGACCGCCGGCGACCGGCGCGTGACGCGCACGGGCCAGCTCGAGCAGCCGTTCGAACCAGCGGCGCCCGTCGCCGGGGGTCGCCGCCGAGGCGAAGCTGGGGCGCATGCCCTTGGCCGTGTCCGCCGCCAGCGTGAACTGCGGGACCAGCAGCAGGCCGCCGCCGGTGTCGGCCAGCGCGCGGTTCATGCGGCCGGCGTCGTCCGGGAATATGCGGTAGCCGAGCAGCCGTTCAAGCATGCGCTGCGCCTGCGCCTCGCCGTCGCCGGGCTCGACCGCGACGAAGGCCAGCAGGCCCGGCCCGATCGCGCCGACCGTTTCCGCGCCCACCTCGACGCGCGCCTCGGCGACGCGCTGGATCAGCGCGATCATCGGCTGCCGGTCCTCCACCCTCGTGCGCCACCCGCGCACCGCTGCCGCCCTGAATAGCAGAGCGGCCGGCGACGGACAAGCGAGCGCGGCGGCGCGCCGCTACACTTGCGGCTTTGCCGCCGCGATGACCATGCGCTGGAACGTCGCCCTCGTCTACCTCGCGCTGCGCCTGCTCGGCCTGCTGCCGTTGCGCGCGCTGCACGCGCTGGGCGCGGCGCTGGGCGGCCTGATGTGGCGCCTGCGCGGCCGCGAGCGGCTGAACGTCGAAACCAATCTGGCGTTGGCGCGGCCGCAGCTCTCCGCCGAGGCGCGCACGGCGCTGGCGCGCGCGACGCTGGCCGAGACCGGTCGCGCGCTCGCCGAGATCGCATGCATCTGGGGCCGCGACGCGCGACGCGCGCTGGCGCTGGTGCGCGAGATCGAGGGCGGCGCGCTGTTCGACGCCGCGCTGGCTTCCGGCCGCGGCCTGATCGTCGCCGCGCCGCACCTCGGCTGCTGGGAGCTGCTGAACTACTGGCTGTGCAGCCGCACGCGCCTGGCCATCCTGTACGCGCCGCCGCGCCATCCCGAGTTCGAGGCGCTGCTGGTGCGCGCGCGCGGCGCGCTGGCGCCCGAACAGGTGCGCGCCGAGGGCGCCGGCGTGCGCGCGCTGTACAAGCGGCTCGCCGCCGGCGGCGTGGTCGGCATCCTGCCCGACCAGCAGCCCAAGCAGGGCGAGGGCCAGTTCGCGCCGTTCTTCGGCATCGAGGCCAGCACCATGGTGCTGCTGCCGCGGCTGGCCGCGCGCACCGGCGCGACCGTGCTGTTCGCCTTCATGCAGCGGCTGCCGCGCGGCGCCGGCTTCCGCCTGCAGTTCCTGCCGGCGCCCGAAGGCATCGCCGACGCCGACCTGCGCACGGCCTGCGCCGCCCTGAACCGCGGCGTCGAGGCCTGCGTCGAACGCGCCTTCACGCAGTACCAGTGGACCTACAAGCGCTACGCCGAACGCCCGCAGCCGCACGCGCACGAGCCGTACTGGCTGGCGCGCCACGGCACCGCGCCGGAAGCGCTGCCCGAGGCGGTGCGCCGCGGCGCCTGAAGGGACCTCACCCGCCGGCGCGCTCCAGCCGGCGCAGGAACACGCGCATCTCCTTCTCCGCCTGGCGGTCGCCGCGGCGCGCGGCGACCTCGATGCCGCGGCGATAGGCCTCGGCTGCGGCGGCGCGGTCGCCGGCCGCCTCCAGCGCCTTGCCGAGCAGCTTGTGCGCCGCCGAGTAGTCGGGTTCGAAGCCGAGCGCATCGCGGAAGGCCTGCGCCGCCGCCGCGGCGTCGCCCGCCGCGAGCAGTGCCTGGCCGAGGCCGAAGCGCAGCAGCGCGCCGTCGCGCGGACCGCCGATCTGGGCGCGCAGGCGTTCGATCGCGTCCCGCTCCATCGGCTCCGCCTCAACGCATGTCGCGGTAGCGCCAGTAGCCGGCCGGCTGCAGGTCCGTGGGCCGGCGCGGTTCCGGCGGCGTCTCGCCGCGCCGCTCGGCGGCCAGCGCGCGCGCCTCCCACACCACGATCCACACCGAGCGGAACGGCTGCACCAGCAACGCATAGCGCAGGTCGTCGGCACCGAGCCGGCTGGGATAGGCGACCACCAGGCCGTCCGGGTGCGCGCGCGCCCAGTCCTGCAGCGCCTCGCCCTCGTACAGGCGGTCGATCGGCCGCGTCAGCCGGCCGAGCCAGTGGTACTGGCCCTCGTAGAGGCCGAGGTTGCCGATCGCGCGGCCCTGCGCCTCGGCGTGCGCCAGCAGGCGCGCGGTCGGCGCGAGGTCGAAGCCGGCCGGATACAGGGTCAGCGAGAACAGCGTGCCGGCGGCGGCGGTGCCGATCAGGCCGGCGAACGCCAAGCGGCGCAGCTCGCCGCGGCCGCGCACCAGCAGCAGCGCGCCGAGCAGCAGGAACACCACGCCGAACGGCGCGCTGGCCGTCGACAGGTCCTTCAGCCAGTGCAGCGATTCGCGATCGACGTCGATGCGGCCCGACGCCACCGCCGCGGGCAGCGCGAACAGCACCGCCGCGAGGGCGAAGCCGCCGGCCGCCAGCGGCCACGGCCCCAGCCAGGCGCTGGTCGCCGCCGCGCCGCCGCGCTCGCGCAGCCGCGCGATCGCCACCGCGACCAGCATCACCGCGCCGCCGAAGGCGGGCAGCAGGTAGTAGGTCTGCTTGCTGCTGACCAGCGAGAACGCCAGCAGCAGCGGCAGCAGCCAGCACAGCAGGAAGCGCAGGCCGGACTCGAATGGCCGGCGCAGCGTCGCCAGCGCGACCAGCGCGCGCGGCCAGACGCTGAACGGGAACAGCACCACCGGCAGCCACGGCAGGTACCACCACAGCGGACGCGCGTGGTCGAAGGCCTCGACCACGCGCCCGGCGGTCTGCAGGAAGAACAGCTCGTGGCGGTACTCCGCGCCGCCGCGCTGCGCCGCCGGCAGCGCCCACGCCAGCAGCAGCGCGAAACCGCCGAGCAGCGCCAGCGCGCCGACCGCGTACCAGCGGCGCCTGTGCGCCGCCGCCCAATCGCTCCACAGCGGGCCGAGCAGGAACGGAAAGGCGACGTGCAGCAACATCACCGGCCCCTTGGTCAGCAGGCCGGCGCCGACGCACAGCGCGAACGGCAGCCAGCGCGGCTCGCCGCGGTCGCGCCGCGGCGCCAGGCACAGCAGCGCCGCCAGCACCCACACCGCCAGCAGCACCTCGTACATGATCTGCAGGTCGAACAGGAACGCGTAGCTGAGCGCCATCAGCATCCACGGCGTCGCCCGCGCGATCCACGGCCGCTCCGGAAACAGCCGCCGCGCCAGCGCCGTCGCCAACACCAGCTGCGCAGCGCCGATCAGCACCTCCAGCGCGCGCGGCCACACGTCGTTGACGCCGAACAGCGCCCAGCCGGCATGGATCAGCCAGAACAGCAGCGGCACCTTGTGGCTGTACGGCGCGCCGTTGATGTGCGGCACCAGGAACTCGTGGTGGTGCCACATCTCCCACGCCACCGCCAGCGTGCGCGTCGAGTACAGCGGCATCGGCCCGTGCTGGAAGATGGCGAACGACGCCACCGCCAGCCACAGCGGCAGCCAGGGCATGAGCGCGCGCAGGCGTTCGTGTCGGACGAAGGCGTCGCGGATCAAGGGTGCGGTCCATCCTCGGCGGGGCGCGCCAGTTTACCCGAGCCGCCAGCCGCGGCCCTTGCGCCCGCCTTACGCGCCCGCCTTACGCCGCGCCCGCCGCAGGGCCGGCGCCGCGCCGACGCAGCGACAGGGCGAAGCAGCAGCCGAGCAGGATCTCCAGCGGCGCGCGCAGGTAGTCGAAGCGCCACAGCAGGAAATCGAAGGCGTTGACCACCAGCACGATGCCGAGGCTGCCGAGCAGCGCCCAGTACAGCGCCGCGCCGACTTCGCCGGCGCGGCGGGCCAGGACCAGCTCGCGCACCAGCACGCCGAACGCCGCCAGCAGCAACGCCGCGCCGATGCCGCCGAGACCGACCGCCGCCTGCAAGTAGGCGTTGTGCAGGTGCGGCGGCACGTAGTCGGCGATGCGGATGCCGCTGGCCGCGATCATCGGCCCGATGCCGTACAGGCCGCTGCCCAGCAGCGGATGCGCCTGCCAGGCGTGCAGGCCGAGCGCCGCGAGTTGCAGGCGCACCGACGCCGAGGAGGGCGGCAGCGTCGCCAAGCCGCCGTGCGCCAGCGCCTCGGCAAGCGCTTCGCCGCCGGCGAAGCGCCGCGCGACCAGCGTGTAGCCGACGCACAGCACCGCCGCCACGGCGAACACCGCCGCGGCCGCTGCGACCGCCGCCGGCCGGCGCCAGCGGGCGGTGACGGCGCGCTGATGGGCGACGGCGACCAGCGGAATCAGCCCCGCGGCAAGCCACGCGGCGCGCGATTGCGCGTACAGCAGGCACGCCAGCAGCAGCAGCGCCGCCAGCCCCAGCGCCGCCGCCTTCGCCGCACGGCCGCGCAGCGGCGTCGACGCCGCGTACAGCGTCAGCAGCAGCAATCCGATCGCGGCGTATTCGCCGACGATGTTCTCGGCGTAGCGGAAGCGCAGGCGCAAGGACCCGGCGACGACCGCGCCTAGCTCCCGCCACGGCGCGCACGCCAGCGCGGCGAGCGCGAAGCCGACCACCATCAGGCCGAGCAGGTGCGGCATGTACCGCGGCCGGTCCGCCAGCCAGGCGCCGATCGCGCAGGCGAACACGCCGACGCGCACCGGTTCCGCGTTGGCCGAAAGATGTTTGGCGACCGGCACGCCGGGCGCCAGTTGCGCGACGTAGGCGGCCTGCAGCACCGCATAGACGACGAACGCGAGCACCAGCCAGGCCAGCGGGTGCCTGGCCAGCGCGCGCCAGCGCGCGCCGCCCGCCGCCACCAGCAGCAGCAGCGCCGCGATCGCGCCGTACTCCGGCCGCAGCCAGCGGCCGAAGCTGGTCATCGCGAACAGCGCCTGGAACGCCAACGCCGCGCCGGCCAGTTGCGCCGGCCACGTCCGGCGGGATGCGGCTGCCCCGCTCAATGCAGGGTCGCGTCGAGCGCGTCGCCGACCCGCCGCACGAATGCGGCGCGGTTCTGGACGAACCACGCGCGCCCCCGTTCGCCGAGCGCGCGCAGCTCGGCATCGCCGAGGGAGAGCGCGCGCTCGACGGTTTCCTCCAGCGCGCGCTCGTCGAAATAGTAGGTCGTGGCCAGCGCCATGTTGCCGGTGTCCTCGTACGGCACCAGCAGGCCGCGCTCGGGCGTGACCAACTCGTTCATCGGCGGCGCATCGACGGTGACCGTCACCGCGCCCACCCCCAGCGCCTCGACCAGGTAGTGGCCCCAGCCGTCGGTCTCCGAGGTGCACAGATGGAAGGCGTGGCTGTTCTGCAGGCGCTTCAACTCGGCGTAGTGCGCGGGATTGGAAACGTCGAGGTAGCCCAGCCGGTGCACGATGTTGGGCGCGGACGGGCCCGGGTGCGCCTCGCGCGGATGCTGCAGCACGGTCAGCGTCGGCCATTCCGGATGCCGCCGCCACACGGCCAGCAGCCGGTCGGTGCCCTTGATGCGGCTGCCGCCGGCGAGGTGGAAGAACTTGCGCTCGCGGGGAACGGCCGGATCGTAGCGGTCGTCGCTGTGGAAGCCGACCCAGCTGGTGGGGTAGCCCAGGCGGTCGAAGATCGAGGCGGCGTTGCGCGTCTTCGCCCAGATGCGGTCGATCGACGGCAGGAAGTGCTGGTCGCGGCGGTCGAACCATTCCGGGTTGGGCAGCGCGACGTTGCGGCGCGACCGGATCAGCTGGTCCGGCCACAGATGCTCGAACATGATGTTGAGATCGAACACCTGCGGCGGCCGCCACCGGCGCCGCAGGCCGCACCACAGCCGCTGCGCGCGCACGTAGGCGCGCATGCGCTTGCTGCGGCGGCGGCGTTCGTGCTCGATGCCGAGCGCCGTCACCGTGACCTCGCAGCCGTTGCAGCGCAGCGCCTCGGCGAGGAGGCGGAAATCGCGGGACAGGCCGAAGCCGTTGTCCCAGAAAACCAGATTGACGGTGGTCATGCGCGGGAGATTCCCTGGATCCGCTTCACACTGCGGCCGGTCTGCGCCGGCCTTTGCCCCTGTGTCTCGCCGGTTCAATTATGTCGCAACCGCAAGACCGTTGTACGGCGGCCGCCTGAACCGGCGCCGAGCGGGCCGGTGAACATCTGCTGCGGCGGACGCCGCGCCGGCGCCAATCGTGATCCGATTCACGCTTCCGCTGGCGCCGCCGCGCGGGCCGGGGCGATGACGGCGCAGGACACCCTCGGCTACCCTTGAATTCCGCTCGACCGCCCCGTGCCGCCCATGTCGCTGCCCGCCCCACCGCGGCTCTCGGCCTGCATCATCACCCGCAACGAGGCCGACCGCATCGACGCCTGCCTCGACTCGCTGGCGTTCTGCGACGAGATCGTGGTGGTCGACTCCGGCTCCACCGACGGCACCCGCGAGCGCGCCGCGGCGAAGGGCGCGCGCGTGCTCGAACGCGCCTTCGACGGCTATCGCGCGCAGAAGGACTACGCCGTGCGGCAGGCGCGCCACGACTGGGTGCTGTGCCTCGATGCCGACGAACGCGTCACGCCCGCGTTGCGCACGGCGATCGAACGCGCGCGCGCGTCGGGTTTCGCCGGCGCCGCCGGCTACCGCTTCGCGCGCGCCACGGAATATTTCGGCGCCTACCTGCGCCATGGCAACGCCTACCCCGACCGCGTGCTGCGCCTGTTCGACCGCCGCCGCGGCGGCTGGCGCGGCGACCGTGAGATCCACGAGCACGTCACCGTCGACGGGCCGGTGCGGACGCTCGCCGGCGATCTCGAACATCACGCCTACCGCTCGCTGGCCGACCAGCTCGGCCGACTCGAACGCTACGCCCGGCTGATGGCCGAGCACATGCACGCGCGCGGCCGCCGCGCGCGCCTCGCCAACATTCTGCTCAATCCGTTCTGGCGCTTCCTGCGCGGCTACGTGCTGCGGCTCGGCTTCCTCGACGGCTGGCGCGGCCTGGTGTTCGCCTACGTCGAGGCGAACTACGTGCGGCAGAAATTCATCAAGCTGTGGCTGCTGGAGCGCGGCCAGCGCATCTGAACGCAAGCTCGCCGCGGCGCGGCGGCGCTGGCAGAATGCGCGTTCCTTCTCGCGCGACGCGGCCGCAGCCCGTAGCGCCCGATCCGGAATCTCCGACATGAAGACCGCACTGATCACCGGCATATCCGGCCAGGACGGCGCCTACCTGGCGCGCCTGCTGCTGAACAAGGGCTACCGCGTGTACGGCACGTACCGGCGCACCAGCTCGGTGAATTTCTGGCGCATCGAGGAGCTGGGCGTCGACAAGCACCCCAACCTGACGCTGGAGGAATACGACCTCACCGATCTCGGCTGCACGCTGCGCCTGCTCGAGCGCAGCGGCGCCGAGGAGGTGTACAACCTGGCGGCGCAGAGCTTCGTCGGGGTGTCGTTCGAGCAGCCGGTCACCACCGCCAAGATCACCGGCATCGGCGCGCTGCACCTGCTCGAGGGGATCCGCATCGTCAACCCGAAGATCCGTTTCTACCAGGCTTCCACCTCGGAGATGTTCGGCAAGGTGCAGGCGGTGCCGCAGACGGAGACGACGCCGTTCTGGCCGCGCAGTCCGTACGGGGTGGCGAAGCTGTTCGCGCACTGGAGCACGGTGAACTACCGCGAGGCGTACGGCATCTTCGGCGCCAGCGGCATCCTGTTCAACCACGAGTCGCCGCTGCGCGGGCGCGAGTTCGTGACGCGCAAGATCACCGACGCGGTGGCGAAGATCGCGCTGGGCAAGCAGGACGTGCTGGAGCTGGGCAACCTGGACGCGAAGCGCGACTGGGGCTACGCCGAGGAATACGTCGAGGGCATGTGGCGGATGCTGCAGGCGGAGCGGCCGGACACGTACGTGCTGGCGACGAAGCGCACGGAGACGGTGCGCGACTTCGCGACGCTGGCGTTCCGGGCCGCGGGTTACGCGCTGGAGTGGCGCGGCCGCGGCGTGGAGGAGACGGGGGTGTGCACGCGCACGGGGCGGGTGCTGGTGCGGATCAATCCGAAGTTCCACCGGCCGGCGGAGGTGGACCTGCTGATCGGCGATCCGGCGAAGGCGCGCGCGGAGCTGGGCTGGGAGGCGAAGACCACGCTGGAACAGCTGTGCGCGATGATGGTCGAGGCCGATCTCGAGCGGAATCGCCGTGGCTTCTCCTGCTGAACCCGCGCGTCCGCGCCTCCTGCTGACCGGCAGCAGCGGCTTCACCGGCCGCTACGTGCGCGCCGAACTGGAACGCGCCGGCTGGCACGTCACCGGACTCGGCCACGCCGCGCACGCGCGCGAGACCTCGCCGGACGAACGCGCCGTCGACCTGCTCGACCGCGAGGCGGTGGCGCGCACCGTCGCCGAGGTGCGGCCGGACGCGGTGATCCATCTCGCCGCGATCGCCTTCGTCGCCCACGGCGACGTCGACGCGATCTACCGCTGCAACGTGGTCGGCACGCGCCACCTGCTGGAGGCGCTGGCCGCGCTGCCGCGGACGCCGCGCGCGGTGATCCTGGCCAGCAGCGCCAACGTCTACGGCAACGCCACCGTCGAGCCGATCGACGAGGACACCCCGCCGGCGCCGGCCAACGACTACGCGGTCAGCAAGCTGGCAATGGAATACATGGCGCGGCTGTGGTGCGAGCGCCTGCCGCTCGTCCTGGTGCGGCCGTTCAACTACACCGGCGTCGGCCAGTCGCCGCAGTTCCTGATCCCGAAGATCGTCGACCACTTCCGCCGCCGCGCCGCCGCCATCGAACTGGGCAACCTCGAGGTATGGCGCGAGTTCCAGGACGTGCGCGCGGTGGCGGCGTGCTACCGGCGCCTGCTCGAGGCCGCGCCGCCGTCGGGCAGCGTGTTCAATCTGTGCAGCGGCCAGGCCTGGTCGTTGCGCGAGGTGCTGACGATGATGGAGACCATCGCCGGCTACCGCATCGAGGTGCGGGTCAATCCCGCCTACGTGCGCGACAACGAGGTGCGGCGGCTGGTCGGCAGCGCCGCGCGCCTGGCCGCGGCGATCGGCCCGCTGCCGGCGATCCCGCTGGCGGACACGCTGCGCTGGATGTACGAGGCACCGGCCGCCTGAACCGGCGCACGCCTTTCAGCCCAGCGCCGCCACCGCGGCGCCGATGCGCTCGCGGAAGGCGCGGTCGTTGGCCTCGAACCAGGCGCGCGCGGCGTCGCCCATGCGCTCCAGCTCGGCGTCGTCCAGACCGAGCAGGCGCGTCACCGTGGCCTCCATCGCGGCGGCGTCGAAGTAGTACGTGGTGGCGAGGTGCTGCGTGCCGGTGCGCGCATGGCCGACCAGCGCGCCGCGCTCGGGCGTGACCATCTCGTGCATCGGCGGCGCGTCCACGGTGACGGTGACCGCGCCGACGCCCATCGCCTCGACCAGATAGTGGCCGAAGCCCTCCGTCTCCGACGGGCACAGGTGGAAGCGGTGGGCGTTCTGCAGGCGCCTGAGTTCGGCGTCGGAGAGATAGTCGATGCGGTGGTCGATGTTCGCCGCCGGCGGTCCCAGCTTCGCCGTGCGCGGATTCTGCACCACGGTCAGGCGCGGCCATTCCGGATGGCGCCGCCACAGCGCCAGCAGCGCCTCGGTGCCCTTGTTCTGGCTGCGTCCGGCCAGATGGAAGAACGCGCGCTCGCGCGGCACGCCGCGGTCGAGGCGGTCCTCGCTGGTGAAGCCGACGTAGTCGACCGGCTTGCCCAGCCGCTCGAAGATCGGCACGGCGTGACGGGTCAGCGCGAACACGCGGTCGACGCCGCCCAGGGCGGCGCGGTCGCTGTCGAGGAACCATTCCGGATGCGGCATCAGCACGTTGTGGCGCGCCACCGGGAAGTACTCCGCGCGCACGTGCTCGAGCATCAGGTTGACGTCGTAGCTGCGCACTTCGCCGCCGCGCAACCGCTGCCAGGCGATGCGCGCGCGCAGCAGCTTCGGACGCAGGATCTTGCGCAGCTTGCCGCGGCGGATCGCGCTGACGCTGACGCGATGTCCGGAGGCGGTCAGCGCCTCGCCGAGCAGGCGCAGGTTGCGGGTCAGGCCGAAGCCGTTGTCCCAGGCGATCAGGTTGACGTTCATCGTCGGGGCAGCGTGAGGACGCGCGGCGGCCTGCAGGCCGGGCGCGCCAGTGTAGCCGAGCGTGGCCTCAGCGCGGCAAGGCGGCGGTATCGAGCAGGGCGTTGGCGCGGGCGACGATCGCCGCGGCGAACTCCGCGCCGCGCGCCTTGGTCAGCGCGCGCTGGAAATCCGGCAGCAACGCGGCCAGCTCGGCGGCGCTGGAGCTGCGTTCGAGCCTGAGCGTCAGCGTGATGCCGCGCAGGCCGTACGCCGCGGCGACGCTCTCGGTCATCAGCTGCTTGGCGCGCAGCACCTCCGCGGACACGGCCGCGCCGGCGCTCTCGTCGGCGGGCCGGGCCTGCACCAGCCCTTCCGCGATCAGGCGGATCATGATCGTGTCGAAGTCGGCGAAGGCGCGGAAGCCGTCGCGCAGTTCGGCCAGCGTCTGCGTGCCGTTGATGGCGATCAGGACGGTGCGGGCGTGCGGCGGCAGGCTGCGCCGGCGTTCGCCGACTTCACGCTGCCCCACCTCGGTCTTGACCGGTATCTCATGCTCCCGCATGGCGTCCCCCGTCGGGTCACGCTAGCGGAACGCCCGGGGCGAAAAGCGGACCTGCGTCGCTATTCCGCGTTCGGGTTCTCGCCGCTGTCCGCCGCCGGACCGGGCACGCAGCCCGGCACCACGGCCTCGGCGCGGAACAGCCACCATTCGCGGCGGTTGGCGTGGCCGACGTAGACCGCCTTGCCGCGATCCACGCAGGGCCCCAGCGCCGCGCCCTGCACGAACACCCAGCGCCGCTCCGGCGCCTGGCGCTGCCAGGCGAGCGCGGCGGCGAGCTGCTCGTGCCAGGGGCGGCCGAAGCCGAAGTCGACGGCCGGACGGTCGGCCATCAGCAGGTTCTGCTCCTTCCAGGCCACCATGGCCAGTTCGGCGTGCGGGCCGATGATCGCCGCGACTTTCCGCATCACTCCTGCCGCCGAGCTGGACGGGTTCAGCAGCGGGTACGCCCACAGGCTCCACAGCAGCCACAGCGCGGCGAGCCCGGCCAGCAGCGCCTGCACGCCGCGGCGCAGCCGCCCGATCGCGGCGGCGGCCAGCAGCGCGGCGCCCATCGCCAGCAGCATCCACCACATCGCCGCGCCGCCGCCCTCGAGGCCGCGCTGCTCGGCGAAGCGCTGCGCGAAGGCCGGATGGCCCGCCAGCGCCCACAGCCCGGCGCCGACAAAGCCCGAGCCCAGCAGCACGACCAGCGCCAGCGACGCGGCGCGCAGCCAGCGCCGGCCGATCAGCTCGGCGAGGAACGGCCCGCTGACCAGCGCCAGCATCGGCAGCGCCGGCATGATGTACACGTCGCGCTTGCCCTTGGGGATGCTGAAGAACAGCACCACCAGCACCACCCATGCCAGCGGCAGCAGGAAGCGCGCGTCGCGCGCGCGCAGGCGCTCCCGCCAGCGCGGGAACGTGCCGGGATAGGTCAGCGACAGCGGCAGCCAGCTGAACAGGATCACCACCAGGTAGTACGTGGCCGGGTGGTGGTGGTCCCAGGAATCGGTGTAGCGACCGGCGGTCTGGTGGAACAGGATGTCCTGCACGTAGGCGCGGTATTCCGCCGTGCCGTGCGCCTGCGCCGTCCACAGCATCGGCCCCAGCCACAGCGCGATCGCCGCCAGCAGCGCCAGCGCGCCCGCGGCCCAGCGCCAGCCGCCGCCCTCGATGCGCGCCAGCCCGTTCCAGCCGCGCCAGCGCGCAAAGAAGTACGGCAGGAACAGCGCCAGCGCCAGCACGCCGACGCCCTTGGTGATCACGCCCAGCCCGGCGGCGAAGCAGCCCAGCCAGTAGGCGCGCCAGTCCGGGCCCAGCAGGAAATGCCGCAGCAGGCCGTAGTTGGCCGCGGTGATGAAGAAGGTCACCAGCGGATCGATCTGCGCGCGCTTGGACTGGTAGACGAACTGCACCACGCACAACAGCGCGCCGGCGGCGTACAGGCCGGTGCGCGGCGTCCACAGCCGCCTGCCGAGGTCGTAGACCAGCCACAGCGTCCCCAGCGCCGCCAGCAGCGAGGGCAGCAGGAAGGCGATGCGCCAGTGGCCGAAAATTTCGTAGCCCAGCGCCTCCAGCCACATCAGCGTCGGCGGCTTGTCGGAATACAGCTCGATGCCGCGATGCGGGAACAGCCACTCGCCCGACTCGACCATCTGCTTCGCCACCAGGGTGAAGCGCGGCTCGTCGGACGGCCACGGATCGCGCAGGCCGATGCCGGCCGCCAGCAGCACGAACGCGAACAGGAAGAACAGCGCGGCTTCGCGGCGGGCGCCGCGCACGGGCGGGATGGCGTTCATCGGTGATCCGGGGCGTCAGGCGCGTTTTTCGAGGACGGCATAGTACATGCCGTCCAGGCCGTCATCGCCGGGCAGGAGCTGCCAGCCGGCGCCGTCGGCGCGGCCGGCCGGCAGCGCCGGCGTGACCGCGCGCGCGTCGGCGTGCGCGGCGAGGAAACCGTCGACCACGGCCGCGTTCTCCGCGCGCAGCACGGAGCAGGTGGCGTAGACCAGGCGCCCGCCCGGCGCCAGCAGCGGCCACAGCGCGGCCAGCAGGCGCGCCTGTTCGGCGACGAGCGCGGGCAGGTCGGCGGCGCGCCGGTGCAGTTTCACGTCGGGGCGGCGGCGGATCACACCGGTGGCGGAGCACGGCGCATCGATCAGGATGCGCTGGAACGGACGGCCGTCCCACCACGTCGCGGCATCGCCGGCGTCGCCCGCGCGCAGTTCGGCAGCGAGGCCGAGCCGTGCGAGGTTCTCGCGCACGCGCGCCAGCCGCGCCGGCTCGCGCTCCAGCGCCAGCAGTTCGACGTCCGCGCGCTCGAGCAGGTGACAGGCCTTGCCGCCGGGCGCGGCGCAGGCGTCCAGCACGCGCATGCCGTCGCGCGCGTCGAGAAGGTCGGCGGCGAGCTGCGCCGCGCCGTCCTGCACGGCGAGGCGGCCCTCGGCGAAGCCGGGCAGGCGGGCGACGTCGATGCTCGTCTCCAGCGCCAACGCATCCGCCAGCCAGGGGTGCGGGCGCGCGGCGATGCCGGCCTCGCGCAGCGCGGCGATC
>NZ_DF970205.1 GCF_000953855.2 Mizugakiibacter sediminis
GCGGGCGCCGGGGCGGCGATCGGGCCCGGGTCCTGCGTCACCGGCGCCGGCCTCGCCGCGGGCTTCGGCTCGGGGCGCGGCTGCGGCTTCGCCTCGGCCACGGCGCGCGGCTCCGGCCGCGCGGCCGGCTTGTCCTCGATCCGCACCAGGACGTTCTCGAAGAAGCTGTCGTTGAAGCGGACCTCGACGTTGCCGCCGGCGTGGATCTTCGCGGCGATCTGCTTCTGCCAGTATTTCGGCGCATTGACCACGACGATCTTGCCGGACGCCGCCGCCTCGCGTCCGAGCGCGGCCAGCTTGGCGTCGGCCTTGCCGGCCAGCAGATCCGGTCCCTGCACGGCCACTTCCTGCGCATAGGCGCCGACGGCGACGAACAGCGCCGCCCACAGTGCACGTTTCAGCATCACTTCGACTCCAGGATCATGAGGGGGAGATGCGCGAGCTCGGCGCATTGTGTCGCGGCGCGCGGCGGCGGCATGTGCTGTTCGCCACATCGCGCGCCGCGACCGCGGCGCCGCCGGGGAATATCGTGATCAGCCGCCTCCCGAGCCGCCGCCGTGGATGCCGCCCCGGGTCAGGGCGGCAGGATCCAGCAGCTTCTGCAGCTCCTTGCGCGACAGGCCGGTGGTCTCCAGCGCGACGTCGAGGATCGGCCGCTTCTCCTTGTAGGCGCGCTTGGCGGTGGCCGCGCCCTTCTCGTAGCCGATCACCGGATTCAGCGCGGTGACCAGGATCGGATTCAGCGCCAGCGCCGCGTCGACGCGCTCGCGGTTGACGCGGAAGCCGGCGATGGCGCGGTCGGCCAGCACGCGCGAGGCGTTGGCGAGGATCTCGATCGACTGCAGCAGGTTGTAGGCGATCACCGGCAGCATCACGTTCAACTGGAAGTTGCCGCTCTGCCCGGCGACCGTCACCGTGGCGTCGTTGCCGATCACCTGCGCGCACACCATCGTCACCGCTTCCGGGATCACCGGATTGACCTTGCCGGGCATGATCGACGAGCCGGGCTGCAACGCCGGCAGCTCGATCTCGCCGAGGCCGGCCAGCGGACCGGAGTTCATCCAGCGCAGATCGTTGGCGATCTTCATCAGCGCGCAGGCCAGCGTCTTCAGCTGGCCGGAGAGCTCCACCGCCGCATCCTGCGCGGCCATGCCCTCGAAATAGTTGTCGGCGGAGACGAAGCGCACGCCGGTGGCCCTGGACAGCGCGCGCGCCACCGCCGGCCCGAAGCGCGGATCGGCGTTGATGCCGGTGCCGACCGCGGTGCCGCCCTGCGGCAGGCGGCGCATGCGCACGAGCGCGTCCTCGATGCGCGCGCGGCAGGAGCGGATCTGCGCGGCCCAGCCGGACAGCTCCTGCCCGAAGGTCACCGGCATCGCGTCCATCAGGTGCGTGCGGCCGGTCTTCGCCACGCGGCCGAGTTCGCGCGCCCGTTTCTCGATCGCCAGCTGCAGGTGCTTCAGCGCCGGCAGCAGCCGCTCGCAGGCGGTGAGCGTCGCGCTGACGTGGATCGCCGTCGGGATCACGTCGTTGGAGCTCTGCCCCATGTTGACGTGGTCGTTGGGATGCACCTTCGTGCCGGCGCGCGCGGCGAGGTGGGCGATCACCTCGTTGGCGTTCATGTTGGTGCTGGTGCCGGAGCCGGTCTGGAAGACGTCGATGGGGAAATGCGCGTCGAACTCGCCGGCGGCGACGCGCAGCGCGGCGCGGCGGATGGCCAGCGCGTGCGTCTTCTTCAGATAGCCGAAGCCGGCGTTGACCTCGGCGGCGGCGGCCTTGATCAGGCCGAGCGCGCGGATGAAGGCGCGCGGCATGCGCAGGCCGGAAATCGGGAAGTTGTCGACGGCGCGCTGGGTCTGCGCGCCGTACAGCGCGTCGGCGGGCACCCGCAGCTCGCCCATGCTGTCGCGTTCGATGCGTTCCCGGCTCATGGCGGCTCCTGCGGCTGCGCGCGAAACAGTGCAGCCCGGCATTATAGCGGCAGGATGTAAAATGCGCCGTTCGCCCTCCGTCCAAGGCCCCTCCGATGTCGCAAGCCGCCCTGACCGCCCTGTCCCCCCTCGACGGCCGCTACGCCGGCAAGGCCGAGCCGCTGCGTCCGATCTTCAGCGAGTACGGGCTGATGCACCGGCGCGTGCACGTCGAGATCCAGTGGCTGCTGGCGCTGGCCGAGCACCCGGCGATCGCCGAACTGCCGGCGTTCGCCGCGCCCGCGCGCGCCGCGCTGCAGGCGATCGCCGACGGCTTTTCCGTCGATGACGCCGCGCGCATCAAGACGATCGAGGGCGAGACCAACCACGACGTCAAGGCGGTCGAGTACTTCATCAAGGAGCGTATCGGCGCCGACCCCGCGCTGGCCAAGGCCAGGGAATTCGTGCACTTCGCCTGCACCAGCGAGGACATCAACAACCTCGCCTACGCCCTGATGCTGCACGACGCGCGCGAGCGCGTGCTGCTGCCGGCGCTGGATGCGGTGGTCGGCAGGCTGCGCGAACTGGCGCACGCGCATGCCGACCTGCCGATGCTGTCGCGCACGCACGGCCAGACCGCCTCGCCGACCACGCTTGGCAAGGAGCTGGCCAACGTCGTCGCGCGCCTCGAGCGCCAGCGCCGCCAGCTCGCCGCGGTGGAGATCCTCGGCAAGATCAACGGCGCGGTCGGCAACTACAACGCGCACGCGATCGCCTATCCGGACGTGGACTGGCGCGAGCTGTCGCGCGGCTTCGTCGAGGGCCTCGGCCTGACCTGGAATCCCTACACCACGCAGATCGAGCCGCACGACTGCGTCGCCGAGTTCTGCGACGCCACGCGCCGCATCAACACCGTGCTGATCGACCTCGCGCGCGACGTCTGGGGCTACATCTCGCTGGGCTATTTCCGCCAGGCGCTGAAGGCGGGCGAGGTCGGCTCCTCGACGATGCCGCACAAGGTCAACCCGATCGACTTCGAGAACGCCGAGGGCAACCTCGGCCTCGCCAACGCCCTGCTCGGCCACTTCGCCGAGAAGCTGCCGATCAGCCGCTGGCAGCGCGACCTCACCGATTCCACCGTGCTGCGCGCGCTCGGCACCGCGTTCGGCCACTCGCTGGTCGCGCTGGATTCGCTGCAGAAGGGCCTCGGCAAGCTGCAGGTCGCGCCCGAGCGGCTCGCCGCGGATCTCGACGCCAGTTGGGAAGTGCTGGCCGAGGCGGTGCAGACGGTGATGCGCCGCCACGGCCTGCCGAATCCGTACGAACAGCTGAAGGCGCTGACCCGCGGCCAGGGCATCACCCGCGAGACGATGCGCGGCTTCGTCGAAGGCCTGGAGCTGCCGGCCGACGCCAAGGCGCGGCTGCTGGCGCTGACGCCGGCGGGCTACACCGGCCTGGCCGCGGACCTGGCGCGCGACATCTGAGATGCGCACGGCGCCGATCGAAGTCGCCGCGCGGCACGGGCAGCCGCTGGGCATGCCGCCCGCGCGCTTCCTGCGCGAGTACTGGCAGAAGCGTCCGCTGCTGATCCGCGGCGCGTTTCCGGATTTCGCCCCGCCGCTCACGCCCGACGACCTCGCCGGCCTGGCCTGCGAGGAACTGGCGCTGTCGCGGCTGGTGCTGCGCGACCGCCGCCGCGACCGCTGGACGCTGCGCAACGGCCCGTTCGACGAGGCCGCGTTCGCCGCGCTGCCGCGCAGCGACTGGACGCTGCTGGTGCAGGACGTGGACAAGTGGGACGCGGACGTCGCCGCGCTGCTGCGGCACTTCCGCTTCCTGCCGACATGGCGCGTCGACGACGTGATGGTCAGCTACGCCGCCGACGGCGGCGGCGTCGGCGCGCACGTCGACCAGTACGACGTGTTCCTGCTGCAGGGGCTCGGCCGCCGGCGCTGGTCGATCAGCGCCGATCCGCGCGCGCCGAAGGATTTCCGCGACGACGTCGAGCTGAAGCAGCTGCGCACGTTCGCGCCCACCCACGCCTGGCTGCTCGAGCCGGGCGACATGCTGTACCTGCCGCCCGGCGTGCCGCACGACGGCGTCGCCGTCGGCCCCTGCATGACCCTGTCCGTCGGCATGCGCGC
>NZ_DF970206.1 GCF_000953855.2 Mizugakiibacter sediminis
ATGACGCAACTGAAAGCGGGATTCATCGGGCTGGGCGCGATGGGGCGAGCCGGGAAGTGACGCGCGATGCCTCGAAGGGCATCGCGCGCCGGCGAGCGCCCGGCCATGGAGGGC